>JAKSIZ010000090.1 GCA_024398515.1 Bacteroidaceae bacterium | reverse complement strand
GATTGACGACATACAAAAAGAATGCTGTCAATGGTATGCACAGCATATAGACTCCCACAAGTTTTTTTGTTTGGCTCAACGTCGTTTCCTTGGTGTCGAAACGATAGCCAAAGGTATAATAACTAACAAGGAGAGACAGAAAACAACCAATGAAACAAGCCGACACCTCACACAATACGATATGAAAGAAATACGCCATGAGCGTATTGTAGGCATTGCCAAAAGGTTGGAAGATAAAAAACGCTATTGTCAGGAATGCACATGGCTGGAGTGATTCCCATGCAAATTTGTATAATACATTTCTTTTCATAGTGCAAAGTTACTGTTTTTTACATGAATATCCGCTTTGTAGGGATAAATTGTAGGGTGTCTGGGATAAATTGTAGGCGATAAAACGTAAATGTTTCATACGGTCATCTCCTCTTTTTATGCAGAATATCCCTCATGCTTTGACGTCTATCCCAAGGTATTGCGAGGTTCAAAATAACGTTGTACTTTTGCACTCGCAATTTTCAAATTTCAAAATCAACAAAGATGAAAAGAACTGTACTTTTATTATTGGTCTATGCGTTATGGTATGTTATTGCGCACGGACAAAACATGAACGACTCAACAGTCGTGTTCAATGAAGTTGTAGTGAAATCTATCGCTCCAAAGACAAAGCTCCGCGGCGATGCCGTGGTGACAAAGATTCAAGGTTCAGCTTTGGCGCAATCGGGGTCTTTGTATGAAATGCTAGGCAAAGTGCCAGGCATGATGATGCAGGGTGAGGAACTGGAGGTAATAGGTAAAGGTACGCCTGTATTCTATGTAAATGGTCGAAAGCTCTACGACATTGAGGAACTAAAACGCATGAGAAGTGAAGACATCCTCGAGGTGGAGGTGATAAACAATCCCGGCGCTCAGTATGATGCTACGGTCCGCTCTGTTGTCCGCATCCGTACTCGCAAGCCACAGGGCGAAGGCTTTGGCTTTGACATTACTGCTGGTCACAGTCAAGACTTGCGTATAGCAGAGTTTGCCGATCCGTCTGCCACGCTCAACTTCAATTACCGCCACAAAGGCTTGGACATCTTCGGCATGGTGAACAACTGGAACCAGCACACCCTGCAACGTGCTACTGCCGACCAGCATATCTTTACAAAGTCGGGTAATCAACTGAATGAGAACTGGCAGAAAGGATGGGGCGACACCCGCACATCAGGACATGGTATGAACTATGCATTAGGCACTAACTGGATGGTTAGCGAGAAGCATAGTCTAGGAATGCGTTTCCAGATCGACCATATGCTCAGCAACGAGAGTCCGCTACTGCTGCACGAGGATGTGTATAATAATGCTGTGTTCTACAAGACTCTCATCTCTGAGACATTCACAAAATATACTGCTCCGCTCGGCTATAACCTCAACACTTACTACAACGGAAAATGGGGTAAGATGGGCATTGACTGGAACTTTGACTGGAATACCAAAGGAGCTACGGAAGATATGGAAAGCCAAAGCGACAAGGTCAGTTCGTCAAGCGTTTCTTCAAGCAATCTGCTTGCCACCAAACTCGTTGTTTCTTACCCTCTATGGAAAGGAATGCTGAATGCCGGAACAGAACTGATATGGGTAAACCGAGACATAGACTACACCATCAACCAGGACTACATTGCCGACTCTCAATCCAAGACCAACGAAGATACTTATTCTGCTTTCGTGGAGTATATGGCAAACTTCGGCAAATATGGTGTGGCAAAAGTGGGTGCACGATATGAATGCGTAACTTTTGATTATACCAACCTCCTCAATGCCGATGCCAATGTGCGTGACACACGCCATGGACTCTACCCTTCATTATTCTATTCAGTACAGGTTGGCAGGGTTGGCCTTTCGCTAAGCTACAACACCAAGACCATACGCCCGGACTTCTACCACCTGACAGATGCCACAACATACGCCAGCCACTCCATCTTGATGCAAGGCAACTCTCAACTTCGCAATCAGATACAGCATGAGTTAGGTCTTAATGCCCGCTGGAGCTGGCTACTCGGCTCGCTCAGCTACAGCCAAAGTGACCACATGATTTCGCAATGGCAATATCCATTTATCAGCGAACAGATTCCTGCCGAGGAAGGTGTGTTGGTTTACCGTAGAATAAACCTGCCAAAGCCTGTGCGCACATTCATAGGTTATGTCAACGCTTCGCCTACGTTCGGGCCTTACACCATGAACTGGACGGTTGGCTATCAGCAGCAGTTCCTTACCCTTGAACTGGAAGATCCGCGTGAGGCGACTGGCAAGCGAATGAAGTCATATAATGATCCTGTCTTCATCTTTAATGCCAACAACATCCTTCGACTGCCTCACCACTGGCAGA
>JAKSIZ010000009.1 GCA_024398515.1 Bacteroidaceae bacterium | reverse complement strand
AAGGTAAAATCTATGATGACTGCCACACATTCACGCCTCCGACAGAAGGAGAAGGTGAGACACTCATTGCCACTGTCACTTTCGACGGAGATGCGGTGAAGATGAAAGTTAAAAATGGCGAGGAAACAGCTTACTCCCTTAACGAGACCAAGCCATTGGAAACATTCTTTGCCCATACTTTTAAGCTCACAGCCAACCAAGACCCTAAAAACCCGACGGACTACTACTCTACGTTCTTCACGAGTGAAGGCGCATACAAGTTGCCGGAGGATGTTAACGCTAAGGCTTACATCGGAAGTGTAGAGAAGAAAGACGAGCGCACAAAAGTGTTGAAGTTAGATGCAGTCAGCCTAATCCACAAGAGCGAGGCAGTGGTGCTGAAGGCCAACAAGAGCAGCATCACCCTGATGCCGTCGAGCAACAGGCAGAAAGCTTCGGCGGACAATCAGCTGTTAGGCGTAGATAGGTCAACCATATTGGGAGAAGACGACTATGCACTGTCGTATGGACAGAATGGCGTAGGCTTCTACCTCTGGGATGGCAAGACCATCGGCGACAACAAGGCCTATCTGCATTTGGACGAAATGGAAGCAAAGGGTGTGACATTCGAGTTCAACGATACGCCTTCAGGCATCGAAAACATCTCTTCAGGTCTCTTGCAAGGAGATGGAGTAAACCTCCAAGGCATTCATGTAGGCAAGAACTATAAGGGAATAGTAATCGTCCGCGGAAAGAAGTATTTGAAGAAGTGAAAACGGCTGGGCAATTATTGCCCGATGCATAGCAATAGATACGGACACGTTGGTCTTTTCCCAATGTGTCCGTTATGCATTTATAAATTGACCTTATTGATGCGAAAAAAACTGTAGCAGTTTTCGATCCAAAACTGCTACAGTTTTAGGTTGAAAACTGCTACAGTTTTCTTTTAGTCGCTGCGCTTGGTAATCATCGCGTTAGCGCTTGCACAAAGGAGCCAGCGACGACTGCAAGAACCGACGCAAGCGTCGATGACTTTCAAGTATAAAGGTCAATCTTTGCGACTTTAGCGCAGAGGGATGATAAATAACAAGGGAAATGCAAATAAATTATAAATTGGACATTGGATGTTGTAAATTTTTATTACCTTTGCAGTCGATTATGAAATTATCTGAATATTTAAGATGTTATTTTTGATGTATTAGATGTTTTTAGATGTAATTTTTAGAGGTTTATTTAACGAAAAAGAAAAGAAAATTATGAATGTAGTAACAAAGACAGTCTCTCTGCCTGACGGTCGTCAGATCAGCATTGAGACAGGAAAACTGGCGAAACAGGCTGACGGTGCTGTGATGCTCCGTATGGGTAACACAATGTTATTGGCAACTGTCTGCGCCGCAAAGGATGCTGTTCCTGGAACTGACTTTATGCCTCTGCAGGTGGAATACCGCGAGAAGTATGCCGCTTACGGCCGCTTCCCTGGAGGCTTCACGAAGCGCGAGGGTAAGCCAAGCGACAATGAGATCCTCACTTGCCGGCTCGTTGACCGAGCTTTGCGCCCACTGTTCCCGTCGAACTATCACGCAGAAGTTTATGTTAACGTAATACTGTTCTCTGCCGACGGCGTTGATCAGCCAGATGCATTGGCTGGTTTTGCTGCAAGTGCAGCGTTGGCAGTGTCGGACATACCGTTTGAGTGCCCTATCTCTGAGGTTCGCGTGGCACGCGTGAATGGCGAGTATGTCATCAACCCAACGTTTGCCCAGATGAAGGATGCCGATATGGACCTTATGGTTGGTGCATCGAAGGACAATATCATGATGGTTGAAGGCGAGATGAAGGAAGTTTCCGAGCAGGATCTTCTCGGTGCGCTCAAGGCTGCACACGACGCTATCAAACCGATGTGTGAGCTTCAGGAAGAACTCTCGAAGGAGTTGGGCAAGGACGTAAAGCGCGAGTATTGCCACGAGGTGAACGATGA
Source organism: Bacteroidaceae bacterium (assembly GCA_024398515.1). Classification (GTDB taxonomy): domain Bacteria; phylum Bacteroidota; class Bacteroidia; order Bacteroidales; family Bacteroidaceae; genus Prevotella. The sequence goes on along the minus strand of JAKSIZ010000009.1, from coordinate 50,453 downwards.
GGAACTTCGCGAACAGGTGAGAACCGAGTGCTACCAGAAGGCATACGACGTAACTAAACAAGGACTTGAGAAGCAGGCACGTGCCGAGGCTTTTGCACAGATTATAGAGGATTTCAAGACTGCTTACGCTGAAGCACATGCAGAACTGACCGAGGACGAGATGGAAGAAAAGGCCGTACTGGCTGACAGATACTATGCCGACGTGGAGCGCGACGCCATGCGCCGTTGTATTCTCGACGAAGGTATCCGCCTCGATGGACGTAAGACTACGGACATCCGCCCTATCTGGTGCGAGGTTTCACCGCTGCCTTACCCACACGGAAGCAGCATATTCACACGTGGAGAAACGCAGGCATTGGCAACATGTACGCTCGGGACAAAGCTCGATGAGAAACTTGTTGACGATGTTCTCGACCATAGTTACATGAGATTCCTGCTGCACTATAACTTCCCACCATTCTGCACAGGCGAAGCAAAGGCGCAGCGTTCAACAGGTCGTCGCGAGATAGGACACGGACATCTTGCATGGCGTGCCCTCAAGGGACAGATACCTGAGGACTTCCCTTACACTGTACGCGTAGTCTCTGACGTATTGGAAAGCAACGGAAGTTCGTCGATGGCAACAACATGTGCCGGCACACTTGCCCTCATGGATGCCGGTATCCCAATGAAGAACCCAGTGGCAGGTATAGCAATGGGCCTCATAAAGAACCCTGGCGAAGATAAATATGCCGTACTCAGCGACATCCTTGGCGACGAAGACCACCTCGGCGACATGGACTTCAAGACTACAGGAACAGTAAACGGCTTGACAGCAACACAGATGGATATCAAGTGCGACGGACTCTCTTACGAAATACTCGAGAAGGCATTGATGCAGGCAAAGGCTGGCCGTGAGCATATCATGGGCGAGATGATGAAGACAATCTCAGAACCTCGTGCCGAGTTCAAGCCACAGGTACCACGCATGGAAGTGATGATAATCGCAAAGGACTTCATCGGAGCAGTGATAGGTCCTGGTGGCAAGGTTATCCAGGGTATCCAGGAAGAGACAGGCTCAACGATAACAATAGAGGAAGTTGAAGAAGGCGGAAAGGTCATCATTAGCGGTCCGAATAAGGAAAGCATCGACGGAGCATTGCGCAAGGTTCGCGCCATAGTAGCAGTTCCTGAGATTGGCGAGGTATATGAAGGCAAGGTTCAGTCGATAATGCCTTACGGATGCTTCGTAGAATTCATGCCAGGCAAGGATGGACTTCTCCACATAAGCGAAATGGATTGGAATCGTCTTGAGACTGTTGAAGAGACAGGAGTGAAGGAAGGCGACAGGATTACGGTTAAGCTTATCGACGTTGACAAGAAGACAGGCAAGTTCAAACTCTCTCGCCGTGTGCTTACTCCAAAGCCAGAAGGTTATGTAGAGCGTGAGCGCCGTCCGCGTCCAGAGCGTGGCGAGCGTCACGACAATCGTCGCGACAACCATCGCGAAAAGGCTCCACGTAAGGAAGAGTAAAGGCAGCCCCCCTCCAGCCCCCCTCTGTCCCCCCAAGGGGGGATGTCATCGGCTTGCCGCTTTCACAAAGCGTAGCGACTGAAAGAACGTTCATATCACTCCCCCTTGGGGAAGTTGGAGGGGCTTTAACCTTAGACCGTAAAAAAAATGAATAAATATGAAATAATGGCGCCGGTAGGTTCTCGTGAGAGCCTATCGGCGGCTTTGAAAGCAGGGGCAGGCAGCGTATATTTCGGTATAGGCAAACTCAACATGCGCTCACATAGTGCGAACCATTTCACTATCGACGACCTTAAGGAGATAGCACAGATATGCCATGAACACGACGTGAAGTCGTACCTGACGGTCAATACAGTGATATATGGTGAGGACATCAATACGATGCACGAGATTGTCGATGCTGCTGTCGAGGCAAGGATTTCGGCAATCATTGCATGCGACATTGCCGTGATGCTCTATTGCCGGCAGCGTGGAATGGAGGTTCACCTGTCAACACAACTCAACATCTCGAACATCGAGGCACTGAAGTTCTATGCCCAGTTTGCCGATGTTGTTGTCCTTGCACGAGAACTTAACCTCGACCAAGTGGCTGAGATACATCGTCAGATCGAGGAGCAACACGTATGTGGTCCGAGTGGCGAACTTGTGAGAATCGAGATGTTCTGCCATGGAGCGTTGTGTATGGCAATAAGCGGCAAGTGCTACATGTCGTTAGACAATGCAGGGCGCAGTGCTAATCGTGGTGAATGTATGCAGATTTGTCGTCGCAGTTATATCGTCACCGACCGCGAGACAGGCGATGAACTTGAGATAGACAACAAGTATATAATGTCGCCGAAAGACCTGAAGACAATCCGTTTCATCGACAAGATGATGAAATCTGGCGTCAGTGTTTTCAAGATTGAAGGCCGTGCACGTTCGGCAGAATACGTCTATACCGTGGTGAACTGCTACAAGGAAGCGATTGCCGCGGTGGTAGAGGGCACGTTTACCGACGAGAAGAAAGACAAGTGGGACGAGCAACTCAGCACCGTGTTCAACCGTGGTTTCTGGAATGGTTACTATCTCGGTCAGCGACTTGGAGAGTGGAACAGGAACTACGGCAGCAATGCCACCGAGAAGAAAGAGTATATTGCCAAGGGCGTGAGATACTTCAGCAACATCGGCGTGGCAGAGTTCAAGATGGAAGCCGGCACTCTGAAAAAGGGCGACCGACTGCTCATCACTGGTCCGACGACTGGTGTAATCTACCTGAATGCCGACGAGATCCGCTTCGACTTAAAGCCTGTAGATGAAGCCGTAAAGGGCCAGAGCATATCAATCCCTGTGCCTGAAAAGGTACGGCCATCGGATAAACTGTATAAACTTGTGCAACAAGATTGACACATTATATATATAATAAGGTATGAAAAAACTATTTTTCCTTTTGCTGACGTTGCTGATGATCGGCTGTTCCCACAAGCAGTTTTCGCCGTGGGATGCGTCTGACATGTGGTATCAGACAGACAAACCTGCCGACGATAACCTTGTTGATGTGTTCTACATCACGTCAACAGTCACAAACAAGTCGGTCGATGCCAACGGAAATGAAGTGTTCCGTGCACAACTTACACCCGATGAACGCAAGCAGTTCTACAAGGAGATGGACTATGCCAAGTATATGTTTGGCGATTCCGTAAACTTCTTCTCGCCGTATTACCACCAGTTCACCCTCTCGGCAATCAATGCAACAGTGGAAAATCGTATGGACAGCCTTTCGGCAATCACGCAAGAAGTGTGCGACGCCTTCGACTACTACATGAAGCATTACAACAAAGGCCGCCGTTTCATCATTGCTGGTTTCAGTCAGGGGGCAATGCATACTTTGTCGTTGCTGAAGCATATCTCCGACAAGCAATACGAACGTCTCGTTGCTGCCTACATGATAGGCTACAGGTTGACAGCCGAAGACTTGAAGAACCCTCACATCAAACCTGCCATGTCTGAGACTGGAACAGGCGTCACTGTTTCGTTCAACTCCGTCACTTCAACCGATGCCATCTGGCACGACATCACTGATGGTGCCGCAGTATGTATCAATCCTATCAACTGGACAACCGATGCAACTCCTGCGCCTCTGTATTATCATGGCGACACAGCAACCGTAAAAGTCGATACGGCAATGAATGTTCTCATCGTCGAAGGCCTTGACATCAGCAAATACTATACGCCAGGGCAGGAAGCATTCTACCCGAAAGGCAACCTGCATCATTGGGATTTGCTCTTCTATCGCGAGTCAATAAAGGCCAATGCATACAAACGTGCATATTGATGTCATAAGAAAGAAAATAAAAACACAATGGTTCTACTGAGTTTCGACACCGAAGAATTCGACGTTCCACGCGAGCATGGAGTTGACTTTTCACTCGCACAAGGGATGGAAGTCTCCGTTTATGGCACTAACAAAATACTTGATATTCTTGCAGAAAATCAGGTAAAAGCCACGTTTTTCTGCACTTCAAACTTCGTGCAGAACGCTCCTGACGTGATACAACGCATACTCTCCGAGGGACACGAGATTGCTTGCCACGGCTGCGACCACTGGAAACCCGAGGCTTCAGACGTGAAAAACTCAAAGCAGATCATCGAAAGTCAGATGGGAATCAAGTGCTATGGTTACCGTCAGCCACGCATGTTCCCTGTCAGCGATGCCGATATAAAGGCGTGCGGTTACACGTACAACTCATCGCTGAACCCTGCATTCATCCCTGGGCGATACATGCATCTTACCACTCCACGAACTTATTTCATGAAGGACGGAGTGCTTCAGATACCTGCATCCGTCACTCCTTGGTTGCGCATACCACTCTTCTGGCTTGCTCTCCACAACTTCCCTGAGTGGCTCTACTATGCATTTGTGAAGCGAGTATTAAAGCACGACGGCTACTTCAATACCTATTTCCACCCGTGGGAGTTCTATGAATTGAAGCAACATCCAGAGTTCAGGATGCCTTTCATCATACGTAATCACAGCGGCCGACAGATGCAGCAACGCCTCGACCGACTGATAAAGAAGTTGAAATCCAGCGGTGAAACCTTTGCCACATACAAGTCGTTTTGCTCGTTTAGACTCCAAAAAAACTAAACAACAAAACAACAAAAACTACCAGACCACCGAACAAACAAATTAAAATAACCCTACAAACAATGATACGCTTAGCAATTGTACTGCCTTGTTACAACGAAGAAGAGGTGCTCACATTGACTGCAAGACAGCTGAACAAACTCTTCAACGACCTCAAATGTAAGAAAAAAATCTCGGCAGACAGTTTTGCACTCTTTGTAAACGACGGTAGCCACGACTCCACATGGGATGTCATCTGCCGTCTGCACAACGAATATCCATTCGTCAAAGGCCTTAACCTTGCCCACAATGTAGGGCATCAATCGGCCATATACGCTGGTATGATGAAGGCGAAGGACATGAGTGATGCTGTCGTTACTATTGATGCCGACCTTCAGGACGACGTAAAGTGTATAGAGCAGATGGTTGATAACTTCGACAAAGGTTTCGATGTTGTCTATGGCGTAAAGGTACAACGCCATGCCGACTCATGGTTGAAACGCACGTCGGCACAATTGTTCTACAAGCTGCAGAAGCGTATGGGCGTCGATATGGTCTATAATCATGCCGATTTCCGTCTTGTCAGTCGCCGAGTCATCGAGGCACTCTCCCGATACCCAGAGCGAAACCTTTACCTTAGGGGAATGTTTCCACAGATAGGATTTCCGTCAACAATCGTCGAAGACGTGCTGAGCGAACGCCAGGCAGGAAAGTCGAAATACACCTTGAGCAAGATGCTCAATCTCGCACTCGACGGCATCACGTCGTTCTCAACCAAGCCACTCCTTTACGTGGTCTATACTGGCGTGGTGTTCATTCTCATTAGCATACTCATTGCCATCTACGTACTCGTATCGCTCCTCAGCGGCACGGCTGTGCAAGGCTGGGCTTCGTTGATACTCTCAGTTTGGTTTGTAGGCGGAGTAATCCTCATTGCTCTCGGAAGCGTAGGAGCATACGTCGGCAAGATATATCGCGAAGTGAAACGTCGCCCAATATATAACGAGCAGGACTTCCTCGAATAGTTTTTTTGGCATCGACCGTTTGTCATTCACATGACGACGCTTATACCCGACAAAAAACTGTAGCAGTTTTCGATCGAAAACTGCTACGGTTTTCAAGTGAAAACTGCTACAGTTTTTCCCCGAGTATTAGGCACGTTCCGTAAAAGCCAAGCGTTCGCCCCACGGAGAACATCCGCACGAGCCGGAAAAATTCTGTTAACACAAGTCAAATTTTTAAGAAAGATAGGGGCAATTTTTTGAAAAGAAAAGAAAAATGCCTATCTTTGCATTCAACTGAAAAATATCGAAGGAGTAAAGAAATGATGATAAAATCTTCTACGACGCTAAGGACCGTGTCGGCCCTGATAGCAAACCTCTTTGTAGTGTTTGTGTGTTTCACGATTACGAGAGTGGTGTTCATGCTGTGCAACATGAACCTCTTTGAGTCGCATCTTACGTGGGGCTATGCGTTACGACTGCTTGTCAGTGGACTGCGCTTTGACTGCACTGCCATACTCTACTTGAACTGCTGGATGATACTCTTCTTCCTGTTGCCGCTGCACAAGAAGGAAGGCTGGAAGTGGTATTACCCGACGTTGAGGGTGGTGTTTGTCGTGGTCAACTTCATTGGAATAGTCGCCAACCTTTGCGATTGCGCTTATTTTCCGTTCACTGGGCGCAGGACTACGTGGAATGTACTGACCGAGTTTAGCAACGAGAGCAATATCTTCGGCATTGTATTAAAGGAAAGTCTGCCGTATTGGTATTTGTTCCCGATAGGCATATTGCTTTGCTATGGGCTGTGGAAGTTGTTCAGGAGCCCAGCGACAAGTGAGAAACCCGTGGGCAAAGGCTTAGTAGGATACTATATTTCATGCGTGATATTGTTGGCTTTGGCGTCAGGACTTACCGTTGCAGGAATGCGTGGCGGCTTCACTACAGCAGTGCGACCAATCACTTTGTCGAATGCCAACCAGTATGTTGACCATGCAATCGATGCAGGTATAGTGCTCAATACGCCGTTCTGCATAATGCGAACCATAGGCAAAAAACCTTTTTCCGAGCGAAATTATATGGACGAGGAAGAAGCCCTAAAGCTATTCTCTCCGCTGCACGAAGCCTCGGATAGTACAGAGATGAAGAAGATGAACGTGGTTGTGTTCATACTTGAAAGCTTTGGACAGCAGGCAATGGCACGTGGATGTATGCCTTTCCTGAGTGAATTGGCAAAGCAAGGAGCGACGTTCACATATAGTTATGCGTGCGGAAGAAAGAGCATCGACGGTATGCCTTCGGTTCTTTCTTCGATACCAAGCCTTGTAGAACCGTTCTTCCTTACGCCTGCCGCACTCAACGATTTGTCTGGAATTGCCGGAGAACTGACGCGAAATAAGGGATATTCTTCGGCGTTTTTCCACGGAGCAGAGAATGGCAGCATGGGATTTCAAGCCTTTGCCAACGCCACTGGATTCGAGAAATACTATGGTCGAACGGAGTATAATCAGGACTCAAGATATAATGGCGACAAGGATTTTGACGGCACTTGGGCTATATGGGACGAGGAATTCCTGCAGTTTTATTGCGACAAGATGGGCGAGATGACCGAACCTTTCGTCACTTCTGTGTTCACGGCATCGTCGCATTCACCGTTTGCCATACCCGAGCGTTACAGGGAAGTCTATCCTCCATCAGAGCCAAAAGTGTTCTCCTGTATCAAGTACAGCGATAACGCTTTGCGTCTTTTCTTCGAGAAAGCACAGAAACAGCCGTGGTTTAAGAACACTCTGTTTGTACTGACAGCCGACCATACGAGTGAGGCTATAGACCAAGAATTCCTCTCAGACCTTGGTGTGTTCAGGGTTCCGATAGTCATTTATTCGCCTGCAATGCCTGAACTTGCCGAAGTTGACAGAGACAAACTCGTGAGTCAGGCAGACATAATGCCTACTGTCTATGGACTTCTACGCTACGACAAACCGTATATCGCCTTTGGGCAAGATGCGCTGAACACGCCGAAGGAAGATAAGTTTATCCTGAACTATCACCCAGGCAGTGGGCTCTATCAGTATGTCCAGGGGGATTGGATGTTGCAGTTTGATGGGGAAAAGACGGTTCATGCCTATCGTTTTAAGGAAGACAAGTTGCTGAAAAAAGACTTGAACGGCTCTCAGCCAAAGGAATACGAGAAGCGGTTGAAGAGCATAATCCAGCAATATATGTACAGGATGAACCATAATGAACTCGTTGTAAGACAATGAAAAAATGGGTTATTAAGTTATTGGCAATCGTTATTCTTATCGTTGGTGTAGCGATATGGGTTGGGAGTCAATGGGATTCGTGGTTTCATAATCCAGAAGAACTGCCCTACGCTGTAAGCACTTCGCCAACGAGAATACTCCTGACATTCGGCAATGATGGCGAACAGTCAAGGTACGTTTCGTGGATGTGCGACACAACAATCCACGATGATGCGGCACTTCTCTTAGCCGAAGGACACGACACAATGATGATAAAGGCTATCGGCGAAGTCTTCTATTCGCGTGCCGGCAAAGCAGCATTTTATCGTGCAGAAATGAAAAGTCTTGATGCGCAGAAGGACTATCACTACTCCGTCGTTACCAATGGGCAGCAGTCAAAGTGGTATTCTTTCCGCACTCATAACCCAAAAGCTGATAAGTTTTCGTTCATGTTCGTAGGCGATGTTCAGGACACCATTGACGGAAAAGCCAATGAAATGTTGCGAGAAGCACTGATGAATCACCCAGAGGTAGAGTTTGTTGCATTCGGCGGTGACCTTACCGAACGCCCTACAGATGCATATTGGGCAGAGACTTTTCGCAGCATTGACAGCATTTGTACCGCAATGCCAGTGGTCAACATCCTTGGCAATCATGATTATCTGAAAGGAATCATCAAGCATAGTGAGCGTCGTGTGGCTCTCATCTTTCCGTATTTCCTGAAAGGAATGGAAGAGCGTGGCGACGAAAATCACCTGTTTAGTTTCGCCTATCATAATGCTTCGTTCTTCCTTCTCGACTCTGATCGGGAGGCGTGGAATCTGATTGGTCAAAGGATTTGGCTTAAGGAAAACTTGGAGAATACCGATGCCAAGCATAAGATTGTCATGCTCCATCATCCTCTTTATTCAATAAAAAGAAAGAACAACAATCTAATTCAACGTTGGTTTTTCAACGGCATTATCAAGGATTGTGGCGTTGACCTCGTCATGCAAGGGCATGAACATGCTTATAGTCATTGCACTTCCGACGAGAGTCCATTGAAGGGAAATGTCTGTACCAATAAGCCTCTCTACACCATAAGCCATTGTTCGCCGAAGAACTATAGCATCCATCCGACAGAACGTTTCCACCCAATCGGAAACGATAGCCGGTATTATCAGATTGTCGATGTCGGCAAGGAAACAATAACAATGCGTGGATACGATGCCGTCAGTGGAACCCTCATTGACAGCGTGGTGATAGCCCCCTCCAACTCCCCCAAGGGGGAGAGAATAGAGTGGTGACCTTTCATCCCCCCTTGGGGGGACAGAGGGGGGCTGCTTTGGTTCTTTCCAACCATTCTTCCTTTGTACGGTGCCAACGCTTATGTGTCCAGAGCCAAAGTTCAGGACAGCGTCTGATGTCTTCCTCAAGCATTTCCATGAAACGGTCGGTAACCTTGAAGTCTTCTACATTCTTTGAATCGTGAAACATTGGAATGAACTCAACCTCATAGTACCCACGTTTCGGCCGAACCACTCTCATGTAATACATCATGGCATCAAACTTCTTTCCCATCTGTTCGCCACCAGTGAACACGGCTGTTTCGCGGTTGAGGAATGGAGTGAAATGATGAATGTTTTCCCATTTCGGCAGTTGGTCGCTGATAAGTCCAAGCCAAATCTTCGAACCTTTGTTGCGCTCGTTGATAAGAATCCTCAGCGACGACTTCATCGGAATGTTAAGCCCACCATATTTGCCTCGGAGGTCGAGAAACAGTTTATCCATCACCTTATTATATAAAGGATGATAGATCTGTGCACATTGATAGCCTGGAGCCCAATACTGCAGTGAGGCAATCCATTCCCAATTGCCGTAGTGCCCTAAATAGCAAAACGCATCGTCTTTACCGCCATTGAATCCACTCTTTATAGGATCCATGCCAGTGAAGACGAGGCGTTTCATCATTTCTTCCTTCGACATTGACATTTGCTTGATGGTCTCAAGCCATAGGTCGCAGAAGAAACGGTAGAACTTGCGTTCTATTTCCTTTATCTCCTTCAGCGATTTCTCGGGGAACGACGCTACAAGATTCTTGCGAACAACCTTTCTCCTATAGAGCAACCTCACCACAGGGCTGGTGCAGTCGCTTATGGCATACAGCACTCGCCAAGGCAGGATCGAGATTGCCCGCAGAATGAATGTAACGAATTTGAGCATATCCTACTCCTTTACATACTCACCAAATTCTGTGAGCCTCATGTCGCCCTTGCGCATCAGGGTGTCGTGCATGGCGAATGCTGCTGGCAGATAGTGAGGAGTCTGACCGCCACCAGTCATCTTGAGATAATCCCAAAGCAACTGCTTATAGTCAGGATGAGCACAGTTCTCAATGATTAGCTGCGCACGCTCTCTTGGGCTCTTGCCGCGAAGGTCGGCAACTCCTTGTTCGGTCACAATCACGTTCACATCGTGCTCTGAATGGTCTGAGTGAGAAACGAACGGAACGATCGACGAGATAAGTCCTCCCTTTGCCGTACTTGGACATGTGAAGATGCTGATGTAGGCATTGCGCTCGAAGTCGCCGCTACCGCCGATACCATTCATCATCTTTGTACCGCTGATATGGGTTGAGTTGGCATTACCGTAGATGTCAACCTCGATAGCCGTGTTGATAGCAATAACTCCAAGTCGGCGGATAACCTCTGGCGAGTTGGATATCTCGCTTGGACGTATCGTAAGATGATCCTTGAAATAGTCTATGTTGTCGTAAATCTCATACAGGCACTTGTTTGATACCGTCAGCGAACAGGTACTTGCATTGACCACGCGACCTTGCTGCATCAGTCCTACTACTGCATCCTGGAGCACCTCTGTATATACGTTGAAGTTTGGTACATGCTTGTCGTTGCCCAATGCGCCGAGGATAGCATTTGCCGTTGAGCCTACTCCGCTCTGCAATGGCAGGAATGTCGATGGGATGATACCGCGATGCATATCGTTTACGAGGAATTCAGCAACATTGAAACCGATAGTGTCAGTCACTGGTGAAGCATCGGTAAATGCACGTGCCTCGTCAGGAAGGTTACACTCTACGACTCCGACTATCTTCGCTGGGTCAATCTGTACGTAAGGCTTGCCTACGCGGTCGGCAACGTTCACTATAGGTATTGCCTGACGGTAAGGAGGATCCTGCAGCTCATATACGTCGTGCAGCTGCATAGCACTCTTCGTGTGGAAAGCATTGAGCTCAATGATTATCTTCTTTGCCATGCGGGCAACCGTCGGTGCTATGCCTCCTGCTGCCGTGAGGTATGCCTTGCCATCGTCGGTAATCTCGCAAACTTCAAGGATTCCCCAGTCGCACTGTCCCATAAACCCATAGCGCAGTTCCTGTGCCATCTGTGAAAGGTGAATGTCGTTGTAGGCCAGTTCCCCTGCGTTCACGTGCTTGCGGAAGTCGGGGTTTGTGGTGTAAGGGGCACGGTAGCGTATAGCCTGAGCATTGCTCATCACTCCGTCTGTGCTCTGTCCTGTTGATGCACCTGTGAAGATGCCCACCTTGAACGGACGACCGGCAGCATGTTCTGCCTCTGCCCTCAAAGCCAGTTCGCGGGTAACAGCCTTTGCCGTACCAGCAGGAGTAAAACCACTCAAACCAATGTTCTCACCATCTTTAATCATAGCTGCAGCTTCGGCAGCCGTAAGTCTTGTAAATGCCATTTCTACTGTTATAATTTAGAATTCAAACTCTTTTCAAGGTGCAAAGGTAATAAAAAAATTTTAGAACAAAGCAATTTTTTTAACGCTATATATTTCATGGGTTGGAAAAAAGTAGTAAATTTGCAATTGTTATGCTGTACATTACTGTTTCAGCCTGAATTATTCTTACTGTTTCGTAGCGAAAGAATTAAAATGAAAAAACAGATTATTATAGCCATAGCGAGCATTTTGCCTTTGCTTGTATCTGCCCAGAGTGTTGTCACGCTACCTCTTTGGGATAATGCCCATGCGCCTTCAGGTAATGGAGTGACTCTTCTACAGACAGACAAAGGCGTATTTTGGGAGAATGTCACCAGTGCAGTAATGACGGTGTATCGTCCCGAACATCCTAATGGTCTTGCTGTGTTGGCATGCCCTGGTGGCAGTTATCTGCAGATATGGGAGCGTGAGTTTCATAACATAGCCAAATGGTATAATGAACAAGGCATACTGCTGGCTGTTTTACGCTATCGCATACCAAACGGATGTATGGAAGTTCCGATGGATGACCTTAATAAGGCAATGAAGACCCTGCGTGACCATCAGGCAGAGTACGGCTTCACAAAACTGGGAGTGCACGGAAACAGTGCCGGTGGACATCTGGCATCGACAGCGGCTACTCACTATACATCGCTTGACCTTCGTCCTGACTTCCAGATTCTGTTCTACCCAGTAATATCTATGGACTCATTGATTTGTCATAAACCTTCACGTGATAACCTGTTTGGACAGAATCCTTCAGCAGAGGATATTGCCTTTTACAGTAATGAGCGGCATGTGACAAAGGACACGCCTCCAGCATTCATCGCTACAAGTGGTACAGACCCTCATGTGTCGGTAAATAACAGTATAGCGTATTACAAGGCGCTCCTGGAACATGGAGTGCCGGCATGCTTGCATATATATCCGTCAGGCGGTCATGGATGGTTCAACAAGAGTGACTTTAATTATCGTAACATGGCTTTGGAAGAACTGAAACTTTGGCTTCAAGGCTTTGTAAAAAAATGAACAAAACTCCTCCAAAAATGGAGGCGAAAAAGACAAACGCAAAACCGTATAACCGTATAACCGTAAAAATATATGAAAACAAAAAACTTTTATTTAGCAATGTTCATGGCTTGTATGAGCACAAGCCTATCAGCACAGGTAACGATCAATGTTGACGCCCGTAATCAAGGTCCGGCTGTTAGTCCTACGCATTATGGCATATTCTACGAGGACATAAACCATGCCGCAGATGGAGGTCTTTATGCCGAACTTATCCGCAACCGTTCGTTCGAGGATAACCTGATTGCACCAGGCACTCGCAACAGACGTGGAAGAGGCTTGACAAACTCACCAACCAGCATCACAAGTTGGTCGGCAGAGGGCACGGCACAGATAAGCCTCACTCAGCAGAACCTTTTAAACAGCGTGCAGCACAATGCCCTGAACGTAATAATAAGCAAAGAGGGCGATGGAGTGCGCAACGAAGGTTTCTGGGGTATCAATGCTGTTGAGGGGCGTGAGTATCAGCTCTCGTTCTTCATCAGAAGCGAAAGGGGATATAAGGGAACTCTCACCGCAAAACTCGTAGGCACAGACGGGAAGGTGCTCGCCTCTGTTCCTGTGAAGGTGAAAGCAAAGAAGAATTGGAAGAAGATAACTTCCCAGTTCATTGCCACAGCCGACGATGCAAAGGCGCAGTTCGTTCTGACTGCAGACAAAGCCGGAGAGATACAAATCGACGTTGTGAGCCTCTTCCCACCTACGTTCAAGAACCGCAATAACGGTATGCGTCCCGACCTGGCACAGATGCTTGCCGATATGCATCCACGCTTCATGCGCTTCCCTGGTGGGTGTTTCGTAGAAGGACAGAATAGTCCTGACAATGCCTTCCGCTGGAAGCGTACCATTGGTCCGATAGAAGAAAGAGAAGGACATGCCAACGTCAACTGGGGCTACCGCACGAGTGACGGCATCGGTTTCCATGAATATCTGCAACTGAGTGAAGACCTTGGCGCAAAGCCTCTCTTTGTGGTGAATGTTGGCATCTGGCATGGCGGCTGTGATCCTTACGACAAGATAGACAGTTGGATTGAGGATTGCCTGGACGCACTTGAGTATGCCAATGGTCCTGTCACGTCGAAGTGGGGAAAGATGCGTGCTGACAATGGCCATCCTGAGCCTTTCAATCTGGAGTATATAGAGATAGGCAACGAGAACTATAACTACAACATGGGCAACAACTCTGACCAGTCAGACCACTATCCGGAGCGTTACATCCAGTTCTATAATGCCATCAAGGCGAAATACCCTAACGTGAAGTGCATCGGCAACGTCGAGAGCTGGGGTACGGACAATCCAAGTTGGCGCAACAATTATCCTGTGGATATGGTGGATGAGCACTACTATCGTAATCCAAAGTGGTTTGCCGACCGTTTCAAGAAGTATGACACCTATCCCCGCGGCCGCCATAAGGTCTATGTAGGCGAGTATGCCGTAACAAGTCAGTTTGGTGACATAGGCAACCTTAACGCAGCTCTTGGCGAAGCTGTATATATGATGGGCATGGAGAATAACAGCGATGTAGTGGTAATGAACTCATACGCCCCTATCTTCGTCAACGAGAACGATGCCCGCTGGCGTCCTGACATGATACGCTTCAACTCACGCGACTGCATGGGGACACCTTCTTACTACGTTCAGCAGCTATTCCCAAACAACATTGGAACACGCGTTGTGAAGACAGATTGCACATGGTCGCTTCAGATGCCTGAGAAAGCAGAAGTGGAGGAAGTGAAGCCTGTGAACGTAGGTTTGGCTACATACAACACCACCGTGGAGTATCGTAACCCACGACTCATTATTGATGGCAAGGAAACCAGTCTTGGCGATTTCTCTACATGGACGGCACAGAACGGGAAATGGACGGTGGAGAACGGCAATTACGTTCAGACATCAAACGAACAGCCAGCCATCGCAACATGTCCTTTCCCAATCACAGCAAAGAATTACTCCTTCAAGGTCGAAGCCTTGAAGCGTGATGGTGCAGAGGGGTTCATGCCTATTGCCAACTATCTTGACAATAAACATTTCCTATGGTATAACATTGGTGGATGGGGAAACGTGCAGAACAATGCCGAGCAGACCATCGGCAGTAGCAGACTACAGATAGGACGCGAATCCCGTTTCCATGTTGACAACAACCGTTGGTACACAATACAGGTGGATGTGGAGGGTGACAGTCTTCGCTGCAGCATAGACGGTAAAGAGGACTTCACATGCAAGATACAGAAGAGTTCTGCCATGGAAGGAGTCTATGCCACAACAACTATCGACGAGGCATCCAAGGTGATGTACGTTAAGGTGGTAAACGTAGGCGAAGGACATGCCGATGGCATCCTCAATCTTGCCAACTGTCAGGTTGACGTGAACTCACCAAACGCTGTGGTCCTTACCCGACTGTCGTCTGCAAGTGGTGACGATGAGAACACACTACAGAATCCTCGTGCCATCTATCCTACACAGGCAGAAGCCAAGGCTGCCGATTCTCATACTGTTAAGTTCCATGTGCCAGCCTTCAGCGTGAATATCCTTAAATTGCAGTTAATGTAGATTGAAGGTTAATGTTTGCAGCTTTCAGTTTCAAGTGAGGTTGTAAGGTTATAAGTACCTAAAGACATAAAAAGTTCTTACAACCTTATAACCTCACAACCTAATAACCTTATACGATTTTCATTGAGCGTGCGATAGACTCTACAGGTGTGTGTGGTGGGGGTGAAAAAAAGTTGTACAACTTTCGTTCGAAAGTTGTACAACTTCCAAGTGAAAGTTGTACAACTTTTTTCCGAGTTAAGCGTTCGTCCTCAGAGATGGTAACGAAAAAGGGAGACAAACATTGCATTTGCCCCCCTATGATGAATCATTGCGACTAAGGGAATTACTTGTTCAAAGAGTTGATGTAGAGAGCAAGACCTGACTTGAGGTTTGCAGCCTTGTTCTTGTGGATGATGTTGGTCTTTGCAAGCTTGTCGAGCATTCGCTGTACTTCTGGGTACATCTTGAGTGCTTCGTCCTTGTCGGTTGTTGCGCGTAGTTTGCGAACAGCATTACGCATTGTCTTTGCGTAGTACTTGTTATGAAGAGTTCTCGTCTTTGTCTGACGTATTCTCTTGATAGATGATTTGTGGTTTGCCATCTTGTTAAAAATTCTTTTTTTACGTTATTCTAATTGGTAGTCCCTAGGAGAGTCGAACTCCTCTTTAGAGAATGAAAATCTCTCGTCCTAGCCGATAGACGAAGGGACCGTTTTGTTTTTTGCGGATGCAAAGGTAATAAATTATTGACAATTGGCAATTGATAATTGATATTTTGTCTGCTTTTTTAGGTTTTTTAACAAAAACAGGCATGTATTGTCTTCGATTTGCACTAACTTTGCAGTTATGTTGACAAAGGGTAGGGGTATAGTATTGAACTCGTTGAAATACGGCGACGATGCCAACATCGTGGCGGTTTATTTCGAGAATGAGGGCGTGGTCTCCTTTCTTTGCAGGGCAGCAAAGGGGAAGCAAGGGAGAGGCGTGCGGATGCTGATGCAGCCTTTATCGGTGGTCGAGGTGGAGTTTGACTTGCGTCAGAACCGCCAGTTGCAGTATATGAAGGAGGTGCGTGCGGCTGTGATGCTCGACGAGGTGTATCGTAATCCTTATAAGATTACCATAGTCATGTTCGTTGCTGAGGTGCTGCGGTATGTGCTGAAGGGCGAAAAGGGGAACGCGGAGTTGTTTCGGTTCATAGTGGAGAGCCTCGTGTGGCTCGAACATAGTGGTGAGGATTTTGCAAGTTTTCATATCGTTTTCCTTGCGAAGCTGCTATGTTTTCTGGGGTATAATCCTATGTACGACGAGGAGTTCAGAGAGATTGTGGCAAGCAAGGTGGGTAGAGATGCGATGAGTGGTCCGCGGCTCGACATGAACGATATAGCCAATCTCATCGGCATGGAGTATGAAAAGATGAACCTCTACGCAATGAATCACTCGGAGAGGAACCAGTGCTTAGAGGTTCTTATAAGTTATTACAAGCTTCGCATCCCAGGATTTCCCGAGCTGAAGTCGCTTGAAATCCTCAGAGAGGTGTATGGAAATTAAGGTTTAATCAAAGAAACTTATCTTTCCGCTATTGTCGGGCTCAAGAGGTTTTTCTGGCTGCAATATCGGTGATATGTTCTTGATGTTGCGCAGGTTTTCGAGCGAACGCTTGTAGGTCGGGATTGCATCAACCTGCTCTATGATGTCGTCGTTGTCGAGGTCATCGAGTTCGAAGATGAATACCTTCGGGCGGTTCTTGTGCGGCACGTTGGTTTCCAAACCGTAGTATTTCTCGCGACGGATGCGATGTTCAGCCTTCTTCTCGGCAAGTTCTGCAGCCTTTTGTGCGTCCTGCTGAGTGTATTTGCGGTTGTGCTCGTCCATGCCAGATATACTGTCGAGACCGTAACCAGTGGCTATGATAGTCACTTTCACCTTGCGTCCGAGTTCAGGATCAACGGCAAGTCCCCACTTTATTTCGAAGTCGTCGAACTTCGACATGAAGTTATGCACGTCGCCCATCTCTTCCATTGTGAGACCGTTATTGCCCTCTTTGTCGTCGCTCGACGATATTGAGAGCAGAATCTTGCGTGAAGAGAAGATGTCGTTATTGTTCAGCAACGGAGAGTTGAGCGCATCCTCGATGGCTTTCTTTACCCTGCCTTCGCCCTCGCCATAGCCAGTGCTCATTATGGCAACGCCTCCATCCTTGAGCACAGTCTTCACGTCGTTAAAGTCGAGATTGATAAGTCCGTGGACTGTAATGATTTCCGCAATGCTCTTTGCTGCCACGCTCAGGGTGTCGTCGGCCTTTGCGAAGGCGTCGAGAACCGTGAGGTGAGGGTAGATTTCGCGTAGTCTCTCGTTGTTTATCACGAGCATAGCGTCAACGTTTTTCGACATTTCCTCTACTCCATCGAGTGCCTGGTCTATTTTCTTCTCGCCCTCGAAACGGAAAGGAATGGTCACTATGCCGACCGTGAGTATTCCAAGTTCCTTTGACACACGTGCGATGACAGGTGCCGCACCAGTTCCTGTGCCGCCTCCCATGCCTGCTGTGATGAAAGCCATCTTTGTGCCGTCGCTGAGCATACGGCGCACATCGTCGATGCTTTCTTCGGCAGCAGCACGTGCCTTTTCGGGTTTGTTGCCTGCTCCAAGCCCCTCGTTGCCGAGTTGCACCTTGAGCGGAACGTTGGAATCAGTGAGAGCCTGATTGTCGGTATTGCAGAGTACGAAGGAAACATCGTGTATTCCCTGACGGTACATGTGGTTGACAGCATTGCCGCCACCGCCACCTACGCCGATGACTTTGATTATGCTGTGTTCGTTTGTTGGTTCACCAAAGTCTAATACGTTTGGCATGTTGTTAATTTCTGATCCAAGCATATATGTGTTATTTACGATTTTTATTATTCTTCTTCTGGCTCAACCATGTCCTTGATGAACTTCCAGAGGTTGTTAAATCCACTGTTTTTCTTCTGCTTTTCCTTGGATGGCTTCTCGTCCTGTTCCTCGTCGTCTTCGACTATTTCAGGTTCTGGAACGACAAACTTTTCAGGTTCGACAGGCTCTTTTTCCTCAAGCACATCATTTGTCATGGCAGAGTTCTGGAATAAATCGCCAAGTACAATCTCGTCGCCGGCACAGTTCTCATTGCCCTTTGCAAGAATTCCTATAACTGTGTTCAGCGTTCCGTCCTTGGCATTTATCTTGTCAATCTTTGAGAAGATAGGGCAGCAGATGGTCTTTGCAATACGGATTTTAGTAGAGTGGGTGATTTTTTCGAATGCTATCTCAATCTTTCTCATGTTAGCACCACCGCCTGTAAGGATAAATCCACCCATAAGCCTGCCTTCGTATTCTTGCGGTATCTGGCTTTTCACGTTCTCGATAATCTCCTCAAGTCGCGACTCTACAATCTCGATGAATCGCTGGCTTTCGATTGAACGGTCAGGGGCAATAGAGTAGTTGAGGTCAAGGTCAATGTCGCTGTTGTCGGTGTAAGCCACGGCATATTTCAACTTTATAGCCTCAGCCTCGTCTTCGTCGAGTTGCAGTGAAGCAATGTCTTTCGTTATGTTGCGGCTTCCCAATGGGATGACGGCAACATGACGAAGTATGTTCTTGAAATAAACTGCTACTGTCGTAGTGTCTGCTCCCAAGTCAACGAGCACACAACCGGAGCGACGTTCTGACTCGGTAAGCACTGCTTCGGACAAAGCAACCGATGCAGGGAACATGTCTTCAACCCTTACGCCTGCTGTTGCAAAGCAATTGGCAAGGTTGCGGTAGAATGCTTGTCTATATATAATATTAAGGAATGTACCCTCAAGACGTGTGCATTCTATGCCGGCAGGGTCGATTTGCATTTGATTGTTGACCTTGTATTCCTGAACGACAACATCGAGTATTTCCTGTTCAGGATAGCGAGTGGCACGATTGGCATCCATAAGGTCGAACACCATGTTTTGTGTAATCTTTGTTTCCATAGGGAACTCGCGGATAATCTTGTTCGTGTAACTGCGAATAGATTGTCCGCCAATGCCCACATAGACCTTCTTGATTTGAGTCTTCAATTGACTTGACAGGTTCGTCACGATGCTTGAAATCGCACTTGCTGTCTTGTCAATGTTGTAAACATACCCTTTACGTATGAAAGCAGAGGAATCTTCTTGCGCAAGGGCAAGAACATTGATACTACCATCAGCATTTTTCTTTCCAGCTATGCCCGTCATCTTTGATGAACCGAGTTCAATAGCGACTACAAAATCTTTTGCCATATATTTGTATTGGTTTTATATTCGTGTTGTTGTTTATTTCTTCTTGCAAATTATCTGGTTGTCAAACTCCAGGTTGATGTATGAATACTTGTTCCATCCAATCTTGTTGAGACCGAACTTATAGAACTTGTACAGACGCTCAAGTTTGCTCTCTATGTCGGTTGGTTCGCCAAGGTAGATTACGTGATTTCCTGTGCGTGGAATCATTTCTATCGTGCCTGAAGGCATGACGTATATCTGTTCAATCTCGTCTTTCCAGAAGTTGTCGCCGACAAGGATGTTGCCTAATCCTGACAGATGTTTCTGTGCATATTTGCGCGAGAAGTTGCCCGTAGCGACAATCAGGTCGGTTGGGTATTGCACTTTCGGAATGATGTTCCCGTTGTTGTCAAGGTAATAGTCATCGCCCATGTCGGTTTTAATTCTCAAAACAGCCGTACGTTGCTTGAGTCCTATGATGACGTGATTGTTGCTCGTTGTGTAGCAAAGCACCGACTCTACAAGATTGTTTTCGAGCAGAGTTTCCTCTATTTCCCTTGTGCTTATCATGCTGATTGACTTGCCCAATGGGTAGATTTTCTTCGACATAAGTATGCTCTTTATGTCGTCAGACGTAAGGAATCCTGCCGTGAGGTTTTCTTCTATGTTGATTTCAAGTTTGGAGCACGTGTCGTTGGTCTCAATAAGTGGCTTATTGAAAGAGGTCATTGCCAGAACAACATACACCAGTATGGCGATGTCGAGCACAATGAAGATGATGTTACTCCAAGTCTTGTTTATCATATCAACTTATTATTTAGTATCTCTGTTATTTCTGGTACCATGTTGTCAAGGTCGCCAGCACCTAATACAACTGCAACATCAAACTCCTTGCTGCGTACAATGTCGAGGACTTCGTCCTTGTGGCACATCATCTTCTCCATATCTGTGCGCAGGTTGTCGTAGATGAGTTTCGACGTAACGCCTTCTATCGGCTTTTCACGTGCAGGGTAGATGTCGAGCAGTATTACTTCGTCGAACAAGCTCAGACTTTCTGCGAACTCCTTATAGAAATCGCGCGTGCGCGTGTAGAGGTGTGGTTGGAAGAGGGCTGTAACCTTTCTGTCCTTATAGACTTCCTTCAGGCTCTTTGCACTTTGCAGTATTTCCTTCGGATGATGTGCGTAGTCGCTGAGGAAAACTATCTTGTCGTTCTTAATCTTAAAGTCAAATCTGCGGTCAACGCCACCGAAAGTTGCCATTGCATTGCGTATTTCGTCGTCGCTGCATCCATTGAGTTGTGCCAATGCCATTGCGGCTATACCATTGTCAATGTTGATAGGAATAGGCTGACCGAGACTTATTCCCTCAATGTTTCCTACTGGAGAAACGAAGTCGAACGTTATTTCTCCGTTCTCAATCTTTATGTTCTCTGCATGGAAATCACCTTCATCACGACTATATGTATATGTCGTGACACCTGGCTTTACGTCAGGTTGCATCTTAAGTCCTGTATGAAGAATCAGCGCACCGCCTTCCTGAATGAGCGAAGTGTAGTGGCGGAAACTTTCAAGATATGCTTCTTCTGTGCCGTAGATGTCAAGATGATCGGCATCGGTCGAGGTAATGACAGTCATGTAAGGACTCAGCCAATGGAACGAACGGTCGAACTCGTCGGCTTCGATTACCACATATTCGCTGTCGCTGAGTATGTAGTTCGTGCCGTAGTTCTTAGATATTCCACCAAGAAACGCATTGCAGTCCTTACTGCTCTGGTGCATTATGTGTGCTGCCATGGTCGAAGTCGTTGTCTTGCCATGCGTTCCTGCTACGCAAAGTGCCTTGTGGCTATGGGTGAGGGTTCCCAACACCTGCGCACGTTTCTGTATTTCAAAACCATTCTCACGGAAGAATACCAACTCCTGATGTTCGCTTGGAATTGCAGGAGTATATATTATTAAGGTGTTCTCCTTGTTCTTGCATTCCGTCGGTATCTTGTCAACATCCTCATCATAATGTATTGACATGCCTTCTTCCTCAAGTGCTTTTGTCAGGGTTGAAGGTGTCTTGTCATAACCACCAACGACAATGCCCTTATTGATGAAGTATCGTGCAATGGCACTCATGCCTATGCCGCCGGCACCAACAAAATATACAGCCTTTATATCTTCTATCTTCATTTCTTATAATTTTGCAAGTTTTATTACTTCTTCGGCTATTATCTTTGCCGAGTCGGGCAGTGCAAGTGCCTTGATGTTTGTACTGAGTGTCTGGAGTCTTTCGTTGTCCTCCACTGCATCTATGGCAAGTCCGAGCAGAGTGTCCTTTGCGTCTGCGTCTTTTACAAACAGTGCAGCACCCTTGTTGACCAGTGCCATTGCATTTTTCGTCTGATGATCTTCGGCAACATTAGGCGATGGAACGAGGATTACAGGCGTTCCCAACAGGCAGAACTCCGAGATACTACTTGCACCTGCACGGCTGACAACCAAGTCGGCAGCCTTGTAAGCGGTGCCCATGTCCTTTATGAAGTCCATGACTTTCAGGTTAGGTATGTCTTCGCCTTTGAGTCTTTCGGCAATAGAAGCACTATAATACTTCCCAGTTTGCCAAATCACTTGCACGTTTGCAGACTTCATGATGTCGAGATGATTGAGTATGCTCTCGTTTATTGTCCTTGCTCCGAGGCTTCCGCCAACGAAAAGTATTGTGCGTTTGTTTGGATTCAAACCTAAAAGGTTCTTTGCTTCCTCCTTCGACAGGCTGGTTTCGAGCAATGCCTGACGCACTGGATTGCCTGTCATGATAATCTTCTCGGCAGGGAAGAAGCGTTCCATTCCTTCGTAGGCAACGCAAACCTTTGCCACCTTGTTGGCAAGCAACTTGTTTGTCACCCCTGCATACGAGTTCTGTTCTTGTATCAGACAAGGAATACCCATCGCTGCTGCCTTGTTGAGTGTCGGTCCACTTGCATATCCACCAACGCCTACGACAACGTCAGGATTGAAATCCTTTATTATTTTCTTAGCCATGCGTTGGCTTTTCCATATCTTATAGAGCACCTTTACGTTCTTCAAAAGGTTCTTACGGTCGAAGCCGCAGATGGGAAGTCCTTTTATTTCGTAGCCTGCATCGGGCACACGTTGCATCTCCATCCTGCCTTCTGCACCGATGAAGAGTATCTTTGTCGAAGGTATTTGCTCCTTTATCGCATTGGCGATTGAGATTGCTGGGAAGATGTGTCCACCCGTACCGCCGCCACTTATGATGACTTTGATTTCTTGTTTCATATATATTTTATATCTTTTCTGTTTCGTCTTTCTTCTTTGCTGAACGGCTGACGCTAAGGATTACGCCCATATATGCGCAGTTTATCAGCGTTGATGTTCCTCCCTTGCTTACCAATGGAAGCGGCTGACCTGTCACTGGAACCACTCCGACTGCCACACACATATTGAATATGGCTTGCGTCACGAGCAGCAATGCCAAGCCAAGAATGAGGAATGCTGGGAAGTTGCGTTCGCAATTGTTTGCTATTCTTGCTACGCGGAACAGCAGGAATATGTACAGCAACAGCACTACTGCACCGCCGATGATGCCCAACTCCTCTATGATGATGGCATAGATGAAGTCGGAAAATGCCTGTGGCAACCAGTCGCGTTCAACGGAATTGCCAGGTCCTTTGCCTATGATTCCGCACGAGGCTATGGCTATGTTTGCATGTCCTTTTTGCCCATCCTTGTCCCAGTCGTATGTCTTTGGGTCAACGGTATCGTCTTTTCCGAAGTGATTCTTAAAGCGACTTTTCCATGTTCCGAACCTATGGAATAGTTTGCCAAACGCTCCTGTTTCTTCCGCAGCAGCCTCTTGGGTGCTTGCCTCGACGTATGCCGTGGTCTCTTGCGTCGGTTCTGGCGACTCTTTTCCAAGCAACATCACCATGCCGACAATCAACAAAAGACCTATCACCACTATCGCAATCAGTTTTCCCAACAGGTTTGCAGGGATGCGGCCTATTATCATCATCATGAAAACTACCGCCGAGAGCAGTGCTGCCGTCGATAGGTTTTCGAGCAGAATAAGCGGAATGAAGAACAGACATACAATAATTATGTACTTGAATGCCCGTTTGTCGGCGCCATGTTCTGTCTGCATGAAGCTCAGAATCTGCGCTACTGCAAGTATCACCGCCCCTTTTGCTATCTCCGATGGTTGGAATTGTATGCCGAGAATGCTTATCCAGCGTTGTGCGCCGTTGGTTGCCTCGCCCATTACCAACACGTAAATCAGCATGAGGAATGAGATTGGAAGCAGGAAAGGCGTCAGTACCTTGAAGAAGCGGCACGGTATGTTGAGCGTGACAACCATGACCACAAGTCCTCCGATGAGCATTCCCACATGCTTCAGTATCGGTCCTGAGAAGCTTCCGCTCTTGTATGTAAGTTCGCTCGAAGCACTGTAAACCTCGACGATGCTTATCATGCAGAGGAAGAAGAATATCATCCAGATGACCTTATCCCCTTTGAATATGTTGTAAATCTTTGCCATTATAATGCTCTGACGCAGGTTTTGAATTGTTCGCCTCTATCTTCCATGTTCTTGAAAAGGTCGAAACTGGCGCAGCAAGGGCTCAATAGAACCGTGTCGCCTGGCGCTGATAACTCGTAACATGCAGCCATGCAATCCTTCATGCTGTGCGTATCGACTTGCGGAATTGACATGTCGCCGAAGAAATCCTTTAGCTTTGTGTTGTCTGCACCGAGATATACAAGTGCCTTGCACTTCTGCTCAACCAGCTCGCGTATTGCGCTATAGTCGTTGCCCTTGTCCTTTCCGCCGAGTATGAGCACCGTTGGTGTAGTCATACTTTCAAGCGCATACCAGCATGCATCGACGTTTGTTGCCTTCGAATCATTGATATATTGTACGCCACGTACACTCGCAACCTTCTCCAATCTGTGCTCTACACCAGGGAAACTGCTCAGGCTCTGGCGTATGATTTCATTGGATATACCGGCTACATTGGCTGTGATTCCGGCTGCAAGCGAGTTGTAGATGTTGTGGATACCAGTCAAACTGAGCTCCTCTTGTTCCATATTGAATGCGCGAGGTTCCTCAATTACATACTGCCCTTCTTCGATATAACCGATGACACCGTTCTTCTTCACTGCCGAGAATGGGCACTGGTATGACTTGATATCGTACTTCTCAAGTTCCTCCTTGATGATTGGATCGTCGTACCAATAGATGAAGTAGTCGTCTTCGGTTTGGTTCTGAATGATGCGCATCTTCGCATCAACATAGTTCTGCATGTTATTGTCGTAGCGGTCGAGATGGTCGGGAGTGATGTTCAATAGCACTGCGATGTCGGCTTTGAAGTCGTACATGTTGTCGAGTTGGAACGAACTCAACTCGATGATGTAGTAGTCGTGTGGGTCCTCTGCCACCTGAAGTGCAAGGCTATTGCCTATGTTGCCTGCAAGACCGACGTTGTAGCCGGCATTCTTGAAGATGTGGTAGATGAGCGAAGTTGTCGTGGTCTTGCCGTTCGAACCTGTGATGCAAATCATCTTCGAGTCGGTGTAACGGCCTGCAAATTCGATTTCGCTGATTACGTGGATGCCTTTGGCTATGACCTTCTGCATCATCGGTGCCGTGTCGGGTATGCCTGGACTCTTTATCACCTCGTCGGCTGAGAGTATCTTCTCCTCGGTGTGATGGCCCGATTCCCACTCAATGCCGTGGTCGTCGAGCATCTTCGCATACTTGTCCTTTATGGCTGACATGTCCGACACAAAGACGTCGAAGCCCTTGCTCTTTGCCAAAACGGCTGCACCTGCGCCACTTTCACCTGCTCCTAATACTACTATTCTTTTCATCTCTATGCTTATGTTTTCTTTGTTCGTTGCTTATCGTTTCCCGACTCGTTGCTTATCGTTGCTAAAGTTGAACGCTTAACTTGTCCAAACATTGCTGCAATGTTCGACTCAACATTGCTGCAATGTTGGAGTCAACATTCATGCAATGTTTTTTTGCCCTTATCGCTCAAGGTGTCAAACTCTATGCGTCGAGTCTCCATATTTATCTTATCTTCAGCGTTATTATAGCCAGTGCTGCCAGCAAGACAGTAATGATCCAGAAGCGGAACGTAATCTTCGATTCGTGGAACACACGGCTTGAACCCCGCAGGAGGTATTTGCACTCCGGATCGAGTTGCGAGTCCTCGGTGCGGAAGTTATCGTGAATAGGCGTGCGGCGGAATATGCGTTGCTTCACTCCGCGACGCTTGCCAAGCTTGAAGTACCATACCTGAAGTATCACGCTGAGGCTCTCAACGAAGAAGACGCCACAGAGGATAGGCAACAGGAGTTCCTTATGGATGATGATGGCACATACGGCGATGATGCCACCGATGGTGAGCGAACCAGTGTCGCCCATGAATATCTGTGCTGGGTAAGCATTGTACCAGAGGAAACCGATGAGTGCGCCGATGAATGCACACATGAATACCACCAGCTCCTGACTGCCTGGTATATACATTATATTAAGGTAGGCGGCATACTCGATATGGCTCGACACGTATGCCAATATGCCGAGTGCCACGCCTATGATAGCCGAGTTTCCGGCACACATACCGTCCATTCCGTCGTTCAGATTGGCTCCGTTCGACACGGCAGTAACGACGAGGATGGTGAGTATGACGATGAAAATCCATCCCGCAGCGTCTTTGTATTTGCCGAGGAACGAGAAGATGTCGGTGTAGTCAAGGTTGTGGTTCTTCACGAATGGTATTGTTGTCTTCGTGGATTTTGACTCGACTTTCGCGTGTTTCACCGTTATGTTATCGTTCGACAAAGGCTTGACTATCTCTGTCTGATGCTTGCTTGGCATCTCTACATTCTCACGTACGACGGCATCAGGACTGAGGAAAAGCGTAAGACCAACGATGAGTCCAAGCCCCACTTGCCCTATAATCTTGAACTTTCCATGCAGACCTTCCTTGTCTTTCTTGAAGATTTTGATGTAGTCATCGGCAAATCCAAGGCAACCAAGCCATAGGGTTGTGATGATCATAAGTATCATGTAGATGTTTCTCAAGCGTCCAAGCAGCAGTGCAGGAACGAGCATTGCAACGATTATAATGATGCCTCCCATCGACGGAACGCCCATCTTCTTGATGCCGAATGGGTCGATTTTGACGTCGCGTTGCGTCTCGGTGATGTTTTTGCGGTGAAGATATTTGATGAAATACTCGCCAAACCATGCCGATATTACGAGCGAAAGAATCAACGCAAGTATTGCTCTGAACGAAATATAACTCCAGAGATGCGAACCGGCAATGCCGAATTGGTCGAAGAATCTGAATATGTAGTATAACATAATGTGTCGTTTTTTTGTAGAAATCTAATCCTTTTCTCTAACCTCTAACCTAAAATCTCTAACCTCTAACCTAAAATCTCTAAGCTCTATAGTCCTCGTCGGCGATGCATTCTGTTATCACTTCCTTGTCGTCGAAGTGATGTTTCACGCCACGAATTTCCTGATAGTTCTCGTGTCCTTTGCCTGCAACGAGGATTACATCGCCCGACTGAGCCAACATACACGCTGTACGGATGGCTTCCTTGCGGTCAACTATGGTGAGCACAGCCTTGCGCTGCTTGCTGTCAAGACCTGAAAGCATGTCGTTGATAATGTCCTGCGGCTCTTCGTCGCGAGGGTTGTCGCTTGTGATAATGACTTTATCGCTGTACTTTGCAGCCTCTTGTGCCATGAGTGGACGCTTGCCTTTGTCGCGGTTGCCGCCTGCTCCGCACACGGTTATTATCTGTGGTTTAAGCATATTTGCCCTCGATTTCGTGTCGATGACCTCATGAATTGCCTTCAGAACATTCTCAAGTGCGTCGGGGGTATGGGCGTAGTCAACCAATGCAGTGAAGCCTTTCGGGCTATGGATAGGCTCAAGACGACCGCTTACACTCTTGAGTGAACTCATCACGACGAGTATATCCTCAGCATTTCTGCCCAGCATAATGGCTGCACCATACACTGCGAGAAGGTTGCTGACGTTGAACTTTCCGATGAAACGCACGTTGATTTCGCGATGGTCAACGTCGAGGAGCATACCTTCGAAGTGGCATTCCAGTATCTTTGCCTGGTAGTCGGCCATCGAACGAATGGAGTATGTCTTTACGGTTGCCTTTGTGTTCTGAACCATATACATGCCGTTTTTATCGTCGGCATTGGTTATGGCAAAGGCATTCTTGCCGAGATTGTCGAAGAAAAGTTTCTTCGCGTCGCGGTAGTTTTCTATTGTCTTGTGGTAGTCTAAATGGTCGCGTGTAAGGTTTGTGAAGATGCCTCCGGCAAACTCAAGCCCACCAATTCGCTGCTGTGCAATGGCGTGGCTGCTGCATTCCATGAACACATACTTGCATCCCATCTCTACCATGCTTGCAAGTAAACGGTTGAGTTCGATAGGATCAGGGGTTGTATGGTCGGCAGGAATAGGGAGATCCTCGATATAGTTGCACACGGTTGAAAGCAAACCACACTTGAAACCGAACTTGCGGAACATATTATATAATAAGGTGGCAATGGTGGTTTTGCCGTTTGTTCCGGTCACTCCGACGAGTTTTACCTTTTTCGACGGCTCACCATAAAAGACGGTTGCGACCTTTCCAGCGTTCTGTTCGGTGTTGTCAACCTGTATGTATGTCACTCCAGGTGCTTTCTCTTCAGGAATATCTTCGCAGAGAATGGCTTGTGCACCGAGGTCAATTGCCTTGCCAATAAACTTGTGCCCGTCGGTTTGAGTGCCCTTGATGGCGATGAACATGTGTCCATCCTCAATGCGACGAGAGTCGATATTGACACCCGTAATGTCTATATCTTCGTTGCCAACGATAGAGATTGGCTTGACTTTCTTCAAGAGTTCCTGTAGTTTCATGTTCTACTTTAGTTTAATTCCAATTTACATGTTGCGCCCTTAGCTATCGTGTTGCCGGCAGGAATGCTTTGTGCCGCCACTGTTCCACGGCCGGAAAGCCTAACCTTAACGCCACGATTTTCGAGCATATATACTGCATCGCGTGCTCCCATACCTATCACGTCAGGCATAAGATTCGTGCGATATGATTTGTTCTTTGAGAGGGTTATTCCTTTTTGAGTTGACTTTGCAGTGCCCCAGACGGGTTGATGATGGTTGTTTGTTGCTTCCCATGACACATTTGCATTGAAGCCCAACGTTGCAAGAGAGTTTACTGCCAACAACATATTGCCGCTCTTGACGCGTGGCATTATGTTTGCCGTGTCCTTTGCATTCGCAGCATCCTGCTTCAAAAGCTTTGCCATTACGCCTTCGGCAATCTTCTTGAACACTGGTCCTGCCATTCCTCCACCCGAAGCAGGAAGTCCAGCCTTCTGAAGACAAACGATGCATGAGTACATAGGATTGTCGGCAGGGAAGAAACCTGCAAAGCTTAATAAATAATGTGTAGTGCCCGATGTGTAGCCAGTTGCACCTTGGGAAATCTGTGCAGTACCCGTCTTGCCAGCAACTTTGAACAGTTTGCTGCCTGCTTGTTTGCCGAGTCCTTGGCTTACGACATGTGTCAATATCTCGCGCATTATCTTCAGAGTCTTGTCCTTGCAGATGTGCTCCTTCAATACGACAGGTGGGAACTCAGCTATCGTTTCGCCATCTTTTACGGCTTTTGTCACGAAACGTGGCTTCATCATCTTGCCTCCGTTGGCTATTGCATTGTAGAAGGATACGGTAGAAATAGGTGGAACCTGCGTCTCGTAGCCGATGCTCATCCAAGGAAGAGCCGTAGCATACCAGTTCTTATAGTGTTTGCCAGTGGCATCTTTTTCAGGCATTCTTATTATTGGAGCCGAAGAACCAACTATAGGAAGGTGCAAATCCTCGGCAATTCCTATGCGTCGCAAGCCTTCAACATACTTTTCAGGATTCTTGTGATAGAAGCGATCGATGATAACGCTTACGCCGATGTTGGAACTTACTTCGAGCGAACGAGGCAAAGAAATAGTACCATAACCGCCACGATGCCAGTTATGGTCCTTCATCTTTCGCCCATACATATCACGAATACCACAGCCAGTATCGACAGTGTAGAATGTATCGACAACTCCGTCATCAAGAGCTACCATGATTGATGCTGTCTTGAAAACGGAACCAGGTTCGAGGCGGTCGCTTACGGCATTGTTCTTTATCTCGCGATATTCGCCGTCGGCACAGCGATTCATATTGACAATTGCCTTAACATCACCCGTCTTGCACTCCATGAGTATGGCAACACCTGTGGTGCCACCAATCTCCTTCAACTTGTCGGTGACTGCTTTTTCAGCTAAGTCTTGTATGTTTACGTCGATAGTTGTTACTAAGTCGGCACCATCTTCGGCTGGAAGCGTCGTGATGTCAAGGTATCGGTCGAGCACTTTCTTGCGCATTATGAGACCTGTCTTTCCACGAAGTATTGAGTCGTATGACAGTTCAAGACCGAATCTTGCACTGTCCTTTGCCGGATACATATCGCCAACTGTACGCCCTGCCAACGACTGGAAAGGATGACTGCGGGCGTTGTACTCCTCAAAATGGAAGCCGCCCTTGTTTGACGAAAGGCAGAATACAGGGAGTTTCTTTACGTCCTTGTACGTATTATAGTCGATACGCTTCGGCCAGATGCACCAGTGCATACTGTTTTTCTCCTTGCCTTTGCTCAGGTCTTTCTTGAATTCCTCCACGCTTCTTTCAGGGAAAATCTCGTTCAAACCTTTGCAGATGGTATCAACGTTGGCGTACCATACCGAGTCTTTTGTCTTTGGGTCACCGGCGTTGAAGTCCATGAAAATCTTATATTTCGGCAGAGAACTTGCAAGAACCTCACCGTCGCAACTGAGAATGTTGCCGCGTGTAGGCAGTGAAACTACGCTGTCCTTCTGCAATGATTCGCTGAGTTCAATCCATTGTTTCTTGTCAACGGTCATTATCTTCATTGCTGACACAAGAATATATATCCCTATCAGTACGAATAGGAATGCGATGATGCGGTATCGCTTTATTATTTTCTTGTTGTCGAACAGGTTCATATATTATATTTTATATTTATTTCTTTCCGGTTTTTATTCCTCCACCTCTATTATGTATGGTGGTCGGTCTGGTATGCTGAGCAGTGTGTCGTTGTTTTCTTTCAGCATTTCGAGCACTTTGCTTTGTCGGCATTTCTCGGTCAGGAGGCTTGCACTTGCCAGTGCTTTGTACTTTGCATCCACTAATTCTTTCTGCAATTCGTCGATGCGCTGTATCTCCTGGTCGGAACTGTATCGGTTCGATATATAGACAATGAGGCATGCAACAATGAGAAGGATGAGCCAAATCTGGCTTCTTATCATGCGTGCCGTGAGGATGTCGCCACCAAGAACCTTTGCAAACGAGAGGTTTCCTTTCACTGAATCCTCTTCGCTTCCAAGGTCTCTTATCTTCTTGAGGGCGCGTAGGCGGTCTTTCTCAAGTTGTAGTTCCTCTTGTGTCTGTATGTCTTCTCTTTCGTCAGCCATTGTCTGCTTTTATAATTTTACTGCTATTCTCAACTTTGCACTGCGACTGCGTGGGTTGCGTTCTATCTCTTCGATGGTTGGGACTTGCATTTTCCCGACCTCTTTCAGCGGTGTTTGTTTGCGGCCAAAGAAGTCTTGCTCCACTTTTCCGTCAATGTTTCCTGCCTTTATTATGTTTTTTACCATGCGGTCTTCAAGGCTGTGATAGGTTATCACTACGAGTCTGCCACCTGGTTTCAGCATTTCAACTGATGCGAGAAGCATCTCTTTCAGTGCGTCCATCTCGTGATTGACTTCTATGCGCAAGGCTTGAAACAACTGTGCTGCTTCCTTTTTTGAGGGAATGTCGCCCCATACGGTTTCTATCAGTTGGGTGGTAGTTAGTATCTCAGTCTGCTCTCTTGCTGCCACAATCTTGCGTGCTATGCGGCGCGAGTCTTTGAGTTCGCCATAGAGATTGAACATCTGTGCGAGTTGTTGCTCGTCGTATTCTTTCAGTATTTCTGCTGCACTCTTGCCTGCACGCTGGTTCATTCGCATGTCGAGTGGGGCATCAAAACGGAATGAGAAGCCGCGAGTCTCGTCGTCGAAGTGGTGACTCGACACGCCAAGGTCGGCTAAGATTCCGTCAACGGCTTCGATGCCGTAGTACATCATCCAGTTCTTCAAGTATCGGAAATTGCTTCTTACAAAGGTAAACCGACTGTCGTCGATGATGTTTCTCTCTGCATCCTTGTCTTGGTCGAAGCTGTAGAGGTGTGCGTCTTGAGGCATACGGTGGAGTATTTCGCGGCTATGTCCGCCTCCGCCAAACGTTGTGTCTATATATACACCAGTGTGAATATCGAGACCGTCAACGCTATCTTCCAGCATCACTGGAATGTGATATGACTCTGCCTTGACTATCATTCTTCCTTCCCACTTCCATTTATGTTGTCGGCCATGAGCGTTTCAAGTTCGCTGCTGAACGCATTCTGGTCCATCATAGTCTTGTTCAACTCGTCGTTGTTCCATACTTCAATCACGTCGCCCATGCCTACGAAGCGGAGTTCCTGATTGATGTTGGCTGCCTTACGGTACTGTGCCGAGATGAGAAATCTGCCGCTTGAGTCGAGTGAAAGCACCTCTACGTTGCTCATGAACTGGCGCATTATCATCTGATGCTTTGCGTTCCATACGCTGAGGCGACCGTTCAACTCGTCGATACGGGCATTCCAGACTGACTCTGGATAGAGCACGAGGCACTGCTGGAACACGTCGCGTTTCATCACGATGCGCTCTTCGCCGTTTGCCTGCAGCACCTTGCGGAACTGTGCTGGAAGGAATGCCCTTCCCTTGGCGTCGGTTTTTGCCTCTATGTTGCCTATGAATCTCATCTCTTTTGCCGTTTTTTGCTTTTTCGGTTCAAAGGTACAAAAAATTTTTTTATTTCCCCCACAATTCCCCACTTTTTTATTAAATATCTTGAAAATATTTTTACAGTTTTTTATAACACACTGAAATACAGGTGGGGAGTGTAAACATGTTGTATAACACAAAGGTGGTGTAATTTTGCATATTGAGTGAACAAGTTTGTTGACTTGTCGTTAAAATCTCCGTGAAATAATGGTATGTTTTTCGTGGTTCGTGCTTATGTTTTTTGAAAGTTGTGCTTATGTTTTTCGAGGGTTGACGTTTCCCGTCTTGAAAGTCGAACGCTTAACTCGTTCAAACATTGCTGCAATGTTCGACTCAACATTGCTGCAATGTTGGAGTCAACATTGGAGCAATGTTTTTTAGGGTTTAACGCTCGACTTGTGAAGTGGTATGTGTAAACCCGTCGTTTGCTTGCGTTTGAGGCATGAAAAAAGCCATGTGATTCCGAGTGTTGGAACCGCATGGCTTATGATGTTGTCAATCGTGCCGGCTTACTTCAGTCCGAGCTTAGTCTTGACTTGTGACGTTACGTCGGTGCTCAGTGTTGTGCTGATGTAAGGTATTCCGGCTGCTACGTCCATGATATACACGTATCCACCTGCCTGGCCGATAGCCTGGATTGCTTCCTGTACCTTTGCGCTGATGGCTTGCATCTTCTCGCCTGATGCCTTTTGCAGGCTCTGCTGGTTGTCCTGATAGCTCTGCTGTATGCGCTGGTAGAGGTCTTGCAACTCCTGCTGGCGACGCTGCTTGATATTGTCAGGAAGGGTTTTCTCTTCTTTGTCGTATGCTTCTGACTTCTTTTGAAGTTCGTCTTGCATAGTTTTGAGATCTGCCTCGTACTGCTTGCCGAGTTCTTCAATTTCAGTCCTTGCCTTTGTATATTCAGGCATGGCAACGATGATGTCTTGTGTGTTCACGTGTCCGAACTTCTGAGCGAATGCGCTCATTGGTGCACAAAGAAGTGCAATCAAAATCAATTTTTTCATTTTTCTTTTTTTATTTGTTGTGTATATAAAAATATTATTTATTGTTGTGCGATGTTTACCAACCGAAGTTTTCATCAAAGATATCGTCTTTTGCGGTGATAATTGGTTTTTTACCTGTTTCTCCTCCAACATTTATTTCGCTTTTGTCACATAGGGCGAAAGTGTATTCTACTTCAATTGATTTGGTCTGTGGTATGCAATATGTCTTCTTCATATCATTGACGTTCTTTGATAATATACTTCTTTCCGTTGATGATGTTTATGCCCGTTTGTGGTGCGCTGAGGCGTTGTCCATTCATGTTGAATGTGCCGTTCAGCTTGCCGCCATATATCGGTTCGTTGTAGAGAGTGCGTATTCCGGTCGTTTGGTTCTCTTCGCCAATGATGGAAATATCGATGTCTTCGACTTTTGCCAGCATAGGACTTGAGCCGTACTGTGGTTTCTTTGGAGTGATTTTCATATACCAATCCATTGCGTTAATGCCATCAGTAGTGATGCTAAGAGCGCCAGCGTCGCTCATGATATAGAAGTTGCCGGCTGCAATTTCTGAAGAAATGGGTGAATATGTGCCTATGAAATCGAATGCAGCATAGCTGGTTTCAGTGTGGACATTGTCTGTTTCCGATGCACTTTTAAGTGTGACAGTGTCGTTGATTTCAACGGTTATGATGCCGCCTGTGCTTGGTCTGACGAAATATGGATGTCCTGGATACAGCGTTCCATCGGCGATTTTGACGAGTTCAACAGTCGTTCTGTCAATCGTACCGTCTGAATTGTCGTCGTATTGATGCACACCATTGATGTATGCAGCCTCCATTCCGTTGCTTGCTAATTGTGTTGTTGTGATTTCAAACGGCACGAACCAGCTATTCCATTTGTTCTGGTAAGCATACCATTTGTATTGCAATGACTTACACAATTTGTCTTGTGCAGCCTCGTAAGCGTGTCCGTATTTGATTTCAGGCATATAAGGTTGGATACCAATAATCATGGTGTGGTTCTGTGAGAAGCCGTATCCGCTCTGTGCTCCGCCTGTTCCTTGCCATGTAGGGTGCAAAGGATCGCTGCCGGTAACGAGGAAGTATCCGTCGGCACGACCATTCCATCCCCAGTTGAAATGGAAGAAATCATTGTCGGTGTATTCGTATCCATCGCACACAAAGGCGTGTCCTTCATCCTCTGTAGTGTGTCCTGTATAGTAAACAGGTCGTCCGGCACTGAGTTCATCGTATAACAGAGTCAGCCAATCCTCATCGTTGGCATAATTTTTGCGTTCAACAAATCGTATTCCTTCATCGTAACTGAAATAATCAACCATTGGATTAATGTTGCCGTTCAAATCGTTATTTACATAACGACTGGACACTGCGGATGAACTTGATGTTTTATAATTCATATTTATAGCGGCACCAGCATGGAAAAGCAAAAGGCTAACGGCTTGCCTTTGCTCAGGGGTGATACCTGATTTTTTATAAAGATATAGTACGTCATTCCCTTCTGCATCCTTTTCCATTTTGTAGTACAGATATGCATCTGCCATATTGGCCCAATCGTATGTAACATTGAAGTCTGCCTCTATAGAAAGTTTGTCAGTTGATGTTGTATAACTGTAAGAGCCTTTTCCTTGTGTTGGCCATTCCCAGAAGTTCATTATTTGTCCCATGGCAGTTGCTGCACAACCAACAACGCGATGTTGTGTATCATCGTTTTCATTAATCAGTGGGCAGTAAAGGTTATAGGCGTTGCTACCTTGTGACCATGTTGTAGTAAGCATTGGAGCAATATCTTTCCAATTTGAATTTGATGTAGCCTTTAGTGTCTTGCTTTGCTTTGATGCAGTACTGATGATTTGGCTGAATTCTTCCATCCATTCTTCCATTGCTGGTGGGAGGTCGTTGATATCAATACTTCCGCTGTAGGAATAAGCAAGTACTGCTGGTGCAACGTCGTCGGCAGAAAGGATGACGAAGCCGCCATTGTCTGGTTGGTTAAACAGATACATCGTTGAAAGTCCGTTTGCCTTTTGTGTTCCGATAAGCTTTGGTTGCTTGGTTGCTGTCTTTGCAATATGCGTGCCTTTGCTGCCCTTGAAGCGTGCCAATGCTGCGTCAGGGGTAAGTTGTCGCGCGTCAGCACTTGTGATTGCTACGAGCAACATCATTGCTGTAAGTATTGATTTGCAAATGTTATTAGTCATAAAGCGTATCATATACCACCATTTTATTAGTTAGACTGATATTCTTCCAATAAGTTTAAGTGTTGGAATAGGAAAGTTGTTATTGAACAGA
Organism: Bacteroidaceae bacterium; assembly: GCA_024398515.1. Taxonomy (GTDB): domain Bacteria; phylum Bacteroidota; class Bacteroidia; order Bacteroidales; family Bacteroidaceae; genus Prevotella. Next base: position 14,750 of record JAKSIZ010000009.1, on the reverse strand, counting down.
ATATCCCATTTTTGCAAGGACTTCGTTGCTTATGTCGTTCTTTGGTGAAGCGAAGATGATGCCGCTGTCAGCCGCACGGTCGAGAATGAGTGAATAGCCACGGAGGTTTGCTATTTCCTTTACCGCAGTGTAAATCTCCTCTTGTATAGGCGACATCAATGATTCGCGTTTCTTATAGAGTTCGCCTTCAGGACCGAAGTACTTGCGTTTCAATTCTCCGGCTTCCTTTTCTTTTGCCATAATCTCGTCTTGCTTCTTTTTCTTTTGTTCCTGTGAAAGGAAGACCGACTCGTTCTGATAGTTCTTATAGAGAGTTTGTACTTCAGTGTTGATGGCATCAACTTCTGCCTGCCATTTCTTGCTTGTTTGGTTTAATTGTTCGTTAGCACGTTCGTAAGCAGGGATATTTTTGAGGATATATTCCATGTCAACGAGTGCAAACTTTTGTGCCGAAGCATTGAATGCAAATGTGCATGCCAATGCGAGTGTTAAGATTATTTTCTTCATAATATTCTTTTTATATTCCTTATTATATATATATGGTGTTAAAACTCTTGTCCGAGGATGAAATGGAAGTGGCTTCCGCCTGCTGAATTGCTTCCGTAAACTTTGTCGAAACCGTATGCCCAGTCGATACCCATCAAACCAACCATTGGGAGGAATATGCGGACACCGACACCGGCACTACGCTTCATGTCGAATGGGTTGAAGCTCTTGGTTTCTGTCCATGCGTTACCACCTTCGACAAATCCAAGTCCATAGATGGTGGTGTTACCGAAGAGGAATGGGTAGCGGAGCTCAAGTGTGAAGCGGTCGTATGCATAACCAGTGTAACCTTGAGGAGTCAACGAACCGTTTTCATAACCACGAAGTCCGACGGTTTCCTCTGCATAGCTTGTAGAATATCCACTCATTCCGTCACCACCAACGTAGAATGTTTCGAATGGCGACTTCTTGTTCTGGTTATAACTGCCGAGAATACCAATTTCCGCACGTGTCATAAGCACAAAACACTTCTGTGCACTTGTGAGTGCAGTGAATGTACGCGACTTGAATTTCCATTTGTGATATTCAATCCATCTGTATTTGTCTTGCAGTTCATCCTGATAATGTGCATCGAGAGGATTTTGTGCAAGTCCTGAATAATCCTTGTCGTCCCATGCTGAGAACGGAGGTGTCAGTGTTACTGAGAGCGAGAACTCTGAACCACGACGTGGGAACAACTGGTTGTCCGTTGATGTACGTGTAAGTGCCAACGAGAGGTTGATGTTGTTGCAGTGACCTGTCTGGATGAGGAAGTAACGCCAGTTCTTCAACATATAGCGTTGATAAGCCAACGTGGCACTGAACTGGAAGTAGTCATCAGGCCAGCGCAAACGCTTACCCCAACCGAGTGAAGCACCAAACATCTGGATGTATTTGTCAGGATCGTAATAGTCAGTATAGTCGCTGTAGTAGCTGCTGCCGTATCCGCTCAAGTAGTTGTAGTAGTTGTTGTAGTAACTTGAGTTGTAATAAGAACTCGAAATATCTGTTTGCTTAGAATAGAATGCTCCGACAGAAAACATGTTTGGACGCTTACGGCCAAACCATGGATCCATATAAGATATGCTGTAGCTCTGATAGTAACTACCGTTGGTCTGTGCACTGATGGTCATCTGTTCACCGTCGCCGATAGGCATGATACCGCGATGAGCCTTGTTCTTTCCGAACAGGTTGCGCATTGAGAAGTTGTTAAGCTTCAGGCTAACACGACCGATGACACCAGTCTGTCCCCATCCGAGTGAGAATTCAATCTGGTCGTTTCCTTTGCTGACGAGGTTCCAGTCAATGTCAACAGTTCCGTTATCTGGGTCTGGTTTTATGTCAGGAACACACTGCTCAGGGTCAAAATGCCCCATAGACGCAAGTTCACGTACACTACGTTCTATGGCATCCTTTGAGAAGAGGTCGCCTGGCTTAGTACGAAGTTCACGACGAACTACGTGTTCATAAAGTCGGTCGTTACCCGTGATGCGCACTCTGTTGATGTGTGCCTGTGGACCTTCCACTATTCTCATTTCAATATCTACGGAGTCGTCAACGATATTTATTTCCGTTGGATCGCAGCGGAAGAACACGTATCCTGTGTTGTAATAGTAGTTTCCGATGGCGTCTTCGTCGTCCTTGAGTCGCTTGTTCATGTGGACTTGGTTATAGACGTCGCCCTTTTTCATGCGGAGAGTGCGGTTTAGTCCGTCGGTAGGCAAGACTGTGTTTCCTACCCAAGTAATGTTACGCACGTAGTATTTCTGTCCTTCGTCGATCTTGAAATAGACATTGACATGCTTATCATCAACGTTCCAAACGCTGTCCTTGACTATTTCTGCATCGCGATATCCCAGTTCGCTATACTTCTTAAGTATGTTTTCCTTGTCCTCTTTCAGCTTTTCGTCGGTGAATTTCTTTCCGCTGAATATGTTGCTGAATTTGCCTGCCTCGTGCAGTTTCTTCAATACGCCCTTCTTTATGAGCGAACCTTTCATCATCTTTGTAGTAACCTTGTCGTTGCCTTCAAAGATGATTTCCTTTACCTTTGTCTTTTCTTTCTTGTCAATTGTTACGTCGAGGAACACTTGGTTCTCATTTGCCACGTCCTCAATCTCCTCAATTGTTATCTCGGCATTCTTGAAACCTTTGTCGTCAAAATACTTCTTGGCAAGTATTTTTGCACGGTCTTTCATGTTCGGAGTAATCTGACTTCCCTTCATCATGCCCAGTTTCTCTTCCATATCCTCACGTTCGCTTTTCTTGATACCATAATAGCGTATTTCTGAAATGCGCGGACGTTGTTTCAGGTGTACCGTGAGATATACTTGGTCGCCAATGAGTGAGTCGGCTGAAATGGCAACATCCGAGAACAGACCATTCTTCCAGTATCGCTTCACGGCTTCGGTTATCTCCTTGCCTGGCAGCGTAATCTCTTGTCCTATCTCAAGTCCGGATATGCCGAGCAGCACAAAGTCCTCGTAACCTTTGATGCCTTTCACGTTCAGGCCGCCAATGGTACATGTACGAGGCATTCCCTCATAGACTATGCTTGGATTGATTATCTTGTCTTGGGCTTGCAGTTGGAGTAGTGGGCACAACATGAAAAGTGCCGCGAATACTGCCCTTGTAAACTTTCGTTTCACTATATGAATCTTATTCTTTCGTTTCATTTTCGATTTGTTTCTCTGTTTTGCCGAAGCGTCTTTGACGGCCTTGGTATGCTTTGATGGCTTTATAGAGTTCCTCTTTGTTGAAGTCTGGCCAATAGGTATCGCAGAAATAAAGTTCGGAATAGGCTATTTGCCAAAGCAGATAGTTCGACAATCTCAATTCGCCGCCAGTCCTTATGAGCAGGTCTGGGTCGGGCATGAAGTTAGTAGTCAAATAGCTGCTTATCAGTTCCTCGTTTATATCGTCAACGCTTATCTTGTTTGCAATGGCGTCAGATGCAATGTTCTTTACGGCACGGTCAAGTTCCCATTTGCTGCTGTAGCTTATTGCTGCGACAACGGTCATGCGGTCGTTGTTCTTTGTGTGTTCGGTAAGTTCTTTCAGTTTCACCTGTACACGTTCCGGCAATCTGTCCATGTCGCCGATGACACGGAAGCGGACATTGTTGTTCATGAACAGTTCCTCCTCCAATTCTGCTATGAGAAGGTCCATGATTGCACCGACTTCATTCTCCGGACGGTTCCAATTCTCTGTCGAGAATGTGTATAGCGTCAGGTATTTCACTCCCATTCGTGTACATTCGGCAGTTATGTCCTTTACGGTCTGTATGCCTGCTGCATGTCCGAAACTGCGGTCTTGTCCTCTCTCGTTCGCCCATCGTCCGTTGCCATCCATTATGATTGCAATGTGGCGAGGTATGCGTGTCATGTCTATTTCTACCATATTTCCTATTGGTTATTGCATTGCCGGCATTTCGCCATGAAACTATACGTCAGGTAAAGTTTCAGTTGTCCGAAGCCGTCGGTGTTCTTGAAAAGTCCTTCACTCTTGATGCCGTGATAGTCCTGCACTCCGTCAATGAAGTCGGAAGTGGAGAAGTGCATCGTCCATTCTGCGCCGAAGTTCAGCCTTTCGGCTATCTTATACTTTGCGCCAAAGCCTATTGGGAAGCATAAGGCTCCCTTGTTTACTCCCTCGTAGTGAATGAATGTGCCGCCTATTCCGAGGGTAATATATGGCACGAGGCGCTGCAAGTGTCGGTAGTCGCCCGACATTCCGTGGCGCCAGAAGTTGTATTCAAACATCGCACTCAGGTCGTAGAGTGTGGTCTTGAACTCGTATCCCTTGAGTTCTTCGGGTATATAACCCTTCGCATTCGATGCTTCTCCCTTCACGTTTCCATACGAGAAATCTGCCTTGATTGCCATTCTTTCGTTTGGCAAATACTTCCATATTGCCGATAACTGAGGCTGAAAACCCTTGAGAAGGTTGCCGTTGAAGTCGCCGAGATAGTTCCACACACCGAGTCCGCCGCCTATTTCCATGCGGTAATAGTCGGCTTCCTGTGCGTATGCTCCAATGGTTAGCACGGCTACGATGAGCGAAAGGATCAGTCGTTTTATCATTAGTTGAATGCTGTTTTGTTCTCTTCCCATGCCAGATGATTTATTCTTGCACGCCAAACTTCGCCCTTGTCGGTGACAAACCAGAGGTACTTATTGCTGTCGGTTGCCATTGTTATTTCCGATGCCTGTGCGCTGAAACTGGCTGGTTTCTGGTATAAACTGGATGCAATTTTCCATACAAGTCCGTCGTCAATGCTCACAAGAATGTAGTCTTTGTTCATTGCAAACAGCTTGCCGTCGTACTGTACCATGCACAAGTTGTCATGATAAGGCAGTCCTCCTTGCTCTCTGCTTGGCTGTAAGTGTACCCAAGAGTATGTGTCGCTGTCGGCTCTTTTCTCTACAACCTTGCTCCATATCATTGCATTTCTTCCGTCAGAGGCACTGTTCTTGTTGCCTGCAAACACTATCCTCTCGGTTTCTGCATTGCTTGAAACATTGGTTACGACATACGAGAAGTCCTTTACAGGCAGGTCAGCCGAGGCATCGCTAATGGCATCTTCTTGCCAAGTAGTGCCGTTGTCCTTCGACATCATTATCTTGCCTGAGCCTATTCCGTACATCTCAACACTGCCAGCAGCAACGAGATTGTCTATTGCCGGAGTGCTGATTGCCTGCCATGTTTTCGCATCAACCGACTTATAAAGCGTGCCGTTGCTCAGTGTAAACAGTGCATTCTTGTATATTACGGTGTTGTTGTATGCCTTTTCGTCGAGTGTGATGTTGGCTGAAACCTCGTTCCACACCGTTCCGTCTTTTGCCAATGTTCCGTAAATCTTTGTTGCGCCATCCTTTTGTCCCATCAGTATCATGCTGTCGCCAAGGCTATACAGACGGCTTTTCTCGATGGCAATGTTAGGTTCCGTTGCAACTTTTGTCCATTTCATCGAGTCGCCTTCTTCCTTGTGGATGTTGACCGATACCATGTATTTGCGGTAGTTGCCTGAGTTGTCGGTAGGGTATATGCGGAACTCAATAGGCTCAGTAAAGTCCATTGTGTCGGTGTTGTTGAAGATAAAAATCGTGTCGTTGTCTGGTTTCATGAAGCCTACTGGGCTTGAATTGTAAGTGGAGACGGTGCACAGGATCTTCTTCGGGTTTGTCCACTTCGGCAGTGAGTCGGCATTGAACACGAGTCCGTTTACGTGGTCGATGCTGAACTTGCAGCTTGCTCCGCTGAAGTTCGAGATGTATGTGCTGTCGCTTCCGTCGCTTGCCGTGAGGTGTATCGTGCGTTGTATCTGGTCGAGTGTGAAGCCTGTTATCATGGCGTCGCCCGATGCTTCGATTGTGTTGTCGTCGCTATTGCCAAGGCATGAACTGAAAAGTATTGCAGTCGCAACGACTGCGCAAATCATAGAGAGATATTTCTTCATCTTGAATGTCATAATTTCGTTTAATTGCAAATCAGGGTGCAAATTTACACAGAAATACGCAAAAAAGGGCAATTTAATTTAATTTTTTAATTAAATAAATCTTAAAAGTTTATTAAATTAGTGAAATTTTCCCGTGAATGCTTCTTTCTCTTTCCTCTCCGCGAACGTTATTATTCGAGAACTCGAGCATTCTTTCAGTCGCCTTTCAGGCTTTGTGAAAGCGGCAAGCCGATTAAGAAATTCCGAGGTTGAACGCTTAGGTTTCCGAGGTCGAACGCTTGGGGCAAAAAAACATTGCAGCAATGTTGGTCCGAACATTGCAGCAATGTTGACTCGAACATTGCAGCAATGTTTGTCCGAGTTAAGCGTTCAATCTTTGAAGCCTTAAAGCACAAGTCAAGAATCGACAACGTTTGTACCCGCAGGATACATCGGTGTCTTCATGTTTGTGCAAGTAAGAAAAAAGGCTTTATAAGGGTACGATAGTCTGTCCGGAGGCGTTACTTGTTCAACTTCCAAGTGGCTCCGTCCTTTGTATCTTTCACTTCAAAACCGAAGGCAGCAAGGTCGTCGCGAATCTTGTCGCTCGTTGCCCAGTCCTTGTTTGCCTTTGCCTGTGCGCGGAGTTCAAGCAGCATGTCGATAGCCTTGCCGAAGGCTTCCTCTCTTGCTTCGCCTCCACCCTGGCCGCCGGCAGCCGACTGTTGTGCTGTCTGAAGACCGAGGATGTCGAACGCAAACAGACGTGTCGTCTCATCCATTTCCTTGAGGTCGTCGGCAGTTATCGTCGCCTTCTTGTCAACCAGCGTATTTATCACTCGGCAAGCATCGAAAAGGTGGCTGATTACTATCTGCGTGTTCATGTCGTCGTTCATTGCATCGTAGCATTTTTGGCGCAGTTCGGACACCACTTTTTTCGTCGCCTCGTCGGTTGTCGCGCTTGGTTGGATACGCGAAATATTGCCGATTCCATCGAGTAATCTTTCCAATCCCTTCTGCGAACTTTGTAATGCTTCGTTAGAGAAATCGACGGTGCTGCGATAGTGAGCCTGTAAGATGAAGAATCTAATCGTCATTGGCGAGTAAGCCTGAACGAGAGACTTATGGTTTCCTGTGAAGAATTGCTCCAATGTGATGAAGTTTCCGAGGCTTTTTCCCATCTTCTGTCCGTTGATGGTTATCATGTTATTGTGCATCCAATACTTTACCATCTGCTCACCTTGAGAGGCAACTGCCTGTGCTATTTCGCACTCGTGATGAGGAAAGACGAGGTCCATACCGCCTCCGTGAATGTCGAATTTCGTGCCGAGATACTTCTTTCCCATCGCCGTACACTCACAATGCCAGCCAGGGAAACCCTCACTCCAAGGACTTGGCCAGTGCATTATATGCTCCGGTTGCGCCTTTTTCCACAAAGCAAAATCGACTTGGTTGCGCTTTTCACCCACTCCGTCAAGCTCGCGAGAGTTGTTTATCACATCGTCAAGGTTGCGGTTCGAGAGTATTCCATAGTGGTATTTGGCATTGTATTTCTCTACATCGAAATACACACTGCCCTCGCTTTCGTATGCGAAACCGTTTGCCAGAATCTCTTTCACCAGTTCCTCCTGCTCGATAATATGCCCAGTTGCGTGAGGTTCAATGCTCGGCGGCAGCACGTTGAGCGCTTCCATAGCCTTGTGGTAGCGGTTGGTGTAGTACTGTGCAACCTCCATCGGCTCCAACTGTTCCAGTCGTGCCTTCTTTGCAATCTTGTCTTCTCCCTCATCGGCATCGTGCTCTAAATGCCCCACATCGGTAATGTTGCGCACGTAACGAACCTTGTAACCGAGATGCTTAAGGTAGCGGAAAAGGATGTCGAACGTTATTGCCGGACGAGCATGACCGAGATGTGGGTCGCCATAGACGGTCGGTCCGCACACGTACATGCCTACGTGAGGCGCATTTATAGGTTCAAACAACTCCTTTCTTCTACTCAGTGTGTTATAAACGAAAAACTTCTGTTCCATATTATATAAGTGAATTTCGCCGCAAAGTTATGAAAAAAACACAAATTTCACCCCTTGAAAACGAAAAATATGAACATAAATACAATAAAATCTAAAAAAAACTGAAATAATCCTTGCAGTTTGTCAATAATTTATTACCTTTGCATCCGCAAAAGCGTAAAGCAACGTTTTTCGTGCTTCAGACGCTATGCCCAGATGGCGGAATCGGTAGACGCGCTGGTCTCAAACACCAGTGGAGCAATCCATCCCGGTTCGATCCCGGGTCTGGGTACAAAAGAAACACCTAATAACTCGTAAGTTAGAAGGTGTTTCTTGTTTTATGCCGAGCAGACTTCAATCATAAGTCTTAGTCTCTTGCTCTCACAAAGTCAGACTAAACTATGCATATCTCTACTTATTCTTTCGCCCACTTTTTGAGTTCTTTGTCGGTGATGGAGTTCATTAGCTTGCCTTCTTTCCATGTGAGTGAAGGATATTTTGCCTTCAAGTCGTTGCAAGTCTTTTCGATTGTACTGCTGCCTGAAGTGGCGAAAGGTATTAGTGTCTTGCCATTGAGGTCGTAGCTTTCAATGAATGTGTTGATGATTGTCGGGCAAGTGTACCACCAAATAGGGAAACCGATGTAGATTTTGTCGTATTGTTCAATGTTCTCAACGCTGCCTTTTATCTTTGGGCGAGAGTTGAGATTTTGCATTTCTACAGACGAACGGCTTTCCTTATTGCGCCAATCCAAGTCGGCGTCGGTGTAAAGTTGTTCGGGCGTAATCTCATAGAGATCGGCCTTTGCAGCCTTTGCAAGTCGTTCGGCAACGGCTTTTGTTGTTCCTGTAGCCGAGAAGTAGGCTACTAATGTCTTCTTTTCCATACTCTTTCCTTTTTGTGCACAACTGCTCAGTGCAGTTACAAGTGCCAGTGCAATAAATAAAATCTTTTTCATATTTTCTTATGGTTTGAGGTTTTTATGCCTTGAGGTTTTGAGTTTTTTATGTCCTTAGTTCCTTATAACCTTATAACCTCACGACCTTATAGCCTTACATTATAAATATTGTCTTTGACCTTGCAAAGGTACAAATCAAATTTCATATTTCCAAATTTTTTTTCAAGTTAAGCGTTTAAGTTGTGCAACGTCGCCGAAGAAAGTAAAGGATTTTATAATACTTATGAATCTATGCAAACCGCAAAACCGTACAACCGCAAAAAGATATATTTGTTTCGAGAAATTTGGTGGTTTGAAAAAAATTATATACTTTTGCCGTACATTTTTAATATTAAAAAGATTTATTGTTATGTCAAGTTTTTGGAAATCAGTGTTGGCAACCATTTTGGGTATTATTATTCTGGTTGCTGTGACGAGTCTTGTATGTTGTGTTGGAGTTGTGGGCAGTATTGCCTCTGGTAGTGCAGCGCCGTCGATAAAGAGTAATTCGGTGATGGTGCTGAACCTTAACGGTACGCTTACCGAACGTAGTAGCGAGAATCCTATGGACCTGTTTACGGGCAACGGTACGTCGATAGGACTTGATGTCGTATTGAACTCTATCAAGAAAGCGAAGGGCAACGACGACATCGACGGCATATATATAGAGGTGGGGGCATTCTCTCCTGACTCATGGGCAAGTGTTCAGGCTATTCACGATGCACTGGCAGACTTCAAGAAGTCGGGCAAGTGGATTGTTTCCTACGCCGACAACTACGACCAGGCTTCGTATTACCTCGCAACGGTAGGAACGTCAATCTTCCTGAACCCTAACGGCTCTCTTGATTGGCACGGCATTGGTTCGCAGCCGATGTTGCTCAAGGATATGCTTGCAAAGTTTGGCGTAAAGGTGCAGCTTGCAAAGGTCGGAACCTACAAGAGCGCACCTGAGATGTTTGTTGCCGACAAGATGAGCGATGCAAATCGCGAACAAATCACGGATTACATCACAAGCATCTGGAATCATGTACTTGCAGATGTATCGAAGAGCAGGAAGATTTCTGTTGACTCGCTCAATGCTTACGCCGACAACCTTATTACGTTTGCCGATCAGCATGATTACATTTCAAAGAAGTTGATTGATAAACTCCTCTATGCCGATGAGGCTGTAAAGGAGATAAAGAAGATGCTGGGAATTGATGAGGACGACGATATTAACCAGGTGACATACACTGACGTGAACAATCTTGAGAGCGACGACGAAGGCGACGAGATTGCTGTATATTACGCATACGGCGATATTGTGCAGACTGAAACAGAGAGTTCGCTCCTCGGAGGTGGCGGTGAGATGATTGTCGGTGCCAATGTTGTGAAGGATCTTGCAAGCCTTGCAAACGACGAAAACATCAAGGCAGTTGTTATCCGTGTCAATTCTGGTGGCGGCAGTGCTTACGCTTCCGAGCAGATTTGGCGTGCCGTAGAACAGTTGAAGAAAGAGAAACCAGTTGTCGTTTCAATGGGTGGCATGGCTGCAAGTGGCGGTTATTACATGAGCTGCAACTCAAATTGGATTGTTGCTGAGCCAACAACATTGACAGGTTCCATCGGTATATTTGGCATGTTCCCTGACTTCAGCGAACTCGTAACGCAGAAACTCGGCGTGAAGTTCGAGGAAGTGAAGACCAACAAGAACAGTACGTTCGGCAATCTGATGGCACGTTCGTTCAACGAAGAGGAAATGTCGATGCTTGACAAATACATACAGCGTGGATATGAACTGTTCCTGAAACGTGTTGGCGGCGGCCGTGGAATGACTCGCGACCAAGTTGACAGCATCGCACAAGGACACGTCTATACTGGCGAACGCGCAATACAACTCAAGCTTGTTGACCAGCTTGGAACTCTCGACGATGCCGTGGCAAAGGCTGCGAAGCTTGCTAAGATTGACGAATACTACACGTCAGACTACCCTGCACAAAAGGAATGGTTCGAGACATTGTTCGATAAGGCTAATGGCAGCAACACAATCCTCGACGAGCAGATGCAGTCAACACTCGGCGAATTCTACAGTCCGTTCATGATGATAAGGAACATCCGCAACCAGAGTGCAGTGCAGGCAAGGCTTCCTTACGTAATGAACATGAACTAATCCGCGTGTTTCTTTCTACAAATTGCAAATAATATTATGGACAAGATTAGCCCTAAACTCATTCCGCTGAGCTGGCTCTACGGCTTGGCTGTAGGGGTGAGAAACGAACTCTTCAACCTGAAAATCTTGAAGAGCCGTCAGTTCGATGCTCCGGTAATAGGCATCGGCAACATCACAGTGGGCGGTACGGGCAAGACTCCTCACGTTGAGTATCTGATAGAGTTGCTGCAGGAAAGCTGCAAGGTTGCCGTGCTCAGCCGTGGATACAAGCGCAAGACTAAGGGATTTCTTCTTGCCGACAATGCTACGACGATGGAGTCAATAGGCGATGAAGCCTTTCAGGTGAAGCAGAAATACCCCGAAGTCACCGTTGCCGTTGACGAAAAAAGAGTCGATGGAATAGAACGCCTGTTGGCTTTGAGCAGCGAAAAACGCCCCGACGTGATACTTCTCGACGACTGCTATCAGCATCGTTACGTGAAGCCAGGGCTCAACATCCTGCTCGTAGATTACAATAATATGATCAATGATGACCGTCTGTTGCCGGCAGGACGGCTGCGCGAACCGGCAAGCAGCCGCGACAGGGCAGACGTGATCATCATCACAAAGTGCCCTGCAACAATGAAACCTATCGACTTCCGAGTGCTTACGAAGACGATAGATGCCTTTCCTTACCAGAAACTTTTCTTCTCAACAATCGACTATAAGCCGCTGAAAAAGATTTTCCCCGACAAGGGTGTTGACGTGAAATCTATCGATGAAATCGAGGAAATGAACGTTCTCATGCTCACGGGCATCGCTGCTCCTGCAACGCTCCACGAGCAGATTGCCGCAAGGACAAACAAGATACGAATGCTGATGTTCGACGACCATCACGACTTCCTCCCGAAAGACATCGCCGACATTAACGCAACATTCGCCAGTATGCCCGAACCGAAGTTGATTATCACCACTGAAAAGGACGAGGCACGACTGAAATCAATCGCCGGCTTGAGTCCTGAGGTTCGTGCAAACATCTTTTCCCAGCCCATAGGAATACGCATCATCAACGACCAGGAGGACAAGTTCAACAAGCTTATTGCCGACTATGTACGCCAGAACTCTTCGGCAGAAGTGGTCATAACAAAGCATGAAGAGGAGCACACTCCCGTTGTTGAAGTGAAGAAAGTTGAGGAAAAACCAAAAGTAATAAGCTTTGAAATGTAAAAATGGACATATCAAAATTAGGTGAGTTTGGGCTGATAAAGCATCTGACTCACGACATAAAACCGAAAAACGATAGCACAATCCGCGGTATAGGCGACGATTGTGCAGTTCTTAACTACGCTGACAAGCAGATCCTCGTCACCTCCGACCTACTGATGGAAGGCGTTCATTTCGACCTGACCTACATGCCGATGAAGCATCTCGGCTATAAGGCTGCCATGGTAAACCTCAGCGACATCTTCGCCATGGGCGGCACTCCAAGGCAACTCGTGGTAAACATTGCTCTGAGCAAACGCTTCACTGTCGAGGACATGGAGGACTTCTACTCTGGTCTTCGCCTTGCTGCCGACAGGTGGGGAGTGGATATCGTTGGCGGCGACACCACTTCGTCGCTCACTGGCTTCGCCATCAGCATCACAGCAATAGGCGAAGCGTCGGACGGCGACATCGTCTATCGCAACGGTGCCAAGCCTACCGACTTGATTTGTGTGTCGGGTAACTTGGGCGCAGCCTACATGGGATTGCAGCTGCTTGAGCGTGAGAAGACCGTATATTATCAGCAACTGAAGGAGCAGAAGACTCCTGACGCTAACCCCGACTTCAGCGGGAAAGAATACCTACTTGAGCGGCAGATGAAGCCCGAGGCACGCGGCGACATCGTTCAGCAACTCCGCGCAATGAACATCCATCCTACAGCGATGATGGACATAAGCGATGGTCTCAGCAGCGAACTCATCCATATCTGCACGCAGAGTGGCTGTGGCTGTAGGGTATATGAGAAAAACATCCCTATCGACTACCAGACGGCAGTCATGGCTGAGGAACTGAACATGAACGTCACCACCTGTGCTCTCAATGGCGGCGACGACTACGAACTGCTGTTCACCGTTCCGATAGGCGACAAGGAGAAGGTGGAGTCTCTGCCCGACGTGAAGCTCATAGGCTACATCACCGAGGAGAAGTTTGGTCGCATCCTCGTCACTCGCGACGAATCCGAGTTCGACCTCAAAGCACAAGGGTGGAATCCGTTAGGCGGTTAGGTGGTTCTACAGTTTATGATGTAGGTTGTATAAAGAATTAACTAATAAGTATAAGAAATATGAAAAGAAACTTTCTTAGACTTTTACTTTCAGCAGTACTGATGATGTGCTGCATGACTGCTAGTGCAGTAGGAACCCAGCCTTCAGTAGGCAACGGCTCACAAGCCGATCCTTACCAGATTGCTACGTTGGAAAACCTGTTGTGGTTTGCAGAGCATGTGAACAGTAATAGCGAATACGCATCTGCCTGTGCCATACTCACGGAAGACATTACGATGAATGCGAATGTGCTGGACAGAGATGGCAGGCTCAACAGTGACAATACTTTCACAGCATGGACTCGGATAGGTGGACATACTGTAGATTACGCAGGTGAGTTTAACGGTAACGGTCACACCATCAGCGGGCTTTACTTCAATGACCCAAGCACGAACAACGTGGGACTTTTCGGCAAGCTTGTTGGCAATGCACGCATCCACAACCTCGGCGTCAAGGATAGCTACTTCTATGGTCATGATCATGTGGGCGGTATCTGCGGTGACTTCGCAAGCGGACGGATTGAGAACTGCTGGAGCGGTGCATACGTAATGGCTCACGATTATGATGCAGGTGGAATCTCCGGTTCTTGCTATGTCAATGCATCCATCGCCAACTGCTACAACATTGGTATAGTATCAACGTATGAGTCAAAGGTTGGAGCTCAAGGTGTCACTCAAAATGAAAAATTCGGCGGAATCTGCGGCTCGGTATATAGCAACAATAATGTAACCTATGCTATTGAAAATTGCTTTACACTGATAAATAATGGAGAAAGGCCGAAAGATGCTACCGACGAAGACAATACACTGCCACATACCACCTGCGGCAAAATCTACGGATTTCTGGTGGACAACTGCCCTGCATCAAAGATTCATGATTCATACGTAAAGAATGCCGAAGCCTTTACTGGCGGAGAAGTTTGCTACCGATTGAACCATGGTGTGACGGACGGCAGTCAGAAATGGTTCCAGACATTGGGAAGCGACCTTTCACCTGTGCTGGTTAACAATCACAATACTGTTTACTACGGTTACGATGGCAATGTACTGAAATATTCTAATTCACAACTCACCATCCCAACCACCAAGCACGAGCAATGTGATGCAACCTGCAACGCAAGGGGTTATTCACAGGACTGCTGGGAAGACACAAAGTCGGGCAAAATCTATGCCGAAGCGACTTGTATGAACGAACTGAATCCTGCTGTCGTTATCTCTTACATTCCTTCAGCAGAAGACCCGACCTATCTAATCAATCAGGGAGACATTACCGGATGGACACAGGAAGTGAACGAGAAATACGACGACGTGAACTTCGCCTATGTTGCAGAAAAGGTGTTTAAGGATAATGGCGGAAGCGACGACAACTACGGCGAGGATGAATGGGTATCGTTCCTGGTAAAAGAAGC
>JAKSIZ010000089.1 GCA_024398515.1 Bacteroidaceae bacterium | reverse complement strand
ACAAGGAGCCTGTGCGTTTCAAGGAACTGCAACGACAGATTCCCGACATCTCGCAGAAGTCACTCACGCAGACGCTCCGCACACTTGAAGAGGATGGCTTCGTCAGTCGTGAGGTATTCCCCGAAGTTCCTCCACGTGTGGAATACTCTCTTACCCCTCGTGCCCATTCCTTTCTCCCTTTGGTTGAGAACATGATCAACTGGGCGAAGGAGAATATGGACGAGATCATTAAGGACAGAACAAACAACATCACATTATGACAAACGAAATATCACTACAAGACGTTGCCAACTACCTCGACAACATCGGCATACAGTTTCTGGCTACAATCGGACTTGACGGCAAGCCCAAGGTTCGTCCTATGCAATACATGATTCTGGATGACGGAAAACTATGGTTTTGCACAAACAGCGAAAAGGACGTTTACAAGGAACTGCAAGCCAATCCTGCACTTGAACTATGCGGATGCAAACTCGAAGAGAATGAGATTCAGACACCATGGATCCGTTTCAGCGCGGAAGCCGTCTTTGAGGAGCGTCAGGATATTCGAGACGCAATAATCGAAAAGAGCAGTATCGTCAATGCCCTTTATTCCAAGATGCGCGAGAATCCAATCTTCAAAGTCTTCTACCTGAAGAACATTGATGGTTGGATGACTAACCTCGGCAATGTAAAGGGATTGGAAAAACGTGCAGAATTTGCAAAACCAATTCATTTTGAGTTCTAAGATGAATATGAAACAGACCTTTGACTATCTCGAAAACGTGCCAAATTGCCAAGCGTGTTATCCTCAAATTACGCAAAAAATGCGAAAAAATTTGCATATATCAAAAATTTTTCGTAACTTTAAGGCTAGAGCGTTGCAAAGTCTATTTTGGTATAGATTTTGTGGCAAATGTATAAGATAAAACTGAAATGTAATTGAGGCACATGTGCCATAATTGCTTTTGAATAACACTTGTTAAATTTACGAAGATAATATGTTTTGGGACAAGGTTGCGCCGTTGTACGAACTCTTTGAGAATATCTACAACGGCAAAGTCAATCGCCGCTTGTGTACGGAGGTGGAACAACTGATAGACGAGGGCGATGAGGTGCTGGAGTGTGCTTGTGGTACGGGTATGCTCAGCCGTGCTATTGTTCGCCGTGCTTCATCGCTTGTGGCTACCGACTTCTCGGAAGGTATGCTTCGTGAAGCGCGTAAGAAATGTGCAAAATTCGGTAATATTGCTTTCGAAAATGCCGATATCACTGCGCTACATTATGCCGACAACCGTTTCGATAAAGTGGTGGCTGGCAATGTGATTCATCTGCTTGACGAACCAGGAAAGGCCTTAAACGAACTGCTCCGCGTGTGCAAACCGGGTGGAGTGGTGATTATTCCTACCTATGTCAACAACGAGAACAACCATGGCAAGCAGAACTGGTTTGTAACGATGCTTGAGAAATGTGGTGCAGGCTTTAAATGCCAGTTCGACTATCCCTCCTATCAGCAATTCTTTGACGAGATGGGGCATCCAGAAGCCTCTTTCTCCATCGTTCGTGGCAAGATGCCTTGCGCTATTGCCGTTGTTCGGAAATAAGTCCCATCATATATTTCGATGGTTGGATGACCAACCTCAGCAATGTAAAAGGATTGGAGAAACGCGCTGAATTTGCAAAACCTATTCATTTTGAATTTTAAGATGAATATGAAACAGACATTTGACTATCTTGAAAACGTACCTAATATCGCAGCAACTATATGCGATAAAGAAGGCATTGTCTTCAAGGATGCCAAGCAGTACGAAAGGAAATTAAGAGAATACATCGCCATTTATCAAGATACTATCGAGACAGAGCGTCTTCTGCTTCGTAGGTGGAAGTTGTCAGATGCTGATGCTTTGTACAAATATGCTTGTGATCCAGAAGTTGGTCCCCATGCAGGATGGCCACCACACAAAAGTGTAGAAGAAAGCAAAATGATTATCCGTGAGGTTTTCACGAATGATTTTACCTGGGCAGTTGTTCTGAAGGAAACAAACGAGCCTATAGGTTGTATGGGATATTATCCTTTCGGCAAGAGCAACATAGAGATTGGTAAAAATGATGCAGAGGTTGGCTACTGGATGGGCAAACCACATTGGAACAAAGGTTATTGCACGGAAGCCTTGCAAGCAATGATTCACTATTGCTACGAGAAGAAAAACTTCCAGACGATATGGTCAGATTTCTTCATAGACAATCCCGCATCTGGCAGAGTCATGGAGAAATGCGGTTTTACAGACACCGGTAAGGAGAACTACTGTTCAAACCTCTATCATGGCGAAGACCGACCTGTTCATATAATGATACTCGAAAAGAAACAATGACAATACGGAAGAATGGAATAATATAAGCAAGTAACATTGAATAATTGAAGTACTATGATCAGACAATGTACT
>JAKSIZ010000088.1 GCA_024398515.1 Bacteroidaceae bacterium | reverse complement strand
GAAGCGACGACAACTACGGCGAGGATGAATGGGTATCGTTCCTGGTAAAAGAAGCCAATCCACAGAATGCCCGTCTGAAGTGGAGCCTGACAGGTGAAAAGAGTAAGAAAAACAATGGACGATACGGAACATATACCTTAACTTATAAGATAAACGGTGGCACCGAGACGGAGATAACGCTTCCAAGTACGTCGTTCGAGGTTTCGCCGGATGTGTATGTCCTGAATTTGGGAAGCCTTAATAAAAATGATACAGTTAAGTTCCATATAAAGAACTATATTAATAGGTGTGCAACTCCAAACAACGTGACATGGGCTGTGACTTTGGAATATTGTCCAGGACACAGTATTGAGCATGTTGAGGCTAAGGCTGCAACCTGTACGGTAAAGGGCAACAAGGAATACTGGTACTGTTCGAAGTGCGACAAACATTTCGCAAATGCTGAATGTACGACAGTGATGACTGAATGGGAAATCTCTGCCCTCGGACACAAGGCTACACACAATGTAAAGAAAGATGCCACATGTACGGAAAACGGAAACATAGAGTATTGGCATTGCTCTAACTGTGATCTGAACTACAGCGACGAGGCTTGCACGAACCAGATAACGGGCAGCGTGGTAATACCTGCTACACATCATGCAAACAAGCAACTTATGCCATACAAGGCTCCGACTGCTGACGCTCAAGGAAACATCGAATACTGGCATTGCCCTGACTGCGAGAAGAACTTCGAGGACAATGGCTGCACTAAAGAGATTGCAGGTACTGACTACATCCTTGCAAAACTGCTCAACGTGCTGCATATCGACTTTACCGGCACCTCAACACCTATTGAGAACGAGCACTATCTTGACGCAACGGAAATAGGATTCACCGAAGATGGTGGCATCACCTTAACCATCGATAATAAGACCGTAACCTATCCTGATAGTATTATAAATGAGGTGAGCTTCTTCAATGGCACGCCGAAGGTTACGATTAGTGCCAACGAAGACCCAGGCAAGGGAGTTTACTACTCTACGTTCTACAGCAGTCTTGAGTCGTACGCCGTACCTGAAGGCTTCACGGCTTATCGTGGAGAGATAAGCACTGACGGCAAAAAGCTTAACCTTACCTCTGTTGAGGGTGGTGTAATGTCGCGTGGCGAGGGTTATATACTCAAGGGAACGACAAACAGTCGCAATATGAACGTGACGGAGAATGCCGATGGTGGCAACACAGGGAATGTGCTTCTCGGTACTGACGTGGCAATCGCCAAGCTCGGAGCAAACGACTATGCCCTGTCATTAGGTCAGAACGGTGTAGGTTTCTACCTGTGGAATGGCAAGGAAATCGGTGCCAACAAGGCGTACCTGACGTTGAGCGAATCAAATCCTGCAAAGTCACTCATATTCGAGTTTAACGAAGAACCTTCAGGCATTGAAGAAACCGTAGAATCTCACAACCTTTCAACCTCACAACCTTACAACCTCAATGGTATGCGAGTGAACGACAACTACAAGGGAATAGTAATCAAGAACAATAAAAAATACGTAGTGAGATAATTCAAGTTCGATACTAATAGTTATGGAAGAACCAACTAACAAACTGATGCTATATACCGATGAAAATGGCAGAGTGAGTGTCAATGTACGCTTTGCCGATGAAGACGTGTGGCTGACGCGCGAACAACTGGCAGAGATATATGCCACGACACCTCAGAATATAAGTCTTCATATTGGTAACATCTACAATGATGGAGAACTTGATGAACGCCCAACCCGAAAGGAATTCTTTCTAGTTCGTCAGGAAGGCAACCGTAATGTTAGGCGTAATATTGACCACTACAACCTCGACATGATTATTGCGCTCGGCTATCGTGTTCAGTCTCCAGTTGCAGTGAGATTTCGCAAATGGGCCACTCTGCATCTTCACGAATATATCCAGAAGGGGTTCACAATGGATGATGAACGTCTGAAGCAGGGCGGCAACCGTTATTTCCATGAACTTCTGCAGCGCATCCGTGACATAAGGAGCAGCGAAAGGAATTTCTACCAGCAAGTAACAGACATTTATGCCACATCTGTGGACTACGACCCACGCTCGCCGATGACGAAACAATTCTTCGCCACCGTGCAAAACAAGATGCACTATGCCATTCACGAGCATACTGCGGCAGAACTCATATATGAACGAGTGGACAATGAGAAACCCTTTGTCGGTATGACGAACTTCAAGGGTAACTATGTGACACAAGATGACGTGAAGATTGCCAAGAATTATCTCTCCGAAATGGAATTACAAAGGCTCAATCTGCTTACGTCCCAATTCCTTGACTATGCGGAATTTCAGGCACTTGAGCGCAATCCTATGACAATGGCAGAATGGATAAAGGCTCTTGACGAACAGATAATACATCTGCGTCTAAATATCCTTGAAGGCAACGGAACAATATCACATAAGGAAGCTCTGGAAAAGGCCGAACACGAATACAGAATATACAGAGAGCGAGAAATGGCACTTTTAGAAAGCGATTTCGATAGACTTGTAAAGATTATAAAACAATGGTAAAGAATAGGAGCAAGCAGAAAATACGAAGCAATATGAAAATAAAATCAATCCTTAGCGCACTCCTGCTCATGGTAAGTAGCTTGGCAAGCGCACAGTATCTCAACGTGAAGTTGGAAGACGGCTCCGTCCGCAGTTTCAAGA
>JAKSIZ010000087.1 GCA_024398515.1 Bacteroidaceae bacterium | reverse complement strand
GGAGGGGGCTTTATTTTTTATGGCCAACGGCCACATTTTTTACCGTAAGGTATTTCTTCGACTAGCGAAGCGACTAAAGTCGATGATGTCATTTTATTATGTGTGGCTCTTCGGCACGAAGAGCGATGTGATGGTTACGGCTGGGCGTTATGAACTTGTTCATATAAGCACAGACGCAACCAACACATCAAGGCTGCCACAGGCAGACACACATAATGAAATGTATTTTTTTCTATTGATAATCATTGAAGTCCAGTAAAAGCCATTATGCACTTTTGTTCTTTTACTTCCTTGGACAGATATTCTGTTATATGAAAGAGGGGCTTACCCAATGTAAAATTATGGTTTATCAGCAAGTTAAATATGTTTATGGGACACCAATAAAAAGGAATACTCCTTATTACTATTTCACAGAACCATTCTTCTTGCTTTCCTCGTAGCGTTTGCGCTTTTCATAGCTGCGTTGCATTACGTCAATGTCATCGTATTCGGCAGCAATCTTCTTCGCTATGCGGCAATTTCGCTCTTTATCATTGAAAGGAATATGGAACTTACGCATGATTGAAAACGGGATGTAGTTCACCACTTTCGTCATTGTCCGTCCAAAATCAAAGCTATAACCGCGATATCCATTGGCACGGCCTATTGCCTTAAGACGGTCATCATCGACAAACTTACGCTTCGACTTGCCGAAGACCATAATGTTGTCGAGGTGCAGGAAGTAGGAAATAGAATCATTGCCGACACTGTCAGGCTTCAGCGAAGCATAGCCTTGCGCCATGCTTACTGCCGAAAGAGAAACGAAAGCCATCATGCCAAGAATTCTTTTCATATCAACATAAGTGCAATTAACGAGTGCAAGAACTCCTTATCTTAACTCCTATAGAACAGTATTTACCTTGTTTGTTAGTTCTACGAACTGCGGAATGGTGAGTTGCTCGGGGCGAAGAGTCATCATCTCGTCGGCGAAGAACTCTGCCGAAGGCATCGTTGCAGGAGTAAACAACTGCCGAAGACTTACGCGCAGCATCTTGCGACGCTGGTTGAAGACGGCTTTCACTACGCGTTTGAACAATCGCTCATCGCATCCAAGTTCGGTGACGTCGTTACGGGTCATGCGTATCACGGCACTCTTTACCTTTGGTGGCGGATTGAACACATGCTCATCAACAGTGAAAAGATACTCCACATTGTACCATGCCTGTATCAATACACTAAGGATTCCATACGCCTTTGTGCCTGGAGAGGATGCTATTCGCTGTGCCACTTCGCGCTGAATCATGCCCGTGCAGCAAGGGATGAGTTCCTTATTGTCGAGCATCTTGAAGAATATCTGCGAGGAAATGTCGTAAGGGTAATTGCCTGTCAGTACAAACTGTCGCCCATCAAACAACTTGTTCAAGTCCATCTGAAGGAAGTCTTCACCTATAATATTATTGTCGAGCTTCGGGAAATTCTCGTGCAGATAAGCCACGGATTCACGGTCTATCTCCACCACTTTTATCTCTCTTGGCTTTGGTGTGAGGAACTGTGTCATCACTCCCATGCCTGGTCCGACCTCCAGAACAGGTAAGTCAGGGCAAGCATCTACCGTATCAGCAATGGCTTTTGCAATGCTCAAGTCAGTGAGGAAGTGCTGACCAAGAAACTTTTTCGGTGTAACTTTCTTCATAATGCTTTCTTTGTAAACAAAAGTGCTATCACACTGTAAATGCCAAGCAAGAGCACGAGGAGCGTTTGCACGGTGTGAACTATCAATACAAAATACAACGCATCAGTCTCGGCAACGCCATAGAGTACAAGCATCGTCTTCACCGCAAAGTGCCAAGGACCTGCACCATTTGGCGTAGGGACAATCACTGCAATGCTGCCTACGACGAATGTCACCAGTGCACACATCACGCCCAGATGTTCGGTGAAGTCGAAACAGAAGAACGTAAGGTAGTAATGCAGGAAGTATGATGCCCATATTGCCACGGAGAAAACGACAAACAGCGGAATGTTCTTCACCTTCTTGAGCGACATTATTCCTTCGCATACACTTTGAAGTGCATCCTTAATCTTTGAATGTACCGTCATCTTCTTTACCAAGAATACCACAACAGCCACAACTGCTATGGCGCATATAGCGGTGACAATCCATCCCGCAGTAGTGAAACGCGAGTATATGCCGTCGATGTTTGTGCCAGTCTTCTCGAAGAAACTACCGAATACCCTTATCTGCAACAGCAGCGTTGCACCGGTAATCATGAGCACAAGTATCGAGTCGATGATCCTTTCAGTGACCACCGTGCCTATTGCCTTGGCGAATGATACTTTGTCGTAGCGCGTAAGAATACCGCATCGAGCAAACTCGCCGAGGCGCGGAATGAGTAAGCTTATGGCGTAGGAAAAGAATATAGAATTGGTGCGGACACTGCTTCGCGACGTTTCTCCCGTCGGTTCCAGCGTCTGTCTCCATCTCCATGCACGGAATGTCTGTGCCAATATGCCAAACGGAAACGACAGCAACATCCAAGTCCAGTCCATCTCACTGACCATGAAGTCCCACATCTTTGCAAAGTCAAAGTCGCGGTACATCCAATAAAGTATCGCTCCTCCGAAGATTAACGATAGCAATACTTTCAGTGATGATTTCAAAACTCGATGCAGCATTTTTACTATTTTACGCCACAAAGGTAAAGTTTTTCTTTTAGAACACCAAACTTTACGAAGGATTTTGTATCTTTGTGCGCGAAAATATAAAATAAATAATTGAAATATAGAAATGGAAGATTATTCAGCAGGAAACGATTACAGCAAGTACATGCCTAAGGCAAACAATGCAAATGATGATGTTGTTTCGCTGGCAATAGAAAAAACAGGAGTTGGACGTGTTGACCTAGAAGCCTTACGCCAATGGGCTAAGAAGAGGTGGACACTTGACGAGACTCATGGCTATCCGCATTGGAGAAGGGTAGAACTTAACGGCATCAAGATTGCCACTCCGAATACTGATGAGGACGTCGTAAGATGCTTTGCCTACCTTCATGATTGTGCGCGAGTGTCAAATGGTCCAGACGAAGAACACGGACCCCGCGCTGCAGAGATTGCATTGACATTGCGCGAGACGCTGCTCAAAGCTCTTACGGATGAACAGATGGAAAAACTTCTGCGTGCGTGTCGTGAGCATACAACGACACATCGCACAGGCGACGATACCATTGACGTATGCTTCGATGCCGACCGCCTTGACCTTGGACGAGTAGGAATCATACCCGACCCATACAAGATGGCAACCGTTAATGGTGCACTTGAAGCCAAGGAAAGTTCCCTCGTTGGGGATGAAAGAAAAAGAGAGCGGGATGACGAACCGACTCAAAAGCCAAAGAAGGAAAAGAGTCATACGCTGCGAAATGTATTGTTTGTTCTGCTTGCCGCATTGCTTATCGTGATGGCTATTACTAATCCAGACCGCAAGCAACACGAATTTGCAATCAGGGACATAGCAACGGAATACGTTGACGACCAGATATCATCAGTGACGGGAAAAGGTGGGAATATAATTGAGAATCTTATCCTCAAAGGTGTGCGACTCGTCAGTGGCTTTGCTACCGATGCTATCGTTGACAAGTATTTGGATGAACATTTCAAGGTTGACAACTATGGACTGTTCTCGATAGGCACTTTAACGCTTCCGAATGACGAGGAGAAAAAGGTGTCGTTCGGCATATTTGGCAATGTCATCTCGTATTCGAACGATATGGATGACAGCAACAATGACGAGCAAGCGCCATAACGACAACAACAATAAAAAAAAATTCTTCGACTTTTATTTTGTATTGTCTTCGATTTGCACTA
>JAKSIZ010000086.1 GCA_024398515.1 Bacteroidaceae bacterium | reverse complement strand
CGTATCTTCAACTGCAATAATGGACGACGGCCAAATGTTCTGCTTGAGTTTACTGCTACTGCCGACCTTGACGACCCGAACATTGCGAAGAAGTATGAGGACAAGATAATCTATGACTATCCGTTGAAGAAGTTCCGCGAGGATAAGTATTCGAAGGAAGTGATAAGTGTAGTGGGTGACCTTTCGCCAATAGACAGAGCCATGCAAGCCATCGTTCTCAGTCAGTACAAGCGTCATCTTTTCGGCTCTATTCGTCAGGATGTGAAGCCTGTAGTAATGTTCAAATCGAAGACGATCAACGATAACAAGGTATTCTATGATGAGTTTATCGCAGCATTGAACAATCTGTCTGTAGACAAACTTGAAGAGATAAAGGGAAGGGCAAACGGAGGTGTTAAGGCTGGTTTTGAATACTTCGATAAACATGATGTGGTGTTTGAAAGTCTGGTGCTTGAACTACAGGAAGAATTCAGCGAAGAGCGTTTGCTACTTGTTGATGGAAACAATATCTCTGCAGAGAAACAACAACTGCTCAATTCGTTAGAAGAAAATGGGAATCAGGTAAGATCCATATTTGCCGTGGATATGCTGAACGAAGGTTGGGATGTGCTCAATCTATACGACATCGTTAGACTTTATGATTCTCGTGTTGTTGCAAACGGAGAGCCAAGTAAAGCGACAATGCAGGAAGCACAACTCATTGGGCGTGGTGCTCGATACATGAGTTTTATGGATCCAACAAACCCTTTGTTAGAAAAGAATTTACGTAAATATGACAATGAACCGGACAATCCTCTACGACAGATTGAAACGCTACATTATCATTGCGCAAATGATTCGCGCTATATAAGTGAATTGCACGCTGCTCTCGTCAAGACAGGTATCAAGCCACAAGAATACGTCCAGCAAAATTTATTCTTCAAGGACGAATTTATGGAGCAAGAACTTTACACGAAAGGATTGGTGTTCAAGAATGAACGTGTGCCTGTTTCTCAATGTGAGGACGATGGCACAATAGGCTCAGAGGCAAAGGGCAAAACATTTATCGTGAAGATGCCTACAGGAAAGATGAAGACAGGTAATCTGTTTGGCGATGATGTGCAAGAGGCTTTGACTACAGAAACAGTGGCTTGCAGTTTCCATGAGGTCGGGGCTCAAGTTATCCGTTGTGCAATCAACTGCTATCCGACATTCTATTTTGATAACCTCAAACGTTTGTATCCAAGTCTTCGTTCCATTGGCGAGTTTATAAATAGTGCAGATTATTTGCATGGCTTGAATTTAAGGATTATTGGACGTGAACAATGCGTGAATGCTTATTCGCAAAGTGATAAACTGTTTATTGCCAAAGATGTTTTACGACAATTGGAACCGTTACTGAATAAGCGAGGCAAGAGTTACAGAGGAACGAAATTGTTTACGCCAGCGGAGTTCAAGAGTACGTTCCGCAAAAAGATTACGTTAAATTTCGCAAAGCAAGCAAGTAATAGTAATAGTGAGCTTGGTTTGTCAATGAAAGACAGCCATCGAGAAGATTTGCGTGCCGACCTTATGCAAATGGAATGGTATGCTTATAGTGACTGCTTTGGAACATCGGAGGAAAAAGCACTCATCAAATACATTGAAGGCATTAAGGATAAACTGTTGGAGAAGTACATGGACTTCTATCTCGTAAGGAATGAGAATGATTTGAAAATTTATAGTTTTAAGGAAGGGGAAGCATTTCAGCCCGACTTTGTTCTTTTCCTTCGCCGTAAAGGTAAGGATGTGAAATTTGACAACCTGCAGATATACATTGAGCCAAAAGGCGAGAATTTGCGCCAAAAAGAAGCGTGGAAAGAAGATTTTCTACTTGAGATAAAAGAAAAGGCAGAAGTTCAATGGAGTACATCAGTTAATGATTACAATGTCTGGGGTGTGCCATTTTTTACCGAGCAGAATAATAAAGCGTTCTACGATGCGTTCAATAAAGAAATCATTGCTGACACTATTCCTTGCGGTCAAGAGGGGGTGACAGAAACGGAAGAGCCCTTTCGTGTAATAGACATTTCCGATGTTCCAACCTCCGACCGTTTCACTCGCTTCCTGCCTCTCTATGATGTTGCAATAGCCTGTGGCGCTTTGGTTGACGAGGGCGTGCAGTCGTTGGGTAATAACGATGTCGATATGGAAGGATGGATTGACGTTTCTGGTTATCCGTTCACACCAAACGAGCAGATGTTCGTTGTTCATGCTAAAGGCGAGTCAATGTTGCCTAAGATTCATCCTGGCGACCTTTGCGTTTTTGAGTTGTATGGCGATTTGGGCAATGCTGGCAGTCGTGACGGTCAGATTGTGCTTGCTCGTCAGCATGGCAAAGATAATGACTACGACTGTCAATACACAATCAAGGAGTACCACAACGAGAAAGATTCCAATACTGGGCGCAAAGTAAAGGTGGAACTACGCCCGCTTAACCAAGACCCTCAATATAAGGTGATTGACGTTGAGGATGCGGATGGAGATATAAGAATCGTAGCCACATTAAAACGAGTGCTGAATTAGTGCACGACATATATCAACATTTGCACAACGATGTTGAAATTATGATTATTTGTATGCGCGCTCACATACGCGCGTAGTATAATAAGGTGTAAGATGAGGTTACTTGGTTACTTCGGTTACTTTTTGCGAACAACCTGGAGCCGTATGGACATATAGCCGTAAAGGGGGGGGGAAATGATTTTTTTGCATTTTATTGTGGGGGAGGTGTTTGTTTTTGCTCAAAATTTTGTAATTTTGCAGCATTGTGAAAACTTTGTAATGGAAAATTGTTTTTCTGATGAAGACTCTGAATGCAACGCGACTGATTGCTGCTTCTATGGCATTGATGCCACAGGGGGCTATGGGCAGGGGGGCACAGAAGGCTACCCCCGACAGACCAAACGTGATATTTATCCTTGCCGACGACATGGGCTATGGCGACCTGCACTGCTATGGGAACGACCGCGTGAAGACTCCAAACATTGACCGGCTTGCCGATACGGGCACTCGGTTTACGCAATGCTATGCCGGCAGCGGCATCTCGTCGCCGTCGCGCTGCGCGCTGATGACAGGCAAGAACACGGGCAGCACCCGCATACGCGACAATATGTGTACGGCAAAAGGTATCACTGGGCTGAAGATTTCGCCGCGTGGCGACACAACGATAGTGCGGCGTGCCAACCTCCTGCCTGAGGATACGACGCTTGCAACCGTCGTTGGGAGTGCCGGCTACCGCACGTGTCTTGTGAACAAATGGCACCTCGACGGCTACGATCCAGGGGCTGCGCCTAATCACCGCGGCTTTGATGAGTTCTATGGATGGCTTATCTCGACCGTATATAGCAACGACCCTTATTACTATCCTTACTGGCGTTTCCATGGCGATTCGCTTATCAATATAAGGGAGAATGAGCATGATGCGCACGTGCGCCACAACACGGAAATATCGACAGACGATGCCATTGCGTTTATCAACAGGAATAGGAAGCATCCGTTTTTCCTCTATCTTGCCTACGATGCTCCGCACGAACCGTATAACATCGACGATACTTCGTGGTATGATGATGAGGGAGACTGGACAATGACGACTAAGCGCTATGCCTCGCTCATCACCCACATGGATCAGCAGATAGGCCGTTTGCTGAAGGAATTAGACCGATTGAAGCTTAGGAAGAACACTCTCGTAATCTTTGCCAGCGACAATGGTGCGGCTGTAATGGCGCCATTGAAGGAGCTGAACTGCAATGCGGGTTTCAGAGGAAGGAAGGGACAACTCTATGAAGGGGGCATACGAGTGCCGATGATAGTGAACCAACCAGGGAAAGTTCCGGTTCAGACTTTGCGCAATACGGTGTATTTCCCCGACATTATGCCTACGCTCGCAGCCCTGACTGGCAGCGAAGATGCCCTGCCACAAGGCATTAACGGCATGAACATATTGCCATTGTTCTATGGCGACAAGGTTGAAACCGACAATCGTCTTCTTTATTGGGAGTTCCCAGGGAAGCAGCGTGCAGGCAGAAAAGGCAAGTGGAAAGCCGTGACGGTGAAGGCTAATCAGCCGTTGGAGTTGTATAATATAGATGAAGACATGACCGAAAGTCGTAATCTTGCCGACCAATACCCTGACGTATTGAGGGCATTGGATGCCGAGATGAGGCTTCAGCATCACCCGTCGGAGAATTGGCCGATAGAAGAGGACACAGCCCCCTCCACCTCCCCCAAGGGGGAGTGAACGGTCGAAGGTCACTTCTCCCGCTTCGTGTACTATAATAATAGAAAAAAATACATTTCATTATGTGTGTCTGCCTTTGGGCAGCCTTGATG
>JAKSIZ010000085.1 GCA_024398515.1 Bacteroidaceae bacterium | reverse complement strand
GAAGTAAGCTACCGCATGGAACAACTATGCGACTATCCCAACCAGTGGCGCAATTCTGATTGGCGAGAGGAGTTTACCCTAATGTTGGAGCTTAGTGATGGACAGGCACACAGTTATGTTGTAGAGGAGCAGAGAACGCTTCTCTCAGCGCTCGCTCAATTTCAGCAAGAGAACAGTTGGCATTTAGAAGCAGAACCAATTGCACATCTTGGCGAAACCTTCATTAAGGGAAAGTCATTAGAGCAGCTTGTCAATCTTGATGCAGCTGGCGTGTATCGATACACCGAAAGTGTGCCCAAACTGAAGTGGAAAGTGTGCGACGAGAAGAAGAAAGTACTTGACTATGACTGCCAACGTGCCACCTGCTCGTTCCGTGGTCGTGAGTATGAGGCCTGGTTCACTGAAGACATACCCATGAGCTACGGACCATGGAAATTTAGCGGCCTGCCAGGCTTGATATTGGAAGTGTCAGACACGAAGAACGAGTACCACTTTACCGCTACAGGAATAGAACGGCCTAAGGAGCAGAAGCAGATTAAAATACCCGATGAAAGTTTCATCCGTCCCATCAAGCGTGAGCGAGCCTTGAAGATGGAGGCATTACTTCATAAGGATCATGGAGCATTCGCTGCCGATTATGGTATCACGTTCACTCTGGAAGGTATGGAGCATGATGCCATGCCTTATCACCCAATTGAACTAAAGTAAAAAATGAATAAGATTACATTCTTACTCGCGCTGTTCATATGCATCAGTTGCAAGACAACATGGAACGCTCCAATGATAGAGTCAGAAGAGAACGATTCGCCCAGAGTCCTTTCTGTCGAATTCCGCGATACGGCGACAATCGTGGAGATGGAAAAGAGGATTGGATATGGTTTCGTTGTAAGTGACGCTACTGTTCTTGTAACTGATGCTATGAACACATCAACACTTCGATGGAAGCGAAATGTCGAGCCCTTCATGAGTTTTTACAGTGAGGAAACTGTGCGCTTTACGCTGGGATTCGATGCTGTGCCTAAAAATACCAAAAGGCTCGATTTCGTGGAAGGTCCGGGCGAAAGAGACTACAGGATATGGGGACTTCATCCGCAGAAGAAGCCACTTGCAATCCATAACTACAATCCTGTTAGGGTCGGTTTCAAGGATGAAGACAAGGCGTTCCTTATGAGGCTGTTGGCACGCCACATAGGTAAAGTGATCGTGCTTCAGGTTCTCGATGATATGGATGAATTGGAAAGTGTAGACTTGCTAAAAAGAACCATTCACGCACGCGATGAATTGTCCAATGATCCACGTATCAGTTTTGTCACATTCTCACGACCTGATGACATGGAAATTGAGGACGATGGGAATAAGGCAATTCTTCTGGGTAAGAAAGCAACTTACATGGAACATATCTCCCGGCAGGACTATGAACGCCTGATTCTGCTCGTATATCCACATCTGGCAAAGGACAAGACGGTTTGCCTTGACAAGGCAATGCAGATTGTAAGACCTGGACTAGTTTTCAACTCTATGGAACTGCTTGAACAACAACTGGAATTGCTTGAAAAATAAAGAATCTTATGTACAGATCGAATATTGGTATTCGGATGCATGGATAAAATGATGTAAAAAATGAAACTTGTACGATTCCTTTCATTACTGATTGTCGTGTTATCATGCAACATAGCACATGCTCAGCGTGACACGATAACCATCAGCGGGCACGTGAGTTTTACCGACGAACCTGCCGAAGCCTGCATTGTGGCTTTGCTTCACCCTTCAGACTCAGCCCTTGTGACTTACGACATAACGGACGAGAAAGGTACCTTTCGCCTGTGTTTTGTAAAGGGGTCGGACGAGCTGTTGTTGCGAGTGACAGGTTTTAATGTCAAGCGACAGATGAAACGCATCACCGCTCGTTCGCAGACGCTTAACCTTACCGTTGAAGAAGAAAACATGATGTTGCGCGAAGTACAGATCAAGGCTCAGAAGCTGTGGGGAAATCGTGACACGCTCAACTATCTTGTCTCTGCCTACACCAAGGAGCACGACCGCACCATTGGCGATGTGCTGCGTCAGTTGCCTGGCATCACGATTGATAACGATGGAACGATCAAGTATCAAGGCACGCCCATCAACCATTTCTACATAGAGAACCTTGACATGCTGCAAGGTCGCTACGGTCTTGCTACCAACGGTATCAAGGCAGAGGATGTTGCTACGGTGCAAGTACTGGAGAATCATGAGCACATTAAAGCCTTGCAAGATCAAGTACCACCAGAAAGCGCTGCCATCAACCTCAAACTGAAAGAAAATGCAAAGGGCGTATGGGCAAAGAACATGGATTTGGGGGCTGGTGCTTACGGCAAAGGAATGCTTTGGGACGAGACCTTACAGGCAATGTACTTCGGTAAGGGAGGTCAGCACATGCTTAGTTACAGCGGTGATAACAGCGGAAGTGGCATGGATGCGGCAAAGAGTCATTATGGAGTTTTTGCAAGTGGTGAAGGAAGCATGATGGGAGTGGTTGGCCATGGTTCATCACCTGTTGGCAATAGTTTCTTTGGCTATCGTCATAATGTTAACTTGAACAACATAGCAAAATTGACAGACGACGCCACGTTGAACTATAACATAAACTACCGCCACAACTATTCCAAAGGGGAATCATACGCCAATACTGATTATATAATGCCAGATGGCACAAACATCTTGCTAACGGAAGAGATTGCCGACCATAACCATACAGACGCTGCCGATCTGCAACTTATCTACGAGAAGAATGCAGAAAAAAGATTCTTAAACAACACCCTTTCGCTCGCGGGTCAATGGGACGAAGGCAGGGGCACGATATATTCAACAGAAAACATCAGTCAGGCAATGCACTATCGTTCACTTGCGCTGAAGAACAGAACGCAATGGATTCATCGCACAGACAATGGTGGCGGATTCGAATGGACATCAACCAACAGCCTCAGTTCCACTCCGCAAAAGCTTACCATAGGTGGCGACATGACTGCCATGCAAGAATTGGATATAACCCAACTCTCTACACAAAACCAGTTTGAGACATTGCGCAATCTTCGTGCCCACCTGTGGACAATGGCAGTATCGGGTTACATCAATTCCAATTACACCACCTTGACGTCTTCGCTTGTCCATCCGAAATCACCCACATCACCCCAGGGTAAAATGTCACACCTCCACACACAGGTAGGTCTTGGTCCAGTACTTCGTTATGTCAACGGAAATTTCCGGGCTACTTTGAGATTGCCTGTGGCATTGACTCACACATGGCTGGACAATGCAGATGTAGAAGGAGAACAAAACGATGCACAGCGTCTTTGCTTACGTCTTCAGCCTTCATTCAACTTAATATGGAAAGTAAACGACTACTTCAGTTTCGATGCCAATGCATATTATACTGCATCCGAGACTCCATGGCAACAGTTGTTAACAGCAAGCGTCATGCAGAACTACAGAAGCATAACACGCTATCGTGCTGTGGTCAGTGATTCTCATGGTGCTGGTGCAAATGTCAAGGTGTTATACAAGGATATACTCAGTGGACTTTTTGCATACATCGAAGGTATGTGGAGGCATTCGTGGAGCAACGTTACCCTCGGAACAACACTTGACGAGCATGCCAGTTCGGTCATTGTGGCAGAAGAGATGCCAAACCATAGCCAATCATTTGTACTTACTGCTAATGGACGCAAAGACATTGACTGGCACGCTTTGCAGTTGGAACTGACGGCGACGGCACGCAAGGGCACTGGCGATTTGCTCCGACAATCCATGCTCTCAACTTTTAATACAACTTCGTTTGGTGTCAACGGTAAGTTGGCTTTCGACATTACACAAGGTTACCGAATGGAGTATACTATAGGATGGAACAAATATGCATCATCCTCAAACGACTACCACTACGCATATAACGAATGGTCAGAACGTGGAAAACTCATTCTGCGTATTCTTCCATCACGACTATTCCTCAATTTATCTGCCAGTCATAATCACAATGATAGTTTCACTTCATCCAAGAAGGATTACGTTTTTGTGGGAGCAGGCTTACAATTCAAAATGTCGAAGAAGGTGGAGCTTAACCTCAACGCTGATAACATTACAAACTTGCATACTTTCGCTTCTCACTCTTTTGATGACATGATACAATCCAATGTCATTTATCAGCTGCGACCTTGGAGTGTAATGTGTGTGACGCATATTTCTTTATAAACAACACACTATACAAAACTATGAAATTTATTCAAGATATCAACGAAGTGTTCGGCAAATGGTTCAGTGGTGAACACCTAAGGGAAGATGAAGTTGAGTTCATCGTCTATAACATCATTCTTTTAGTATTAATCATTGTCTGCGTTATACTTGTGGCAAGGATAGCTTATCTATGTCAATGGGGAAAGCGCATCAAATGGTTCTTCGAAGACATCTGTCACTGGCTTGGATGG
>JAKSIZ010000084.1 GCA_024398515.1 Bacteroidaceae bacterium | reverse complement strand
ACGGTTCTTTTTTTGTCCGCCTGCTGCGCATGGGCGCGGTTGAAGGCGGAGGAAGGACGTGGGACGGTGACGGGAACCTGTTGTACCTTATATTAGCATAAGAGGAAAGCTTATTATTTTCAGTCGCCTTTTTAGCTTTGTGAAAACATCAGGCCGATAATTTGATTATAGAAGCGGCAAATTGGATACTAATAATTCCATTTCATATCCTTTCCACTTTTCGCCATCTATTATGTATGAAACATTGTAAATGACAGTGAAGCCTAAGGTCTTGTAACACTCTAAGGCAGGCCGATTGTCGCAGAAGACTCCGAGTGTAATTCTCTTTGCATGGAGAATGTCTCTTGCATAATTAATGGCAAGTTGCAGCAGTTCTCTGCCATACCCCTTGCCTCGTAAGGCATTGTCCACAATAACGAAGCACAAACGAATAACATCCTTGTCTTCTGATGGGTAACGAAGCATAATATGCCCAACTATCCTTTCCCCTTCCATCATTGTTAGCGGAATTTTGCCATCTCCTTCATACATACGAATTATCTCGCTGGGCGTCACAGGATAGTCTTTGTATCTGTCTGCACTCCATAGTCGCAACTCACGTTTGCTTTTACACCAACTCGAGATAATGTAAGCATCCTCAAAGAAAAATCCCCGAAGTTTACATTGCAGATGGTTTTTTATAGTACTGATTATTGTTGTCAGATCGAGATGAAGTTGTTGTTTTAGGGCTTCGATTGAGGCGAAATGTTGTTCGTCTCTCATACGGTGAAGGATTTCTATCGTCAATACTTCTCCATAAATGTTGCCGTTGAAGTTGATGATATGCGCTTCAACGGTCGTCTTGTTATTGTCGGAGATTGTTGGATTTGTGCCAATGTTTAGCATTGCCTTGCGACCATTGACCATTGCTGCATATACACCTTCCTTTGGAATGATTTTTTCATCAGGTATGTTGCCTATGTTTGCTGTCGGAAAACCAATGCTTCTTCCGATATGTTTACCTTCGACCACTTTGCCTGTGATGCAATAGTTATAGCCGAGCAATTCGTTTGCTTTCGAAATATCACCGCTGTTGATGAGCGACTTGATGTGTGAGGAACTGATTTTTATACCATCGTTGAGCAGAGGCTCTGCGTGCATCACGTTCATTCCAAGCTCATGTCCATAATCAACATATTGGTCAAAACCTTCTTTCCGATTGTGCCCAAAACAGTTGTCGAAGCCTATCAGAAGGGCATTTATGTCGTAATCATCGCGCAGCATTCGCATAAAATCGTATGCTGACATCTTTGAAAGTTGCTGAGTGAATGGCAGGACAATGCACTTATCTATGCCTGTGGCCTCAAGTCTTTTTCGCTTTTCATCTATTGGAGTAAGCAGCTGAATGGGCTTTCCCTGCAATACTTGCTGTGGATGACAGTCGAAGGTCACTACCGCAGAAACCATGTCTTGCTCATGTGCAAGCTTTATTACCTGCGATATAAGGTATTGATGACCTCTGTGAACACCATCGAAAAAGCCAATTGTTGCAAGCATTTCCTCTTAAACTCTACAATCAAATCATTATTTTGCTGTGTAGAAATCAGTGATTCTTAGTATAGCCCGTGTGCATACAGGGCAGAAGTTTGGCACTTCATTAACCCTCATTCGACAATTTTCAACCGGTCTATAGCAACCAGTCTTCATGTAACCTGCACCCTCGAACAAGCTTACGCCATCGCGTCCCATCATGTCTTTCCACTTACTGTCAAAGTCCTTCTTCGTAGTTATATTAGGTTCCCAAGGCTCCGTGTCGGCAGGATAAGGCGGTTCTACCTGTTCACCGTAAGCATATTCATCTGCAAGCCCTGCGTATGAATGCCCAAACTCATGAACAAGAACTTGTTTGAAAGTAGGGTGGTCGGTCGATGTTGTAAGCCACTCATTAAATATGCCACCGCCACCATAAATAGGAGTGTTGACAAGGATTATCACATGCTCGAACGGCACACAACTAAGGATATCGTTCAGCCTATGGTCCGACGAGGTCGTAAGATAGCGGTTAGAGTAGAACGTATCATAGTGGCTATTGAGTGCAGTAGCGTGCCAAACGCCCTTGTGCGGCACCGATGGACCACTGTCTTTTGAGACTGGTGCAACGGCAACAACGTTGAATTTGCTCTTCAGTGTGGTAAAAGGTTCGTGAGTAAACAATGCCTCGACAGCACGATTACAGTCAGTGTAGAACTTTTCCATCTCATCTGCCGTGTAGCCTTCAGCCACAAAAGCGAGGTCGATACAGTCAGAAATGTCGCCGTTCTTCATTATATATTTATAAGGAATACCGTTGTCGCCCGTCTTGCGAATCAATATGTCGGCAGGATCAACCGTATGTTTCATCTCGGCAATAACCTTGCGGTGGTTGTCGGTCAGCGTCACCTTCACGTCAACAGGACGCTTTGGGAACGGCACATTATAACTCACTTCAAATGCACGGCTTACTCTTGTAGCCTCTTCCTCAAGCAACCATTCCTGAAAAAGAGTAGAGAAAGCATGGACATAGATGAGTTTCCCACTCTCATGATCATAGACACGAAGTTGCCCATTGCCCGAGAGAAATTCCTCAGTCAGTCGTGCCTTTCGCCCAGCCCAAAGGTCCTTTTTGCAAAGTTCCTTTACGTAAATGGCTTGCGACTTGTTATTCCCACTCAGGACATAGTCAATGCGCAGAGTGTTGTCTTCGAAGAATTTGTCGAACTCCTGTGCTTGCAACGATATTGCCTGCAAGATAAATGCGAAAAGAAGAATTGTTTTTCTCATAGATAAAATGTGATTTACAGTAAATTGTTTTCTGCAAAATATCTCCACAATGGTGCAAGCATGAGTGCTTGGATTATTTGTCGGTTCTTCATCAGAGTACGAACTTCGTCAACCGTGAGCAGATGAACCGTCAGGTCTTCCGTGTCGTCGAGTTTCTGACCAGCGACTTTCTTCACGCCCTTTGCCACAAAACAATGCGCCATGTTAGTCTGAGAACCAGGATTTGGTGATATCGACATCATCAGTTCCCACTCTCCACCGGCGTAACCTGTCTCTTCGAGCAGTTCTCGTTGTGCCGACTCCAATGGTTCTTCGCCCTTTTCCATCACGCCGCATGGCAGTTCATAGCATGTGTTGCCAAGCGCATGACGGTACTGGCGCTCCATTATGAATTCGCCATCTTCAGTTATTGCAATGACGTTTACCCAGTCTGGATATTCCAAAACCCAGTATTCATCGTTCTGCCTCCCATCGGGTAACTCAACCAAATCCTTGCGTGCCGTGAGCCACGGACGCTTTATCAAATACTCACTCTTTACGACTTTCCATTTGCCGTCTTCGTTTATCGGATTCTCTATTATCATTGCTCTTTCGTTATTTTGTATGCAAAAATAGACAATTATTTGCGATTATGCAACGATTTACGGGAATAATTGTGTAAATTTGCACTTGGTTTATGAATATAAAAGGTTTTTTCACTTCACACATCCCTTTGGTAGTGGCTGTTGGAGTCATTGCTGTTTGGGGCGAGACGTTTGTTTCGTCGAAGGTGTTGTTGAACGAAAGGCTTATGCCTGCCGACATATTCACATTGCGTTTCCTGATTGCTTACGTCTGCATGATTGGCCTCTCACACAAACGGATGTGGGCTGATTCCTTTCGCGACGAAATCAAGTTGATACTTGCCGGAGCCATGGGTGGAGCATTGTATTTCCTTGCAGAAAACATGGCACTGAAGTATTCTACGGCATCAAACGTGTCGATTATCGTTGGAACTACTCCAATGGTGACGGCATTGTTGCTTGCATGTTTCTATCGTGAGGAACGTATAAACCGCCTGCAAATAGTGGGTTCGGCAGTTGCTTTCGTGGGACTTACGCTTGTGGTTCTCAATGGTCAGTTGATACTCCGACTCAATCCTCTCGGCGATGCTTTGGCTCTCGGTGCATCGTTTGCATGGGGATTTTATTCGCTTATAATGAAGTCATTGACTTCGCGCTACGACTCTCGTTTTATCACCCGCAAGGTCTTTGCCTACGGACTAATTGCCATCATTCCGTGGCTTGTGTTTGTAAGTCCGTTGCAGACAGACGCATCAATCCTTTTCCGCCCTATAGTCGTGGGCAACATTCTCTATCTCGGTCTGGTGGCATCAATGCTGTGCTACGTTGCATGGAACTGGGTTCTGCCGCGACTTGGCATTGTCTTCACCACAAACATCGTCTATCTGCAGTGCATTTTTACCATGCTTGCATCCTATCTTGTGCTTCACGAACACATAACCCCAATGGCTATCATGGGCACAATCATCCTTATAGCCGGCATGGCTCTTATGAGTAAGAAGGAATTGAAGCCATAATAAGTGGATTCCAGATTATTATTTATAGGTGTCCACAAAATTATAGCCTGAAAGGCTTACATCTATCAGTCCAGGGCAGAGAGTAGCCCCCTCATTCCCCCCAAGGGGGAGTGAGGGGGCTACTTTATTTTTCTAACCATATACTCAACACAGTATTCCACTCTTAAAAAGTACCGAC
>JAKSIZ010000083.1 GCA_024398515.1 Bacteroidaceae bacterium | reverse complement strand
ATAAAAAATATGCTAACGCATAAAAAATATCTCACTTCGTTCGTAAAAAATGGAGATGTTTGTAGGTTTCAGGTTGTGGGTTATCCAAAACCAATAACCGATAACCAACAACCAAAAAACTAATATTATTTTTTATGGCCAAAGGCCACATTTTTTACCGTAAGGTATTTTGTCATTTCATTATGTGTGGCTCTTCGGTACGAAGAGCGATGCGGTGGTTGCGGCTGGGCGTTAAGAACTTGTTCATATAAGCACAGACGTAAGCACCACATCAAGGCTGCCAAAAGCAGACACACATAATGAAATGTATTTTTTTCTTATAGATTACACAGGGTTTTACGGGTGTGTCGAAAGCTTTTGCTCTTACAGAGCGTAATTAGTCTGCGTCATTATACCCAGGGCGTCGCTGCGCTTGCCCTGGGCTGATAGGTGTAAGTCTTTCAGACTATAATTTAGCGGACACCAATAATTTATTGTTTAGGAGAACAGGGACATAGAGGGGGCTTTTACTTTATCTCAACATTCTTCACCGTGCAGCCGTTGATGATGCTTTGGTCGAAGCTCTTGTCCTTTGATGCTTCGATGTTGAGGTCCTCGAAGATGAAGTCCTTCAACTGATATTTGTCCGACGCACCAACGTCGAAGAACGTGCGGCATTTCATGTCGAGATTCTTCAACTTTATGTTGTTGCACGTTGACAACGGCATGTCTGTGCGGTCGCCTGGCTTGAAGAACTGTGTCCAAGGGCGAACGACAAGCACACTTGCAGCACTGCCTTTTATGTTCTCTACCGTCACGTATTCGTAGTGTTGAGGTGTGTCGGGGCGCATCTTTAGCCAAAGCACACGGCTTGCGCCTTCGACTTCGATGTTGCGCAACACGATATTATAGTCGTGAACACTCTCGCTTCCAAGCGTCAGACATCCATGAACAAACCCGTAGTGGCAGTTTTGTATCAGCACATTCCGGTTCATTCCATTGTTCGGATCTTTGTCTGCCCACGTTCCCTTGCCGCCCTTTATTGCAATGGCATCATCGTTCACGCTGAGGTAACAACCGTCAACGAGCACATCTTCGCACACGTCAATGTCAATAGCATCGCTGCTTGGTGCCTTTGCATCGGCTGGTTCGTGAGGTGCAAAGAAGTATGTGTCGAGTATCTTTACACGATTACACTTGTAGAGATGACAAGTCCAAAAGGCACTATTAATAAGGTGTACATCTTCGATTCTTACATCGTTGCAGTCGCGGATGAAGACAAGACGCGGACGCATCGCCTCAAGGTTTGTACATTGACGGTTATACTGACGGCGAATCCAGAACTCACGCCAGAAACGTTCACCGTTTCCATTTATTGTCCCTTTGCCGGTTATAGTAAAACCATTGAGTCCTTCGGCATTGATAAGTGCAGCGAAGTATTTCAGGTTCTGTCCCTCCATGCGACTGTCCTTCACAGGATACCAGCGTATGTAATCCACGCCTTTTATCGTTCCGCCCTCGTCTAAGTGCAGATGAGTGCCCTGCTTAAAGAACAATGCACCGGAAAGGAATGTACCCTTTGGCACGACAATCACACCACCGCCATCCTTGGCTGCCTTGTCGATTACTGCCTGAATGGCTTCCGTCTGCAGCAGTGTGCTGTCTTGTTTCACGCCATAGTCGGTGATGACATACTGTTTCCCTAATGTAGTAATGTCAATCTTGTCTTTTTCTTTGAACCATTGACCTATCTCTGTACCGTCGGGCCACAGGTCAGCCACTGTCTTCTTCACTTTCTTTGCCTGCAACGGCATTGCAATGATGAGCAATGCAAGCACGACGATGTTTGTCCTAAGTTTTCCCATCCCTACTATTTTGTTTTAATTATGAACCAAAGTTCCGATTTCTTCACCATCGATAACCTTCTTCAGGTTGCCATATACATCCATATTAAATACGTAGATAGGCAGATTGTTCTCCTTGCACATTGTCGTTGCAGTGAGGTCCATCACCTTCAATCCCTTCACGTATATCTCGTCGTATGTTATGTCGCTAAACTTTGTAGCGGTTGGATCTTTCTCTGGATCGGCGGTATATATGCCGTCAACACGTGTGCCCTTGAGCATCACGTCGGCTTCAATCTCTATGCCTCGCAGCGAACTGCCTGTGTCTGTAGTGAAGTAAGGTGAGCCTGTCCCAGCCGAGAAGATGCAAACGTAGCCGTCGTTCATTGCGTCAATAGCCTTCCATTTTGAGTAGAACTCGCCGATAGGTTCCATGCGAATGGCTGTGAGCACCTTGTTCTTTACGCCCAAAGCACCGAGTGCGCTGCTCAGTGCAAGTGAGTTTATCACCGTGGCACACATTCCCATCTGGTCGCCCTTAACGCGGTCGAAGCCTTTTCCTGCTCCACTGAGTCCGCGGAAGATGTTACCGCCACCAATGACGATACCTATCTGCACACCCATGTCGTGCACTTCTTTTATCTGACGTGCGTAGTCGTTCAGTCGTTCTACGTCGATACCATAGTTCTGTGAGCCCATCAAACTCTCACCACTCAACTTCAAAAGTATTCTCTTAAACTTTACCATAATAATTATTTTGTGTGTTAATATTTCAGTTTTTGCAAGCTTAACATGCTTTATCTAACAATTACAAACTCCACTTCCTTGAAGCCATATCGGCGCAGTTTACCTTTGTCGTCGCGTAGGATGAGGTGTCCATCGTCCTCAATCTGCACTATCTCTGCCTCAAATTCTCCGTCTTTGTCGCGGTATGTGTGCATTCCTTCTTTGCGGAACAGATTGTCAACATACTCCTCACGCACTGTCTCCTCCTGTCCATGAGCCAGTGTCATCATCTGCCTCTCGAACTCGTCGAGCAGGTGAATAAGCAATTCCTCACGGTCAACTTCGTGTCCGAGGAAGTGCTTCAACGAACCTGGGTTAGGTGCATCGCTGAAGAACTCTGTCTGGTTCACGTTCAGACCGACACCGATGATGCTATACTTTATGCCCTCCTTGTTCAATGTGTTCTCAATGAGTATGCCGCAGATCTTCGACTTGCCGATATATACATCGTTAGGCCACTTCACCTTGCACTGCATGGCAGCATTCTGATGCCATTGCAGGTTGGCAACGGTCTTCGTCACTGCGTTTGATATTGCCATCGAGATAAGGAATTGCTCTGTTGGCTTAATATAGACTGGGTGTATCAGCAGGCTGAATGTAAGGTTCTTACCTGCAGCCGACTCCCATGTGTTCTTGCCAGCACCACGTCCCGACTTCTGGCTTTCAGCTATCACTACGGTGTTCTGCCCGTCGTCCATCTCTTTTGCGTAATGTTTCAGGTAGTCATTGGTTGACGTAACTTCAACCAACCTGATATAATTCATCTTTCCCATAATTTATTTCCTTTATTTAGTTAAATACTTTTTCTTATTATACCAAATTCGGTACAATTATCTTTTCCAAGGTTTCGTTTGCCGTTAGTTACTCCTCTTCTTTTATGAATTTCACATTGTCAGGGGCGTAAAGGGTTATCGACTGATTACCTTTAGTCACCTCAGCGGCAGCACCTGATTGCTTCTTGCCCAGGGTGCTACGTATGCTCAACAACTTATTGATTACTTCAGCCTCTTCATCCGAAAAGTTGAACTCCCCCTTTATTGCATCTCCTATGCTGCCATCGTCGGGTAATACCTTTATATTATATGCCTTAAAGACATTCGCCTTGTATGTCTTGAATGATGTTGACTTAACGTATGTAGGTATGGTATCGGACCAAACTGCCGTCCCAACATTAGTCAATGATTCAGAATAGACAAATACTTCCTTCATATTTGTAGTTCCATTGAATGCATTGTTGCCAATACTTGTCACGTTGATTGGAATGGCTATCGACGTCAGATTTGTGCAGCCTTTGAATGCTTCTACAAAGATACTTTTCAACTTCTCTGGCAATGTGATTGAGGTCAGACCTGTGCAACCTTCGAATGCATTAATTCTGATAACTTCCATATCCTTGGGCAATTTGATTGAACGTAAGCCTGTGCAACCCTTGAATGCGTATGCCCCAATGCTTTGCAAATTGTCAGAATATGTTATTGAGTTTAGTCCTGTGCAATCATAGAATGCATCATCCCCGATGTATGTAACATTGTAAGTTACGCCACCATAATTTATGGAGTCAGGTATATGGATGTCGCCAGTATATTCATCAGTTGCGTACTCCTGAAACTTTCCCCATGTAACTCCTGCGGTCTTGTCGCTACTGTTGAGGATGTAGTAGATATGGTCAATACACTTTGCATATTGGTTTTCGGCATAAGCCATTGTTGTGCAGCAGAGTGCTGTGAGGAGTGTTAGAAATAATTTGTTCATATTGCTTTTGCTATTGTTGTTCTGTTGCCATTTGTTTTCCCAGAGATTTCTCATTCTTGATAATCTTTGCAAAGTTAATGTTTTTTTCGGATAATACCACCAATTTTTATAAAAAAAATAGTGGTTACTTGTAAAACTCGGTGTAATCATAATAGAAAAAAATGATATGATGTATGGTGTGCTTCATACTGAAGCCCATGTCT
>JAKSIZ010000082.1 GCA_024398515.1 Bacteroidaceae bacterium | reverse complement strand
ACCTTACGGTAAAAAATGTGGCCTTTGGCCATAAAAAATAATATATGGTTATGAGGTTATACGGACTTTAAAACCGTAAAAGCATATTTATTTTTTACGAACGAAGTGAGATATTTTTTATGCGAAGCATATATTTTATATGATGTATGGATGGCCACGATAGTGACCATCCATACATCATATCATTTTTTTCTATTATAATAGCACACGAAAACGTTTTATTTCACCTATGCCTAAATGTCACCATTCGCCATTAATACCGTCGTCAGCAACTTCGCCTTTGGCACCTGCCTCAAAGCTTTCTTCTGTAGAACCGAGGTTCAACGATTCCGAACCAGCCATCATAGACTGCAAGCTGACTTCAATCTCTTTTACTGTTGGTTTGATATAAGTTTTCATTTGTTCAAATATTTTTTACCGTTCTTGATTACTATTCCCTTATAACTATTGCCTACGCGCATACCCTGCACGTTTACTCCTTCTTGCGATTGTGCAGAGGAGAGGTGCCTGATGTCGTCTATGCCGTCTGCCTCATTATCTATCACTATTGCCTTGGCACCACTTACCGCCGTTTCAAGATATGCACGGAATGGGTTAATTGTGAGAGTACCTGTTGTGGTCATGAAGGTGTTTCCACCATACAGGCCATATTTCGTTCCATCACCAGTAAACTCATCTTTTCTGAACGCACCCACGAGTTTCATGCCGTTTATTGCTTCCTGCTCTACAGGATTAACTACAACCGTTGGATCTGTTGCTGTGAGAGTAAACTCTGCATTTTCACCATAGTTCTTAAACAGATAAGGCACGCCAGCCTTGATGTCAGTTACTTCCGTAAGCACAACCTTGTCGCTTGTTGCATCCTTAAGCGTATAGAACTTCAACCCCTCAGTGCTTGCAGGCACGAACGGCAATGTGATTGTCCCCCAAGTAGTACCATTGTTTGCCAATGTGCGGTGGTAGCGTGCCTTGGTGAAGCCACCAGGATAGTTTGACAATGAAGTTCCAATATACGGTTTATCGCTGTCGGTGAGGTCGAGGATTTTGGTGGAGAGACTATTGCAGTCTGCAAATGATTTATAACCAAAAGATGGTATGGAATGGAACGTTGCTGACTCCATTTTACTACATTCAGAGAATGCAAACTCTCCAATGCTCGTCACCCCAGATGGGATGTTGATTGACTCCATTTTACCACATTTAGAGAATGCAAACTGTCCAATGCTCGTCACGCCAGATGGGATGTTGATTGATTGCAATGAAGCACATCCTAAGAATGCAAACTCTCC
Source organism: Bacteroidaceae bacterium (assembly GCA_024398515.1). Lineage (GTDB taxonomy): Bacteria > Bacteroidota > Bacteroidia > Bacteroidales > Bacteroidaceae > Prevotella. The sequence goes on along the minus strand of JAKSIZ010000082.1, from coordinate 3,325 downwards.
AATGCTCGTCACCCCAGATGGGATGTTGATTGATTGCAATGAAGCACATCCTGAGAATGCATACTGTCCAATGCTCGTCACCCCAAATGGGATGTTGATTGATTGCAATGAGCTACAATCGGAGAATGCAAACTGTCTAATGCTCGTCACGCCAGATGGGATGTTGATTGACTGCAATGTGCTACAACGGGTGAATGCAGAATTCCCGATGCTCGTAACGCCAGATGGGAGGTTGATTGACTGCAATGAGTGACAATCCTTGAACGCACTATTTCCAATGCTTGTTACGCTCGATGGAATACTTATGGTTTGTAGACTTGCAGAGAAGTCACTGTAAAAGCCATTAAAAGCCTCATCTCCAATACTCGTTACATCCTTGTTGAATGTTATTACTCCCAAACCACGAATGTATGTGTTAGCATTGATAGTTGCTCCAAAAACACCGGACATATAAGGAGGAATTACCTCATTGTTAATCGAAGTGTACCAGATTTCGGTTTTCTTGGCTTCAGGAACAATCAAGTCATTCTCATTTGCCCATGATTCGCTGCACAGTTCATCCTTGAACTTCTTGTGGCAACTGGTACATTGATAGTAACCATAGCGCCCTTTTGTAGTTTCTGTCGGTACTATTCCCATAACATATTCAGGGAAATGGCTGGATTTATTGGCAACTGTCTCTTCCTTCGTTCTGTCAGCATCGGTGAAATCCTTGTAACATGCGCTACAGTGCCAATAGACAAAAGTCGAATTATTACATCTCTTCACTTCTTCCTTGATGAAACTATGAATGCCGTTTTCTTTCTCACACATCGTCTCATTATAATATCCCTTTCCGTCCGAATGGTTCACCAGATAGTTGCCCGTCCATACCGGATATGAGTCCTTTACTATCTGCTGGCGCCATTTAGTGTCAATCTTCTCTCCGTTCAGTATCCAGCACACATCGCCACTTGCAAACTTTGAGTCATTCAATATATAGACATTATTGACCTTTGCACCTCCATCATCAGCGTAGGTTTGGGATGTTGTAGGGTAGAGGTTGTACGCCACGCTACATTTGCCTTCAAGCGAAACGCAGTTGCTGACAGAATGGTCAACTTCGTTGTTCTTTGACACGATGCCACAGACACCACCGCTTTCTGTGCCTTCTGACACTTTGCCTATGTTATAGCAACCAGACATGAATGCATAACGCCAGCACGAACCTGCTATGCCTCCAGCGACAGAGTTTACTGACTGAACGGTTGCTGCGTTCCAACAGTTCTCCATCCGTCCGAGTGCGAAGTCGCCGCAGATGCCACCCACATGGCTTATGCCATTGAAATAACTGTCACGGACACCAACATCATGAATGTAAGACCTGTCGGGAGAATTAGATTCTTCAGAACCCGCAGCCTTGCCGAAAAGCCCGACAGCCTGCCTGTTTGCATCGTTGAAATACAATCCGCTTATGATGTGACCACCACCATCGAACTCGCCCCTGAATCCGTATCCCTGTCCGCCTATCGGTTCCCAAGGCTTGAATACCCCAGCCAGAGTTCCATCCGCTTTGAGCACATTGTTGTTTGCCGTAATGTCTGCCGTCAGCTTGCCACAGATACTTGTGTTTCCCTGCAGTACTTCAAGCGAGAATCCGTAGAGATTCATATAGTTCTCTATCTCGTATGGACTTTCCCTTGTGCCGTCGCCATTGCCCGAACGCCATGAGAGTACAGGTCTGCCGCCCCATGTCTCGGGAAATTTTGTCTTATCTCCTACATAGATTGTTGCAGGAGTTCTGTAAAACACATTGTCTCCCAATGTTATATTATTTTCTCCCCCAAAGAATACATCTCGCAAATTAGTACAACCATCGAAAGCAGACGATTCAATTCTTGAGACACTGTTTGGGATGGCTACTTGAGTTAAACTGGTACATTCTCGGAAAGCTTCCCAACCAATGCTCGTGACACTGTTAGGAATGGTTACTGAACTTAAATTGGAGCAGTATTCGAAAGCATACTCTCCAATGCTCGTGACACTATTTGGAATAGTTACTGAATTTAAACCATTACAGTCTTCGAAAGCAGCCTTTCCAATGTACGTCACACTGTTTGGAATTGTTATCGAAGTCAAGTTGGAACATTGATAGAATGCATATTTTCCAATGCCCGTCACACTATTTGGAATAGTTACTGAATTTAAACCATAACAGTCTTCGAAAGCAGACTCTCCAATGCCCGTCACATTTCCGTCGAACTTAATCGTTCCATGACCGTTTTCATATTTGTTGCTTATAATTGTTGCACCAAACACATCAACACCATCCTTGTATGGGGTACACGTATTCCCATCGGTCGTAGTGTACCAGATTTCATCATTTGGCGGCGTGCCAAGTTGTGCTAAAGCCGACACTGTGCAGCACATCATCAGTACTGCCGAAAGTAAAAGTCTTGTAATTTTTCTTTTCATTGTTTTGATGTTTTATTAGTTGTTTATCTTTCGTTGCACAAAGTTACCATGCAAAATGTCTGCCACCAAATCCATTATTCAAACCAATGGTTTCTACATGGGAAAATGCATCTATAGTCTCTTGACTACCATCATTAATCGGGTGCAAAGTTACAAAAAAGTTTATAAAAGTGAAACTTTCGAGTGTTAAAATACTGATTATTCGTATGCGCACGCACGCGCGCGCAATATTAATAAGGTGTAGGATTTGTTTTTATTGTTTTTGTTTTTGTGAAATAGTAAAATTATATTATCTTTGCATTCGAAAAAAAATAATAAAACTGCAAATAATAAGGAATAACTATATGAAATTGATACCAAGTTTTGAGGTTGACCATACTACACTGCAACCAGGGATTTATGTTTCGCGCATCGACACAGTCGGTGGCAAGAGTGTTACGACATACGACATCCGCATGACGGCTCCGAATGCAGAACCTTGCATCGGCGGTGCTGCCATGCATACAATAGAGCATCTTGTGGCTACATACTTGCGAAACGATGATGAATGGAAGGATCTTGTAATCTATTGGGGACCGATGGGATGCCTGACAGGAAGCTACTTGATACTGAAGGGAGAGCATGAACCAGAGGTGGTTCGACACTTGATGATAAAGGCGTTTAGGTTTGTTGCCGAGTTTGAAGGCGTTGTGCCAGGCACTACACCAGACTCGTGTGGCAACTACCTGATGCATGACCTGCCTATGGCAAAATACGAGGCGAAACGATATATCGCCCGCCTCGAAAATAATTTCCATTCAAAATATCCTGCTTTGAACGCCTAACCACAAAGTCCCCCTAAGCCCCCCTCTGTCCCCCCAAAGGGGGATGA
>JAKSIZ010000081.1 GCA_024398515.1 Bacteroidaceae bacterium | reverse complement strand
CACGAAGTGCAGACTTGCAAAGAAGAAGGCAATGAAAAGATTTTTTTCTATTATATGATTACACAGGATACGGGTGAGTTAAAAGCTTTTGCTCTTGCAGAGCGTGGTATGTTGCGTCGTTATACCCAGGGCGTCGCTTTGCTCTGCCCTGGGCTGATGGGTGTAAGCCTTTCAGGCTATTGCTTCGCGGACAACAATAAATAAAAAATCAAAGGTGATGGCACCATTACGGAATGATAAAGTTAAGCACTTCCTGCTCTATGTCGATTGAAAATTCGCCTATTGGGGTGGAGAGTATGCGCCCATCAACGCTGACAAGAGCATGTTTCGCCTTTGAGAAAATCACTTTGTCCGTGCGGTATGGATGCACACTTTCATGATTCAGGAACTGCTTACGATACATCAGATACGCTCCTTCGACAAATTTTGTAACGCCAGGATTGTAAACTACGCTCACGTCAAGTTTGCCATTGTAAGGCACAGCACTTGGCGTTTGACCGTAACCGTGGGCATTGCTGACGCATACAGTCATCACTTTTCGGTCAATTTCGTCGTCGTTTATTTTGATATTCATCTTGTAGTCGAGGCGTTGAAATCCCAAGAGTAGGGTAGAGAAAGCATACGACAGAGGGTCTGTGCCGAGATAATCGAAGAAGAAAGTGCGCGTCTGCCGGCGCAAGTTTGTCAGTGCAGCAACGAGTCCGACGTTCACGCAGTTAATAAAATACCGTTTGCATTGGTTTAGTTTTCCTTCACGTTCAAGCCTGTAATGAACACAACCTACATCAACTTTCCTCACGCGATGACGCAGGATTGAATCGACTGTTTCGCATACGTTGTCCTCGTCGAAGCCCCAGAACTTGCCAAAGTCGTTTAATATTCCGTTAGGTATAATGCCCAAGTCAATGCCGGCACGCGTTGAAGCATCCTTCTGCATTAGGCAGTTCACGGCATCGTTAAGGTCAGCATCGCCGCCAACAACGATAATAGTCTTGTAACCGTTGCCTATCATCATGTTCACAAGACGCGACACGCCACGATTATCTTCGCTCTGAACATAGTCGTAATCAACATGTTTGTCCCTCAGAACCTTCGCAAACTTTGTCCATTCCTTCCTGCCATTCTTATACTTTGGGCAGAAAACAATCCCCCACTTTTCCATATCAATTTATCTTTTTAATTTCTTAACTCCTTAAAACCTCCCCCTGCCCCTCCCAAGGAGGGGTGAAGTGAAAGGATTCCTATCATCCCCCCCTTGGGGGGACTGAGGGGGGCTTTAACTCCTCACTTCAGAACAAATCCTCTGGCATTCTGCCACTCGTTCCTCCATTGGAAGCGAAGCGTCAACCCAATGAATAGTAAAACCACGGCGTTCCATGCCGCGAAACCACGTCATCTGTCGCTTTGCAAACTGATGAATCGCTATTTCCAACTTCCCGAACATCTCGTCGAAAGTAAGTTTCCCAATGACATATTCCGTCACGTATTTGTATTCCAAACCGTAATAGATGAGGTCGTCGGCGGGCACTGTTTCGAGCAAACCGCGGATTTCGTCCACCATTCCCTCGTCAAGTCTGGCTTTGAGTCGGCGCGATATTTTCTCTCTGCGCAGTTCGCGGTCAATGCTTGTGCCTATGACTATCGAGTCAATCCGCGGCATAACACGGTCGGGTAGGGGATGTTCGATGTTATATGTCTCTATTTCTATCGCACGGATGGCACGTTTTGCAGTGTCAACATCCGTCGTATTGTGCATGTTAGTCTTGTTCTTTGCCTTCAAATCCTTCAGCATTTCAGTGAGTTCAGCAAGACTTTTTCCCTCAAGTGAAGTGCGGAGTTCTTCGTTTTTTGGCACTGGCGAGAGGTGATAACCCTTCAGAACCGTCTCAACATAAAGTCCCGAACCACCGCAAAGAATCGGCATCACGCCCCGATTGATGCAGTCGTTATAGGCATTCATGAAGTCCTGCTGATAGCGAAAGATGTTGTATTTCTCGCCTGCATCGCATATATCTATAAGGTGATAAGGCACGTCAACAACCTTTCCATCTGCGCACACGACCTTATAGTCAGCCAAATCCTTGCCTGTCCCGATGTCCATACCACGGAACACCTGACGCGAATCGCCGCTAAGAATTTCCGCATTCCTGCCTTCAACTATCAGCGAAGTAGCCAAGTGAGCAGCAAGATCTGTCTTGCCACTTGCCGTCGGTCCAACTATGGTTATCATCTTTTCGTGCATCATACAATCTGCAAATATACTAAAAGTTTGCACCTATATATATATAAGGTGTAATAATTTTTCCTTTTTTAACTTTGCAAGCAACAATGACGTGCCATAACTTGCATAGTTGAAAATAAAATCGTACATTTGCAAAAATTTATTATTATGCAAAAAAGAAATTCATTTTTAGTGGGAAAGGCATTCAAGGCTTACCTTTTGGCTACTGTGCTTACCGTTGCTGCAACGCAGATTGCAAGCCTTGTAGATGCTTCGTTGGTCGGTCAACTTATCAGCGCCGAGGCTTTGGGTGCAGTAAACATATCGAAACCGATACTCCAGTTGACCTTCTCGATAGGCAATCTTTTCATTATCGGAGGTTCTATTCTTACGGGTATGGCAATAGGAAACGGCGACCGCGACAAGGCAAATCGCATATTCACACGCTGTCTTTTAGCCGTTACGATAGCCGGAGTCATCATTGTTGCAGTGGGAATGATATGGTTTGACCAGATACTGAACATGCTTTGCAATTCCGACAACCTGCGCCAACAGGCAGGAGAATATATGCGCATCTCGTTCATCACGATGCTTCCGTTCCTCATCTCCTACATGCTTGAGACCTACGTAATAGTTGATGGATCGCCGAAACTCGCCACTGTTGCAGTCATAATCAGCAATGTGATGAACGTGATTCTCGACATAATCTTCATCAGTGTGTTCCATTGGGGAGTCGAAGGTGCGGCATCGGCTACGATGATAATGTACATACTCTCGGCATTGATATTGCTTGTTCACTTCCGCAAGAAGGGCTCAAACGCCAAGACTCTGCGCCTGAACTTAGGCAAGGAGAAGGGTATAATGGGGCAGATGGCCATGATGGGATTGCCAATAACAATCACCACATTCCTCATAGCGGTGCAAATAGCCGCCTGCAACCTCGTTGCTATTCGCTATTTGGGTGATATAGGAGTAGTGACATTCGCCGTTTGCATCACTCTGCTCGCCTTTTCAATGATCTTCGTGAGTGGTACAATGCGCACCATACAACCCGTTGGAGCCATACTGAAAGGCATGGGTGATGCACGCGGAATACTGCTGATGATGGGCAGCGCATACCGTTTTCTTGCCCTCTGTCTTATTGTATATACGGCTGCAATAGTCGTAATCCCCGACCAAGTGTCGGCTCTCTTTGGCGTAAAAGACGCATCAATGTTGCCGATTGTAGCGAAAGCATTGCCAGTATTTGCGCTTAACATCATCCTCGAAGGCATATACAGCCTCTTCATTCCAGCCTATCAATTCTACGACCACAACAAACTCGCCATGTATGTTGCCCTTAGCAAAGCCGTATTCCCTATGTTTGGATTCTGGGCATTTGCCGCTTGGATGCCTGAATATGCATGGTGGGGATTCTTCGTCGGACAGCTTGCAGTGGCAGTGTTCTTGCTTCCGGTGACGGCAAACGAGCGCAGGAAGAACCGACTTAATTCGCCTGTGTTGCTCATACCGTTGCAGTCCGAGGCTGAAGTTTTCGACATTTCCATACCTTCACGAGTGGAGAACATCAACGATGTGACCGATGCCATCGTGCCGTTCATCACGTCGAAAGGCCTGACTCCAAGCATAGCAAACCATTCTGCCCTCTGCTGTGAGGAGTTGATAAAGAACATAGCCGAGCATTCCACGGCGCATTTCATCGACGTGCGTGCCATGGTTGTCGATGGCAAGGTTACGGTAAGCCTTCACGACGACGGCGCAGCCTTCAACCCAATCGACGCGGCAGACAAGGAGCAGATAGGTCTTCAACTTGTCCGCATAGCCACAACCTCGATGAAGTACGACTATCTTTTCAACCAGAACATGGTGACAGTAGAAGTGTCGTAGGCGTTAAAGCAAATCATAGGCTAACAATAGATTTTCAATGCGTGAACGTTAGTCTTTCGTGGCACGAGCGTTAGGCTTTCTCCGGACAACCTTAATAGTTTGGAAAAAACTGTAGCAGTTTTTACATGAAAACTGCTACAGTTTTGGATCGAAAACTGCTACAGTTTTTTTTCGGCTTAAAGCATCGTCCGAATCAACGACAACGTTCATCCCATGATTTTTATTATGATTTTTCAAAAGATTTCTTCGACTAGCGAAGCGACTGAAGTCGATGATAAGGCGCAAAGCGCCGCCCAAACAAATCGTCCCCATTATTTTTGTTCCGATTTTCCATTAGATTTTTCAAAATCAAGCAAAAAATTATAGCCTGAAAGGCTTACACCTATCAGCCCAGGGCATAGCACAGCGACGCCCTGGGTATATCGACGTAACATACCACGCTCTGCAAGAGCAAAAGCTTTTAACTCACCCATCAATCCTGTGTAATCTATAAGAAAAAAAATACATTTCATTATGTGTGGTCTGCCTTTGGGCAGCCTTGATGTGGTGGTTGTGTCTGTGCTTATATGAACAAGTTCATAACGCCCAACCACAACCATCACATCGCTCTTCGTCCCGAAGAGCCACGCATAATAAAATGACAAAATACCTTACGGTAAAAAATGTGGCCGTTGGCCATAAAAAATAATA
>JAKSIZ010000080.1 GCA_024398515.1 Bacteroidaceae bacterium | reverse complement strand
ATAAAAAATATGCTTCGCATAAAAAATATCTCACTTCGTTCGTAAAAAATATGAACGGTTGTGGGTTATCGGTTGTGGGTTGTTGGTAGATAACCTAGCCCCCATATCCTATAACCAACAACTATATCAATAACCATAAAAATTTTTTATGGCCAAAGGCCACATTTTTTACCGTAAGGTATTTTTTTCATTTTATTATGTGTGGCTCTTCGGAACGAAGAGCGATGGGGTGGTTGCGGATGGGCGTTATGAACTTGTTCATATAAGCACAGACGCAACCAATACATCAAGGCTGCCAATGGCAGACACACATAATGAAATGTATTTTGATCTTTTTACAATTATTAGCGTCAGGTAAAAACTATTAAGCACTTTATTCGTAAATCTCGTCTATGCCAAGTTCGTCGGTTTCCTTTTTCTTTTTCTTATCGCACGAGTCGAAGTCCTTTGGAACATTGAAACGACGGTCCTTATCGTATGGCAGTGCCGTGTCCTTATATACTTTATTAAGGTATTTGCCAACGATAGGAAGTGCTGCTGCCGAACCTTGTCCGAATGCCATCGAGTTGAAGTGTATGTCACGGTCTTCGCCGCCTACCCATGCTCCACAAATAAGTTCCGGCGTCACGCCCATGAACCATGCATCGGAGTGGGAGTTGGTGGTTCCTGTCTTGCCGCCCATTTCGCAATTCACGTAGCCGTGGATGCGTCGTCCGGTACCTTCGTTAACGACAGCTTTGAGCAACTCAAGCATACGATATGAACTACCTTCGCTTATTACTTCGCTGACATCTGGTTTAAACTGTGCCACTACGTTGCCGTTGCTATCTACGATCTTTGTAACAAACAATGGAGCCACTCTCACACCGTGATTGGCAAACATTGTGTATCCGCTTACCATTTCACCAACAGAAACATCACTTGGTCCAAGTCTAAGTGAGAGTACAGGATCTATTCTCTTGTTGCGGATTCCAACTTTTCGTAAGTGGTTAACAAGTTGGTGAGGGTTGAGCTTGTTCATAAGGAATGCAGATACGGCATTATCAGAATGTGCCAACGCCGATTTTATGGAAATCATTCCACCGCGTCCGCCCTTTGGAGTCCAAGGCACACCACCAACGATATAAGTCTTGTGCATACTCGGCACAATGTCGCATGGCGTGTAACCATTCTCCATAGCAAGTGAATAGAGGAACGGCTTCATGGTCGAACCTACCTGTCGGCGACCTTCCATAGCCATGTCGTAAGAGAAATGTTCGAAGTCGAGTCCTCCGACGTAAGCCTTTACTGCACCTGTCGCAGGTTCCATGCTCATGAAACCAGTACGGAGGAATTGTTTGTAGTAAAGGATGGAGTCGTATGGTGTCATCATGGTTTCTACTTCGCCTTTGTATGAGAATACCGTCATAGGAACCTTGACGTGGAAGGTCTTGAATATATCTTCCTCGCTCATGCCGGCACTCTTTTGTATGCGATAGCGTTCGCTCAACCGCATTGCCTTGCGCATGATGGCATCAAATTGTTTTTGTGTGATATTGCTTGTGTAAGGGAAACGTGGTGTGTTCTTCTTTGAAGCCGTGAAGGCTGGCTGAAGATATTTTGCCACATGATCGTAACAAGCATCCTCGGCATATTTCTGCATACGTGAATCTATTGTAGTATAGACCTTCAAACCGTCGGTATAGATGTTGTAATGTTCGCCTTGTGAATTGATATTCTTGTTGCACCATCCATATAGTTCATCTTGCTCCCAGGCAAGTGAGTCCTGATAGTATTTATCCTTGTTCCAGTCAGGATAGTCTTGTATGTTAGGTTTTTCAGCCATCATAATCTGCCTGAGATATTCACGCAGATAAGTACAGATACCTTCACGATGATCCACCTTGTGGTATGTCAGCAAGAGCGGTTTAGCGGCAAGCGTTGAGTATTCTGCATGTGTGATGTAACCATTCTTCTCCATCTGCTGCAGCACCACATTACGACGCTCACGCGTGCGATCATTATATCTAAGTGGGTTGAAGTAGGCAGGGTTCTTGCACATACCGACAAGCGTTGCACATTCAACGGTAGAAAGTTCAATCGGTTCCTTGCTGAAATATACTTTCGCAGCATTCTTTATACCATTGGCATTGTGGAGGAAGTCGAAATAGTTGAGATACATGGTTATGATTTCCTCTTTTGTATAACAGCGCTCAAGCTTCAGGGCTATAATCCATTCAAAAGGTTTTCTCAAAGCACGCTGGAAACTATTCGGCGACTGACCAGAGAAAAGTTGTTTTGCCAATTGCTGAGTAATGGTAGAACCACCGCCTGCACTCTTCTGGCCCATTGCGACGCGCTTGACTATGGCACGGCTGAGGGCAATAAAGTCAATGCCCGAATGTTCATAGAACCTTTCGTCCTCAGTAGCAATAAGCCCATTCACGAGGTCTTTCGGCAGCTGACTATAGTCAACGTAGATGCGATTGCCGCCTTCCTTGTTCCATGTTCCCATCAACTTTCCGTCGGCAGTAAACACTTGCGAAGCATATTTGTCAATAGGATTCTGGAGGTCTTCAATATCAGGCATCGTTCCTAAAAGACCATTCCACATTGCAAAAATGACTAAAACAATCAAGACTATAAAGCCAATGAATCCAAACCAAAGGCTACGAACAACTTTTTTCATCTTTCCTATTTCTAATTTTATCTATTGTAATTTTTGATTCTTTATAAATTCGATGCAAAAGTAAGAAATATTCATGATATTAAAAACTAAAATGTCATTTTTTTGTTTCTTCATATCGTTTTTAGCGCATAACGGTTAAGTTTTTTGCGTTTGAATACAAGAAATACAAAAAAAATGGTTAATTTTGCATCGAGTTAGTATTTTTTATTAAAGGTATGATAAGCAATTTACAAAAAGAAAGAGCAAATTACCAGCCAAAGCTTCCAAAGGGATTGCAGGGTGGTATTGAAGTAAAAGAAGGTGCGGCAACGCAGAGTGTAGCAGATCAGGAACAAATCAAGAGCTTGTTCCCTCACACATACGGTATGCCTGTCATTGAGTTCCAAGCTGGAGAAGTAAAATCATGCGACGCATTCAACGTCGGCGTTATCCTCTCTGGTGGTCAGGCTCCTGGTGGTCACAACGTAATCAGCGGTCTTTTCGACGGTGTAAAGTCGTTGAATCCAGACAGCAAACTCTATGGTTTCCTAATGGGACCAAAGGGACTTGTTGACCATGACTATATTGAGTTGACATCAGACATCATCGACAACTATCGCAACACCGGTGGCTTCGACATCATCGGTAGTGGCCGTACAAAACTTGAAGAGGTTGAGCAGTTCGAATCAGGTATCAAGATTCTTCGCGAACTCAACATCAAGGCGTTGGTAATCATCGGTGGAGATGACAGTAATACGAATGCATGTGTGCTGGCTGAATACTATGCAGCAAAGAACTATGGCGTTCAGGTTATCGGTTGCCCTAAGACTATTGACGGCGACTTGAAGAATGAACAGATTGAAACTTCGTTCGGCTTCGACACAGCTTGCAAGACATATTCAGAACTTATCGGCAACATTCAGCGCGACTGTAATTCCTCACGCAAATACTGGCACTTCATCAAGCTGATGGGACGTAGTGCAAGTCACATCGCTCTTGAGTGTGCTCTACAGTGCCAACCAAACGTTTGTCTTATCAGCGAGGAGGTTGAGAAGAAGAACCTTTCACTCGATGACATAGTAAAGATGATTGCTGATTCTGTTGTTGCTCGTGCAAACAATGGAAATAATTATGGAACAGTTCTCATCCCTGAAGGCCTCATTGAATTCATTCCAACAATCAAAAAGCTTATTGCTGAACTCAACGACATCCTCTCTACAGAAGAGGCTCGTCGCCATTCTCGTTCACGTGAAGAACAGATTGACTATGTTAAGTCGCAGCTTTCAAACGAAGGATTGCTCGTGTTTGATTCTCTCCCAGAGGACGTAGCATTGCAACTTGCACTCGACCGCGACCCTCATGGTAACGTTCAGGTTTCACTTATTGAAACTGAAAAACTCCTGTCGAGGATGGTTGCTCGCAAGCTCAATGAATTGCGCAGGGAAGGTAAGTACAATGGTAAGTTCACCACTCTTCACCACTTCTTTGGCTATGAAGGCCGCTGTGCTGCTCCTTCAAACTATGATGCTGACTACTGCTACAGCCTTGGTTTCAATGCAAGCCGCCTCATAGCAACCGGCAAGACGGGTTACATGTCAATCATAAAGAACACTACTGCTCCTGCAGCAGAATGGATTGCAGGCGGTGTGCCTATCACTATGATGATGAATATCGAAAAGCGTAATGGTGCATTGAAACCAGTTATACGCAAGGCTCTCGTAGAACTTGAAGGAGAACCTTTCAAGTATTTCGCATCAAAGCGTGATGAATGGGCAAAGGATACATGCTATCTCTATCCTGGACCAATCCAGTATTGGGGACCATCAGCAGTCTGCGACCTGCCTACAAAGACGCTTGCTTTGGAAAAGAAATGACAAAGAAACACATACATAGTCATCACTACTTCTTTTTCTTTCATAAACGGCCGTCATGGTCGTTTATGTTTGGAGCTCTGCTTGTGATGGCTGTGTATGTGTTTTTATTCTATTATTTTTTCGTCGGACCTTCAAGTTTCAGGTGGAAAGCCCTTTTCTCTGACGTGCATTATCCAGAAGGATACATCATCCACGGCATTGACATCAGCCATTATCAGGGCAAGATAGATTGGGACGTGCTGAAACAAAACGCTGAAATCAATAACACACCATTGCGATTTATCATGATAAAGGCAACGGAAGGATCGAATAGGCTCGACGAATACTTCAACGACAATTTTACTGCTGCGCTTGAGCATGGCTTCATCCGTGGCGCATATCACTTCTGGAGCACAAAGACATCGGCACGTCAGCAGGCTAATTACTTCATCAAGAATGTTGCTCTCGACGAGGGCGACCTGCCTCCGATACTCGATGTTGAGCGCAAAGGTGATGCCTTGACAACTGAAGAGTTTCGTGAAAACATACAGACTTGGCTTGATATTGTCGAAGATCACTATGGTGTAGCACCGATTATTTATACGAGTTATAAGTTCAAACTCGACTACCTCTCTGGCAAGGAATTTGAACGTTATCCGTATTGGATTGCCCACTACTATGTAGATACCCTTGAGTACAAAGGCGAATGGAAGTTCTGGCAGCACACTGATGCTGGCCGTCTTCCAGGCATAAAGGGTTATGTTGACTTCGATGTATATAATGGCAGTTACTATGACCTTCGCCGCCTGACAATAGGTTCCCGCGAAGCCTATTCCGACTGATTGTTGTACAGTTTATATTTATTGGTATCCGCTAAATCATAGTCAGAAAGGTTCACCCGCATAATTGTCAATGTAATCATAAAAGAAAAAATGATATGATGTATGGTGTGCTTCATACTGAAGCCCATGTTTTTGTATGTTGTGCCGGTGCTTAAGAACAAGTTCTTGCACCATCACACCACACAAAGACACCAC
>JAKSIZ010000008.1 GCA_024398515.1 Bacteroidaceae bacterium | reverse complement strand
AATGGGGCAGACTGTAAATCTGCTGGCGCACGCCTACGGTGGTTCGAATCCATCACCACCCACCTCTCACAGTGATTTTGCGGAAATAGCTCAGTTGATAGAGCACTAGCCTTCCAAGCTGGGGGTCGCGGGTTTGAGCCCCGTTTTCCGCTCTCTTGCTGTTATAGCTCAGTGGTAGAGCACTTCCTTGGTAAGGAAGAGGTCACGAGTTCAAATCTCGTTAACAGCTCTATTAACTGGGAATATATTTATTAACGAAATATCATAATTCTAATTTATAATTAAAGTAAAACTATGGCAAAAGAGAAATTCGAACGTACCAAACCGCACGTAAACATTGGTACAATTGGTCACGTTGACCACGGTAAGACTACCCTTACTGCAGCTATCACAACAGTATTGGCAAAGAAGGGTCTTTCAGAAGTAAAGTCATTCGATCAGATTGATAACGCTCCAGAAGAAAAGGAACGCGGTATCACTATCAACACTGCTCACGTTGAGTACGAAACAGCTAACCGTCACTATGCACACGTTGACTGCCCGGGACACGCTGACTATGTAAAGAACATGGTAACAGGTGCTGCTCAGATGGACGGTGCTATCATCGTTGTAGCTGCAACTGATGGTCCTATGCCTCAGACTCGTGAGCACATCCTTCTCGCTCGTCAGGTAAACGTTCCTAAGTTGGTTGTTTTCTTGAACAAGTGTGATATGGTTGACGATGCAGAAATGCTCGAACTCGTTGAAATGGAAATGCGTGAGCTTCTCGACTTCTATGAATTCAGCGGTGACGAAACTCCTATCATTCGTGGTTCTGCACTTGGTGCACTCAATGGTGTAGCTGAATGGGAAGATAAGGTTATGGAACTTATGGACGCTGTTGACACATGGATTCCACTTCCTCCACGTGATACAGATAAGCCATTCCTTATGCCAGTTGAAGACGTATTCTCAATCACAGGTCGTGGTACAGTTGCTACAGGTCGTATCGAAACAGGTGTTATCCATGTTGGTGATGATGTACAGCTCCTCGGTCTTGGTGAAGACAAGAAGTCTGTTGTAACAGGTGTTGAAATGTTCCGTAAGCTCCTTGACGAAGGTCAGGCAGGTGATAACGTAGGTCTTCTCCTCCGTGGTATTGACAAGAATGAGGTTAAGCGTGGTATGGTAATCACTCACCCAGGAACAATCAAGCCTCACAAGAAGTTCAAGGCATCTATCTATGTATTGAAGAAAGAAGAAGGTGGTCGTCACACTCCATTCGGAAACAAGTATCGCCCTCAGTTCTATCTCCGTACAATGGACTGTACAGGTGAAATCTCTCTTCCAGAAGGAACAGAAATGGTAATGCCTGGTGATAACGTAGAAATCACAGTTGAACTTATCTACGCAGTAGCATTGAACATCGGTCTTCGTTTCGCTATCCGTGAAGGTGGTCGTACAGTAGGTGCTGGTCAGATTACTGAACTCTACGATTAATTCGAAAGAATAAAGGAGAAACATAAAAAGGCAAGGTTCTCCGAAACTCGGGGAACCTTGATTTACGGGAATAGCTTAGTTGGTAGAGTGTCGGTCTCCAAAACCGAAGGTCGGGGGTTCGAGCCCCTCTTCCCGTGCAGGATAAAAAATAAAAGGTATGATTAAGAAATTTGTAAATTATTGCAAAGCTTGCTACGACGAACTTGTGCATAAAACATCTTGGCCTACTCGGAAAGAGTTAACAAACAGTGCGGTGGTTGTTTTATCTGCTTCCCTTATCATTGCACTCATAGTGTTTGTTATGGATCAGGTTTTTGGTCTTGTGATGAGTACCGTATATCCTAACTAATCGAGAGATGGCTGATACAAAATTCAGGTGGTACGTGCTTCGAGCAGTTACTGGTCAGGAGTCTAAGGTTAAAGAATATATAGAGGCAGAGATGAGGCATAATGATTTGCTTCAAAATAATGTCTCTCAAGTTCTGATACCGAAGGAAAAGAGGACTTCTCTTAGGAATGGCAAAAGAGTCGTTTCTGAGAAGAATTATCTTCCTGGCTATGTTTTGATAGAAGCTAACCTTAAAGGCGAGACAGCGCATACTTTGCGCTTTATGCCGAATGTATTAGGCTTTCTTGGTGGTCTGGATCATCCGTCACCTATCAGACAATCCGAGTTGAACAAAATGCTTGGCAATGCCGAGGAAATGGAAATTCAGGGCGAAGAAGTGAACGTCCCTTATTCTGTTGACGAGACGGTCAAGGTAACCGATGGGCCTTTCAAAGATTTCTCTGGTATTATAGAGGAAGTAAACTTGGAAAAGCGTAAACTTAAGGTTATGGTCAAGATTTTCGGACGTAAAACTCCATTGGAACTTGGTTTTATGCAAGTCGAGAAAGAATGATGTGTAGTGTTACGATACACAGATTTCTTAATATAATTAATTTTTAAATACAATCAAGAAATGGCTAAAGAAGTTGCTGGACAAATCAAATTACAGATTAAAGGTGGTGCAGCTAATCCTTCTCCTCCTGTAGGTCCTGCCCTCGGTTCTAAGGGTATCAACATTATGGGATTCTGTAAGGAATTCAATGCACGTACCCAGGATAAGGCTGGAAAGGTTCTTCCAGTTGTTATCACTTATTATGCAGATAAGTCATTCTCTTTTGAAATCAAGACTCCTCCTGCAGCAGTTCAGTTGGTTGAAGCTGCCAAGGTGAAGGGTGGATCAGCACAGCCTAATCGTAAAAAGGTCGGCAAGGTGACTTGGGATCAGGTTAAGGCTATCGCTGAGGACAAGATGAAGGATTTGAATTGCTTTACTGTAGAATCAGCAATGAAACTGGTAGCTGGAACAGCGAGAAGTATGGGTATCACTGTAGAAGGTGACTTCCCTGGTAAATAATTTTAACTTCAATTAAAGAAATGAGTAAACTGACAAAAAATCAGAAGTTAGTAGCTGATAAGATTGAAGCAGGGAAGGCATATACTCTCAAAGAAGCTGCAGAGCTTGTAAAGGAAATCACCTATACAAAGTTTGAGGCTTCTCTGGATATCGACGTACGTTTGGGCGTAGATCCACGTAAGGCCAACCAGATGGTTCGCGGTGTCGTTACACTGCCGAACGGAACAGGTAAGGTTACTCGTGTATTGTGCCTCTGTACTCCAGATGCCGAAGCTGCTGCTAAGGAAGCAGGTGCTGACTATGTAGGTCTCGATGAGTATATCGAGAAGATAAAAGGCGGTTGGACAGACATTGATGTTATCATCACTATGCCTTCATGCATGGGTAAGGTCGGTCCTTTAGGCCGTGTACTCGGTCCACGTGGTTTGATGCCAAACCCAAAGAGTGGTACTGTGACTATGGATGTTGCTAAAGCAGTCAAGGAAGTTAAGAGTGGTAAGATAGACTTTAAGGTTGATAAGGGTGGTATTGTCCACACATCAATCGGTAAGGTATCTTTTACTCCTGATAAGATTTATGAGAACGCAAAAGAGTTTATTCAGACAATCATCAAACTTAAACCTGCAGCTGCTAAAGGTACATATATCAAGAGTATCTTTATTTCGAGCACTATGAGTAAGGGTATAAAAGTTGACCCTAAGTCAGTAGTTGATTAATTCTTTAAACGTTAAGAACAATGAGAAAAGAAGTAAAAGATACTATTATCGTTGAATTGGGTGAGAAACTGAAAGAATTTCCACATTTTTACCTCGTTAATTGTGAGGGATTAAATGCTCAAAAGACATCAGATTTCCGCCGCAAGTGTTTCAAGAGTGACATTAAGCTGGTGATGGTAAAGAATACCCTCCTGCAGAAAGCACTCGAGAAATCAGACATCGACTATTCTGAGCTTTATGGTTCTTTGAAGGGCAATACAGCTGTAATGTTCTGCAATACAGCAAATGCTCCTGCTAAGTTGCTTAAGGAATATAAGAAGGAAGGAATTCCTGCACTTAAGGCAGCATACGCAGAGGAAATGACTTTCGTCGGAGCCGACCAGCTCGATGCGTTAGCAGCTATCAAGAGCAAGAACGAAGTTATTGCAGACATCGTGGCATTGCTGCAGTCTCCAATCAAGAACGTTGTTTCTTCTCTTCAGTCAGGCGCAAACACTATTCATGGTGTGCTTAAGACTTTAGGTGAGCGTCCTGAATAAAATTTCAAAATTAAGTAAATTCAAAACAAATTAAAATTTTTTAGAATAAAATGGCAGATATTAAAGCTATTGCTGAAGAGTTGGTAAACTTGACAGTGAAAGAAGTAAATGAGTTGGCAACAGTCCTCAAGGACGAGTATGGAATCGAGCCTGCTGCTGCAGCTGTTGCTGTTGCTGCTGGTCCTGCAGCTGGTGCTGCTGAAGCTGTTGAAGAGAAGACATCTTTCGATGTTGTTCTTGCAGAAGTAGGTGCAGCTAAGCTTCAGGTCGTAAAGGCTGTTAAGGAAGCTTGCGGTCTTGGTCTGAAGGAAGCTAAGGATCTCGTTGACGGTGCACCTTCAACTTTGAAGGAAGGTATGTCAAAGGACGAGGCTGAAAACCTTAAGAAGGCTATCGAAGAAGCTGGTGCTAAGGTAGAACTCAAGTAATAAGAATTACTTCATAATAGAGAAAGATTAAGAGTCTCCAAGTAGGGGATTCTTAGTCTTTTTTTTGTCTTAGCATAGATATCGTAACGAATAAGATGCATTAAACAATAACAAAAAATAAACAAGCAATGTCAAAAATCATTGATAACAGAATAAATTTTGCAACAGTCCAGAATCAGATGCCTTTTCCTGATTTCCTTGACGTGCAATTAAAATCGTTTCAGGATTTCCTGCAGTTAGACACTCCGCCTGAGAAACGCAAGAATGATGGCTTGTATAAGGTGTTCGCTGAGAACTTCCCTATAACAGACACACGTAATAATTTCGTTCTTGAGTTTCTGGATTACTATATAGATCCGCCTCGTTATACTATTGAAGAATGTCTTGAACGTGGTTTGACTTATAGTGTGCCTTTGAAGGCTAAGTTGAAACTCTATTGCACAGACCCTGATCATGAGGATTTTGGCACGGTAATTCAAGATGTATTCTTGGGACCAATCCCATATATGACTCATAACGGAACATTTGTTATCAATGGTGCTGAGCGAGTTGTTGTTTCTCAATTGCATCGTTCACCTGGTGTATTCTTTGGTCAAAATGTCCACGCTAATGGTGTAATGCTATACTCTGCACGAATCATCCCATTCAAGGGCTCGTGGATAGAATTTGCAACAGACATCAATAATGTCATGTATGCATACATTGACAGAAAGAAGAAGTTGCCAGTAACAACTTTGCTTCGTGCCATAGGTTTTGATACGGATAAGGATATCCTCCAGATATTTGACTTGGCAGAAGAAATAAAGGTCAATAAGACTACTCTTAAGAAGAACATTGGCAAGAAGATTGCAGGACAAATCTTGAAGAGTTGGACAGAAGACTTTGTTGATGAAGATACAGGTGAAGTTGTTTCTATCGAGCGTAATGAAATCATCTTTGATCGTGAGACTGAGATAACCGAGGAGAATATTGATGCCATCATCGAAAGTGGTGTTCAAACTATTCTTGTACATAAGGATGACACAGGTGCAAGTGAATTCTCCATTATATTTAATACATTGCATAAGGATCCAAGTAAGTCTGCAAAAGAGGCTGTCATTCATATATATCGTGTATTGAGAAATACAGATCCTGCGGATGAAGCAAGTGCAAGAGAAGTTATTCAGAATCTTTTCTTCTCGGAAAAGCGTTATGATCTTGGTGATGTAGGTCGTTATAGAATCAATAAAAAACTCAAACTTTCAACTGATGCAGATGTTCGAGTTCTTACAGTAGAGGATATTGTTGAAATTATCAAATACCTCATTCAATTGATAAACTCAAAGGCAACAGTCGATGATATTGACCACTTGAGCAATCGTCGTGTTAGAACAGTTGGTGAGCAATTGGCAAACCAATTCTCAATAGGTCTTGCACGCATGAGCCGTACTATTCGTGAACGAATGAATGTTCGTGATAACGAAGTTTTTTCACCAACAGACCTTATCAATGCGAAGACTATTTCAAGCGTAATAAATTCGTTCTTTGGAACAAATCCTTTGTCACAGTTTATGGACCAGACCAATCCATTGGCAGAGGTTACTCACAAACGTCGTCTTTCTGCCCTCGGTCCTGGTGGCTTGTCTCGTGAGCGTGCCGGTTTTGAGGTTCGTGACGTACACTATACACACTATGGACGTCTGTGTCCTATTGAAAGTCCAGAAGGTCCTAATATTGGTTTGATTTCTTCACTTTGCGTTTATGCTAAGATAAACAATCTTGGTTTTATAGAGACACCTTATAGAAAAGTAGAAAAGGCAATGGTGGATCTTGATAATGATCATATTGAGTATCTTTCAGCTGAACAAGAGGAAAATAAAATAATCGGTCAGGGTAATGCACCTCTTAGAGAGGATGGAAGTTTCATCCGTACTTATGTGAAGTGTCGTCAGGATGCAGACTATCCAGTAGTCCCACCTACACAAGTTGAGTATATGGACGTTGCTCCACAGCAGATAGCTTCTATTGCAGCAGCATTGATTCCATTCCTAGAGCATGACGATGCTCACCGTGCATTGATGGGTTCTAACATGATGCGTCAGGCAGTGCCATTGCTTCACAATGAAAGTCCAATCGTTGGAACAGGTATTGAGAAGCAGGTTTGTGAAGATTCCCGTACAATGGTAACAGCAGAAGCTGATGGTGTAATTGAATATGTAGATGCTACAACAATCCGTATTCTTTATGACCGCACAGAAGAAGAGGATTTCGTAAGCTTCGAACCTGCATTAAAGGAATATCGCATTCAGAAGTTCCGCCGTACAAACCAGAATATGACAATTGACCTCCGTCCTATTTGCCACAAGGGACAGAGAGTAACAAAGGGTGATATTCTTACGGAAGGTTATGCTACAGACAATGGCGAACTTGCATTGGGACGCAATCTTCTTGTAGCATATATGCCATGGAAGGGTTATAACTATGAGGATGCCATTGTTCTTAATGAACGAATGGTACGCGAGGATGTATTGACTTCCGTTCACGTTGATGAATACTCACTTGATGTTCGTGAAACAAAACGCGGAATGGAAGAACTCACTTCTGATATTCCAAACGTAAGTGAAGAAGCAACAAAGGATTTGGACGAGAATGGTATCATTCGTATTGGTGCAAATATTGTCCCTGGTGACATTCTAATCGGAAAGATTTCTCCTAAGGGTGAAAGTGATCCTTCACCAGAAGAGAAACTGCTTCGCGCAATCTTCGGTGAAAAGGCTGGTGATGTGAAGGATTCTTCACTCAAGGCAAATCCGTCACTTTCTGGAACTATCATAGATAAGAAATTATTCTCAAAAGCAATAAAGACACGTGCCTCTAAGCTTGCTGACAAAGAATTGCTCAAGAAGATT
Organism: Bacteroidaceae bacterium; assembly: GCA_024398515.1. GTDB lineage: Bacteria > Bacteroidota > Bacteroidia > Bacteroidales > Bacteroidaceae > Prevotella. The sequence continues at coordinate 52,931 of JAKSIZ010000008.1, read as the reverse complement.
GACGAAGAATATGATGCAAAGGTTGCTGATTTGAAGTCAATACTTGTTGATAAACTCTTGGTTCTCACAAAAGGTAAGTCTTCACAGGGCATAAAGGACTATGCTGGTGCCGAAATAATTACAAAGGGCAGCAAGTTCTCTGCTGCAAACCTCAATAATCTTGAGTATTGCGACGTTCAGATTAGCAAGTGGACTTCAGATGCCCATACTAATGAACTTATTGCTCAACTGATTACAAACTTCTTGAAGAAATACAAGCTGCTCGCAGCAGAAGTAAACCGCAAGAAGTATGCTATTACAATTGGCGACGAACTTCCTTCTGGCATTATACAGATGGCAAAGGTTTATGTCGCAAAGAAACGTAAGATTAGCGTTGGCGACAAACTTGCAGGTCGCCATGGAAATAAGGGTATCGTATCAAAGATAGTACGTCAAGAGGACATGCCGTTCCTTGCAGACGGAACACCAGTCGATTTGGTATTGAACCCATTAGGTGTACCTTCTCGTATGAACCTTGGACAGATATTCGAAGCTATCCTCGGTGCTGCTGGAAAAAAGATGGGAGTAAAATTTGCAACTCCAATCTTTGACGGTGCACATATTGAAGATCTTTGTGAATGGACAGATAAGGCAGGTCTGCCACGTCTCTGCTCAACACGTCTTTACGATGGTGAGACAGGCGAACTCTTCGACCAACCTGCAACTGTAGGTATCACATACTTCCTCAAACTCGGTCACATGGTTGAGGACAAGATGCATGCACGCTCTATCGGTCCTTACTCTCTGATAACTCAGCAACCTCTTGGTGGTAAAGCGCAATTTGGTGGTCAGCGTTTCGGTGAAATGGAAGTCTGGGCACTTGAAGCATTTGGTGCTTCTCACGTGCTTCAGGAAATACTGACTATCAAGTCTGATGATGTAGTAGGCCGTGCTAAGGCTTATGAGGCAATCGTTAAGGGCGATCCAATGCCTACACCTGGTATTCCAGAGTCTCTCAACGTTCTTCTCCACGAACTCAAGGGCTTAGGTCTGAGCGTTACTCTTGACTAATTAATTAAAATAGCAAATCTGAAAAAGTAAAGATACTATGGCTTTTAAGAAAGAATCAAAGATAAAGAGTAATTTTACAAAGATTACCATTGGTTTGTCTTCTCCAGAGGATATTCTTAAGAATTCATTTGGTGAAGTTACAAAACCAGAAACCATTAACTATCGTACATATAAACCTGAACGTGATGGTTTATTCTGTGAACGTATCTTTGGTCCAACCAAGGACTATGAATGTGCTTGTGGAAAATATAAGCGCATTAAATATAAAGGTATTGTCTGCGACCGTTGTGGTGTTGAAGTAACTGAGAAGAAAGTTCGTCGTGAACGTTCTGGACATATTGAACTTGTTGTGCCAATTGCACATATCTGGTATTTCCGTTCATTGCCAAATAAGATTGGTTATTTGTTGGGTCTCCCAACAAAGAAACTCGATTCTGTAATTTATTATGAACGTTATATCGTAATAAATCCAGGACCTCTTGCAGGAAAAGTTGATGCTGATGGAGAACCTATATTAGGCTCACAGAAATACGACCTTCTTGCAGATGAAGATTATAACGATATTCTCGATAATTTCATATCAGAGGACAACGACTTGCTCGAAGATAATGATCCAAACAAGTTCGTAGCAAAGATGGGAGCAGAAGCAATCTATGATTTGCTTGCTACTCTTGACCTTGATGCTTTGTCATTCGAACTTCGTGACCATGCAAACAATGACTCTTCACAGCAACGTAAGAACGAGGCTTTGAAGCGCCTTCAGGTTGTGGAAGCATTCCGCCAGAGTGCAGAAATCAACCGTCCGGAATGGATGATAATGAAGATTATTCCTGTCATCCCACCTGAATTACGCCCATTGGTTCCACTTGATGGTGGTCGTTTTGCTACGTCTGACCTTAACGACCTTTATCGTCGCGTCATCATACGCAATAATCGTCTCAAGAGACTCGTTGACATCAAGGCTCCTGACGTAATCCTCCGCAACGAGAAACGTATGCTTCAGGAAGCAGTTGATAGTCTCTTCGACAATTCACGCAAGGCAAGTGCAGTCAAGACAGACAGCAACCGTGCACTCAAATCTCTCAGCGACTCGCTTAAGGGTAAGCAGGGACGCTTCCGTCAGAACCTCCTCGGTAAGCGTGTTGACTATTCTGCACGTTCAGTTATCGTTGTAGGTCCAGAATTGAAGATGGGCGAATGTGGTCTTCCAAAACTTATGGCTGCAGAACTTTACAAGCCATTCATCATCCGTAAGCTCATTGAGCGCGGTATCGTGAAGACTGTAAAGAGCGCAAAGAAGATAGTTGACCGTCGTGAGCCAATCATCTGGGATATTCTCGAAAATGTAATGAAGGGCCATCCTGTACTCCTCAACCGTGCTCCTACTCTTCACCGACTCGGTATTCAGGCATTCCAGCCTAAGATGATTGAAGGTAAGGCTATCCAGTTGCACCCATTAGCATGTACGGCATTTAATGCTGACTTCGATGGTGACCAAATGGCAGTTCACCTCCCATTGTCTAACGAGGCTATTCTTGAGGCACAGATATTGATGCTTCAAAGTCACAACATCCTTAACCCTGCCAATGGCGCTCCTATTACAGTTCCTTCGCAGGACATGGTGCTTGGTTTGTACTATATTACAAAGCTTCGTCCAGGTGCAAAGGGTGAAGGCCTAACATTCTATGGACCAGAAGAGGCAATCATTGCTTACAATGAAAAGAAGTGCGACATCCATGCTTGTGTTAAGGTTATGATTGACGTCATGAATTCAAATGGAGTCATGGAAAAGAAACTCATTGAAACTTCCGTTGGTCGTGTTATCGTAAACGAAATTGTTCCGAAGGAAGTAGGTTTCATCAACGACATCATTTCAAAGAAAAGTCTGCGCGACATCATTGCTAACGTCATCAAGACTGTCGGTGTTGCACGTGCTTGCGAATTCCTTGACGGTATCAAGAACCTCGGTTATAAGATGGCATATCTTGGTGGTCTTTCGTTCAACCTTGACGACATCATCATTCCAGAAGAAAAGGAAGGTTTGATAAACAAAGGTAATGCGGAAATCCAGCAGATTACTGATAACTATAACATGGGATTTATTACCGACAACGAGCGTTACAATCAGGTTATTGATACATGGACACACGTTAACAATGACCTCGGTAACATTTTGATGAAGACTATGACTGAGGCTGACCAAGGTTTCAACTCTGTATTCATGATGCTCGATTCTGGTGCCCGTGGTTCTAAGGATCAGATTAAGCAGCTTTCAGGTATGCGTGGTTTGATGGCTAAGCCGCAGAAAGCAGGTGCTGAAGGTCGTATGACAATTGAGAATCCTATCCTCTCCAACTTTAAGGAAGGTATGTCTGTGCTTGAGTATTTCATCTCTACTCACGGTGCTCGTAAGGGTCTTGCCGATACTGCTATGAAGACTGCCGACGCAGGTTATCTTACTCGTCGTCTTGTTGATGTCTCTCACGATGTCATCATTACCGAAGAGGACTGTGGCACATTGCGTGGTCTGGTTTGCACGGCATTGAAGAATGGCGACGATGTTGTTTCTTCCTTGTCTGAACGTATCCTTGGACGTGTATCTGTACACGATGTTATAAACCCTTCTACAAATGAAATCATTGTCTATGCTGGTGAGGAAATCACAGAAGCGAAGGCAAAGCAGATAGAGGACGCAAATATCGAAAGTGTTGAAATTCGTTCAGTGCTCACTTGTGAGAGCAAGCATGGCGTCTGCCAGAAGTGCTATGGCCGAAACCTCGCAACTCAGCGAATGGTACAAAAGGGTGAAGCTGTCGGAGTCATCGCAGCACAGGCTATCGGTGAACCAGGTACTCAGCTTACACTCCGTACATTCCACGCCGGTGGTATCGCTGGTGGTGCTGCAGCCAATGCAAAGGTAGTTGCTAAATATGACTCTCGCATTGAATTTGACGAGTTGCGTACTGTTGAAACTCAGGACGAAGAAGGAAAGACAATAAAGGTTGTTGTAAGCCGATTGGCTGAAGCTCGCTTCGTAGAAGAGAATACAAGTATTGTACTGACAACACAGCCAGTTCCTTATGGAGCAACACTGTTCGTTGAATCAGGCGCTATTGTAAAGAAAGACGACTTGATTGCACAGTGGGACCCATTCAATGCTGTTATCATCTCCGAGGTTTCAGGTAAGATGAAGTTCTCGGATGTTATCGAAGGTGTTACTTATCAGACAGAAACCGACGAGACGACTGGCTTGACTGAAAAGATCATTATTGAAAGCCGTGACCGTAGCAAGGTTCCTACATGTAACATCGTTGACAGCAAGGGTGAAGTGCTTCGTACATACAACTTCCCAGTAGGTGCTCACGTGGTTGTTGAGAACAACGGAAAGATTAAGACGGGTGATGTTCTCGTAAAGATACCTCGTGCTACAGCGAAGGTAGGCGATATCACTGGTGGTCTGCCACGTGTAACCGAACTCTTCGAGGCTCGTAATCCTTCAAACCCTGCTATAGTTTCTGAAATCGACGGTGAAGTAACTATGGGTAAACTCAAGCGCGGTAACCGTGAGATAATCATCACAAGTAAGACAGGCGACGAGCGTAAGTACTTGGTTAACCTCAGCAAGCAGATTCTTGTACAGGAAAACGACTATGTACGTGCTGGTACTCCACTCTCTGACGGTAGCATTACTCCTGCCGACATCCTTGCCATCAAGGGTCCTACGGCTGTTCAGGAATACATTGTCAACGAAGTTCAGGATGTATATCGTCTGCAAGGTGTAAAGATCAACGACAAGCACTTTGAGATTATCGTTCGCCAGATGATGCGTAAGGTTCAAATCAACGACCCAGGCGACACTGGTTTCCTTGAGCAACAGATTGTTGACAAACTCGACTTCCTTGAGGAAAATGACCGAATCTGGGGCAAGAAGGTTGTCATCGATGAAGGCGACAGTGAGAACTTGCATCGTGGTCAGATTGTTACGGCACGTAAGTTGCGTGATGAGAACTCCACTCTTAAACGTCGCGACCTGAAGGTTGTTGAAGTTCGTGATGCTGTTCCTGCAACTGCCGTTCAGGTGCTTCAGGGTATCACACGTGCTGCACTCCAGACCAAGAGCTTCATGTCTGCTGCTTCATTCCAGGAGACAACAAAGGTGCTCAACGAAGCTGCAATACGCGGAAAGGTTGATTACCTTGAGGGAATGAAGGAGAACGTTATCTCTGGTCATCTTATCCCTGCTGGTACAGGTTTGCGTGAATTTGAAAAGATTGTAGTAGGTTCGAAGGAAGAGTACGAGCGTATTCTTGCAAACAAGAAGAATATCCTCGACTTCTCTGACGTTGAATAAATTGAATTCAAGATAGATTCTATAGGAACTATAACTACTATAGCAACTATAGAATCTATTTTTTTAACTATAAAAACAAAGAATAATTATGGACAACAATAATATAGACAACAATTTCCACCTCATATTGTCACAAGAGACTTATCGAGGAAACTATTCCAACTTAGCAGTTATTTCTCATTCAAGTTCGGAATTTGTTATCGACTTCGCACGCGTAAGTCCAGGTTTAAAGCAGCCAGAAGTATGCGACCGTGTAGTCCTTGCGCCAGAACATGCAAAGCGATTGCTTTTTGCTTTGCAGGATAACATTGGCAAATATGAGAACACATTTGGGCAGATAAGACTCCCACAGCCAAAGCAACAAAAGCCAATCGCCCCATTTGATATAAACAAGGGTGAGGCGTAGATTTATTAGCTAATACAAAAAAAAGTGCACCGCGGTGCACTTTTTTTTTGTCTTTTCGTGTTTAACCCAAATAGGTCTTTAATAATTAAGGAAGAGAGATTGCCTCTGATGGACAAGCGTCTGCGCATGTGCCGCACTCTGTGCAAGCGTCTGCATCAATTACATACTGAGCGTCACCTTCAGAGATTGCTCCTACTGGGCATTCGTCTGCGCAAGTTCCGCACTTAATACAATCACTACTAATTACGTAAGCCATAAATTTCTATTTTTAGATGTTAATAAATCAATTCGAGTGCAAAAATACAACTTTTTTTCCAATTACCTAAAAATAATGTTAGAAATTTTACGTTAAGAATATATAAAAATGAAAAGACTGCTTATTTTTATGCTGATAGCCGCTTCTTTTCTTGCTTCGGCGAGTGCCCAGGAGAAGAAGAAGGTGCAGAATCGTCCGTATTGTGATTTGCGAACGATGCACTTTGGCATACACTTCGGATTGCACTTGCTCGATATGGAGGTGGAGAACGTAGGCCCACAGACGCTTGAAGATGGTTCGGTGGAGACTATCGTTACCGATGTTGACAACTGGAGCCCAGGTTTTTCTGTTGGTGTGATGGGCGAATTAAGGCTCAACGAATACTTTAGTTTCCGTGTGTCGCCAACGATGCACTTCGGTCAGAGGCACTTTAAGTTTCTTAACAAGACACTTTCTGACGAGATTCCGCAGCAGCAAACGCTGAAGACAACCTACGTTGCGTTGCCTCTTGACATTAAGTTTGCATCGCAGCGATACAATAATATCCGCCCTTACGTGAGCGCAGGAATCACTCCGATGCTTAATATCACAGGCAAGAAACAAGACTTCCTTCAGGTGAACAGCAGCGATGTATTCCTCAATCTCGCAGTGGGTTGCGACCGTTATTTGCCGTTTTTTAAGCTCATCCCTGAGCTTCGTTTCTGCTATGGTCTAACTAATTGCATCGACACGAAACACGCTGACGAACTCCAAGACAAGACTATGAAGAAATATACCAATGCCGTTAATTCTGGTCATAGCAAGATGATAATTCTAACATTATACTTTGAATAGATATGAAAACAAAATTACATGTAATCCTTATCATGCTATTTGCCACAACAATGGCAATGGCACAATCCTCCCGAATAGAAAAGAACTGGAACGCAAACTGGCGTTTTAACCTTCAGGATAACCCTGAATTCAAGAATGTAAATTTCAATGATAAGTCGTGGACAAACATCACTCTTCCTCACGATTGGAGTATTGACAGCGACTTCAAGAAGGATGCTGCAATGGGTAATGAGAGTGCCTATCTGCCTGCAGGCATAGGTTGGTATCGCAAGACTTTTAACATGCCAAAGGAGTGGGAAGGCAAAATAGTAAAGTTGATGTTCGACGGAGTTTATTATGATTCCAAGGTATTTGTCAATGGCGACTCCGTTGGTGCTCATTTCTATGGCTATACACCTTTCGTTATAGATATTACGAAACAGTTAAAGGTGGGCAATAACATCGTGGCAGTTCGCGTAGATAATTCCGGACAGAAAAACAGTCGTTGGTACTCTGGCTCGGGTATCTACCGCAAGGTACAGCTCATTGTATGCAATCCTGTTCACATAGAACCTTGGGGTATTGCTGTAACAACACCGAAGGTTGAGCAGAATGAAGCGGCAGTTGTTGTGCAGACAGAACTGAAAAACGATGGCAACACACCGAAGGACATTAAGATAAGAGTCTCCATCCCTTCGGAAAACGCATCGATGACGAGCCCAGGCATAACAATTAACCCTAACATTGTCAGGGATAATGTGGCAATGCAACTTACCATCAGCAATCCAAAACTATGGAGTTGCGACACTCCTAACCTCTACGAGGCAAAGGTGGAAATCATTGAAAACGGCAAAGTCATCGACGAAAAGACCGAGAAATTCGGCATCCGCACAATAGAATACGATGCGCAGAAAGGTTTCCGTCTCAATGGAAAACCTACTCTCATCAACGGTGGATGTGCCCATCACGACAATGGAATCGTCGGTGCTGCAAGCTACCGCAATGCTGAATACCGCAAGGCAAGACTGCTGAAAGAGGCTGGATTCAACCTCGTGCGCACCAGCCATAACCCTTCTTCAGAGGATTTCCTGCGTGCCTGCGACGAAATTGGACTTATGGTTATCGACGAGGCATTCGATGGTTGGGCTATACAGAAGAACCCTTACGACTATCATCTTCGCTTCAACGCGGAGAGCAGCGACGATGTGGCTGTCATGGTACGACGCGACCGCAACCACCCAAGCATCATAAGCTGGAGCATTGGCAACGAAATAATCGAGCGTAAGCAAATAAGCACAATAACAACAGCGCAGCGTCTGAAGGGCGCAATCCACAAATATGATACTACCCGACCCGTCACTGAAGCACTCTGTGCGTGGGATCCGGAGTGGGAAATCTATGATCCTCATGCTGCTGTGCTCGACATCACGGGCTTAAATTACATGATGTTCAAGGCAAAGGGCGACCATCAGCGAGTGCCAGACCGTGTGATGTGGCAGACCGAAAGCTACCCTCGCGATGCCTTCAGCAACTGGGAAATGGTCAATGATAACCCTTACATCATAGGCGATGTAGTATGGACAGGCATCGATTATCTCGGTGAGTCGGGCATCGGACGTTTCTTCTACGAAGGCGAAACGGAGGGTGAACCTTGGATGAACATGCAGTTCCCTTGGCATGGCACATACTGTGGAAACGTCGATCTCATAGGTTGGAACAAGCCAATTGCCCATTATCGCGACATGCTTTTCAATCCTGAAGGTAACAAACTCTACATGGCAGTGAAGGAACCCGACGGATATTTCGGCAAGATAAAGGAGACTCAGTGGTCGGTATGGCCTACCTGGGAGTGCTGGAACTGGAAAGGTCATGAAGGAAAAAACATTGATGTAGAGGTGTGCTCGCGTTATCCGAAGGTGCGACTTTACCTTAATGGAAAGCTGATGGGAGAGCGTCCTACCACTCGTGCCGAGCAGTTCAAGGCCGTCTTCGGCATTCCATACGAGCCAGGAACACTCAAGGCAGTAGGCGTTGACAGCCAAGGAAACGAGGTCGAAGACCGTCAGATTGTCACGTCAGGCGATGCTGTAAATGTCCGACTGACCTCTGATGGCAACAAATTCATTGCTGGTGAGGAAGATGTTTGCTTCGTTACGGTAGAGCTGATAGACAAGAATGGTGTCCGTGTACAGGATGCAGAGCAGGAACTTCGCTTTGAAGTAAAGGGCAATGCCAAGCTTATAGCAACCGGTTCCGGCGACCTGAAGGACACAAATGCCTACACAAAAGCCACCCGCATGACATATAAAGGCATGGCACTTGCGGCTATCCGTGGCAATGCAAAAGGCGGAAAAGCAACGCTCATAGTCAGTGGAAACGGCTTCCGCAAGCAGATAAATCTGTAATTGACTCTTCGAAATCCCGACAATCCGAGAACCCGATAACTCGAAAAATAATATAAAAACTCTATGAAAAAAGCATTTGTATTGATTTTTCTTGCCGCTGCACTCGCTTCCTGTCAGCAGATTAGCAAGCTGAAAGCAAAGATGGGAAGTGCCAGCGACCAAGTAAAGATGGGCCAACTCTACGAGAAAGGCGACGGCGTAGAGCAGGATTACGAAGAGGCGGTGGCATGGTACAAGCAGGCTGCCGACCAAGGTTATGCCGAGGCACAATACCTTTTGGGCAAGTGTTATCAGGCTGGACATGGGCTTCCTGTCGATGATGGAGCCGCTGCAGAACTGTTTAAGAAGGCTGCCGACCAAGACTTTGCGCCTGGACAATACGAGTGGGCTTTCGCAAATGAAATGGGCAAAGGAGTGTCGAGCAACGTAGAAACTGCCGCAAAATACTATAAGAAGGCTGCCGACCAAAGCTTTCCGGATGCAATCTTCCGCCTTGGACTGATGTATTTCCACGGCATGGGAGTGACGCAGAATCCGAAACAAGCGTTTGAATACTTCAATAAAGCTGCCGACAAGAACGTCACAAGTGCCATGTTCTATATGGGTGTATGCTATGCCGACGGGCAAGGCACCGACTTCAACGACAAGAAGGCTGCCGAATATTTCAAGAAAGCAGCCGACGCCGGCGACCCTAATGCGCAGAACAAACTCGGTGAAAGATACGAATATGGACTTGGTGTAGAGCAGGACCCAAAGAAAGCATTTGAGTACTACAGCGCAGCTGCCAAGCAAGGTTTTGCCGAATCGTACTATAACCTCGGCGCATGTTACTACTATGGCTCGGGCGTGGCAAAGAACGAAAAAAAGGCATTCACATACTTCGAGAAGGCTGCCAACCTCAACGTCGTTGCAGCTGAGTTCTATCTCGGTATATGCTACTTCCAGGGCGAAGGCGTGAAGAAGAATGAGAAGGAGGCAATGAAGTGGCTCAACAAATCGGCAAACGAAGGCAGTATCGAGGCACAGCAGTTCCTCGACGACCTTGACGAGTACAAGAAACGCATGGATGCATGGATAAACAACGACGGCGTGATGGTGACCGACCTCGACAAGGAAGCAGAGGAATCGCGTGCACGCCACAAGGAAATGATGATAGACATGCAGCGCGTTGTACGCACAGATTATTAATCGAAACTTCGAAATTTCGAAACTTCGAGAACTCGAATTCCTGAGAACCCGAGGTCTCGATAGGCAGGTTCTCCGAAGTCGCAATGTATATCGAGCGCTTAACCTTGAAAAACATTGCTCCAATGTTCGACTCAACATTGCTCCAATGTTGGAGTCAACATTGCAGCAATGTTTTTACGGGTTAAGCGTTCAACTTTTCAACCCCATTCGCTCAAACAAAGAAAAAACAACGCTCAAAGTCATTTTTTTAACCAAAGACTAACGATTATTCAAATAAATGTATTACCTTTGTAGCGCATAGTATCGCGCACGCGCGTTGCTTGTAAGGATGAATTTATATTAACTAACTTAATTTATAAACTTAAAAACAGTACTTATGATTAAAACAATTAAGTCGTTTGCATGGCCGATGGTCATTGCATTGGTATTTGTTTTGTCTTCATGTGCAGATGGCGTTGACGAGGAATCGTTTACCCGCGACGTGACCAATTCGCAAGTCACATCGCCCGACCCATCAACGTTCTCAATCACATCGCAGACAAATGCCGACGGCACCGAAAGCTGTGTCGTCGAGTGGAAAGCATCGTCAGGTGCTTCAAGTTATCTGTGTTCGGTAAACATTGTTGACGATCCTACGAACCCTGTTGCAATGAGCATCAAGGGCAAGGCACAGGAGGGCGTTGGTCCTATCGAGATTGACGGTTGCCGTATCATCTTCGAAAAGAAAGAAGATACCAACTACGAAATCAGCGTCAAGGCACTTGGCGACAAGACACTCAACAACACTGATGCCGACACTGCAACAATCTACCCTTACACTACAATGCTTACTGCAGTGAAAATACCAGCAGGGCAAGAGATCTCAAAGTTCATCAACGACTACATCGATTCACACTATGACGAGTTCCGACCATTGCGTGATGCCGACCCAGCAAACTACGAATTGGCATTCGAACTCGAAGGAGGACAGACATACGAACTGAACGATTCAGTGGGCTTCGGCGTGTTCGCAGTAACTTTCCGCGGTGATAAGGTCAACCGACCAACGGTAATCGTAGGCGAAAAGGGAAGGATTGTGACTATGGCAGGCACAAAAATCAAGTGGATTAACTTCGATTGTACGGCAATGAAAGCAAAGGGTTTGCTCTGCACTGACGCTGTCGGCGACGATGCAATAACCACAGAAGCACTCGGACTGAAGGCCCTCGGAGGCTCACAGGACTGTTTCGTAATCATGCGCACAGTGCTGTTCCAGGAATGTTATGTGAAGAATCTTGCCAACGGACTCGTTCATGGCGGCGACAGTGGAGCGTCAATCAATATGAAAGACTTCCGCATTACCGACTGTATCATACAGCAATGCAACCCAGAAGGAGCATCAAACTGCCTGATCAACATGTGGCGTTCATCCGGCGGACAAGGTGGTATGAAGGATATGACATTCAAGAATTCAACCTTCCTCAACACAGAACTTGGTGCTGAAAACGGCTATCTCATCCGTTTTGCTAACCTCAGTAACACCACTCCTTACAAGGTTTACGGTACAGGAGAAACCGGAGGAATGACTATCGAAAGCTGTACTTTCGCACAGGCATTGGCAAAAGGACAACTCGGAAACCAGTATCCACAGTCAGGAATGACGTTCACTTTCAGGAAGAATATCTTCTATGAAACACGTTACTTGCAGAAGCTTATCAGGTCGAATACGGCAAACTTTACCGTAGATGACAACACGATATGGGGTATCACATTCGAGCCAGACAACACTGATAAGGAAAAATATGCAACATTGGAAGACCCAATGTTTGAAGATCCAACTATCAAGGCACTCGACTTTACAAAGGATAAGTGCGGTCTTAACTTCAAGCCTACATCAGCAATTGCAGGCGGCAAGCAGTATGGTGACCCAAGATGGTTTGAATAAATTCTAACGAGAAAGGAAAAGAAATATGAAGAAAGTAATATTATCAATAATCGCCCTGATGTGCATGACGCTTACGTTTGCACAAAACAAGGTGACGGGAACTGTTGTTGATGAACTCGGCGAACCAGTCATCGGCGCAACAGTCAAGGTTGTCGGAGCATCGACTGGAGTCATTACCGACATCAACGGAAACTACACCATCGATGTTCCAAAAGGTGCAAAGGTGGCAATCTCATACATAGGATACGACACTCAGACAGTAACTCCTGGTGGGAAAGTGCAGCTGAAAGTGGCAAGCACAGACCTTAACGAACTCGTTGTCGTAGGTTATGGCGTTCAGAAGAAGGCACACTTGACGGGATCTGTTGCTACGGTAAAGATGGAAGAGATAGAAGATTTGCCTACAGGCGACCTTGCTCTTTCGTTGAAAGGCATGATGGCAGGTGTCGGCGTAAGTGGCGGTGAGGCTCGTCCAGGTAACAGAGCAACCATCCGCATACGTGATGCACGCTCTCTCGACAAGGTTGGAAGTAAGTCAGAAGAACCACTCTACGTAATCGACGGATTCGTTCAGGACGGTGATGTGTTCAGTAATCTCGACCCGACAATGGTAGAGAGTATCTCCGTTTTGAAGGATGCTTCCGCAGCAGTTTATGGTGCAAGAGCAGCAAACGGTGTAATCCTCGTTACCACAAAGCGTGGTAAGATTGGTGCTCCAAAGATTTCATATAGCGGAAAGATAGGTTGGGCAGACGAGGTTTCACGTGCCGATATGCTTAACTCATACGAATATGGACGTTTGTGGAATGCTGTAAAGGCTGCCGACCCAACGGCAACAGGCATTAACAAGACTCTCGACTTGTTCCAGGTTGACGAACTTGAGGCAATGAAAAACCTCGACTATAACCTTCTCGACAAGAACTGGAAGACGGCAGTTACACATCAGCATAGCGTGAACCTCAGCGGTGCAACCGAAACAGCAAACTACTTTGCAGGCATAGGTTACTTCATGCAGGATGGTAATCTTGGTCATCTCGACTATGATCGTTGGAACTATCGTGCGGGTACTGACCTCAAGCTTGGCAAATATGTAAAGGCAACTTTGCAGATTCAGGGCGACTACAGTGACCATACAAAACCAAACGTAAAGGTTGGTGGCACAAATGATGAAAAGGACTACAACCTTCTTCAGACACGTCTTCCTTACGTTCCGGAGTATGTAAACGGCTATCCAATGTCGGCATACGGCGTAAGCAACAGCAACATAAACCAGAACCAGAACTATTCATTCGACGTATTGCAGAACATGGGCGACGAGTCGAATACGCTCACCACTCACATGGCAATCAATGGAAGTCTGGAAATGGATATGGGTTGGATTAAGCCTTTGAAGGGTTTGGTGTTCAAGGTTTCTTACGGTAAGAACATTGCAACAACCAAGAACAACCAGTCAGGTTCGGCTTATAAGATTTACAATATGGCAGAACGCTCAGGTAGCGGACAGCATCTCTATACTCCAATACCAGGGCAGGAAGCTGCTTACGAGGCATTGATGGTTCCAGGAAACTTCCAACTTTCTACACAAAAGGAAATCTATAATGGTCCAGACCTCGGTTATCGTTCACGTACTATGAGCCGTAGTGACAGCTATCAGCTCAACTTCTTTGCAACGTATGCACGCGACTTCGGTCAGCATCACGTTAATGCATTGTTCTCAATTGAAAGAGAAGAATCATGGATGGAAGACAATCAGGCACAGGTGACAGACCCTTATGTATTCGGTACAGGTCAGTCGAGCAACGTTGGTCAGGAGAGTGTAACCACAGCAAGTTTCACTCGTTCTGAGGCTGGACGTCTTTCTTACATCGGACGTTTGAACTATGCTTTTGCAAACAAGTACCTGTTTGAGTTCCTCTTCCGTGTTGACTCATCTACAAAGTTCCATCCAAACAACTATTGGGGCTACTTCCCATCAGTAAGTGGTGGTTGGGTTATCAGCGAAGAAAACTGGTTCCAGAAAGCAGCACCATGGGTTGACTTCCTCAAGTTACGTGCTTCATTCGGTCTTACTGGTCGTGACAACCTTAAGCCTTGGCAGTGGATGCAGACTTACGGCACAGACCTTGACAAGGGTGCAGTCATGGGTGTAAACGGAAATGCTGGTACACGTATTATTATTAATAAGGAGAACTCAGCCGTAAACGAAGATGTTCATTGGGATAAGTCTTACAAACTCAATATCGGTTTAGACTTCAACACACTCCACAATCGCCTTGGCTTCACATTCGACTTCTATCGTGAAGCAAACCGCGAAATGTTGATGCCATTCTCAGCATCACTTGCTGGTACGATAGGAACTCAGTCAGCAAGTATGAACTTTGGTAAGATGAACATGTGGGGCTATGAATTTGGCTTCAAGTGGAGCGACAAGATTGGCAAGGACTTCAAGTATCACGTAAGTCTCAACACAGGTTACAACGACAACGAAGTGCTGTTGATGGACTGGACAAACACCAATATTTATAGAAGCATACAGTATGGTGATCGTACCGACCAAGGCACTTGGGGTATGCAGTGCTTGGGCATGTTCCGCAGTTTCCAGGAGATTGAGGAATACTTCGACAAGTACAACATCACTTCATACATGGGTATGACAAAGGACAAGGTTCGTCCAGGTATGCTTATATATAAGGATATCCGTGGTGCATACGATGACGAGACAGGAACATACGCTGGTCCTGACGGAATCGTTGACAACAACAACGACCAGGTACAGCTCTCTAACCGTTCGAACCCTTACGGATTCACAATCAACTTCGGTTGCGAATGGAAACAACTCTCATTGCAGGGACAGTTCAGTGCAAACTGGGGTGGCTACACTTGCATTCCTACAGATGCCTTGAAGCCAGGACTTGGACTTGAATTTACTAACATGCCTTCGTTCTGGAACGTTGACAACATGTTCAGCTATCAGGATGTTACCGACGATGCTGGCAACATTCTCGTAAAGCAGAATCTTGAAGCAAAGTATCCTAACCTTGCTTGGTCATCTACGAATGCAGTTCCATCTACATTCTGGCGCGTAAGCTCAGCATCAGTTGAACTTTCACGTATTACATTGGCTTACTCTCTTCCTAAGAAATGGATTGATCCACTTGGCATTTCAAGCGTTCGCCTGAATGTTACGGGTATGAACCTCTTGACGTTCTACAATCCATATCCAGATCATTTCATGAGTTCTATGTCGGGTGACTTTGGCAAGTATCCTAACTTGCGCAAGATTACTCTCGGTGTAAACGTTTCATTCTAATTATGGAGAAATACATTATGAAAAATATATTTAAGTTTATTGTTTTAGGTCTTGTAATCGTTGCAATGACTGGTTGTAGCGACGAGTTCCTCAAGGAAAAAAAGAACTATTCACAAGTTAGTACAGACCTCTACGACTATTATGATGGTGCATTAGGACGTATTGCTGCCGTTATGGCTCTTTGCCAACCTGGTGGTGCCAACTCAGGACAGGGATGGTTCTATGACCCAAAGGGTGGCCCAGATGATTTCTCAAAGTGTACAGAAGAGTATGCTGGCTTTGGACGCTTCGTCAATCCAGAGGCTCATCTTGATGTAATGACCGGTACAGGCTCAATGCCTGACTATTTCCAGAATCAGGCAAACAACATTCTCCAGACGCCTTGGGGTAATATCCGTCAGGTAAACGATATTATCGAAGGCACTCTTGCTGGCAAGATGGAGCAGGAAGACAAGAACAAAATTCTTGGTCAGGCTTACTTCTGGAGAGCATGGTGCTATTACAACCTCTTCCAACTCTACGGTGGTGTTCCTATTATAGATAAGGTGTTGGAGCCAATAGCTGAGAATGTAACTCCACGTTCATCGGCAGAAAAAGTTTATAATTTCATACTTAACGACCTCAACAATTCAGCAGAACTTCTTAAGCCTTTCACTGCCAATGGCACAGGTTGGACTAAGTCTTCTGAGTTTGCTTGCGTTACGGCTGGTACGGCACTCGCAGTTAAGAGCCGCTTGATGCTTCTCTGGTGCAGCCCTCTTTTCAACCGCAAGGCTGACATGAGCCGTTACACTACTGCATACAACGAGATTAAGAAAGACCTCTCAGTTATCAACGCATGTGGCTACAAACTTGCCTATGCTGAAGAACCAGGTATCAATGCTGCAGGATGGGCAAAGATGTTCTCTGATGTTAACGACAAGAGCAACGGCGAAGCAATCTTCTTCACGCTTTATAATGACATCACTTCTGGACTGACTCCTGACTACCATCGCAACAATGGTTGGGAGCAGAGCATCCGACCAAAGAACTGTTTTGGTGGCGGTGGAGTTGAACCAGCAGCAAATCTCTTCGACCTCTTCCCTATGGCTGACGGTAAGTTGCCACAGAATGCAAGCACTTACACTAAGCTTGAGAAGTCTGAATTTCCTGTAAATGATGCTGCTCCGTTTGTGGATCGCGACCCTCGTTTCTATCGTACATACGCCTTCCCTGGCGTTCGCTGGGCATTTGCTTCATCGTTCGACCCAACAAAAACTGATACTGGCGACCCTAACAACAATCCTTTCACGGGTGCTAATTATGAGCTTTGGAACTATGTATGGTATGAGAAGGACACTGATCCTGCAAGCGTTGACAACTCAAAATACTATGGTCCTGACAACCTCCTCAGTGGTGTAAAGGGTATCTATCTGCGCAAGGCAACTGATGATGGCGACCTTAACTCTACTCCACACTACAACTATGCTACGAGCAAGAACTTCTCACTCTGCTACAACGCATTCATTGAACTTCGCTATGCTGAGGTTCTGCTCAACCTTGCAGAAGCTGCTGCAGGTGCCGGACAGAATGCTGAAGCTATCGATTTGCTGCGTCAGATCCGCAAGCGTGTAGGCTATACAGGCGACTGCGGCATCAGCGACGGACTCTCAGGTGCAGCTCTTATGAGTGCTGTTCTCTATGAACGTCAGATTGAATTGGCATACGAAGGCCGTCGTTTCGAGGACATGCGCCGTTGGTTGTTGTTCGATGGCGGCACTCACTTCGACGAAATCGAAGGCTGTCCTGAAACGTGGAAACTCGGTGGAGAATGGGCTGGCGGCACTTGTGCATGGCTTGGAGTGACTCCACTCAACGGTCAACGCCGTGAAAATCTTCAGTTCCGTATAAAGGTTGGAGCCGGTACAGGCGGCAACTCATGGGCTGTAGGTGCTGCAAACCCTGACCCATTGTTCACAATGTTGAGTATTGGTCCTGACCCAGACAAGCAGAAGCAATACCTTACAAAGCGCAGCACATTTGCTATGACGCTTAGGGATTCTGCAAGCATTGAGCAGAAGAAATTGCTTCCATTCTACACCAATTACCTTACTCGCAAGACTATTCTCGGCGATGGACGTTCGTCAACACAGGCTATGCTCTACGTTGATTTCCTTCCACGCTACTACTTCCTCGGCCTCACAAGCGGTGCACAGAGCAACAACATTGCACTGCCGCAGACCATCGGATGGGAGAATTCTCGTGCCAACGGAGCTCAAGGAACATTCGACCCTCTTGCAGAATAATACAAGAAATAACACTGAACATCGTGCTGGGCTTTTGTCCAGCACGACGTTTTTAATTCATATCACATGAAAAAATACCTCATCCCTTGCCTTGCCATCATGCTCCTCGTTTCGTGTGACCTAAGCACTGGCAACGCAAAACAGATAGCCAACAAGATTGACAAGCATATATATAAAGAAGCAAAGAAAGGCATAAAGAAGTATGCCGACAACCTTACCGAAAAGGCGCAGCAACGCATTCAGGCATCAAAACGGCAGCCTAAGTCGCTGCAAAACTTCAATGAAGACACGCTCATCATTGCTTCAATCGTCAACAACCGTGCCGAACAACTACTGACTCGCACGGGTTACGTCACGTCGTACAACGCTGACCTTAGAATACCTAATTGGGTAGGATGGGTGCTGACAGACGCTCATACGTCGGGAATCAACAAGAGAAAGAACAGCCAGTTTCACGAAGACTACGACGTTCCGACGCCTCGCGCCACGCATTTCGACTATATACAGTCGGGTTACGACAGGGGCCACATGTGTCCGGCTGGCGATAACAAATGGGATGCACAAGCCCTTGACGAGACTTTCCTGATGACTAACATCTGTCCGCAGAACCCAAATCTCAACAAGGGAGATTGGAATGAACTCGAAATGAAATGCCGTAACTGGGCGAACCGCATGGGCAAGATCTACATCGTATGCGGCCCAATTCTTTACAACCAGAAGCATAAAACCATCGGGAAGAACCGCGTAACAGTGCCCGAAGCATTCTTCAAAGTCGTGCTATGCCTCGAAGGAAACCCCAAGGGCATAGGCTTCATCTATAAAAATCAAAGCGGCGACAAGGCGCTCAGCAGCTATGTAAACTCCATAGACCAAGTAGAGCGCATCACGGGGATAGACTTCTTCGGCAACCTCCCCGACGATATAGAGACCGAAGTCGAGGCATCATACGACCTCCGGCAATGGTAAAAAAAAGAGTGGGCATATCGTCCACTCTTTGTTTACCAGTAAATTAGTTCTGTTCAATCTGAACTCTCTTCTCCTTAATACGAGCCTTCTTACCAGTGAGCTTGCGCAGATAATAAAGCTTAGCGCGGCGAACCTTACCAATCTTGTTGACTGTAATAGAGTCAATGTTTGGCGATTCGATAGGGAAAATACGTTCAACACCTACTGTACCCGACATCTTGCGTACAGTGAAACGCTTCTTCTCGCCATGGCCGGAAATGCGAATTACTACGCCACGGAAGAGCTGAATACGCTCCTTAGAACCTTCGATAATTTTGTAAGCGACAGTTACAGTATCACCCGACTTAAACTTAGGGTACTGCTTGCCAGTTGCAAATGCTTCTTCAGCAATTTTAATTAAATCCATTGTTTTTTAAATATTTACTGTTATCGTTCCAACGCAACATAGCGAGGTCACACGTTACTTCCTGCCATAGGTTACGCCAAAAGCGGTGCAAAGTTACATCAAATTCCCCAAACCACCAAATTATTTCCACAATATTTTGCATACCCCTCACAGCGGACATGCGAATCAATTGCCCGACTTCACCGAATGCGTATGAAAGATTGAACGCTTAACTCCGTCAAACATTGCTGCAATGTTCGGCCCAACATTGGAGCAATGTTAGAGTCAACATTGCAGCAATGTTTTTTCCACTCTAACGCTCGACTTGAAAAACCCGACCGAACAAAGCATAAAACCATAAAGCATGACCGACAAAAAAACATACGTCCATCGCAAAAAAATATGCGATTACGCGTCAGAAAATTTGCCAGTTCCGCAAAAAAATATTAACTTTGCAACGGAAGTATAATATTAATACCCCAAAAGATAAAAAGACAAAATATATTCAATAATTAGTTAAACATAAAAACATTAAAAAAAACGATGAAAAAAACAATTACACAAAACTTGAAGGTCTTCATGACCTTATGCCTACTCCTCTTCGGAGTAACATCTGCTGTACAAGCAGACGTGATTTCTCTTGATTTTGAAAAAGAGTTGAGCTCTTGTACCGATTGGACGGTGAAAAGTGTAAGTAGTACTACGGAATTTTTCCGCAGTGGTACACACTCTGGTAGCACTGGAGGCGTAACAACTGCTTATGTGGCAACCGCTAATGCAATAGCATTTCCACAAAGCATGACTTGTTATTATACTAAAACTTCATCTAACACAAACACCTCTTCCTATTTTGTCATACAAGTTTCATCGGACAATTCCAAGTGGACGGATGTTGCAAAAGGTAAGACAATGAACAACGTTACAAAAGGCATATGGGAAGAATTGACAGCTGATTTGACTGCTTTTTCTAACGTATATGTGCGTGTATATTATACAGGAACAAGTGCCGTAAGAGTTATTGATGACATAACGCTTACTTATGAATCCTCTTCCTCAACTCCTTTAATCAACGCATCAAACGTAGAACTTGCTGCTGATGCAACATCTGGAACGATAAGTTATAGTATTTCAAACCCAGTGGAAGGCAAGTCTATTTCTGCATCAACAACTGCAGATTGGATTTCAAACTTTGAATATACAGACAACACTGTTACTTTTACAACAGAAGCAAATACTACAACAGCAGCGCGTACAGCAGATATTACATTGAAATACGATGGAGCAACGGATAAGGTTGTAACCATCACTCAGAAGGGGAAACCATTTGACACGATAGGATCAATGTATGATGCAGCTGTCAACTATGGTTCTACAGCAACAAGCTCAACCATCAAATTTGGTAATTGGGTGGTTTCTGGAGTTGCAAGCAGTAATGCTTATGTAACAGACGGAACAAACGGATTTATTATATACGCGAAAGACCATGGATTCAAAGTAGGAGATATACTTAGTGGAACAGTAACATGCTCGCTTCAATTGTACAATGGCTCTGCAGAATTAACAAGTATCACATCAACGACAGAAGGTTTGACTGTTACGACTGGTGGCACTGTAACGCCTAAAGAAACAACAATAGATAAACTCTCAGGCTTAAATACAGGTGCTGTGATAGTATTGAAGGGTGTGAATTATGATGGAACAAACTTCACGGATGGCACTAATTCAATTCTGCCATATAAGACGTTTATGACATTACCAACATTCGATACGAGTAAGAAGTATAATGTGACTGGAGTATATATTCAGTTCAGCACAATAAAAGAGATCGCTCCAAGAAGCAAGGATGACATTGAAGAAGTGACAGCTGCAAAATACTCAATCACAGTTGCTGAAGGCATTGAGCATGGTACCGTTACCCCTAACGTTACCTCTGCTATAGAAGGCACAAAAGTAACTCTTACTATAGAACCAGAAACACATTACGAGTTATCAACTTTGACTATCACTGATAGCAATGGCGCTAATGTAGAATACAATGAAGCTGACTATTCATTCATAATGCCAGCTTACAATATAACAGTATCTGCTACATTCGCAGAGTCAGCTAAGTACTACGTAATATATACAAGTCTTGGCGAAGAAGTTGGAGATGGCGAAGAAGTTTATGCAGGCGAATGCATTGCCAATGCTCCTGAAGTTACAGCACCAGAAGGCTGGGAGTTCGCAGGATGGACAGCCGACGAAACCTTTACTACAAGTACAGCAGTGCCTACATACTTCACAGACGAGACACCTGTAACACAGGACACAATCCTGTATGCAGTATTCTCGAAGTCAATTACTGCAGGTTCTTCTACAGGTATGGCAATTGCTACACTGTGCAATGACAGCATTGTTAAATATATTGCTGGTTCATATAATACAGGTTCTATTAAGGTAGGCAATGATGTTTGGGAATATAATGCATGTACACAGACATATAGCAAAACTGGTGTAAAGTATATGCAAATCAGAAAAAACGCTGCAACAAGTTATGTTAAGCTTCCTGATTTTAATTCAAACATTGTGTCAATAATGCTTAAGGATGTAAACAATGGAAGCAATGCGCAATATACAGGTGATATATATTTCCGTACCGAATGTGATAATAATGCTGAGGCTTTAGTTGTTGCAAAAACGACAGAAGCAGGTGAAGATGTAGTGCTTAATATTCCGAATGGATATAAGACTGGCTACATCATGTCAAGTGCAGCTTGCCGTTTCACAGACATTGTAGTGACATTGAGCAATGTTACAAGAATATATTCAACAACAACAGTATTTGACGACTATACTCGCGAAGGTTTGGCAGAAGGTAACTTGGGTACTATTTGCTTAGAGTCAGATGCACTTGTTGAAGGTGCACAGGCTTACGAAGTTTCTTCGATGACAAAGGATGGCGATAACATATCTGCAATTACATTCTCTCCTGTTGAAAAGGTAGAAGGTGGTAAGGGTTATCTGTTCAAGGCATCTGCTACAGAACTCACTGCAGAATATATTTCTGAGGCTAAGACAGAGGCTGACAACAATGGTCTTGTTGGAAGTCTTGAAGGCACAGACGTTGCTGAAGGTAAGTATATCATTAACAGCAATAAGGTTAAGAAGTGCGGAACTGGTTGCTCAATCGCAGCAAACCGCGCATATATTGACCCTGCAAAGTATGTTGACGAATTACCTGCAAAGGGCGAGACTATCACAATTGAGCTTGAGACACCTACATCAATCAATGAGTTGATGCAGAAGGTTACAGCCCCTGGTCAGTGGTATAACCTCAATGGTCAGCCAGTAGCACAGCCAACGAAGGGTGTGTTCACAAAGAACGGAGTTAAGTACATTTTTAAGTAATAGGAGAAACAAGTTATGAAGAAATATGTTCAGCCACAGGCAAAGGAAATAATGCTTTCAGTTGAGTGCCTGCAAATGATTGATGCTTCAATTGACAATAAACCAGAAGATAACCTTGAAGGTGCATCTAAGTTTGAAATTTTAGAAATGGATGGCCGTTGGGGATGGTAATAATATGCCGTGAACCAAAAGCATAAAAAGAAGTTCGGGATGGTTTCAAGTGAAGCCATCCCGAATTGTTTTCTATAGTGGATCAACGTCGTAGTATATCTGCAGGCTCGGATAATGGTTTGATTGCAGCAGTTCGTCTTGGGCAGAAAGTATTGCCTTCCGCACTGTGGCAAGCGAAAGTCTGTTCTCAAGTTTCAGCATTATCTTCCTTATATGAAGTGCCTGAACCTTTGCGACGGCAGGTTTGTCTGGTCCGAGCACACGTTCACCGAGTGAGCGACGAAGCTTTTCCGCGAGTTCATAACTTGCCTTCTCTGCCGCATCAACTTGACGATGCTTTACATATATATATATAATATGGTGGAAAGGCGGGTAATGGAACAGCTGCCTTTCGCTTAATGTCGCCTCGAAGAACGCCTTGTAATCGTTGCCGACAACCTGTTGTATCAGCTGAAGGTCGGCATTTTTTGTCTGCAATATCACTTTCCCCTGCTTTTCCTTTCTGCCAGCACGGCCGCTGACCTGCGTCATCATCATGAATGCCTGCTCGTAAGCACGGAAGTCAGGATAGTTAAGCATGGTGTCGGCATCGATGATTCCCACCACGCTTACACGGTCAAAGTCCAAGCCTTTGCTTATCATTTGTGTGCCGATGAGCATATTTGTTTGCCCCGACGAGAAGTCTGATATGATCCTTTCGTATGCAGTTCTTGAGCGGGTTGTGTCTAAATCCATTCGAGCAACACGTGCTTCAGGAAACAACTCATGCACATATTCTTCTATTTTCTCCGTTCCAATTCCTTTGCCACGAAGATGCTTGCTGCCACAGACAGGGCATTTCTCTGGTATGCGGTACGTGTGTCCACAGTAGTGACAACTCATAATGTCGGCACTTTTGTGGTATGTAAGGCTCACGTCGCACGATGAACATTTCGGCACCCATCCGCAGTCCTTGCATTCAATCATCGAATTGAACCCTCGCCGGTTTTGGAAAAGTATCACTTGTTCTCCGTTTGCAAGTGCCTCGCGAATGCTTTCCGTAAGCAGAGGCGAGAATGGAGTACGCATAATCTTGCGCCTTTGCAGGTCTTTTACATCGACCACACATATCTCGGGCAGGTTGATGTTCTTGTGGCGCACACTTAATGTCACCATTCCGAACTTGCCCATCTTGGCGTTATACATGCTTTCCATTGACGGAGTTGCAGTGCCGAGAAGCGTTTTTGCTCCATACATCTGCGCCAACATGATGGCTACACTGCGTGCATGATAGCGTGGCGATGGGTCTTGTTGTTTGTATGAAGTCTCGTGCTCTTCGTCGATAATCACCAATCCGAGGTTGTTGAATGGCAGGAATACAGATGAACGCACACCAAGAATGACATCAAAAGGCTTGTCCGACAATTGCTTCTGCCACACTTCCACACGCTCTGCATCGGAATACTTCGAATGATAAATGCCCAAGCGCTTGCCGAAGACTCGTTGCAGTCGTTGCATTATCTGCACCGTCAGGGCTATTTCCGGCAGCAGATACAACACCTGTCGCCCTTGTTCTATTTGCTCTTTTATCAGGTGGATGTATATCTCCGTCTTGCCACTCGACGTTACGCCATGCAGCAGTGTGACGTTATGCTTACCGAAACTTTCCTTTATTTCTTCGTAAGCCTTCTGCTGATGTCCGTTGAGGGGATTGATTGCTTCGGGGTTATACTGCGCCTGAGTGTTCAGTCGGCCAACCTCACGTTCATAAATTTCAATGAATCCCTTGTCTGCCAACTGCTTTACGATAGTCGTATTTGTGCCTGAAAGGTTGATGAGTTCATCGCGAGTGAGAGAGCCCCCCTCGTTCCCCCCAAGGGGGGATGAAAGGATACTATTCACTCCCCCTTGGGGGAGCAGGGAGGGGGCTTCAATTAAAACGCTCAAAGCCTTATGCTGTGATTTGGCGCGAGCAAGGGTTTCGAGTGCCAGATGCTGTGTCTTTCCGTCGAGAAGTTTCGTTGCAAGTCGCACACAAACCTCGGTCTTCGGCTTATAATTGTCCTCAATTTTCAGCCTTGATGGCATTGCAGCCTTATACACATCACCCATAGGAGCGATGTAATACTCGGAAATCCACTGCCAAATCCTGAATTGATTTTCAGTGACCGAAGGCTTCTTGTCGAGCACTTCGATGATTGGTTTTATCGTAAAAGACGAGCCCCCCTCTGTCTCCACAAGGGGGGATGATAGATTTCCATTCACTCCTCCTCCTTTGGGGAGCAGTGAGGAGGCTCTGCATCCAGCCACAATTCCTATGTAGGTCTTGGTCTTTCCGAACGGAACAAGAACCCTCATGCCACGTTCTACATGCGGCATACCATCAGGCAGCAAGTATGTAAACGTGCTGTTCAGAGGCACAGGAAGTATGACATCGACGTACATCGGTTTAGTCTTTCAGCGAATAGGTCACCGTCGTTACCACTCTTATCTTCTTCACCCAAGGCGTCGTCTCGCTTGAATTGTCTATTGAGAACTGCCCTTGGTCGGCTTTCACAATCTTGTTTATCGTGCTGTGCGAGTTCTCGGCAAACTGTTCTGCCGTCTTCTGGGCATTGGTTATCGCGTCTTTCATCATCTCTGCCTTCTTCTCCTTGAACGCTATGAACTCGTAGATAGGCATTGAGTTGTAGTCGTTGCTGAACGCAATGCCTTGCTTCAGCATCTCGCTTTGCCTGTTGATAAGACTGCGCACAAGCTCAACATTGGTTGAAGTTACGGTCATGTTCGATGTTACGATATAACGGTATCCCTTCTTGTTTTCGCTCCATTCGTTTGCTTCGAGGTCGTTGACTGTTGATACTCCCAACATGATTTCATCCTCTTTTAAGCCGTTGTGCATGAAGAAACTTTTTATGGTTTGCTGCTTTGACGATGCCTCAGCGTATAGACTTGGCAGGTCATTGCCCATTATCTTTGTCTGCACAGGCCACGTCACCTTGTCTGCCATGACTTCAACTTCGGCAAGTCCTTTCACTGTAACCTGTCGGTCTTTATTTACGAAATTGTCGATACCGCCCTTTATGCAAAGGCCAAGAATGATAATACCAGCGGCAATAATAGCCGAAGAAATAACTTTTTCCTTCATAATATTAATTAAATGTAAATGTTTGTATATGCTTTTTTCTATGCTTTTTGCTTGCTGTGGATGAACTTTGCGAGTACGATTCCTACGATTGCTGCAAGCAAAACGCCTGTGCTATTGGCTGCAAAGTCGAGCCATTCTCCGCTTCGATGACCGCCAGTGCAGTATTCCTGAAGCAGTTCGAGCAGTCCACTCATCAGTATTGGTGCGATGACGGCAAGCAATGCTATGCGTTTCCAATTGCGTTTCGTGTGCCGGCGCAGGTATTCAATCCATATTGTGAGGCACGTTCCGCCATACATCACGAAGTGTGTCCACTTGTCGATGAACGGCACTCCTTCCAATCCAGAAACGGGAATGAAAGGCGAAAGCGACAGTATCCATATAAAAAGTATGTATATGGAACTGACGGGATAACACTTTATGAGGTGTTTAAGATAGTTCATACTTCTTTACTTCGACGTCTTCATGAATGAAAATCCTTGCACATTCGCGGAACTTTTCGGGGCTTTCGGTGGTCAGATACTGGCATGTCGCGTGCTTTGAGCAGCGGTTGTCTATCTCCGGATGACGCATGAGATAGTCTTTCAGGCTCGTTGCAACGAGTTCTCCCTGCGGTACAATCCGCGTTCCTTCGGGCACATGCTTCTCTATTTGCTTTATCAGCAGAGGGTAATGTGTGCATCCAAGTACGATGGTATCAATCATTGGATCCCTGCCGAAGAGGCTTTTCAGGTTCTTCCACACGAAGTATTCTGCCCCTTCGCTATCGCATTCGTTGCTCTCGACGATAGGTGCCCACAGCGGACAAGGCTCTCCGTTTACCACTATGTCAGGGTAAAGTTTGGCTATTTCGAGGTTGTATGAGTTGGAAAGTATGGTTCCTGGTGTGGCAACAACGCCTATATGACGTGTCTCGGTGAGCGTTCCTATCACCTCAGCCGTTGGTCTGATTACTCCGAGAACACGTTTCGACGGGTCCCACTTGGGCAGATCATTCTGCTGAATTGTGCGCAAGGCTTTGGCTGAAGCAGTGTTGCAAGCCACGATGACGAGGCTGCAACCCATGTCGAACAACGCCTTTACTGCCTCACGGGTGAACTGATATACTATCTCGAACGAGCGTGATCCGTATGGTGCACGGGCATTGTCGCCGAGGTACAGATAGTCATACTCCGGCATCATTGCCCTGCATTTCTGCATGACAGTAAGCCCTCCGTAACCCGAATCAAAGAAGCCTATCGGACCCATTGCCCTATTTAACTTTCTTCAGTATCTCGTTTGTGATGTCGTCGCCCTTGTTTTTGTTTACCCACGGACAAGCATTCGAGTCGGTGTTCAATATGAAGTCATACTTCTTTGCAGTGCCAATGGCAGCGATTGCCTCGTCGAGCTTTGCCTTGATTGGAGCCATTGCTTCATCTTCGGCTTGCTTGTAGAGTCGTCGTGCCTCACGCTTGAAGGTGACGTTCTTCTCCATCATTTCCTGCAGTTCAGTCTGTCGCTTTTGCAGGATGATGGATGGAAACTCCTTCTGTCCTTCGAGAAACTCCTCGTATTTACTGTTGAAGTCGGCTTCGACGCGTTTTGTCTCGGCGTCGTACTTCTCTTTGAGTTCTGCCAACGATGCTTGTGCTTCCTCATAGCCAGGCATAGCCTTCAGGAGGTTGTCGTAACTGAAATATCCGAACGAGCGTTGAGCTTGGGCGATGCCCATGCTGCAAACTAAAAACAATGTTGATAAAATAACCTTTCTCATAACCAAATCTAAATTTTTGGCAAAGTTAGTGCAAATCGAAGACAATACAAAGAAAAAAACAAAGTTTTTTGCTTTTATTGTTGAGATGCCGCCTAATTTCTTTCAGTCGGGCAAGCCCTTTGTGAAAGCGGCAAGCCGATAACGGCGTAGCCAACGTTAGTGCTTATCGTCCTTTGGACGCTTGCACAAAGCGAAAGCGACTGCAAGAAATCGAAGACAATACAAAGAAAAAAACAAAGTTTTTTGCTTATTGTCCGCTAAATTATAGCCTGAAAGGCTTATACCTATTAGCCCAGGGCCCTGGGCTGATGGCTTATTGCTCCTCCGGAGCGTTATTACGCGATGCGATTCGGTATTGCTGTATGCTCAGCCAACCGCAACCAATGTTGTAGTCTTTCGGTTGAATTCAACGACACGAACGTTTGCGTTTCTTGGGTTGAGCGTTAAAGTCGTTCAAACATTGCTCCAATGTTCGAGTCAACATTGCTGCAATGTTCGGACCAACATTGCTGCAATGTTTTTCCGAGTCAAGCGTTCGTCTCGGGAAGGCATAACGTTCAAGTCGCGCAAAGATAAGCGTCGCATGGACTGAAACTATGCTACGAAACGGTTTGCACTATGTGTGTAGTGGGGGTTATTCTTCCTTTTCGTCGAGGCGGTTCGACCAGAGAAACTTTCGAGTCTCACTGACTATCACTCCGCTCAAGAAGAGAAGCGAGATGAGGTTTGGTATCGCCATCAGCGCATTCATTGTGTCGGCAATGTCCCAGATGAGGTTAAGGCTGACGATACTTCCAATGAAAAGGCATACGACATAGACGATGAGGTAGATGGTTGTTCCCTTTTTGCCGAACAAGTACCACATGGCACTCTTGCCGTAGTAACTCCATCCGAGGATGGTGCTGAAGGCAAAGGTGAGGATGCCGAATGCGAGAAGTGGCGAGCCTACGTATGGAATCTTGTCGAAGCAAAGCTTTGTCAGTGTGGCACCATCATCGATGCTTATGTCGGGATATGCTATCACACTGCTGACGATGACCAGTCCTGTGAGGGCACAGATGACGACAGTGTCCCAGAATGTGCCGCTTGCCGATACCAATGCTTGGCGTACAGGGTTGCGAGTCTTTGCCGTAGCTGCAACGATAGGAGCAGAGCCGAGACCAGATTCGTTCGAGAAAAGTCCGCGGGCAATACCGTAGCGCATGGCAATCATAATGCCTCCTCCGATAAATCCACCCGTTGCTGCCGTCGGCGTGAATGCGCATTTGCCGATGAGAATAAGCGCCTCGCCGAGGAATTCATGGTTTATGCAGAGGATGTATAAGCAGCCGACGATGTAGAAGAAAGCCATGAACGGCACGAAGAATGTGCATACTTTTGCTATAACCTTAACGCCTCCGATGAGTACGGTGGCTGCGAGGATTGCCAGCACAATGCCTGTTGTAACGAAGGGAATGTCGAAGGTTTCGTTCATCAGGAGCGAGATGGAGTTGGATTGTACCGAGCATCCGATGCCGAGAGAAGTGACGGTTGTGAGCACGGCAAAGATGATTCCGAGCCATTTCAAGTGCAGTCCACGCTCAAGAACAAGCATAGGTCCACCGAAAGTACGGCCCGTTTTCTCGTCTTTTACCCTATATTTCACGGCAAGCAATGCCTCGCTGTACTTGGTTGCAATGCCCAATACACCCGTCAACCAGCACCAAAGTACGGCACCAGGACCGCCAAGTGCGACGGCTGTAGCTACGCCTACGATGTTTCCTGTGCCTATTGTTGCGGCAAGAGCAGTGGCAAGTGCGCCGAGTTGACTGACGTCGCCGCTGCTGCTTACGTCTTTCTTCATGCTCAACTTAATGGCTTGGAAGATGTATCTTTGTGGGAGTTTCAGCCTTATGGTGAGAAACAAATGGGTGCCAAGAAGGAGGATTATCATGGGCCAACCCCATAATATACCGTTTGCTTGCGTCAGGAAATCGTGGATCCAATCCATATTATAATGAATACTATTGTTCGTTGAAGATAGGCGAAGGGGTGGTTTGAGGCGTAGAATAGAAATGAATTGCCGAATCGTTAAACTTAGGATGGGTGGCGTTGAGCATCCTGATGACCTCCGAACCAGCCCAAATCACCGGACCATAGCCGTGCAAAGCCATAACGTGAACAGGTCGATAACTGTAGAAAGCAGCGTCGAATCCCATGCCGGAACCTACGCAAGTGCCCTCCACTTGACCTTGATTGTTGATTTTTGTAGCCGTGGCTTGCCAGCCTTGAAGCGTCTGCGAACCGTATGCAAGAGCATCAATCCATCCTTCACAAATGGCGTGTGACATGCAATAAGTGAAGATTGCAGTGGCTGAAGTCTCAAGATATGTGTCGTTTCTGTCCAAGAGTTGATGCCAGAAACCAGTCTTGTCCTGCACGGCACACAGTCCTTCTATGTGTTGACGAAGCAGGTCGAGCACTTCTTCACGCCCTGGGTAATCGGTTGGAATGGCATCAAGCACCTCGCACATTGTGAGGATTGCCCATCCGTTAGCCCTTCCCCAAGGGAAACAAGGGTGAGGATTCATGGCTTCAATCCATCCGTGGCGGAAGAGTTTTTGCTCCGGTACCCACATGCGTTGCTTGAATAATCGCAACTGTCGAAGGGCTTCATCGTAATATTTTGTGTTGCCCGTGAGCCTTCCATACCATGCTAAACAAGGAATTCCCATGTACATATCGTCGAGCCAAACGGAGTTTTTGTGTGGGCGATTGCGTGCCAATAAGCCGTCATTAAGGCGCATTTGCTTGTTCATGACGTAGTCGGCATAGCGTTCTATCACTTCTTTTACGGCCTTATCAGCTTTCTTGCAGTCGCACTTTTGCGCTTTGTGCAAGCGGCAAGCCGATGATGTGTTGCTGAGTTGAAGGCGTATGAATGCTGCGCACATTGCTCCTGCATCGTCGAGAGCCTGTGGATTTACGACTGGTCGCATCTGCGAATCGTAGTTCTTATCGGTCTGGAATCCTTTTATTGAGCGTGGTGCAAGATTGGCAATAAGGTTGAGTCGGTCGGCGGCAAACGTCATATAATTATTGTCGCCCGTTGCTTTTGCAGCACAAAGAGTGGCATTGTAGAGCACTCCAGCCTCGTATGATGTCAGTCGGAATGCACCCACTGGAAGTTTATTGCAGTCGTCGTAAACTCCTTTGTGCAAGCGGCCAGCCGTTGAGCTGCTGTCGCCTTTTGTTGGCATAGACTGCGCCATAAAGCTTAAGACACGGTCTAT
This sequence comes from Bacteroidaceae bacterium, assembly GCA_024398515.1. Taxonomy (GTDB): domain Bacteria; phylum Bacteroidota; class Bacteroidia; order Bacteroidales; family Bacteroidaceae; genus Prevotella. Next base: position 21,879 of record JAKSIZ010000008.1, on the reverse strand, counting down.
GTCGGCCTTTACATCCTGCACGTCGGGCACTTTATACGGCGTTTCATAGTTCGGCTGCATTAAGTGTAAAGGCGTATTGATGTCGTTGATGACTTTCTTTTGCGCCAGTGTAAGTTGGTAAAAACCAAAGATTGCCAATGCGAATGTGATGGTTCTCCTATTCATTATTAATATTATATATAGTTTTTATCGTGTTTCAGATGCGTTCAACTATCTGTTCTGGGGCGATGGAAGCGATGCAATGATAGTCGCCGAAAGGGCATTTCTTGTTGCCGAATATGCTGCATGGTCGGCAAGATTCGTTTAATTGAATGGCGTTTTCCTCACTTTGTCCCCATCCCATAAAGCCTGCGAATGGATGAGTTTGCCCCCAGATACTGATTACAGGCACACCAACGAGCGATGCAAAGTGCATGTTTGCACTGTCCATGCTAATCATCACGTCGAGTTCTTTCATCAGTTCCAGCTCTGCGCCCAAGCCTTTTGCCACACTGCTGACGTTGATTATTCTTCCGCTGTCGGCAAATGTTTCAGGTGTGATTGCTTCAATTTCGTCTTGTTTTGCACCGAAAACGTATATTTTAGCCTCCGAATGTTTCAGCAACAATAGGCGAACAACCTCCTTCATCTTGCTCAAAGGATAACATTTCCCTACGAATGCTGCGGTTGGAGCAATGCCAATTGCGCCATGCTTTATGCCTGAAAACTGATATTTTCCTGCGTTCAATTCAACAGGAAAGCCCAGTTTCGCGAGCACATCTGCATAGTTTTGGAACGGCGAAGGCTGCCTTATCATCTCTTTATTCTTCAGTCGGCAGAGTTTTTTTCGCCCTTTGCGATGCTTGTCAATATGCGCTACCTTCACGCCATCGAGCATAAAACGACTGCGCAAATACTCTGTCCGCAGCACGCCATGAAAGTCTGCCACGGCTGTAAACTGCTTTGCCGTGAGTCGGCGATAAAGTTCATTCAAGCCAGAAAGATGCTTATACTCGTTTTTCACGTCCGCTCCCATAAAGCTGATGTTCGGTGAGATGCCCTCAAAGAACGGTTTTGCAAACGGTCGGCTAAGCACTGTAATCCTCAAATCGGGGTATCGCAGTGCCAAAGCCTTCACTACAGGCACCGTCATTGCAACGTCGCCCATAGCCGAAAAGCGCATTATAAGCAAGTGTTGTGTCTTCACTTCTGTTGGTAAAGGATTGGATTTGTCGATGGATCGTTGTACATCTTCATCTGCCGATAAACCTTCATGTACTTCTTTCCGTCCTCTATATCTGCCAAAAGTTGGTCGATTGCCGACGAAAGATCAACGCGTTGTTCGAGCAGGACATCAAGTTTTGCCTGGCATTTCTGTATATGTGCAGCCTCAGCATCAGTGCGCGAAACCTGTTCCTGCATGTGATAAATCTTCAGATACAGTATTGAAAGTCGGTCAACAGCCCATGCCGGACTCTCAGTGTTGATGGTTGCCGAGTCGAGAACCTTCACGTCAGCATACTTCTCACGGAAGTAACTGTCGATTTGTTCAACGAGATCTGTGCGGTCCTGATTGCTCTTGTCGATGCGACGTTTAAGCGTCAAAGCCTCAACAGGGTCAATGTTCGGGTCGCGGATTATGTCTTCAAAATGCCATTGTACAGTGTCAATCCAGCACTTCAGGTACAGTCTGTTCTCTATTGTTCCCTCTTCAAAAGGGTTATTAATTGGTGTGTCAACGTTGTCAGTCACGTGATAATTGTCTATTGCCTGACGGAAAATCGGGTCGCAAATTTGTGTAAATGTCATAATATTCAAGTTTTATTTCTGCAAAGATAATAAATTTTACGTAAATAAGAAGAGAAAAAGAAAATATATCGGAATAATTACATTTTTTTTATAACTTTGCGTCGGATTTTCAAAAATATCGCTAATGTTCACACAGTATTTATATCCTGTTTTGCTTCTGATAGTGGCAAACATCTTCATGACATTCGCATGGTATGGTCATATCAAGCTTCAGCAAGTCGGCGTTCTTTCCGACAACACACCATTATATATAGTAATTCTCATCAGTTGGGGGCTTGCTCTGGTTGAATATTGTTTCCAAGTCCCAGCCAACCGCATGGGTTTCGTGGGCAATGGCGGCGTTTATACTCTCATGCAACTAAAGATTATACAGGAGGTAGTGACGCTTGTGGTGTTCGTGCTCTTCACTACTCTTCTCTTCAAGGGTGAGTCTTTGCAGTGGAATCACTTCGTTGCATTCGGCCTTCTCATCGCTGCTGTTTACTTCTGTTTTCTCAAATGATAGGTCGCGATGAAGATAGGAAATATAGAATTTGAGCCGTTTCCAGTGTTCCTGGCACCGATGGAAGATGTCACCGACATAGGTTTCCGTATGCTCTGTAAGCGTTATGGTGCCTCGATGGTTTACACTGAATTTGTCAATGCCGACGCTGTAATACGCAGTGTTCGCAGCACAATCAGCAAGTTTCAAATCAATGAATCGGAACGACCGGTGGGTATTCAGATCTATGGCAAGAGCGTAGATTCGATGGTTGAAGCGGCAAAAGTTGTCGCCGAGGTGCATCCCGACGTCATCGACATCAACTTTGGATGCCCTGTGAAAAAGGTTGCATCGAAAGGTGCAGGCGCAGGAATGCTGCAAAACATACCTTTGATGCTCGAAATAACACGCGAAGTGGTGAAAGCGGTCAACATTCCCGTCACCGTGAAGACACGCTTGGGATGGGACAACGAACACCAAATCATAGTCGATTTGGCAGAACAACTTCAGGACTGCGGCATTCAGGCACTGACCATTCATGGGCGTACACGGTCGCAGATGTACACTGGTCCTGCCGACTGGAGGCTTATCGGCGAGGTGAAGCGAAACCCAAGGATGCGCATACCCGTTATAGGCAACGGTGACGTCACAACGCCCGAACAGGCACGAATGATGTTCGAACGCTACGGAGTCGATGCCGTGATGATAGGCCGTGCAACGTTCGGACAGCCGTGGCTCTTCCGCGACGTGAGGGATTATCTCTCCTCTGGGGACTCCGTGAAACCTGAGATTTCCGGAGATTCCGGCTTTACCGTAGCCGAAAAGATTGCAATCCTCAAGGAACTCCTTCGCATCAACGTTGAGCGAATCGACGAATACCGCGGCATACTCCACACTCGCCGACACCTCGCCTCAACGCCAGTGTTCAAGGGAATACCTAATTTCCGCGAGACAAGAATACGCATGCTTCGTGCCGAAACATACGAAGAACTTTCTTCAATCCTCGATGAAGTTTGCGACCTTCTCACTAATCAATCATAGAGACGAACGCTTAACTCGAAAAAAAGTTGTACAACTTTCAGCTGAATGTTGTACAACTTTCGCGCGAAAGTTGTACAACTTTTTTCACCCCCAACAGAACGTATTGTGAAGGGGTATGGTTTGTTCGGTGAAAAACTATAGTAGATTCTTCTGAATTCAAGCGTTTGTATAGGGAAATGCAAGCGCTGTGGGTTAGTCTTTTCCTTCGTTTTTGGCGAACTCGGCAGGGGTTATGCCTTCGCTCTTCTTGAATGTGGTGAAGAACGAACTCTTCTTGAAGCCACACATCTCGGCAAGTGCCATGAGCGTGTAGTTCTTGTATTCCGGCGACTTCACTCGCTGCTTGAACTCGGCAAGGCGGTACTTGTTTATGTAGTCGTAATAGTTTTGGTTGGCATAGACGTTGAGCATCTGCGATAGTTTCACGGTCGAGCAGTTCAGCTTCACGGCAATGTCCGACAGTTTCAGATTAGGGTTCATGTAAGGTTTCTCAGCCACCATATAGTCGTTGAGCTGCTTGTAGAGCACTTCGCTTTCGTCGGAGCCAAGTGATACGCGACTGTATTTCGACTTCAATATCTCAAGGTCCTTCCTTACGCGTTCGAGTTTCTTCTGCCGGTTCCACGCAAAATAGAGCACGAGCATGAAGCCGATGACTGCGAGCAGTTCGGCGATGTACCATGGCGAGAGCGTGACATATACGTCGTATGTAGTGAAGTCAACCTTGCCGGCTTCCCTTATGTTGAGCATGTTGTGCCCTAAACTGAAGTCGGAGCACTCCACTTTGTCGCCCGTGACAAGCACGTTCCATTCGCCGTCGTTGATACGATATTCGTAGCAGATGTTGTTGAGGTTGGCAAGATTGAGCAGTACCGGCACGAACGAGAGCTTATCTACTCCCCAGTGATACGACAGTCGGATGCTGTTATTATTGAAGACAGTCTCCATTTCATTGTCCGACATCTTCACATCGTTAACGCTAATGTCGTCGATTAGTATCTTGTAGTTCTGGTGTTTGTCGCCTGCAACCTTGTCGAGGTCAGCGTAGTATAGGCCTTCCATAGTGCCTACCCACAGTTGTTTGCCGTCTGTAATGCTCATTGCATCGCTGCTGAATTGGCGGCTGTTCATGCCCGATGCTTCCGAGAATTTCGAGCATGTGGCAAACTTCTCATCGAAGCAGAAGAGTCCTCTTTCGGTTCCAATCCAATAGTTCTTGTGATTGTTGTCGTACAAAGCCATGCTGACATAACTGTTCCCAATGGTCTTCTCGGTGTCGATATGCTCAAATTCCGTCAGGTCTTCATTGGTGCGGAAGAGTCCGTCAGAGCAGTATGCAATGATTTCATCGGTCTTTCCACGGCGACAAATCAGTTCGGGTTGGCTGTTGAAATAGCCTTCAGGGAAGTCGGTTGATATGACGTCGTCGATAGGATTGTATATGCATAGACCAAGTTCTGTGCCCATCCAACAGCGGTTTTTGCTGTCGAAGGCAAGGCTTTTCACGTAGCTGTTGAGCAGCGAACAGTTGTTTTTGTTGAACACTCGCTCCACGCCGGTGGCACTGTTATATACATATACACCATTGTTGCTCGACATCCACAGCTCATTATCAGGCGAGACAGCCATGCTTCCAAAGCTCATTGTCTGCAACGCTTCGTTCTTTCCGAAGCGTGACAACTGCATGGTTGCAGGGTCGAGCATACTCACTCCGTTGTTGAAAGTGGAGAAATAATACTTGCCGTTGTACTTGACAATGTTGGTGACAATGCCTCCCCCAAGCTGCGTGAACGAATAATTTTTGACAATGTTCCGTTCCTCGTCAACGAAATAAAGGCCGTTTCTCGTGCCTATGACCTTGCGTTTCCCGTCGATATAAAAGCTGCGGACATTGATTTTTTCAGTTGAGAAGTCGCCGAATTGATAAACCTGGAACAGAGGATTAGTGTAGTAGTTGTACTGCAAACCGCGTTGATAGAAGCCAAAGAAGTTCACGCCATTGTCGAGATGAAGGAACGAGTAGATGCTGTTGTCGAGCAGTTTTATCTCGCTTTCATCGCTTGTTGTGTATTGTTTCACTAATTGGTTTGTGCCGAGATCAATGACACTCACCCCTGCGCCATCGGTGCCCACATAGAGGTTGTCGGCACTATGTGAGATGGTTGTTATCACGCGGCAATCGACATCAGTGTAGTGGTTGATGGTCTTGTCGTGCATGTTGAACTCGAATACGCCGTCGTTGTAACTGCCGATGAATATCCTGTTGCCCACGATGTCCATTGTGCGGAGGACATTGTAGATCTTGATTTTCCGTGTTATATTCATCGGGATTGCCACGCCTTTCTTCTTGTCGAAGAGAAACAAATCCTTGTTCGACAGCAACCATACGTGTCCTTTGTTGTCTAACTTGGCGTCGCAGATGGCATTTGTCTTCGACATGTGGTCGGCGTTTACCCATAGTCGCTTGGTTTTCTTCGTCTCAATATTATATATGAATAGGCCGGCGTCGGTGCAGATGTAAAGATCTTTCTCGACAACAAGGATGGCGTTTACGGCTTTATTTACTTCGTCGATTACTCGGGTTGCCTGCGAACTGCGTTGATTGTCAACGAGGAAAACACCATTTGAAGTGCCGAGCCATATCTTTCCGTCGGCTGTGCTGGCAATGTTCTTGATGATGTTTTTCGAATGCATAGGGCTGACATTGATGGTTCGCATCTTCTTTCCGTTGAAGATGGTCAGTCCGTTTGTCGTGCCTATCCATATAATATTGTTACCGTCATTGAATATGGCATTGACCGAAACACCAGCCAGACCTTCGTAAATCGAAAGTTGGTTGGTCTGCACACGGTTTGCGAAAACTGCTGGGCAAAGCCATGTCAACGCTATTGCAATGAGGTATTTTAACATACTATTTAAGTTGTTGACGAAATATAACCGTGCAAATATAAGAAATATTTTGCACCCTCACCACATTTTAGCATAAAAAATGAGTAAAAATTTGTCAATTATCAATTATTTATTACCTTTGCAGTCCGTTATGAAAAAGGTTCTTATCACAGGCGTAAGTGGGTTCATTGGAAGTTTTATTGCTCAGGAGGCACTGAAACGTGGCTTCGAAGTGTGGGCTGCAGTGCGCAAAACCACCAATCGCAAACATATTGCCGACGAGCGGATACACATCATCGAACTCGATTTATCGTCGAAAGAGCAAATGAAAAGCGCTTTCCAGGGTAAGAGTTGGGATTATGTTGTGCATGCTGCAGGCGTAACAAAGTGCTTGCATCGCGAAGAGTTTTTCCAGATAAATGCCGATGGAACCGACAATTTTGCGCGTGCTCTCATCGAATCTGATGCCGTGCCCGAGCGATTTGTTTTTATCAGCAGCCTCAGTGCTTTCGGTGCAGTGCGCGAACAACTCCCTTATACCGAAATACTGGAAACCGATACTCCGCAGCCAAATACGGCATACGGCGAGAGCAAGATGCGTGCAGAGCAGATGCTTGATGCGCTGAACGACAAGATGGAAATCGTCACCCTGCGCCCGACTGGCGTATATGGTCCGCGCGAAAAGGATTATTTCCTCATGGCAAAAAGCATAAAGGGACACGTTGATTTCGCTGTAGGCTACAAGCCGCAAGAGATAACTTTCGTCTATGTGAACGACCTTGTGAACGCCATTTTCCTTGCTCTTGAGCGTGGGAAAGGCGGAAGGAAGTATTTTATCTCAGATGGGAACGTGTATCATTCCACTGATTTCAGCGACCTGATACGCCATGAACTGGGCGATATACGCATGTTGCGAATAAAGGCACCCGTATGGTTTCTGCGAGTTGTGTGCACGTTTGGCGAAATCTGGGCGCAGATGACAGGCAAGATGACCGCACTGAACAAGGATAAGTTCAACATATTACGCCAACGCAATTGGAGATGCGACATAACTCCAGCGGTCAATGAACTCGGCTATAAGCCTGAATACGACTTGCCACGAGGCGTAAAACTGACAATGGAATGGTATAAAAAAGAAGGGTGGATATAATAAATATGAATAAACTATTGAAAAATATATTTGCAATTGAGAAGAAACCACGCAAGGGATTGATATCTTTGGAGTGGGTAGTACTGGGATACATAGCGTTTACGTTTGTGCTTTTTATCGTTTTGCGCACAGACATTCCGAATCCTGATGCTATAATCTCGCTCCGTGTTCAGGCCATTGCCATGACTGCAGCACTATGGTTTGCGTATCGCTGCATACCATGTAAGTTCATTTTTATGCTTCGTTGCTGTCTGCAGATGGCTCTGCTTGGCTCATGGTATCCCGACATCTACGAGTTCAATCGCGTGTTCCCGAACCTCGACCACGTTTTTGCTGGCATAGAACAAAGCATATTCGGCTGTCAACCAGCGTTGCTTTTCTACGACGCATTCTCTCATCCTGTCATCAGCGAACTGATGGATATGGGCTATGTGAGCTACTATATAATAATGTTTGTCGTTGTGTTCTACTATTTCTTCAAGGACTATGCAAACTTTGAGAAGTCGGCTTTCGTGTTCTTTACGTCATTCTTCTTCTCGTATATCATCTTCCTTTTCCTCTCCGTATCAGGTCCTCAGTTCTATTATCAGGCAGTAGGATTGGAAAAGATAGCCGCGGGTGAGTTCCCTGACTTGGGTAATTACTTCGCCAATCACCAAGAAGTGCTGCCACTTGAAGGATGGGGACCAGGTATCTTCTATAAGCTTCATGTCTATGCATTCGATGCTGGTGAACGACCAATAGCAGCATTTCCGAGCAGTCATGTTAGTGTGACGCTCTCGATGGTCATTCTTGCATTCAAGGCAAACCGTAAACTTGGTGCAGGACTACTCGTGCTTTTCGTACTTTTATGCTTCAGTACCGTGTATGTAAAGGCACATTATGCCATAGACGTATTTGCTGGCTTGATATGGGGAACGATAGTTTATTTCGCTTGTATGTGGATGTGGAAAACTTTTAATCAAAAATAAAGCCTCCCCCAACCCCTCCAAGGAGGGGAGAAAGGTTACCAATCACTCCCCCTTGGGGGAGCATGGAGGAGGCTCAAAAATATCAAAACCGTATATGAAACTTATATCGTGGAACGTGAACGGCCTCAGGGCTGTGGCAAACAAGGGATTTGCTGAGATATTTGATAGTTTGGACGCTGATTTCTTCTGCTTGCAAGAGACAAAGATGCAGGCTGGACAACTTGACTTGCCATTCTTAGGCTATCAAAGTTATTGGAACTATGCCGAAAAGAAGGGGTATTCAGGCACTGCAATATACACTAAGCACACTCCTCTTTCCGTTTCCTACGGTATTGGCATCGAGGAACACGACAAGGAAGGACGTGTAATAACGCTTGAGATGGACGAGTTCTACCTTGTATGTTGCTACACACCTAACTCACAAGAGGAACTGAAACGCCTTGATTACCGCATGGAATGGGAAGATGCTTTCCGCGAATACCTGTTAGACCTTGACAAGAAAAAGCCTGTCGTTCTTTGCGGCGACCTTAATGTTGCCCATCAGGAAATAGATTTGAAGAATCCGAAGACCAATCACCGCAATGCCGGCTTCACTGACGAGGAACGAGGCAAGATGACAACTCTGCTTTCGTCAGGTTTCATCGACACGTTCCGCTACTTTTATCCCGATAAAACCGATGTTTATTCGTGGTGGTCGTATCGCTTTCATGCAAGAGAGAAGAACACTGGTTGGCGTATAGATTACTTCATCGTAAGCGAAAGATTGAAGGACAAATTGCAGGGCGCAAGCATCCATACCGAGGTCTTTGGCTCGGATCATTGCCCAGTGGAACTGGTCATAAGTTGTTAGTTTTTCCGAAATTTCGAGAACTCGAATACTCGAAATCCCGACAATCTAAACCACCGAATTGCATGGAATCGTCACTCCCTTCTGAATGAGAGAGGCGAACAACCTACACGTTCCTTAAAGAATTTCCCGAAGAATGATTGGTTAGGGAAGTTCAACTCGTCGGCTATTTCCTTTATACTTTTAGTAGTGTTTTTCAGCAGAACACGTGCTTCAAGTATCACGTAATAGTCAATCCAATCGTTAGGTGTACGGTGACTCGCATCCTTTATGACCGTTGAAAGATACTTCGACGAGATGCAAAGTTTGTCGCTATACCACGTTACGCGACGTTCCGCCTTGAAGTTTTCCTCGACAAGTTTAAGGAAGTTTGCAAAGATAATGTCGCCACGTCGCTTGTTCCTGTCCATTAAAGTCTGCTGGTTTGCATAGATAATGTTGCTCAGATAGTATATCCACGACAGCAGCAACGACCTTACTGTCTCCTTGCGGAAATGGTTCTCGGTGTCGTCGATGCGGTATTTCAGTATCTGATAATACTCTTGAAACGCCTTGGCATCATCGTCGGAAAGATGAAGGATAGGATGTTCACGCGAGAAAAGCAGCAGCGACGAGATGTCCTCATAGTGCATTATGATGTCGTCCATGAAGTTGTGCGAGATGAAAATCGTGAATGCATTGAAGTCGTCAGATATGGAAACACTCTCTACTGTCTCGTTTGTATTGACAAGGATTATGTCGTTTGTTTCGATTTGTCGTTCTATTGTGTTGAGCGCAAACTTAGCTGAACCACTCCTGCAGATAACGACAAACGTGCAGTCCATCTTGAATGCACGCTTTGGAATCGGCACTTCCGAGAAGTCGCTAAATAGCATCAGGTCATTGCCCAAGAAGTTCAGCGACGTCTTGCTTATGCGCGAGATTGCGTTCTTAAGATTGAGATTTCTAATGCCTTTTTTCCCTTTTGGCATTGCTGGCGCATTGTTCTTTTTCTCCACATCCATATTGCTCATTCCTTTCATGTTTGTGCAAAATTACGCAATTTATGCTTATCCTCCAAGCAAACGGCTGTATTTTTCACATATTTTAAGTAGAAAGATGTTATAAATCGAAACTCTTTCATGCCGCAGACAGCCCGAATTGTGAATAAAATGTAAATTGTAAATACTAAATCATAACTTTTTATTACCTTTGCACCCTGAATAAAAATCATACGAAAATTATGCGCGAAATACCAACAGTTACCAAAAATCTGCTCATCATCAACGTCATTGCCTTCTTTGCAATGTACGTACTTGGGCTTCGGGGCATTGACCTCAACGACATTCTCGGCCTTCATTTCTTCAAGGCATCCGACTTCCAACTCTACCAATTGGTCACTTACATGTTCATGCACGCCAATTGGCAACACATATTTTTCAACATGTTCGCCCTATGGATGTTCGGTGTGACGATTGAAAACGTGATGGGACAGAAGCGTTTTCTTACGTATTACCTCATCTGCGGCATCGGTGCAGGACTTATCCAGGAGCTTGTTCAGTTGATTGCATATTACGCTCAAGGGCTTCAGGCATACGAAATAGTCGATCTCAACGGCCAGATGAAAATGGGTATGGATGTGTTTCTTAACTCGTGGACAACCGTTGGAGCATCCGGAGCCATCTATGGTATTTTGCTTGCATTCGGCATGATCTTCCCCGAAGAGCGCATTTTCATCTTCCCACTCCCCGTGCCAATCAAGGCAAAATGGTTCGTCATGGTGTATGCAGCCATCGAGTTAATCTCGGGACTTGCAAGCTATGGCAGCTCAAATGTTGCGCATTTTGCCCATTTAGGAGGCATGTTGTTTGGGTTCCTTCTCATTCGTCATTGGCAAAACCGAGGCGGTGGAAACCGTAGATTCTTCACTGGGAGAAGGCCGATGAACCGTTTCTTCCGCCAATAATCACGCTTAACAATGGCAAACAAGATAGGAAAAGCTGTGCGAAACATCATTGCCGGTGCCAATGTTGCAACGGTTGCAATGATGATTCTCGTGGGTTACAGTTACTATATCAACCCTGAATCTTTCCCAAGACTTGCGACAATGGGGCTGTTCTTCCCCTTTTTCGTTGTCGTAAACGTCGCATTTATTGTCTTTTGGTTCTTCGTGAAAAAGCGCTGTCTGCTCATTCCAATCGTCGGATTGTTGCTTTGCAGTGCGCCAATCCGCACATATTGTCCGCTAAACCTTCCTTCCGAAGCACCCGACGGAGCAATAAAAATACTCACATACAACACTCTTGACTTCGGTCATCGAGAGGTAAACGACGACGGAGTGAACCATGTAGTGCAGTATATCAAGGACTGCGATGCCGACATAGTATGCTTACAAGAGGCAAACAGGAAGACAATCCCATCCGAAGACCTGCGCAAGATGCTCGACAAATACCAGTATTTCAGTGGCGAGATGACCGAAATGGAGTCGCAGCACGACCTTATGCTGATAAGCAAATACCCCATCGTGAAGGCTGAAAACCTCACTCTCGAAGACAACGGCAACGGTGCTATGGCGTTCTGGCTTGACGTTTCGGGCGACACAACAATCGTTGTCAACTGCCACTTGCGGAGCTATCAGTTCTCGGTAGAAGAAAAGAACGAGTACCGCGAAATGCTACGCGACATACGCGACCGCAACTTCGAGGGCGACAGCATAAAGGAAGAGTCGAAGCGACTGATGCAAAGACTCTCCGACGCCACCGCATTGCGCAGCAATCAGGCACGCGTAATAGCCGGCTTCATCGAGGCAAACAAGGGCAAGACCATCATCGTCAGCGGCGACTTCAACGACAATCCAATCTCATACACGCACCATACCATTGCCCGCAACATGCAGGATTGCTTCGTGGCATCAGGCAATGGACTTGGCATCTCGTTCAACGAGAAAGGCTTCTTCGTGCGCATCGACCACATACTTTGTTCGGAAAACATGCAGGCCTACGGCTGCAAAGTTGATAAAAGCATCTCAGTCAGCGACCACTATCCGGTATATTGTTGGCTGTCGAAAAAGTAAATTTCCGGCGTGATTCAACGTATGTTTTTCACCAGTTGAACACCATGCCCCACAGGTATCTCTGTTGGGGGCGTTGGAACATTCTTAGAATGTACACGTGAACATTCTTAGAATGTACCGATGAACATTCTTAGAATGTGCAAACGGGTTTAACGCTCAACTGAAGAAAAGCCATCATTCGACGCAAACACCAAAACAAGGCGAAAAACACGTCGAAATGCGGCGTTCACGTTAATTTAATGTAAAAAAGCATGAAAATTTTGCGAATTTTAAGCAAAAAATCCTTTAATGTCAGAAAAATTCATTATATTTGCACGCTAAAATCGAAAACGGGTAATATATTATATTAAAATATCAAAAAAATTATGCAAAACAAAGGAATTGTAAAGTTCATCGCCATTGCATTGGCACTTGTATGCATCTTTTACCTTTCGTTCTCCTTCGTAACAAGCCACTATGAAAAGAAGGCTGCTGCGATGGGAGAGGTTGAAGGCCAAGAGTATCTTGACTCAATCGCAAACGAAAAGGTATGGCTCGGATACACGTTCAAGCAGTGTCGTGAAACAGAGATTGGTCTTGGTCTTGACCTGAAAGGTGGTATGAACGTAATTCTGGAAGTATCAGTTCCAGACGTAGTTGACATTCTTGCCGACCACAAAAAAGACCCTGAGTACGTTAAGGCTATGTCAATGGCCAAGGAAGAAGCTAAGACTTCACAGTCAGACTTCATCACATTGTTCGTCAATGCGTATAAGGAAGTGAAGCCAAACGGACGCCTTGCCGAAATCTTTGCTACTCAGCAGTTGAAGGGTGAGGTTAACACCCAGAGTACAGACAAGGAAGTCGTAGCTGCACTTAACAAGGAAGTTGACGCAGCTATCGCAAACTCGTACAACGTAGTACGTAACCGTATCGACAAGTTTGGCGTCGTTCAGCCTAACATTCAGAAACTCGAAGGCCAGCAAGGACGTATCATGGTCGAGATGCCAGGCATCAAGGAACCAGAGCGTATGCGTAAACTCCTCCAGGGAAGTGCAAACCTTGAGTTCTGGGAGACGTTCAACGGTAGCGAGATTATACCTTATCTCAACCAACTCGACCAGCAGGCAGCAGCCGAAGTAGCAGGCGTAGAGGACACTACAGCCGTTGCTGAAGCAGAAGCAGCACCTGCAGAAGAGGTAGCAGAAGCAGAGGTGAAGGACACAGCAAAGGCTGACGCAGTAAAGAAAGACCTCGCAGCAGCACTCAACAATTCGGGCGACCAGAACGCAGCAAAGGACAAAGCAAAGAAATCAGCAGACATAGAGAAGATGAAGAAACAGCATCCTCTGCTCGCGATATTCCAACCTGCACAAGGTTCCCGTGGCTCATGCGTAGGATATGCAAGCTTCCGCGACACTGCTGAAGTCAATAAAATTATCTATGCAGAAAGCGCAAAGAAGGTACTTCCAAGCGACCTTAAGCTCCTTTGGGGCGCAAAGGCAGCCGACTTCGATGCACGCCATGAGATATTCGAACTCTATGCAATCAAGGTTACACAGGCTAACAAGCGTGCTCCACTTGAGGGAGATGTAATCACTACAGCACGCGACGAGTTCGACAATTTCGGTAAGCCATCAGTAAGCATGAGCATGAATAGCGACGGCGCACGCCGCTGGGCACAGCTCACAAAGGCTAACGTAGGCAAGGCAGTAGCCATAGTTCTCGACGATGTAGTATATAGCGCACCTAACGTAAACTGCGAAATCGACGGTGGTAACTCACAGATCACAGGTTCGTTTACAGTAGAAGACACAAAGGACTTGGCTAATACACTCGTATCAGGTAAGATGCCGGCTCCTGCACGTATCGTTCAGGAAGAGGTCGTAGGCCCTTCTCTCGGTCAGGCATCAATCAACCAGGGTATCATGTCGTTCATCATCGCATTCGTTCTTTTGATGATTTTCATGATTTGTCTCTATGGTTTCATCCCAGGTATGGTGGCAAACTGCGCATTGCTTCTCAACCTCTTCTTCACTCTCGGTATTCTTACATCGTTCCAGGCAGCGTTGACAATGCCAGGTATTGCCGGTATCGTACTGACTCTCGGTATGGCTGTCGATGCCAACGTGCTTATATATGAACGCACGAAGGAAGAACTCAAGGCAGGTCACAACACTCGCGAAGCACTTGGCAAGGGTTATAGCAACGCATTCTCGGCAATCTTCGACTCTAACCTCACGTCAATCATCACGGGTATCATCCTCTACATGTTCGGTACAGGTCCAATCCGCGGCTTCGCAACGACATTGATTATCGGTATCGTTTGCTCATTCTTCACGGCAGTATTCTTGACACGTCTCGTTTACGAACGCCAGATGAAGCACGACAAGTGGCTTAAGCTTACATTCGTTACAGCAATGTCGAAGAACTTTATGCAGAACACGAAGTTCAACTTCATGGGCATCTACAAGAAGACCTTTACACTTGTTGCTATCGTTGCAGTCGTATTCATTGCCTTCCTCTTCACTCGCGGATTGAGCAAGAGCATCGACTTCACAGGTGGTCGCAACTATGTTGTAGTATTCGAAAATGCAGTAGAACCAGAGCAGGTACGCGACGTTCTTTCAACAGCATTCGAGGGTTACAACTCATCAGCAATCGCACTTGGTACAGATCATAAGACCATCCGTATCTCTACAAACTATAAGATTGAAGAAAACGATCCTGCAGTTGACGGACAGGTAGAAGAAATTCTCTTCAAGGCTCTCTCTGACGCAGGTCTCTGTACACAGAAGGACTTCGAGACATTCAAGGATCCAGACGTACGCAAGGGCGGCTCAATCATCTCGTCAACAAAGGTAGGTCCATCAGTTGCCAAGGATATCACTCACGGAGCAATCATCAGCGTAATCATAGCACTCATCGCTATATTCCTATATATATTGCTTCGTTTCCGCAACGTTGCCTTCTCAGTTGGTTCAACTGTAGCACTCGCATTCGACGCATTGACAGTTCTCGGTCTCTATTCAATCTGCTGGGGATGGATGCCATTCTCACTCGAAATAGACCAGACATTCATCGGTGCAATCCTTACCGTAATTGGTTATTCAATCAACGATAAGGTGGTTGTATTCGACCGTATGCGTGAGAACCTCAAGCTCTATCCTAACCGCGAGCACTTCCAGTTGTTCAACGAATCATTGAACCAGACTTTGGCACGTACAATCAATACATCACTCACAACAATGCTCGTGCTCCTCTGCATCTTCGTACTCGGTGGACAGAGCATCCGTTCATTCGCATTCGCAATGATACTTGGTGTTGTATTCGGTACATTGTCATCAATCTTCATTGCTTCACCAGTAGCATACCTCATCCTCGGTAAGCGCAACAAGAAGAAGTAATAGAGAAAAAAATAACCTTTATCCCTACGTGAAAATGCGCAGGGATAAAGGTTTTATGATGCCCTTATAGTTCAATGGATAGAATAAGTCTCTCCTAAAGATTAGATCCGAGTTCGATTCTCGGTAGGGGTACAAATAGGAATTGAACGCATTTGCTCAAAACTTTATTCCGTTTTACAGGTTTTTAATAGGGAATTTTAGATTTTCCAATTAGAAAATCAGATTTAATGTAGATTCGTTTGTTTTAATTATAGCATAAATAATGCCCTTTGTGAAGATGGCAAATTGTGTTGGTCTAATAAAATTTTATGCTGCATATAGTTGATTTGTGATTTATTTTTCTTACTTTTGCAAGAAATTATTTCAATATGCAAAAACTGATACTTATTGATGCATACGCAATGATTTACCGTGCTTACTACGGTTTCATTCGCAGTCCGAGAATAAACAGCAAGGGGCAGAACACTTCTGCAATCTTCGGTTTTGTCGCAACTCTTAACGATGTGATAAACAAAATGCACCCTGATTTCATCGGTGTAGCATTCGATCCTCTTGACGGAAACTTCCGCATGAAGATTGACCCGAACTACAAGGCGCAGCGTGATTCAACGCCCGAAGACATAAAGTTTGCCGTACCTATAATAAAGGATATACTGAAAGCATTCAACATACCGGTGTATCAAGTAGGTGAGTTCGAAGCCGACGATGTAATAGGAACGTTGGCAGAAAAGGCTTCAAAGCGTTCTGACCTCGAAACTTACATGATGACTCTCGACAAAGACTATGGTCAGTTGGTCAAGGAAAACGTGATGATGCTCAAACCGCAACACTTAGGAAATAACTTTGACATACTCGGACCAAAGGAAGTCTGCGAGAAACATGGCATCAGCAATCCGCTGCAAGTAATAGATCTCTTGGGATTGATGGGCGATGCTTCTGATAATGTTCCAGGATGTCCAGGCGTAGGACCAAAGACTGCAACACAGCTGATAAACCAATTCGGCAGCATTGAGAACTTGCTTCAAAACACGTCACAACTAAAGGGCGCATTGAAAACGAAGGTTGAATCGAACGTCGATAACATTCGTCTGTCGAAGAAACTTGTTACAATTATACGCGATGTGCCTGTAGAACTTGACCTCGATGAACTTCGAATGAAGCCAATCAATGAGGAAGAGGTGGCTCGACTGTTCACTGAACTGGAGTTCCACAGTCTTAAATCGAAGATGATTAAAGGCGTAAAGCCAGTGAAAGATAAGCCTACAATAGGCACAGAACTCGATTTGTTTGCCGCCGAACAACCTGAAAACCTTAAAACTTCTGAACTTCAAAACCTCAAGGATGATACTTTTTCCGACCTTCCTCTCTTTGCCGCAGCAGTGGAAAAGGAAAACATCATGCCTGAACCGTCGAACCTTGCAGATGCAAATTTCACGTGGATCGGCTATGACATAAAGAAACATTTTGCCGAACTAAAGGCTCAGGGCAACGATATTCGCTGCAAGATGTTCGACACAATGCTTGCGGAATACGTCATCAACTCCTCTGTGCAGCATCAACGACGCGAGTGCAACGAGCAGACACGAACCGAGCTTGAGGCGCAAATGAAGGCTGACGGTGTCTTCAACCTCTTTGAAAACATCGAGATGCCACTCCTTCCGGTGCTTGCCGATATGGAAATGACTGGCGTAAAGATTGACACAGAGTCGCTCGCAGCAACGGCAAAACTGTTCAATGCAAAGATGAATGCCATAGAAAACGAAATTCGCGAGGTTGCTGGCGAAGCGCTCAACCTATCGTCGCCAAAGCAAATCGGTGAGTTGCTCTTCGACAAGCTGAAGCTCATGGCAAAGGCAAAAAAGACCAAAAAAGGACAATATGTTACCTCCGAAGAGGTACTGCAGACACTGAAAGGAAAGCATCCTATCGTGGAACAGATACTTGATTATCGCGGATACAAAAAGCTCCTTTCCACTTATATTGACGCTCTGCCAAAGCTGATAAACCCTAAGACGGGGCACATTCACACCAGTTTTAATCAGGCAGTAACGGTAACAGGGCGTTTGAGTTCGAGCAATCCGAACTTGCAGAACATTCCGATTCGCGACAACAATGGCAGGGAAGTGCGCAAGGCATTCATTCCTGACGATGGTTGTCTCTTCTTCTCTGCTGACTATTCACAGATAGAACTGCGCATCATGGCGCATCTCAGTGGCGACGAAAACCTTATCGAAGCCTTCCGCGAAGGGCACGACATTCATGCTTCGACGGCATCGAAAGTGTTCAAGAAACCTATTACCGAGGTTACATCCGACGAACGACGCAAGGCAAAGACCGCAAACTTCGGCATCATCTACGGCATCACAACATTCGGACTTGCTGAACGTATGCAGGTGAGTCGCGGTGAAGCAAAGGAACTCATCGAAGAATACTTCGCCACATATCCGAAAGTCAAGGCTTATATGGAGACATCAAAGCAGATGGCACGCGACAATGGTTACGCAGTAACGATGTTCGGTCGTCGATGCTATTTGCCTGACATCAACAGTGCAAACTCCGTTGTACGTGGATATGCAGAGCGCAATGCCATCAATGCACCAATACAAGGCACGGCAGCCGATATCATCAAGATTGCAATGATACGCATACACCTTCGCTTCACTGAGGAACATCTTCGCTCAAGGATGATACTGCAAGTCCACGATGAACTCAACTTCAACGTCTATCCTGACGAGCGCGAGAAGGTCGAGGCTATAGTGAAACACGAGATGGAGTCTGCATGCCAGATGTCCGTCCCGCTTATTGCCGACACAGGCTGGGGCTCAAACTGGCTTGAAGCACATTGATGCTTTTATCCCAAATACACCTTATTAATATTGCGCGCGCGTGCGTACGCGCGCATACAAATAATCATAGTTTTAACATTCGAAAGTTTCACTTTTCTGGAATTATTTTTCAAATACTATGCTTTTTTAACACTTACGGCATAGGTGACAATACCGCTGTAAAAAGACAAAAACTCGATAAACCAAGATAAACATTTTGTCGATACATATTGTTGTTGATAAGATATAATATCTGTGTTTTGGTCATGGTTTATTTTTGTTTTTCGACTTGTCCATGTTGTCCTATTAAACTACCCAAGTCGTGCGCTTAATTCGGGCGAATTATATGGACAATTTGCGAAAATTATATAGACATTTTCCTGCATTTATATAGACAACTTTTTGCATTCATTTAGATAACTCATAGCTTCAACGGAAATATGTCTATAAATGGGAAAGAAAAAATATCTCTAAACATTTGGCGGAAAGAAAAATAATTATTACTTTTGCAACCGATTGGTTAGTCCGAATGGGCTGATGAGTCAAAATCTTATTGGTTTCGGCAGATGCTCGCATGAGCAGAAGCCGATGAAAAGACGTGAAGTCGTTATCTTCTACTGTTAAATCTGGAAAATTTACATATCAAAAAAGATGATGCACTAAGCGTCACGCGGAGATTATATTCCAACCAAATATAATCCGCTGCGTGGGCTAACTGAGTGCTAATCCTTGTACATGGTTTTACCAGAACCCAACAGTGGGATTGGCGGACACTTTAAGTCACCCACGCTCTTTTCATATCATAACGAACTTTTAAAAAAATTCTCGGCAAAGGGTGATTGTGAGAGGAAGAACTTATTATTTAACAGAACAATATAAATGAAATGAATTATGAAAACTTTAAAACATTTATTCATGCTCGGTTTATTCTGCCTGATAAGCCTCGCAGCAAATGCGGAAGTCATTCCAAACAACGAGATTTGGTACACAAGTAGTGATGGGAAAGTTGTCACTCCAGATATCAGTGATGTATTTGGTGCAAGCATTGTATTGAACACCTATTCCAACGGTAAGGGAATCATCAAGTTTAACGGCAATGTGACTTCGATTGGGGATTATGCTTTTAATGGCTGTTCAGGCTTGACAAGTGTGACAATCCCTAATTCCGTGACTTCGATTGGCAAATATGCTTTTTGTGGTTGTTCAGGCTTGACAAGTGTGACAATACCAAATTCCGTTACTTCGATTGGGGATTATGCTTTTAATGGCTGTTCAGGTTTGACAAGTGTGGCAATCCCAAATTCCGTGATTTCGATTGGTCAAAATGCTTTTTATGGCTGTTCAGGTTTGACAAATGTGACGATCGGAAATTCCGTTACTTCGATTGGAGATTATGCTTTTTATCACTGTGATAAAGTAAAAGAACTTATCTATGGCGAAGGCACAAAGACTGTTTTAAGTACAGGTCTCACATCAATAACAAGTGTGACAATCCCTAATTCCGTGACTTCGATTGGAGATTATGCTTTTAATAACTGTTCATGGTTGACAAGTGTGACAATCCCTAATTCCGTGACTTCGATTGGAGATGAGGCTTTTTCTTACTGTTCAGGCTTGACAAGTATGACAATCCCTAATTCCGTGACTTCGATTGAAAATTCTGCTTTTTCTGGCTGTGAAGGCTTGACAAATCCTGTATATAACAATACGATATTTGCCTATATGCCAACCTCATATTCTGGTTCGTATAGTATTCCAAATGGAATAACAACAATTGCAGGTGGTGCTTTTTATTACTGTTCAAAATTGACAAGTGTGACAATCCCTAATTCCGTGACTTCGATTGGCAGTTATGCTTTTTCTTATTGTTCAGGCTTGACAAGTATGACAATCCCTAATTCCGTGACTTCGATTGGACAAAGGGCTTTTGGCGGCTGTTCAAAATTGACAAGTGTGACAATCCCTAATTCCGTGACTTCGATTGGAGAAAGGGCTTTTGCTTGGTGTTCAGGCTTGACAAGTGTGACAATCCCTAATTCCGTGACTTCGATTGGACAAGAGGCTTTTAGTGGCTGTTCAGGCTTGACAAGCATTGAAATCCCTAATTCCGTGACTTCGATTGGCGAAAGGGCTTTTAATGGCTGTTCAGGCTTGACAAGTGTTTATGTAGAATGGAAAGAGGATAGCGAAATACCAAGCATAGATAAATACTGTTTCCCTTATTCAACATGCGATTTGTATGTACCTTCAGGAACTATAGATTTCTATTTTGCAAAAAATTATTGGAAGGATTTCAATTCGATTAATGAGGGAATAAAGGTTTCTATTGAGGACAAGGATGGCAATGATGCATCTATTGTTGTTAATAAGAGTATTACGCTATATGACAACATAAACAGTATTAGCGTTCCAAAAGAGTTAGAAGATGTGAATATCACTTACACCCGCAACTTTGAGAAGGCTGGGGTTTGGCAGGCTTGGTATATGCCGTTTGATGTGGATTTTGACGATATGAAGGGTGCTTACGATGTGGCACAGATTCATGGTGTGCTGCTTGATAAGGACAATAATGCTGTTCTTGCATTCCTTAAACTTGACAAGGGTACGGTAAAGTCAAACACTCCTTACGTGGTACGTCCAAAGAAGAGTGGCGAAGTGGCTATCACAACAACAACTGACCTACAGCCAACACAGTCGAACAGTTTCCTTATGATGTCGGCAACTGATAAATATACTATCGGTGGCGTGTTTGAAAAGACTACAACCCCTGGCAACTGGTATGCCTTGAACCTTGACGGACAGTTCCAGTTGATGGGAAGTGGTGTTTATCTCCGTCCGTTCCGCATCTACATGACCATTGACCCTCGCGACGATAACCCTTACGCAACATCGGTTAATGCAAATGCCAAGATGGACATTGTTGTGATTGGTGATGATGAGCCGACAGGCATCAACCTCACCCCAGCCCTCTCCCAAGGCGAGGGAGCAATCTACAACCTCAACGGACAAAGGGTAACAAGCATCACGAGTGGTCAGATTTATATCATGAACGGCAAGAAGTATATTGCAAAGTAAATTCTTTGTTGGAGTATGAGAAAGTTATATGTTAGCCCAAAGGTATGGGCTGTGACTATAAGCACAAACGCGATGATTGCCAGTTCATGGGATAAGGATGATACCAGTGGCGTAAATCCAACTCCTGGTGGTCAGGGCAGTTTTGGTGCAAAGGAAGAAGATTCTAGCTTCGGCTGGTAACGCAATGTATAATCAAATTAATGGGGCATGTCAACAGGCGTGCCCCATTATTTTTTTCGATAGATTTTCCGTGGTATGTATGAGTATCATTTGTAATAAACGCATTATCAAAAAGAAAAAAATGATATGATGTATGGTATGCTTCATACTGAAGCCCATGTCTTTGTATGGTGTGCCGGTGCTTAAGAACAAGT
>JAKSIZ010000079.1 GCA_024398515.1 Bacteroidaceae bacterium | reverse complement strand
CGTGAAGCTGTGAATCGCACAGACAAACATCACAATAAGGGCAGTCTTTCAGGAGGCTGCCTTTTTTTCTTGTGCTTGTCTGCCACTGATATGTCGCAGGCATTATCATAACGACTCGGTAGAAGGATAGTGTTATGCAAGAAAATGCGCAAGAAAATGCAAAATCTGCACAAAAAGGAAAGAAAATATGTGGATGTCCAATTTATTTTGTAACTTTGCAGAGCAAAATATCATATAAACTATACTTATTATGCAAGAAAAACTTACAAAAAGCTCAAGCGCATTCATTCTTGTGCTTGCTGTGTTGGGACTCGCAACCGTAGCACGTGGCGTTGCCATGGCATTCAACTACTTCAGCCTCTCCTTGTTAATTATCCACATCCTTGAGACCTTGTGCTTTGCTTGGGCACTCTACTATGCACTCTGCACAAAGGCAAAGTCGAGTACGTTCTTCTCAACAACCATCATCACGTTGGTTGCCATCTACGCCATGAGTGGTTCGCTTGACCCAGAGATGACATGCCTGCCTCATACTTACGCAGTGCCATTGTTGTCGTATGCCGTTGTTGTAGGACTTATTGTTGTGCTTTGCAAATGGAGTGATTTCAAGCTTTGCAAGAAAGTGGCTTGGCTCACAATCATTGCCGCTGTTGCTATAGCAGCGATTAAGACCTGCCTGCCACTCGAAGCTCTCGACCCTGCAGAACTGCAAGAGCCAGCGCTCAATATCCTAGCAGGCATCTATACACAGCCAGTGCTTGTAATCTGCATCCTTGGCAGCTACATTGCACGTATGACGAAGAAAGTAAAAGAAGAGAATAAGTAAAAGATAATTCGAGAACTCGAAAAACCGCAAAACTATCGAAAAGAATATGAAAAGATTACTTTTTGCCATCTGCATGGCTACATTGACATTCGTTTCAGCCAACGCACAAAACGACGATATAACCAATGAGACAATCCTCCAACTGCTTAAAGAAGGATTCAACTCTGAAGAAGTAAAGGGTGCCATCGAGACAAGTTCCACACGCATCATCAACTACAACATTGATTTTATGCGTAAGCTGAAAGCAGCCGGAGCTGATTCCGACCTCATAACCTATATACAGAAGATAGCGAAGGTCGATAACGGCTTTGAAGGCGTGATGTGGTGGAACACTGGTGACAAGCCAGTGAAGGTATATCGTTCGCAGTTTGAAAAAGAACAAAAGGGCTTCAGTCTCGGTACACTTGCTGCAGCAGCATTGACAGGTGCTGTGGTAGGAACGACTCTCTCAGGTACCTTACCGTCATCAGGCGCTGGTGCTGCATTAGGAGCAGGAGCTGTACTGCTTGCATCAACAGGAAAAGACGTGGAGAAACTCTGTATTATGGGTGCTTCTTCAAAGAATGTGATAAGGACAACAAAACCTGTGTTCCGTTTCTATCTGCCAAAGCACGATCCACAAAGTTTCAAGAAGGAAGCAGACAACTGGTACTATTCAGTGATGAACGAGATACAGAGTCCTAACGAGTTCCAGGTAGTAAAGATGACACAGAAGAAGAACCGTCGTGTCTTTGTTGATGGTGCTTCATACAGTATAGCAGGCTTTGAAGGCAAAAATGCAAAGGGACGCGTAGTTGTTGACTTCCAGATAAAGGAAATCAATAACAACACATTCGAGGTTACTTTCCCACAAGACCTTGCACCAGGCGAGTATGTATTCTTCTGGAAAAACGGTCTTGGCAACGAACTCTTCAAGCAGCACGTCTTTGGCTTTGACTTCAGAATAGAATAAAGGCTTAAGAAAATTTCGTGAGGCTTCTGCTTACTTTTGTTGCAGGTCTTTGGTGAATAGGGTGGAACCTTAACCAAAGACCTGCAACTTTTGCATATACCAGCATTGTCGTATATCAACATTTGTACGACGAGTAGAAAATAATTATCGAAAAGTGAAACTATCGAGTGTTAAAAAACTGATATTTCGTATGCGCGCACGCATGCGCGCGCAATATTAATAAGGTGTAATATGAGGTTTCAAGTTTATTAGGTAGTAAGGTTGTGCAACTTTACTCTTCTTTCGTGCCGACGATGTAGAGTTTGTAGTAGTCGATGACAAGCGTTGTCAGTGGAAGTGCAATGATAAGACCAATGAAACCAAGCAACATTCCCCATACTGATAATGAAAGGAAGATGATTGCTGGGTTGAGGTTCATTGCCTTTCCCATAATCTTTGGAGTGACAAACATGTCGCAGATAACCTGTACGACTATAAACACTGCCAATGCAGAGACAAGGATAATCCAGAAGTTCTGGTGAGTGTCGGCAGCCTTGAGCAAGGCGAGGAATACCGTTGGCACCAACGCCAACGTGTGAAGATAAGGCACCATGTTCATTATTCCTATGAGAAGTGCCAAGCCTATTGCCATCGGGAAATCGATAATGGTGAAACCAATTGCGAAAAGACATGCCATGCAGAGCGACACCAATGCCTGCCCACGGAAATAACTATTCATTGCACGTTGTACGTCGTTTACGAGTCGTGCCCAGAAATGACGCTTGCTCTTTGGGCAAATCATCTTTGCCTTGCGCGAAAGATCCTCGTAGTCGTTGAGGATGAAAAACATGTAGAGCAGAGTGATGAACGATGCAACGATGCCGATGATAACCTGTACGGTCTTTCCTACAACGGAGAATAATCCCGGAAGAAGTTCTTTGATGGTGCTTTCAATCTGGTTGTTGTTGAGCCAAGAAAGAACGTTGTCCTCGGTTATGTTGTCCTGTAACCATACTTGGATGTTGACAGGGACTTCCTTCAATCGGTCGTCGGATGCAATATACTGCACAATGAGTTCCTTTAATTTGCACATCTGCTCGTACATCGGTTCACTGATAAGATAAACCACAAGAGCAATCACAGTCACAACAAACACGATAGCGGTGAACGATGAAAGGAAACGATTGCGGAAATGAAGTCGGTATTGGATGAAGTTTACTATAGGGTAAAGCATGTAGGCAAGCAACCATCCGACAAAGAATGGGAGCAGAACACTTCGGAGATAGTTGATTGCCAC
Source organism: Bacteroidaceae bacterium (assembly GCA_024398515.1). Taxonomy (GTDB): domain Bacteria; phylum Bacteroidota; class Bacteroidia; order Bacteroidales; family Bacteroidaceae; genus Prevotella. The sequence goes on along the minus strand of JAKSIZ010000079.1, from coordinate 2,657 downwards.
GATGGCAAAGACAATGGCAATTGCTGCCAGTGCCCAACGTATGAAGCGGTCGAAAGTGATATGCTCGGAGATCATGGGGTTTGTTTGTTTTGTTCGTCAAGAGCCTTTTGGTAGCATTCGCGGCAGAGAGGTTCGTATTCTTGTGTTTCGCCAAGCAGCACTCGCTTGTCGTTGTCAACAAGACGATGGCTTATGTATGCAAGGTTTCCACATTTGACGCAGATTGCGTGGACCTTTGTCACCTCGTCGGCAATGGCACAAAGTCCAGGCATAGGGCCGAAAGGAATGCCACGGAAGTCCATGTCAAGTCCAGCGATGATAACCCGGATTCCGTTGTTTGCAAGCTGGTTGCATACATCTACAAGTCCGTTGTCGAGGAACTGTGCCTCGTCAATGCCAATGACATCAACGTCGTTGGCGAGCAACAGTATCGCTGCCGACGAATCGATTGGAGTGGAGATTATGGCATTCTTGTCGTGGGAGACCACTTCCTCTTCCGAATACCGCACGTCAATCGACGGCTTGAATATCTCTACGCGCTGTTTTGCAAACTTAGCTCTCTTCAAACGACGTATCAGTTCCTCTGTCTTTCCAGAAAACATGGAACCACATACAACTTCAATTCTTCCTGGTCTTATAGACTCACCCTGTGCATTTGTTGTCATATCGATTGCAAAGTTAATGCAAAACACATACAATGCAAAACAAAACACGTGAAATTTTCGTTGTTTTGCGAATTATTTTACAATATAAGAGGTCAGAACGTTAAAAAATCAAAAAAGCGACAAGGTAAAAGTCAATAGATGATAGGATTTTACTAATTTTGCACCCCAATAGCGACAAAAGCCGCTAAGAGAGAATAAATTTATTAATAACAAAAACAAAGAGAACATGATTGTAGTACCTGTAAAAGAAGGTGAAAACATCGAAAGAGCTCTCAAGAAGTTCAAGAGAAAGTACGAGAAGACTGGTGTCATCAAGGAACTCCGTTCACGCCAGCAGTTCGACAAGCCTTCTGTAAAGAAGAGACTCAAGATGGAACGCGCCATCTACGTTCAGCAATTGAGAAGAGCTGAAGAAGAGTAAAAAAAAGAGAAAAAATTTGGTAGTTACGTAAAAATTCCGTAATTTAGTGCCGAAATGATTTAGCATAAGGCAAAAAGTTATGGTCGATTCGTTTTTGAACTATCTGAAGTATGAAAGGAACTATTCGCAACATACGTTGACGGGATACTCCGACGGATTGAGAAATCTGGAAGAATACTTCACAGAGAAAGACGAAAGCCTCACTTGGGAAACCATTGACAGCGACATAATCCGCGACTGGATGGAGACGCAGATGGACAAGCGAGAAAAGGCCACGACAATCAACTGGAGGCTTAGTGCAGTACGCTCTTTCTACAGGTTTGCCCTTGCAAGGAAACTCGTCGATAAAGACCCGTCACACCGAATACGCGGACCAAAAAAGGAAAAACTCCTTCCGCAATTCGTCAGGGAAAACGAAATGGACGAACTCCTCGACAATACAGACTGGGGAGACACCTTTGAAGGGAAACGTGACAAGGCAATACTCGCAACCCTCTATGAAACCGGAATAAGAAGGGCAGAACTCGTAGGACTTGACGACAGCAGCGTAGATTTTATACAAAATCAACTGAAAGTAACCGGCAAGAGAAACAAACAGCGAATAGTCCCTTTCGGGAAAGAACTCAACGACATCCTTTCAGACTACATAAGGCTAAGGGATGAAACAGTAGAAAAGAAAACCGAAGCATTGTTCCGAAACCGAAGAGGCGGCAGAATTAACACCAATATTATATATAAGGTGGTAAGAAGTTCGCTCGAAAAGGTTAACCATGCAGGACGAAAGTCGCCACACGTATTAAGGCACTCGTTCGCTACGGCGTTGCTAAATCACGAAGCAGGATTGGAAAGCGTGCAAAAACTACTTGGGCATTCATCAATCGGAACAACGGAGATTTATACCCATACGACGTTTGAGCAGCTAAAGAATGTGTATAAGAAAGCCCATCCAAGGGCAGAAGTCTAACTCTTAAATTCGAAAATTATGGAAGTACAGATCAAGTCAATCCATTTTGACGCTACCGAGAAACTGCAGGACTTCGTACAGAAGAAAACTGCAAAGTTAGAAAAATTGTGTGACGAAATTCAGAAAGTAGAGGTGCAATTGACGGTAACCAAACCTCAGACAGCAGTAAACAAACAAGCTGCAATAACAGTCAAGGTCCCTGGCAATACCTATTACGCAGAAAAATTATCAGATACATTCGAAGAATCTATAGACGGATGCATTGATGCTTTGAAGGTGCAATTGGAGAAATTCAAAGAAAAAATGCGCAAAATGTAAAAAAAACCGTTAAAAGTTTTGGAGATTAAAAAATAATGCTTAACTTTGCAGCCGTTTTCGAGAAGTCGAATTTCAGGTTTGCTTGAAACGGCTGCGAAACGCCTCTTTAGCTCAGTTGGCCAGAGCACGTGATTTGTAATCTCGGGGTCGTTGGTTCGAATCCGACAAGAGGCTCTAACAAGGGAAGAAGCAAAAAGGAAGAAGGAGAAATTTATTGGGTGGTTACCAGAGTGGACAAATGGGGCAGACTGTAAATCTGCTGGCGCACGCCTACGGTGGTTCGAATCCA
>JAKSIZ010000078.1 GCA_024398515.1 Bacteroidaceae bacterium | reverse complement strand
ATATAATAGATAAAAATCTTTTCATTGCCTTCTTCTTTGCAAGTCTGCACTTCGTGCATCCTTTGCAGTTGTGGTCATCTGTTTTCCTTGAGAACAAGTTCTCAGACAAAACAACTGCCCACACCTGCAAGAAGACAATGAAAAACAAAATTGCTAACGCATAAAAAATATCTCACTTCGTTCGTAAAAAATGAAGTTAGATGTAGGTTAGCTCAACCCCAACAACCAAAAACTAATATTATTTTTTATAACTACACACGAAAAGGTTTTATTGTCGTCCGCTAAGCAATAGCCTGAAAGGCTTACACCTATCAGCCCAGGGCATAGCGCAGCCCCCCTCATTCCCCCCAAGGGGGGATGTCATCGGCTTGCGACTGAAAGAAAGGTATCGTTCACTCCCCCTTGGGGGAGCAGGGAGGGGGCTAAAAGCTTTTGACTCACCCGTTACGCCCAGTGTTATATATAAGAAAAATAATTGTTGGTTATAGGTTGTTGGTTCTATGATTACCCCACAATCTCTTACCCGACAACGAGTGAAAACTTCAAGCCTAACGCGTTAGATATTTGCAGAAACGTGGATAGTTGCATGTCCGTTCGACCTTTCTCCAATGAGGATATGTACTCACGTTTCTTGCCAATACGTGCAGCAAGTACATCTTGTGTCACTTTCTGCCGCTTTCGCTCATCGCGCAAAAGTTCTGCATAATACCATGCCTTTGCCTTTGCTTCAAACTCCGTGCGTGAAGCCGTATCCTCTTTTCCATATTTTTCCTCAAAAAGACTATCTGCACTTTTCAAGGCATTTAACTTTGCATTGTCCATCTGTATCATAATATTATTCCTCCAGTGATTTAAGTATTGTTTTTGCTTTTGCAATCTCTGCTTTATATTGTTTCTTGTCTTTCTTCAAGAAAGAATTTAATAGAATTATCGTCTTTGCTTCCATAAAGTTGTCCGCATCAATTGTAAATAGGATTGTCCTGTACTCGTTTGTGCTGATTGAAACTCGTAATTCGTAGAAACCTGTCCCCTCTAAACGCTTAACGAACTTTTCGTTTACAACATACATCGAACTCAATATCTGCATTACATAATCATACTTGCATTGAATTTTCTCTTGAAGACTTTTATAGTAAGTCTCAAACTCATATGAAAACAATATGTTTCTTAATTTATTCTTCATTCAATAAATAGTATCATTTGGTGGACAAAGGTAATAAATAAATTCCAATAAAGTATAGTTTTGGAATATATTTATTACTTTTTAAGAAAAAAATACAGCGAATTTATGGGGTATTTTATGCGTATAGGTGAAGTCAGGCGTATTTCCTTTGGGAGTATGAGTTGTTATAAATGACTGCTGGAAGTTGTCTATTTAATCGTTACAGGTTGTCTATTTAATCGTTACAGGTCGTCTATTTAATTTCTGCAAATTGTCTATATAATTATCGTAAATTGTCAATATAATTCGCCCGAATTAAGCGCACAACTTTGGCTGATAAAAACTTTTCGTGAGCAGTCATAAAAGAAAAAAATGTGGTTTGGTTGTTGGTTGATAACCTAAAATCAGAAACCTATAACCAACAACCCATAACCATATATTACTTCTTTGGGGCATAGACAGGCCTTATCGCCATGCCATAGTCGCGACGAATGTAGTTGCTCTTTTTAGAGTTTGAAGTAAACTGGATGTAGAATGCGTTGTACGAGTAGTCTTCGTATGATGTACTCGTCCAGTAGTAACCGTATGAGCCGGCACCTTTCTTCTCGTTTTTCTCGTATCTACCAGCCGTCGGAAGGAATATAGAGTTTCCGTTAGTGCGGCTTGTAACCCTGCAACCATCTACACCATTGAGTGTCTCAGGTGTCCAGTCGCAACCATAGACGAGAACTTCGAACTCTTCTGCTGTTGGCATACGCCAGTCTTCGCCCCACAATGCGCGGGCAACATCGTCCTCAGCTTCGAGTTCTACCTTCTTGTCAACTGTTCCGAAGTTTGAATCGGTGTTGTATTTTGTGAGATGCTGATAGTCGCCATTGCACAGAGAGTAGGTAGTCCAGTCGTAATTATCCTTTTCTTCTTTTTCGCCCCATGCATAGTAGCCACCATATTCCTCAGGGTTTAAGGCACCGACATTGCACGTTGCCCACTTCACAGAGAGACCGAGGTCAACGTAGTAATGGATGTTTTCAGGACCTTTAAGTATGTATGATGCCACAGAAGTGATGTCGGCAACATCGACAGAACCGTCCTTGTTTGTGTCGTATTGGTTATATTCGTGCGACGAACCCGTGTTGGATTGGCATACAGGACGAACGCTCAAGGCATAGTAGCGGTAATAATCAACCGTGCCGATATTTGTAGCGTTGAGACTTCTGCACCTCGCGTTGTCAGGGAATGAACTTGAAATGGTCGAAGTCCAATAGAAGCCGTAAGTCTTTTCGCTGAGGAAACGATCCTTTTTCCTATGATAACCAGCGGCAGGCAAGAATATGGAATTGCTGTTAGTTCTGCTCTCTACCAAGTAACCTGGAACGTCGTTCATTGTGGTCCATGTCCACTTGCAACTGTTGCATAGTTCTGTCCAGTCGTCATCAGTAGGCATACGCCAGTCGCCGCCCCATTCCTTGTTTGCTACGTCATCTTCAAGTTCGAGGACATTCTTGCTGTCAACGATTCCGTAATTGGAGTCATAGTTGTACTTAGTAAGACTATTGTTAGTGCCATTGCACCACGTATAGGTTGCCCAAGTATATTCATCCCTTTCGGCAAGTTCACCCCATGAGTAGTGTCCACCATATTCCTCAGGTAAGGATGCGCCTACATTGCACGATGCCCATTTCAAGCCTGATTTCAAACCAAGGTCAACGTAGTCGTGAGTGTCGGCAGGAGTGCTTGGGCCGTTAAGGATGTAGTTTGCCACGGCAGTAATGTCTGCAACATCGACGCTTCCGTCATGGTTTGCATCATACTGATTCCAATTTTCTGCGCTTGCAGCAATGCAACTGCATAAGACGAATGTTAAGATAAAAAGCTTCTTCATACTTGACATAAAATAAAAAATAGAAACATTATGGTGCAAAGATAAAAAATATTTCTGAAAAATGAAACTTTTATGTCAAAAAAAGTTGATATTTTGTACGTGCGCACGCGCGCGCAATATTAATAAGGTGTAATTATGATTTTTTAGGAAAAAAAACGTGAAACATATATTGTATTTCAAATTTTATTTGTACCTTTGCACGGTCAAAACAAGACGGAATGTGGTTCGAGTTTGTCGAAGAACCATGTTTTTCCCAAGATTATTTTACGAAATTACAAATCATCAAAGCATAAGTTATGTATAATATTTCAGAATTAGAGGCAAAGACTGTGGCTGAATTGAACGAGATTGCCAAGTCTTTCGGCATAAAGTTTAAGGCAAACGAACTCAAGGAGGATAAGGTGTATGCCATTCTCGACAAGCAGGCAGAGTCTGCAGACATACCGCAAACAAAGGCAGAACGCAAAAAGTCGCGCAAGGCAAAGAGCGAAGGAAGCAAGAAATCTTCAGCTCCGGCTAATAATGGCAAAGCTGCTCAGAAAGCAGAAGTTAAAACTCCTGAAGTTCCGGAAGAACCAGTAAAACCAGTAGAAGAACCTGCAATGCCAGTAGAAGTTGAGGTTGTTGCACCTCCAAAGAAAAAACGTGGCAGAAAGTCTAAGGCAGAACTTGCTGCCATTGAAGCAGCAAAGCAAGCCGAAAGGGCAGGGGAGATGCCAGGATTGTTTGATTTTGTTGTAGAGGAAGAAACACCTCAGGCAGAAAAGCCACAGGCAGAACAACCGACAGAAGAAATGCTTCAGCAGTTGACTGAAAAGATGGAAGAACACAACAAGGCAACGCAAGAGATGCTTGCTGAAGCAGAAATAAACGAAAAAACAAAAGGCGAGTTTGACGAGAATGCTGTATGGGAAGGTGACCCTGGCGACGGAACGGATTTCATCATCGTGCAGGATCTTCCGATACAAGACGACAACGCCGTGCAGGCAAAGGACATATTCGACAATCTGACATTTCCTCAGATTGCTCCAATGCCACAGGAAATGCCTGTAGTTGAAAAGGTCGATGAAGTGAAGGCATCTTTCGACTTCTCAAATATCCTTATTGCCAATGGCGTACTTGAAGTGCTGCCAGATGGGTATGGCTTCTTGCGTTCAAGCGACTACAATTACCTCAGTTCACCAGATGATGTATATGTGGCAAACAATTACATAAAGAACTTTGGATTGAAGACAGGTGATGTAGTTGAATGCAATGTGCGTCCGCCACATGATGGAGAGAAGTATTTCCCTCTGACAGAGATAATAACAATCAATGGTCGTCGCCCGATAGAAGTCAGAGACCGCGTGGCATTTGAACATTTGACACCACTATTCCCTGACGAGAAATTCAAACTCTGCAAGGGCGATGGCAATGATGACCTAAGTGTTCGTATTGTTGACTTGTTCTCACCAATAGGCAAGGGACAGCGTGCGCTCATCGTAGCTCAGCCAAAGACAGGTAAGACCATATTGCTCAAGAGCATTGCAAACGCCATTGCTGCCAATCATCCAGAGGCATACCTAATGGTGTTGCTGATAGATGAACGCCCAGAGGAAGTAACAGACATGGCACGTACAGTGAACGCAGAAGTGATAGCCTCGACATTCGATGAGCCTGCCGACTATCATGTGAAGATAGCTGGAATTGTGCTTGAGAAGGCTAAGCGACTTGTTGAATGTGGGCATGATGTCGTAATCTTCCTTGATTCCATCACTCGACTTGCACGTGCTTACAATACCGTTGCACCGGCATCAGGCAAGGTGCTTACAGGTGGTGTAGATGCTAATGCATTGCAAAAGCCAAAACGATTCTTTGGTGCAGCAAGAAATATCGAAGGAGGCGGATCGTTAACCATTATTGCTACGGCACTTATTGATACTGGTAGCAAGATGGACGAAGTAATCTTTGAAGAGTTTAAGGGAACGGGAAACATGGAACTCCAACTCGACCGCGCACTGAGCAACAAGCGTATTTTCCCATCAGTCAACCTTGTGGCTTCAAGCACTCGTCGCGACGATTTGCTACAAGACAAGACAACTCTCGACCGTATGTGGGTGTTGCGTAAGTTTATTTCAGACATGACTCCTGTTGAGGCAATGACTGAATTGCAAACGCGAATGCAGGAAACACGCAGTAATGAGGAGTTCTTGATATCAATGAATGGATAAGTAAACCATAAAAAAAAATGGACATCGGCAATTGCTGATGTCCATTTTTTTTTGTTATTTCGCTTTACCAAGGAATGTAAACTTAAAATATTTGCCCTTTGCTGCAGGGAATTGGCTTCGCGCGTCAACACGTTCTCTTAAATGATTGACGATGCGATTGTAACATTCTGTGCCAGATGATGCCTTGCATCTTGCAACAAAAGTAGTGTCGAGATATTGGAACTTTTGTGTACCAGGCACAACAGAAACTCGCTTGAATGTAAGTGTACCTTCATACCAACCAACAAGTTTTTGCTCAAGTATGTTGACTTGTGGTGCAGTGCTTGCCTCTTGTTTTTGTGCTGACTTGATAGCTTTTTTTTCTTTGAAATCCTGCATGTTTGCAGCTTCGGTCTTTATGACAATGAAATACACGCGTTGGCGAACTTTATAACGCTTTGGATATAAAACGTTGCTTTCAACATAATCGGCAACATCCTTTGCTATTTCAGCATTCATGCCTATTTCGTCAATTGAATACAAAAAGTCCAACGCTTCGTCAATACTATACGCAAAAGTCTCTTTATCAAAATATCTAAGATAGAGATTCATAATCAAATAAAAAAATAAGAATAAAAGTTTGTAATAATGTTTTTCTTTTCCTGACACAAAAAAAGAGCGGAAAACGGGACTCGGACCCGCGACCCCAACCTTGGCAAGGTTG
>JAKSIZ010000077.1 GCA_024398515.1 Bacteroidaceae bacterium | reverse complement strand
TTTACAACATAAACTAACCAACTTTCACGAACCTTCTCGTGTCCATGTCGAATGAAACCTCGGCAGGTGAGCATGGTATCAAGCCGTCGTTGGCGTCGAAAATCCATACCTTGTGGCAATACCGGAGCGCAATCTCAAAGTCGTGCGTAGAAATCAGTATTGCCTTTTTCTGCGACTCAGCCACACGCGCGAGCAGTTGGAACGTCTCGATTTTGCTCGGATAGTCGAGGAAAGCCGTCGGTTCGTCCATATATATAATAGGTGTCTGCTGCGCAAGTGCCTTTGCAATCATTACCTTTTGCTTCTCCCCATCGCTGAGGTTGAAGAAGTTTCTTGCCTCAAGGTTGCTCACTCCAGCCATCGCCATAGCCTCGGTGACCGCGGCATTGTCGGCATCTTTCAGTGTGCCAAAGAAACCAGTATATGGACTTCTGCCCAATCCTACGAGTTCCCGTACGGACATATTGCGCACATCGGGCTTGTCGGTGAGCACTATGGCGCACTGACATTTGTGCATTTCGGCGAGAGTTTTCAGCAAGGTTGACTTGCCTACACCGTTGGTTCCGATGAGACAAGTCAGTTCTCCTTCGTAAAGACATGCGTCAAGCCCCTCGGCAACAACCTTGTCGCGATAGCCGATGGTAAGGTTTTTTATCTGGATCATCTATGCAAGGCTGAACGCAACGTCCATCATGCGGGTGAAGCTTTTCTGTCGTTCTTCGGCAGAAGTAGCCGTGCCGTCAACGATGCTGTCGCTCACTGTAAGGATTGCAAGTGCATGTTTTCCTGCCCGTGCAGCGTTGGTGTAGAGAGCCGAAGCCTCCATTTCGATTGCATATACGCCCATTCTCTGCCAAGCCTTCCAGTCCTGGTCCTCGTCGTAGAAGTTGTCTGCCGACATCACATTGCCCACCTTGTAGCCATAACCAAACTCCTCGCAAGCCTTTACAGCCTTGCTGAGCAGTCCGAAGTCGGCTATCGGAGCATAAGTTCCAGGCAGTTTGTACTGGTCGATATAAGCCGAATTGGTGCATGCGCCCTGTGCGATGACAAGGTCGCCAAGCTTCATTTCTGGCTGGATGCAACCAGCAGTACCCACGCGGATAATGTTCTTTACGTCATAGAAATTGAACAATTCGTATGTGTAGATGGCAATTGACGGGATACCCATGCCGTGGCCCATAACGCTTACACGCTTGCCTTTGTAGGTTCCGGTATAGCCAAGCATACCGCGTACACCATTGAACTGCACTGGGTTTTCAAGGAAATTCTCTGCCATGAACTTGGCGCGGAGAGGGTCGCCACTCATAATTACTGTCTCTGCAATCTCATCATATTTTGCCGCATTATGCGGCGTTGGAACGTTTTCTTTACTCATATTTTTTAATCATTTTACATGTTTTGTGCAAAAGTATGAAGAATTTTTCAAACTTGCAAATAAAAAGCAAAGAAACTGCTAATATCGTTGAATGGGTTAAATTTTCACAAAAAATCTTGGTTTTATAGTTGAAGAACAAAACCTTTCGCTAACTTTGCAGAAAACATAATCGAAATATGAACGATAGCATAGTAATAATTCCTACTTACAACGAGAAGGAAAACATTGAGAAAATCATTCGTGCCGTGTTCGGCTTGGAGAAAAAGTTTGATATTCTTGTCATCGACGACGGTAGTCCTGACGGAACTGCTGCGATAGTAAAGCGCATGATGGCAGAAGAGTTCGGCGAACGTCTCTTTATTCTTGAGCGCAGTGGAAAGCTTGGACTGGGCACTGCCTATATTGCCGGATTCAAATGGTCGCTGGAACATAACTATGAATATGTGTTCGAGATGGATGCCGACTTCAGCCATGACCCTAATGATTTGCCACGACTTTATGCGGCATGTCACGATGAAGGTGGCGACGTAAGCGTTGGATCGCGTTATATCACTGGTGTAAACGTAGTGAATTGGCCGATGGGGAGAGTGCTGATGAGCTATTTCGCATCCAAGTATGTTCGTCTTGTTACAGGCATACCAGTGCACGACACTACTGCAGGTTTTGTTTGCTACAAGCGCAAGGTGCTTGAATCCATTGACCTCGACAGCATCCGTTTCAAGGGATATGCGTTCCAGATAGAAATGAAATATACGGCTTACAAGAAAGGATTTAAGGTCAGCGAAGTGCCGGTAATCTTTGTAAACCGTCGTGAGGGAACGTCGAAAATGAGTGGAGGAATATTCTCCGAGGCTTTGTTTGGAGTTATTAGATTACGTTTGGGAATATGAAGAAAGGAATAATTACCGCTGTTTTCTTCATTGCAATAGCGGCAGGACTTTATTTTACAGGTTATGTTTTTGACAGTGCTTCGCATCTTGAAGCATCGCAGGATACGCTTGTCTATGGTAAAGCAGGCGGTGTGCAGAAGATTTGTATCAGTACTGATGCACGTCGATGGACGGTTGAAAGAGCGCCGAAGCGTATCAGGGCAGACCGTGATGGTGACACATTGATTTTGAAGTGTGACTATATGGACTCGAAGATGACAATCATCGACACCTTATATATAAAGGCAGCCGATAAGCGACTTGCTATTCCGGTAAAGCAATACGGTCGCGCCACATTCATACGTTTCTCGCCCGATACACTCAGCATTCCGCAATCAGGGGGCACAGCGACAGCACGACTTGAGACCGATGGCGAAAAAATTAGCGCACTGTTTGACAAAAACGTAGATGCAAAGATCGAAGACGGAGTCGTCACTGTCACTCTTACGCCTAATGAAAATGGCTATGAACTTCTTAGCTATGTGCTTATACATAGCGACCAACTAGATGGGAAACTCTATTACCGACAACCAGGAACAGGCAAGAGGAATGTTATAATCAAGAAGGATACAACTAAGCCTTGCCCAGAATGTGGCGGATTAGGCAAGTTACTGACAGCTTACAACATTGGCTCTGGCGAGAAGAGTTACAAGAAATGCCACGTCTGCAACGGCACAGGAAAGCAATAATAAAAAAAAGCCCCCCTCTTACCTTTCCCAAAGAGGAGTGACTTACTCCATTCAATGGGGAAGGTAAGAGAGAGGCTAGAACTATAAACCGCACAACTATCTATGAAAAAATTTGCTATACTTTTGTTGATTATGCTTTTCAATAATCAACTTAATTGCTATTCACATGTTACAAATGATATGGCTCACTCCGCCTTGGATGGACAAGTCGGGAGTTTGCCTCAACGCCCATGGACATTCTGGTACTGGATGTATGGTGCTGTAAGCGATGATGGTATCCGCGCTGATTTGAAGGCAATGAAAGATGTCAACATCGGTGGATTCTATCTTATGCCTATCAAGGATTCAAAGATTGGACCACAATATGAAGGCACTTGCGACCAGTTGACACCCGAATGGTGGAAGCGCATAGATACTGTGTATAGGGTTGCCGACAGTCTTAAACTTGAAATGGGAATACATTTCAGCGATGGTTTTGCCCTTGGCGGTGGTCCTTGGATTACAGAAGACGAGTCGATGCAAAAGATCTGTGCAACTGAAAAACCGCTTAAAGGCAGATGGGTTCGTGCTAATGACGAGAGCATACGACATAAAAACACTATTGCCGTATTCGCTTTGCGCGACAAATTCCATTGCTCTGACAGTACAAAGCCACGGTCTTCAGTTGAGTTCCCATTCTCTTCAAAGGTCCCATGCGAGATAGTTTTCAACTACGAAAAACCTTTCACAGCACGCAGTGTGACCATCGTGACAGGTGGAAACAACATTCAGGCTCACAACTGGAAAGTATTTGCTTCCATCGACGGCAAGCATTACGACTTCGTTCGCGACATAAAACCTGCACGCCGAGGATGGCAAGATACTGGCATACAAACCACATATTCCTTGCCTGAGACACGTGCAAGGTTCTTCAAGTTCTGCTGGAATCCTGAGGGAAGCGACCCTGGTTCTGAGGATTTGGATGCAGCAAAATGGAAACCGAACCTTAAAGTTGCCGACATTCAGCTCTCGTCTCAGCCCGTCGTAGATAACTGGCAAGCAAAGAATGGAGGCGTTTGGAGAGTGGCTGAGGAGGTTGACTTCAACAACCCACAATGCTATTATCAACCTGAAGACATCATTGAGATACCCGCAGACAAGGACATAAAGTTGCCGAAAGGTCAATGGAAACTCCTCAATATATACCACGAAACTACTGGACAGACCAATGCTACTGGCGGTGGAGGAAAGGGTTTGGAGTGCGACAAGTTCTCTCGCGAAGCTATTGACAAACAATTCAACAACTGGTTCGCAGCCATCTACAAGCATGTGCCAAGCGATGTTGCGGCTCGGGTTCTCAAGCGTCTGCATGTTGATAGTTGGGAATGTGGATCGCAAAACTGGGGCAAAAACTTTGCCAATGAGTTCAAGCAGCGTCGTGGATACGACATTCGCCCATGGTTGCCATTATATATAGGTGTCCCGATGGTATCAAAGGATAAGTCGGAACAAGTGCTGCGCGACATAAGATTGACCATTGCCGAACTCATCAACGACGTTTTCTTCACCGAGGTTTCACGCCTTGCAAAGCTCTACGGAGTGCAACTCTCGTGTGAATGTGTTGCTCCTACTATGGTGAGCGACGGCATGTTACACTATCAACACGCCGATTATCCTATGGGCGAGTTCTGGTTTAATTCGCCTACTCACGACAAACCAAACGACATGCTCGACGCTATCAGTGGCGCACATGTCTATGGAAAGAACCTTGTGCAAGCCGAGGCATTTACCGAAGTGCGTGCTACGTGGGACGAAACTCCCGCTATGCTGAAGCCTTCGCTTGACCGTGCTTTCTGCATGGGCATCAATAGTATCGTCTTCCATGTCAACACCCACAACCCATATATGGACAAACAACCTGGCATGACGCTCGATGGAATAGGCAATTTCTTCCAACGCGACAACACTTGGTGGCGCGAAATGAAGGCTTTCAACGAGTATATCTTCCTCTGTCAAGGTCGTCTGCAAAGCGGTCAGCCAGTGGTTGACATTGCTGTATATACTGGCGACGAAGTGCCACGCCGTGCTTTGTTGCCTGAACGACTTGTCTCTTCATTGCCTGGGCTCTTCGGTCAGAAGCTGATAGAGCAGGAGAAGTTACGCCTTGAGAATGCGGGCTTACCAATGGAAGTGTCGCCTGTCGGTGTCAATCACACTAAGAATATGACCAAGATAGATATGTTCACCAACCCTCTTCACGGCTATAAATACGACTCGTTTAACCATGATGCCTTGCGCAATGCAAGGGTTGAGAACGGTGAACTTATCACTCGCGATGGTATGCACTACAAGGTTCTGGTCGTTCCGCAAGTGCACAAACTCAATCCAAACAACATAATAACCTGCCACGACGACATAGAACGATTGAAATCGCAGGGCTTGAAAGTCATCGAGACACCGTGGACTGAGGCTGACCTCACATCTTTAGGAATAGAAAAAGATGCTAATCTGCCTGAAGGACTTGACTATGCTCACCGCACCGAAGAGGGCGAAGACAACTACTTTGTGAGCAATCTAACTGATCATCCTGTTACCTTCTCGCCTAAGTTCAGGGCGCAACGCAACTACACCTACCTTATGTATCCTACTTTGAATCGTGGTTTTCTGTGTCCAGATACGCTCACACTTCATCCACACGAGTCGGTAATCTTTATCATTCGCGACGAAGAGTTGGACAGCGAGACGTTCCGCCCGAATAGAAAGGATGCAGATATAGACTTTGGGCAATGGACTGTTGAGTTTGAGAAAACGGGTAAAAAGTTTAACCTTTCCCCAACTCTTTCGCAAGTAGAGGGCACTGTCTTCGACTGGTCGCAGCAAGAGGATGATGCTACGCGGTACTACTCAGGCCGTGCCATATATAGTACTACTTTCAATCTCCCAAGCCCCCCTCTGTCCCCCCAAGGGGGGATGAAAGGTTACCAATCTCTCCCCCTTGGGGGAGTAGGGAGGGGGCTTCCTATGGTAATCGACCTCGGTAAGGTTTGCGACATTGCTACAGTCTATCTTAATGGTGAACGGTGCGAAACGGTGTGGACAGAACCTTACGAAGTTGAACTTACGCGCGAACTCCGACCAGGCAAGAACGAACTGCGCATAGAGGTAGTGAATACTTGGGCAAACGCATTGTTGGGCACTGACCTTGGCACTCCGCCGTTCCCAGGCATTTGGACTAATGGCAAATATCGTCGTGCAGAAAAGACCTTATTGCCTGCCGGTCTTTTAGGTCCAGTCAAACTGAAATACAAGTATTGATATTGATACAACCGTAAACTACACCTTATTAATATTGCGCGCGCGGGCGGGCGCGCGCATACAAAGTATCAACTTTTTAGCAAACGAAAGTTTCACTTTTCTGAGATTATTTTCTATTCGTTGTGCAAATGTTGATATATATCGTGCCAATGGTCAACGATGTATCATACCAAAAGAAGTTTTATTCGCCCTGTTTGCCGAAGTTTACCTTTTCTATATTGTAGAGCTTGATGGTG
>JAKSIZ010000076.1 GCA_024398515.1 Bacteroidaceae bacterium | reverse complement strand
ACCATACATCATATCATTTTTTTCTATTTTTTTTGCATCGGTAATGATACGGGTGAGCCTTTCTGACTATGATTTACCGGACACCAATATTTTGCAATCAAAGGGAAAGCAGAGAACAACTCAAGCGCCGATGAGGTATCAGTAATGATTTTGTTCTTGACAAATGTCTTTGATTTCGTATCGTTCAGCACCTCGCCAAGTCCCTGCATCAGGAGTTTGGGACTTGCCTCACGCACATGCTCAGCACACCATCCAGCATATTCGCTTACGCTCTTTCCAGTTCTTATCTTGACAATTTCTTCGTTGATTTCTGTATGATTCTGCAAGAAGAACCACACATCGAATATATCGCGTGGGGAGAGACGTTCACCCATGGCACATAGTTTATGGGCAAACATATCAGGCATGGTCATCACTCTTATGTCCGTACCAGCCAATGAAAGCATTTCATAATGGTTAGGATATTGTCGTATTGAGATTCCCACCTTTAGCATTCTTTCGCCCTTACCATAATTCAGTACAAGTACAGGGCCGAACAGTTTCTTTGCTTCATCATCAATCGTACCAAAACGAGTAAGTATCGCTCTCACTTTGTCATATACCATATCAAGCCTCTCAGGATAGAGAAGATTAAAATCCAGGTCGGTGGAGAATCGGTTGAGGTTGTGGAAGAACATCAATGAGGTTCCGCCTTTTAATGCCAAAACATTGCAAAGATCCTTGTCTTTGAAAATAAGACTCAAGATCTGTGCCATATAGATTTTATGCTTATTCTTATCCATGATTATTTTAGGTTTAGTAGTTCATTGGTTCTCTCTGTCATCACCTTCGACTGATAAAGTGGGAGTAACTGCTTGACTTTTGTTTTGTTCAAAGGATGAAGGTTGTCGAAGTAGCAATTTCCTGCACTCAGATAAACCATATCGAGGAATGCACGTTCAGGGGTTGCTATCAAGATATTGTCATGCTGCACAATGCCTTCCATCCCAATCCATAATTCAGGATTGATGATTCGAAACTGATAGGTCTTGTCATCTATATCAACGATACGATTCAAGTAACTCACACACGTTATGGCATCGTCATACTGAAACACTACACCTGCTCGCTGTAGCACATACTCTAATGAGATATAAGCAGGTCGAAAGATACAACAAGCCATCTCTTGCTCATCGTAAGTAGATTTTGTATAGATACCACGACGAGGATTAAGTATCTTGTTTTCCTTTACATAATAATGAAGTGATTGAGTAAGTTTCTGGCTATTCCCGCACTCTGTCAACATTCTTAGAGATTGGATGTTGAACACTGTTCGTGAACTATTCAGAATTGCTTCCAGAACATTCTTTTGCGAACTCATAATATAAATTATTTCTATTATCGGTTTGCAAAAGTAATACTATATATTGAACTGCGCAAGAAAAATCTGCTAATCTCGCTGTTTTTAACATTTATTGTATATCAAGACGAACAATAAAAGAAAAAAAATTGCTTTTTTTCTTTGTATTGTCTTCGATTTGCACTAACACTGACTTCGTCGAAGTTAGGCGGCATCTCAACAATAAAAGAAAAAAATTTGCTTTTTTCTTTGTATTGTCTTCGATTTGCACTAACTTTGTAGGCGTTTAAGATAACTGGGTTTAGATTGGACCATTTTTAATATTATATAAGGTATGGTAGAAAATAAGGTAGAAGAGAACAGCAAGAAGAGCAAGAGTTTCGTTGAACAGTTTGTAGAGGAAGACCTTGCCGAGGGTAAGAATGGCGGAAGAATACA
Organism: Bacteroidaceae bacterium; assembly: GCA_024398515.1. Classification (GTDB taxonomy): domain Bacteria; phylum Bacteroidota; class Bacteroidia; order Bacteroidales; family Bacteroidaceae; genus Prevotella. The sequence goes on along the minus strand of JAKSIZ010000076.1, from coordinate 4,804 downwards.
GACTCGTTTCCCGCCAGAGCCAAACGGATACATCCACATCGGACACGCAAAGGCTATATGCATGGACTTTGGAGTTGCAGAAAACTATGGGGGAATCTGTAACCTTCGTTTCGACGACACTAACCCTTCAAAGGAAGATACCGAGTATGTTGACTCAATAATGAACGACATATCATGGCTCGGTTTCAAGTGGGCTAACGTTTATTACGCCTCGGATTACTTCCAGCAATTGTGGGACTTTGCCGTAGAATTGATAAAGCAGGGCAAGGCTTACATTGACGAACAGACATCGGAGCAGATAGCAGAGCAGAAGGGTACGCCTACCACTCCTGGCGTTGCAAGTCCGTTCCGCGACCGTCCGATTGAGGAAAACCTTGAGCTTTTCTATAAGATGAATACTCCTGACGTTGAGGAAGGAAGCATGGTGCTGCGTGCAAAGTTGGACATGGCAAACCCTAACATGCACTTCCGCGACCCGATAATATACAGAATCATCCACACTCCACACCATCGTACTGGTACGAAATGGAATGCTTATCCTATGTACGACTTTGCACATGGGCAAAGCGACTTCTTCGAGGGAGTGACTCATTCCATCTGTACACTGGAGTTTGTACCTCATCGTCCACTCTACGATCACTTCGTTGACGAGCTTCAGGACGTAAAGAACATACACGACTATCGCCCACGCCAGATAGAATTTAACCGTCTCAACCTTACTTATACGGTTATGAGCAAGCGTAAGTTGAAGGCGTTGGTAGATGAAAAGCTTGTTGATGGATGGGATGACCCACGTATGCCGACCGTTTGCGGTATGCGTCGCAGAGGTTATTCGCCAGAGAGCATCCGCAAGTTTATCGACTCTATCGGCTATACCAAGTTTGATGCGCTTAACGATATGGCATTGCTCGAAGCAGCAGTGCGTGAGGATTTGAATGCCCGTTCTTGTCGTGTTTCGGCAGTTATCAACCCTGTCAAGCTGATTATTACAAACTATCCAGAAGGACAGTCGGAGGAAATGGAAGCCGTAAACAATCCTGAAAACGAAGCCGACGGTACGCATAAGATTACATTCTCACGCGAACTGTGGATAGAACGTGACGATTTCATGGAGGATGCTCCAAAGAAGTTCTTCCGTCTTTCTATCGACCGCGAAGTTAGATTGAAGAATGCATACATTATTAAATGTACGGGCGTGAAGAAAGATGCCGATGGTAACATAGAAGAGATATACGCTGAATACGACCCTGAAAGCAAGAGTGGCATGGAAGGAGCAAACCGTAAAGTTAAGGGTACGCTTCATTGGGTAAGTGCCAACCACTGTCTGAAGGCAGAGGTTCGCGTGTATGACCGCCTGTTCAATGTGGAGAATCCAGGTGCTGACGAACGTGATTTCCGCGAACTTCTTAATCCGGAATCGCTGACAGTGCTTGAGAATTGCTATGTTGAGCAATACCTGGCAGAGAAGAAAGCAGGTGACTACCTACAGTTTCAACGCATAGGTTACTTCACTCCTGACCTCAGTTCAACACCTGAAAAGCTTGTTTTCAACAAGACAGTAGGCTTGAAGGACTCTTGGGCAAAGGCGAATAAATAAACGAAAAAGACTAAATGGGAATAATACAAGCAGGACTTGCCAACCTTAATTATGGTTGGATTTTCTTCCTAATGCTCTTGGAAAGCACGGTTGTGCCCGTGCCTTCCGAGTTTGTTGTCACTCCGGCAGCATATCATGCAGCAAGTGGAAGTCTCGACGTATGGCTCGTCATTCTGTTTGCTACTGTTGGTGCTGACTTCGGTGCAAGCATAAACTACTGGGTGGCATATTTCATCGGGCGTCCTTTGGTATATCGGTTTGCCAATAGCAAAATAGGGAAAATGTGCCTTCTCAATCAGGAAAAGGTGGAACATGCGGAGCAATACTTCGACAAGAACGGAGTTATCTCTACACTCATCGGCAGACTTGTGCCAGGCATACGCCATCTGATTTCAATCCCAGCAGGTCTTGCAAAGATGCATTACGGTAAGTTTCTGCTCTACACAACCATCGGTGCTGCCGCTTGGCATGCTATACTCGCTTTCCTCGGATGGCAACTTCATAAGGTTGTACCCGAGGATCAACTCAACGACAAGATAACGGAATATGCCGACTACATTAAATTTGTAATCATTGGACTTGTAGTTTTGTTGATTGCATTCTTTGTAGTCAAGCATTATCTAAAGAAAAGGAAGAATAAATAACACATATAATATTAAATAGATGAATCACGTAGTAATAATGGCAGGTGGCGTCGGCAGTAGGTTTTGGCCTATGAGTACAGCCGAACGTCCAAAGCAGTTTATTGATGTACTTGGTTGTGGCAAGACTTTGCTGCAACTCACAGCCGACCGTTTCAATGGCATTGTGCCCGATACAAACATTTGGGTTGTGACGAATGCGAACTATGCTTCCATCGTAAAAGAACAACTGCCAATGATTCCAGAAGGAAACATACTGCTCGAACCATGTCGAAGAAACACGGCTCCTTGCATAGCATACGTAAGTTGGAAGATAAAGAAACAGGATAAGGATGCTAACATTGTTGTAACGCCAAGCGACCATATTGTACTGAACGTTGCAGAGTTCCAGCGCATCATCAATGAAAGTTTGAAGTTTACCCACGAATCGGATGCAATCGTAACACTCGGCATTACACCTAACCGACCTGAGACTGGATATGGTTATATTGAAGCTGACTTGCAACTTTCAACGTCGCGTTACAAAGAACTATTCCGCGTTGATTCGTTCCATGAAAAGCCTGACCTCGATACAGCAAAGACATATCTAAGTCAGAAAAACTATTTCTGGAATGCAGGTATATTTGTATGGAACGTTGAGACAATCATCAACGCCTTCCGCGTATATCAGCCTACGATGGCACGCGCCTTTGAGGAACTGATACCAAGCCTTTGTACTGAGCATGAGCAAGAAGAGGTGAACAAAATTTTCCCTGATTGTGAAAACACTTCTATCGACTATGCTATAATGGAAAAGGCTGACGAGATTTATGTTCATCCGGCAAACTGTGGGTGGAGTGACCTCGGCACTTGGGGTTCACTTTTGCAGGAAAGCAAGAAGGATCTTTATGGTAATGCTGCAATAGGAAAGGAAATAAAACTCTACGATTGCCACAATTGTGTCGTTCATACAACAGAGGAAAAAGAGGTTGTAGTGCAAGGTCTCGATGGCTATATCGTTGCCGAAAAGGACAACACACTGCTCATCTGCAAACTTTCAGAAGAACAAAGAATAAAAGAGATGCACTAATGAAAATTATCATTCTTGATGATGATCCGACAGGAATACAGACAGTCCATGGATGCAAACTGATAACGCAATGGGACAAAGAGACCGTTGCGAAGGCGCTTGATGACGACTGCAATTTCTTCTATGTGCTTACGAATACACGCGCAATGACGCCAAAAGACGCAGCTGCCGTCACCCGTTCTGCAATGGAAGCAATACTTTCCTCGCCAAAAATAAAGAATGAAAAACTTTATTTCATCAGTCGTAGTGACTCCTGCCTGCGTGGACACTTCCCGCTCGAAACAGACGTAATGCGCCAAGTGCTTACGGAGAATGGGGTCAAGGTCTGGAACAAGACTCCTTTTATTCCAGCTTTCATTGAGGCAGGGCGCGTAACGATTGATGGTATTCATTATATGAAGGAAGGCGAGCGACTGATTCCTGTGTCGGAAACAGAGTTTGCGCACGACAATGTCTTCGCATATTCCACATCAGTACTACACGATTACATCATAGAAAAAGGAGCAAATCCTGATGACTATGAGATTATAAGTGCACAGTCATACGAAGAACTTAATGTTTTCTGCGACCGCTTGACAGACGCAACAAAAGATTTCGACGGTGCAGTCGTCGTTCGCAGTTCATCGTCATTCCCCAAAGCATTCGCTAAAGTTCCAGACCAAGAATCGGACCTTTCCGCAGTCATCCATCAAAATGAGAAAACTTGCAGCAGCATAAAGAACAAGCTCGGGCTTATCATCGTCGGTTCGCATGTAAAGAAAACCACGCGCCAACTCAATAATCTTTTGTCGCAGGAAGGAGTTGAGGGCATAGAACTCTCCGTCAATCGCATTCTCAACGATGCAAATTATCTTAAAGAAATAATTCAACACCTCTCCCCTACCAATCATCAAAAGGAAGGGGCTTTAGTACTTTTCACATCACGCGAGGAAGTTCGCCTTGACGATGCCAATGCACGACAGAACTTAGGGCAACAAATTTCTAATTTTCTCGTCTCTATCGTACGTAATTTACCTTTCACTCCAGCATATCTTATTGCGAAAGGTGGCATTACATCACACGATATTCTCACAAAAGGTCTGGATGTAAAGATTGCAACAGTCATGGGGCAGTTGATTAAGAACGTTCCATGCATCATGACAAACCGTTTCCCATACATTATATTCCCTGGCAACGTAGGCGATGACAATTCACTCGCCGATGCTTATCTAAAGTTAAAATAACCTACCATAATCCATTAGATAAGACACCATTATCTCCGTAGCCATCCCGTATCAACGGATCAGTGGATTTTTAGTGGGGGAATGTCTGTTTGAAAGTTGCTGCTTACAAAAACCTCAATCATCGGCTTGCCGCTTGCACAAAACGCAGCGACTGCAAGAAACCCCTTAAAGAGTATGGGTGCTTTCAGCACCTGATACTATGAGTGCGAGAATTTCCCTGTGAGCAAGCTCCCCAGCAAATTCTCGCACTCATAGCATCACCTTCTTCGAAGGC
>JAKSIZ010000075.1 GCA_024398515.1 Bacteroidaceae bacterium | reverse complement strand
CATAAAAAATATCTCACTTCGTTCGTAAAAAATAAAGGAAAAGCTTTGTTGGTCGGATTTTAGTTTGTACTTTTGTGACGAAATAATTATTCACTGAAGCGATATGGTAATAAAACAAAAAGACAACCTTTCTACTCACTTGAAAAAGCAACTGCAGGATTACGTATATGATATCATCGGTGTAATACATGAGGTACACAACGAAATGCCTCAGGGTATGCCAGAATTTCTGTATCAGGAAGCATTGGGAATAGCACTTCAAGATGCTGGCATCAACTCAATAAAGGAATACCAGCACCATCCTGTTTACAGAGGGCATACGTTGCAGTCGTATCTGAAGATGGACTTTGTGGTTCCACGCGACAAAGGCAATGTGATAGTAGAATGCAAAGCCATTGAAAAGTTATCTTCAACGGAGTATCAGCAACTTTTCTCGTATATGCTTGGAACGGGGTTTCCTATCAGCATTATCGTCAACTTTCATAGTTATCCCAAGGCAGTCATTCAAAAGTTTTACTATGATCAAACAGATAATACCATTACAGCTTTCTGAGTGAATAACATAAAACGCCCATCGGGTCACTTATTTATTTTTTACTCCCATCGGGAGATATTTTTTACGTCAGTCATTTTGTCTTTGTTATTGTCTTAGGCAGCTGTGAGTGGCTGTTCATCTGCATAGCCATTGGGTATGCAGATGAACTGACGCTCACAGATGCCAGGGATGCATTACAAATGCAGACCTAAACAAGAAGACAATAACAAAGTATTTTTATCCTTTTGTGTTACTTTATCTCACGTCGCTCTACAATTAACTTCCACGACAGTTTTCTCATGCGCCGATATTATCGTATGCTTTTCGGTGCTCGGGCGTATGCGTTGCAAGGGACGAACGCTTAAGTCGGAAAAAAGTTGTACAACTTTCAACTGAATGTTGTACAACTTTCGAGCGAAAGTTGTACAACTTTTTTTCACCCCTAACAGAGCATACTGTAGAGGGTATCGCACGAGTGCGAAAAAGAGAGCGTTTCACCCGTGCAAAAATGTATTTGATGTATTTGTCAAAAAAATAATACAAATCATAATGATTTCTCAAAATTTATACTTAACTTTGCATCGTAAAGACACGAAAATGCAAACATCAGTCATGAAAACAACAACGACATTCCGCACTATAATAGCAACGCTGATGCTGTGCCTATGCCTCGGAGCATGGGCAGAGGGCAGCCCTTTGGCAAAGAACAACAAGCGGTCGCGCAACGTAAAACGCCCAAAGATAGGACTCGTACTCGGTGGCGGCGGCGCAAAAGGAGCGGCTGAAGTCGGAGTGCTGAAGTACATAGAGCAGTCGGGAGTCAAAATAGACTACATCGCAGGCACAAGCATCGGATCGATAATAGGTGCCCTCTACAGCATAGGATACCGTTCCGACGACCTCGACACACTGTTCCATTCGCAGGAATGGCTCGCGTTGTTGTCCGACCGTGACCCAGAACTCTCCTCACGCTTGCTTGCACGTCGCGACAGCGCAACCTATCTGTTCGGCTTCCCAATAAAGCGTCCGAAGATAACAACGCCTGAACATAAGCGTACAGTAGGCTTGAGCCGAGGCGACAGCATAGTCAGTCTGTTCAGCGAGATGACACGACGCCCCGACTCAATAAACTTCGACAAGCTCCCCATACCGTTCCGTTGCGTAACGGTTGACGTGCGCCGGTTCAGGGAAGTAGTGCTAAGCAGCGGCAGTCTTCCGCTTGCAATGCGTGCGAGCATGTCAATACCTGGAGTGTTCAAACCCGTAGAAAAGGACAGTATGCTGCTCGTTGATGGAGGTTTGTTGAATAATCTGCCGGTAGATGTAGTGAAGTCGATGGGTGCGGACAAGGTCATCGCGGTAGATCTGACGCAAAACAAACACGAAAACAGAAAGGAGAAATCCTCGAAAAATACCGATGAAACCGGCAAAAAAGGACGTTGGAAGAACCTCGTCTCATGGTTCATCAAACGTCCCGACTTGGATAAATACAAGGAAAACGTAGCGATGGCCGACGTGTATATAAACCCCGACTTAAAGGGTTTTTCCGCTGCCGACTTCTCGCCAAAGAAGATAGCCGAGATGATACGACGTGGCGAAATCGCCGGCAAAGACGCCCTCGCCCAACTGAAAAAACTGAAGAATAACAAATAGAAGTATAACAAATAATTAAAAACAATTGTAACAATGTCAATCTTTTACACAATTTCAAGGAACACAAACCTTGCCGACAGAAGGAAGGTGAAGGTTTATGCACGTGCTCAATCAACGCACACAATGTCGAAATCACAGATCGCACGCTATGCTGCAGACCATTATGGTGTCAACCTCGACCATAATAATGTGGAGAATATTATAGAGATGCTGTTCAAATCTATCATTGACAACCTGAAGGAAGGACGCCAGGTTTCTCTCGGTGAAATGGGCACTTTTTACTGCCATTTGAATAGTGAGAGCATGGATGAAGCAACATTTTTCGAAAAAGGATTCAACGCCTCTAAGCAGATTAAGGATGTAAAGATAAAGTGGAGACCTTCAAAGCAGATGAAATCATTGAAGGATTATGGCGAACTCAAGTTCCAGCGGTGCTCACACGTAGATGTGCGCAAGGCAAAACTAAAAGAGGCTAAGCAGCGTCCGGAGGAATAATCACGGGTATTATTTGCGAGGTAAGCAAAAAAATATTACCTTTGCACGGCTTTACAAAACATAGAAATTGATGAACGAAAGAAAAGTTAGGGTGCGTTTTGCACCAAGTCCTACGGGTCCGCTTCATATAGGTGGCGTAAGGACAGCACTTTATAATTATCTGTTTGCACGCAAGAATGGCGGCGAACTTGTTTTCAGAATTGAAGATACAGACTCTAATCGCTTCGTTCCAGGAGCGGAGGATTACATACTCGAAAGCTTCCGTTGGCTCGGGATTAAGTTTGACGAAGGTGTATCTTTTGGCGGAAATCATGGCCCTTATCGCCAGAGCGAACGCAGGGAGATATACAAGAAATACGTGAAACAGCTCTTGGACGACGACAAGGCATACATCGCTTTCGACACTCCAGACGAACTCAACGCCAAGCGCGAAGAGATAGAAAACTTCCAATATGATGCCTCTACACGCGGCATGATGCGCAATTCGCTGACACTTTCAAAGGAGGAAGTGGATAGTCTTATTGCTGCCGGAACGCAGTATGTGGTTCGTTTCAAGATAGAACCAGGCAGAGATGTGCATGTGAATGACATCATCCGTGGCGACGTGAGCATCAATTCGTCGATACTCGACGATAAGGTTCTCTACAAGAGTGCCGACCAATTGCCTACTTATCACCTTGCAAACATTGTTGACGACCACTTGATGGAGATAACTCATGTTATCCGTGGCGAGGAATGGTTGCCAAGTGCACCGCTTCATGTACTGTTGTACGAGGCATTCGGATGGGCTGACACAATGCCGCGATTTGCTCATCTTCCATTGCTCTTGAAGCCGGTAGGCAACGGAAAACTGTCGAAACGCGACGGTGACAAACTCGGATTTCCTGTATTCCCATTGGAATGGCACGACCCAACATCGGGGCAAATATCGTCAGGTTATCGTGAAAAGGGCTATCTGCCACAGGCAGTAGTGAACTTCCTTGCACTGCTCGGATGGAATCCTGGCACAGAACAAGAGATGTTCTCGCTCGAAGAATTGGTTGAGGCATTCGACCTTTCACGCTGCTCAAAGGCTGGTGCAAAGTTCGATTACCTGAAAGGAATATGGTTCAATCAGCAGTATCTGCTCAACACTCCTGCTTTGGAGTGGACACCAGTATTCGACAGGATACTGAAAGAAAACGGCATCGAAAGCACTCCTGAACGTGAAGCACAGGTGGTTGAGATGATGAAGCAGAAGGTGATAGAATACACCGACAACGACGGAAACAAGAAAAAACGCAATGTTAGCTTCATAGCCGACCTATGGCCACTGTGCAAATTCTTCTTTGTTGCACCTGAAACTTATGACAAGGAGGACAAGTTTGTGCGCAAGAACTGGAAGGACGACACTGCCGAAATGATGCGTCAACTCGCAGGATCACTCGATGAAATCGATGATTTTACGGTCGATAACATGAAGGCAAAGGTTGATCCTTGGGCAGAAACAAGCGGAATGCGCCCATGGAATGCGTGGCGTGTTGCCCTCGTAGGCACAGGTCAGGGACCAGACATGTACGAACTTTCGGCATTCCTTGGCAAGGCTGAGACAATAAACAGAATAGAAACTGCAATAGCAAAGTTGGCTTAAACTGAATGTATATTACTTATAACATAGTGATATACCTATATTATATAGGTGTATGGGTGGCGAGTTTTTTCAGCAAGAAGGTTGCACTGATGTGGAAAGGCGAGAAGAATACGTTCCATTATCTTAAAGAAAACCTCGATTCCACCGCTAAATATCTTTGGTTCCATGCAGCGTCGCTCGGCGAATTTGAGCAGGGACGGCCAATGATGGAACGTATAAAAAAGGAACATCCAGAGTATAAAATACTGCTTACATTCTTCTCTCCTTCGGGTTACGAGGTAAGAAAAGATTATAAAGGTGCGGATTTGATTTGCTATCTTCCGCTTGACACACCTTACAAAGCCTATCACTTTGTATCGATGGTTAAGCCCGTGATGGCGTTTTTCATCAAGTATGAATTCTGGTTCAACTATCTGCATGCACTGAAACATAAGGGCATTCCGACGTATAGTGTCAGCAGTATCTTCCGCGATGGGCAGATATTCTTCCGCTGGTATGGCAAGGATTATGCCAAGGTGTTGAAGTGTTTCACGCATCTGTATGTGCAGAACGAGAAGAGCCAGCAGCTGTTGGCATCGATAGGAGTGACAAACACCACGATAGTTGGCGACACACGTTTCGACCGTGTATTGAAGATTCGCGAAGATGCAAAGCAATTGCCTATAGTTGAAATATTCAAAGGTTGCGGCGAAAGAAGGCTCTTTATCGCTGGATCTTCATGGTCTGGCGACGAAGCAATCTTCATCCCTTACTTCAACAAACGCAATGACACGAAGATGATAATTGCTCCACATGTGGTGACAGAAGAACATCTGTCGCAGATTATCTCTGCATGTGAAGGCAAGATTGTGCGCTATACTCAGGCTGAAACAATGACGGCAGAGGAACTCTCAGCCGCTGATGTGCTGATTATTGACTGCTATGGTCTGCTGTCGTCAATATACAATTACGCCGACATAACGCTTGTAGGCGGTGGATATGACCACACAGGTGTGCACAATGTTCTTGAAGCAGCCGTATGGGATAAGCCAGTTGTTTATGGTCCTAACTACGAGGAATACCGCGAGGCAATAGGTTTGATGAAGTCGGGTGGAGGACTTGTTGCCAATGATGCAACAGAGTTTTCCACTATCGTTGACCGTCTGCTCACGGACAAAGACTACATGTCGTCGGCTTCAAAAAAGGCGGGCGCATACGTCATGTCGCAACAAGGCGCAACCGACAAAGTGCTTGCCACGTTGCGTTTCTGAAAAGGTATTACTCACGCCTCTTGAGGCAGAAAACGATAATTCGAATGCCCGAATACTCGAAATTTCGGAAAAAATAAAGCTTTTATGCTTGAATTTTGATTTTTTTTTGTACTTTTGCATCGCAAAACAAATTTTAGTATATCAAATGGACGATTATTACGCGGAAAACATGGACTTATAGAACAGAGGGTTTTGCTCTTTCATAATGAGTTGGCCCTTGAAGTTCATTGTTGCACAAAAGGCTAAGTTATTATGAGAAGATTCTGGAATATAAGTCAAAATCTTAACGAAATTGACGAATGGGTACCTGGATGCTGGATTCAGGTTACGTGTCCTACAGATGAGGACATTGAGTGGTTAGAAGAGAAGTTTCAGATACCAGATTATTTCATATCGGACATCAGCGATACCGATGAGCGTGCACGTTATGAATTTGACGATGGTTGGCGACTTGTCATCCTTCGTATCCCATTCGTGAAAGAGGTGCAGAGTCGCACGCCGTTTACCACAATCCCACTTGGATTTATCCAGAAAGGCGACGTCATCATCACTATCTGCTACTTCGAAACAACCATGATGATTGATTTTGTAAGTTATCAGCAGAAGCGAGGATTGGGCTTCACCGACTATGTCGATATGATTTTCCGCCTGTTTTATTCCGCTGCAGCATGGTACTTGAAGCGCCTGAAACAGATAAACACACGTATAGACAAGGCAAAGAAAGACCTTGATCGTGGCGTGAACAACGAATCGCTCATCGGATTAAGTCGCTTGCAGGACTCGCTGACATACTTCATCACATCTATCCGTGGCAATGAAAACCTGCTGCAGAAACTGAAATTCAAGCTTCAGGTCGATGAAGTTGATGCCGACCTTATCGAAGATGTCGGCATTGAGATGAGCCAGGCACGCGAAACTACAAACATCTACTCCGACATTCTGGAGTCAACCATGGACACATACTCCAGCATCATCAACAACAACATGAACACCGTGATGCGTACACTGACATCAGTAAGTATCATCCTCATGTTCCCAACCCTCATTGCAAGTATCTTTGGAATGAACCTTATAAACGGAATGGAAAATAATTCAATCGGCTTTTGGGTAGCAATTCTTCTGTCCGTTGTAACCTCAGCCAGTGCTTGGTGGATACTCAAGTTCAAGAGACTTATCTAAAAGCTTTGGATTAGTTTTATTATTTCCAGAGTAGTAAGCACGGAATTATTAATAGCATTGCACAAAGGGCTTATCCTTATATATAGCGAATAGATATAACATATTTGTCAGACAACAATAAAAAAAATGGTTGAAAGCATGAACTTTCAACCATTTTTTTCGTGAGGGTTTCTCTGTTAGAATATGAGAGGGAGGAATTCCTTCAG
>JAKSIZ010000074.1 GCA_024398515.1 Bacteroidaceae bacterium | reverse complement strand
AAGAGCGATGTGGTGGTTGTGGCTGGGCGTTATGAACTTGTTCATATAAGCACAGACGCAACCACCGCATCAAGGCTGCCCAAAGGCAGACACACATAATGAAACGTATTTTTTTTCTTATATATAACATTGAGCGTAACGGATGCGCAAATGTTTTTAGCCACCTCCTTGCTCCCCCAAGGGGGAGTGAACTGATACCTTTCATCCCCCCTTGGGGGGAATGAGGGGGGCTGCTCTTTGCCCTGGGCTGATAGGTGTAAGCCTTTCAGGCTATAATTTAGCGGGAAGTTTTCTCTTATACAAAAAAATCCCTGCCGTTTTCGCGGCAGGGACTATTGAAAATTCTCTAAAATGTTGCTTGATTACTTAGTAGTATCCTTGAAGATTGCTACGCGGTTGAAGTCATATTCGTCGAAGAGCTTGTCTGTAACGCCACAACCCTTAGCTGTGATGCGGTCAGCAGCAATCTTATACTTGTTTACGAGGGCAGTCTTAACAGCGTTTGCACGAGCCTCTGAGAGAGCCTGGTTCTTAGCTGCGTCGCCTTCTGGAGAAGCATAACCTTCAACGAGGATCTTTGCATCTGGATGGTTCTTCATGTACTTTGCAACCATTTCAACCTGTGCCATCTGAGCTGGGTCGATAACTGACTTACCAACGCGATAGATTACAGAAGGCTGGAGGATTGAGTTGTCCTTAGCTTCTACTACTGGAGCTGGCTGAGCAGCAGCTGTCTTAAGCTTGTTCTTAAGAGCGTCGATTTCTGCCTGAGCTGCCTTGAGAGCTGCGTTCTTGCCATCGAGTTCGCCACGGAGACCGTTGATCTTTGCATTGAGACCGTCGATTTCAGCCTGGTCGCGAGGAACGATTGCTGTGAATACATCACCGAGGTTGTAAGAAACGCCTGCTGTAAGAGTAGCAAGAGCCTGCTGACCATTCAGATAATAGAAGTGATCATTGTAAGTTGCATAGTCGTGCTGGAATTCAACAGCTGGGCGGAGGTTGATCTGCCACTTGTTGTTAAGATTGAAGTTGAAATCCAAAGCGAAGTTAGTTGTAGAGAAGTTACACTTTTCATCACCAGTTCCAAAGATTTTAGCTGCACCAATACCTGCTTCAGCAACTACTTCGAAGAAACGTGGCTGGCCTTTGTAACCACAGAAGAGGTTAGAGAGGTTTACCAATGCGTTTGCACCAAAGTGAGTAAAATCAACAACTGTCTTCTGACCAGGACCAAAGTTTGTTGTTGTGAATGAGTTGCGGTTGTTGTTATTGTTGATGAAAGCTTCACCATACAAGCTAACACCCATAACTGTGTTGAAATACTTGTTTACAGACAGGCGAACAACTGGACGTGCATCGCCGAGGATGTCCTGACCCATCAATGGCTCATAAACACCACCCTGAAGAGAGATGTACATGTTGTCTGTAACCTTACTTGCCTTGTAACCATCAATTGCACTTGCACTAAGTGCAGATACTGCCATAGCAGCGATTAAAAATAACTTTTTCATTTTTAAATTTGTTTTATAAAACTAAATAAATTAATACTTTCTAAACACGATTACTCAAAATCCGATGCAAAGTAAAGATTTTTTTTTGATATTTCCAAATTTTTAGCACAAAAAAGTACAATAGTAGCGAAAAAGATGCTATATTTCGTTAACTTTTGCGCATTTCTATGGGTTATTGTATCTTTTTCTTGCTTGCGAGAAGTGTATTTTGCATCAGTGAGCATATCGTCATCGGTCCGACTCCGCCAGGAACAGGAGTGATGAACGAACACTTTGGTGCAACCTCGTCGAACTTTACGTCGCCGTTCAGGCGGAAGCCACTTTTGCGTGTTGCGTCGGGTACACGTGTCGTACCAACGTCGATGATGACGGCACCGTCCTTTACCATGTCGGCAGTCACGAAGTTTGGTTGGCCTATTGCTGCGATTATTATGTTGGCTTGGCGGCATTCTTCCTTCAGAGTCTTGCTGTGCGAGTGGCATACTGTGACTGTTGCATCGCCGTATTGTTTCTGCATCATGAGTTGTGCCATTGGCTTGCCTACGATGTTGCTTCTGCCAAGTACGACACACTTTTTGCCGCTTGTCTCGATGTTATAGCGTTTGAGCAATGTGATTATGCCTAACGGTGTGGCAGAGATGAAGCCTGGGAGTCCGATCGAAAGGCGACCTACGTTCTCTGGATGGAAACCATCAACGTCTTTCCTGCGGTCTATGGTTTCTATCACCTTCTGTTCGTCGATATGTTTCGGCAATGGAAGCTGCACGATGAATCCGTCAACGTCATCGTCTTCGTTGAGTTCTTTTACCTTATTCAGTAGTGTTTCTTCTGTCACATCATCCTCGAAACGAATGAGCGATGACTTGAAGCCACACGTCTCACAAGCTATGACTTTGTTCTTTACATAAGTTTCGCTTCCACCATCGTGACCTACGAGTATTGCTGCCAGATGAGGGCGTTTGCCTCCTGCTGCAACAATCTGCTCCACTTCCTGTGCAATCTCTTCCTTAATTTTGGCTGCTGTAGCCTTTCCGTCAATCAGGACCATTTTTATTTACTATTTATATTTTAATTATGGAGAATTATCTTCTCATTTGCGACATAGCGGCATTCATGAGCATCTTTCCCTTAGCGCCGGTCATCATCTTCATCATCTTGCGCATCTGGTCGAACTGCTTTATCAGTCGGTTCACTTCGTCCAACGAGCGTCCCGAGCCACTTGCTATTCTCCTTCTGCGACTTGTATTGAGCACTTCAGGGTTCTCACGCTCTTTTGGCGTCATACTGTCGATGATTGCAACGATGCCGTCAAACGCCTTGTCGTCAATGTCAATATCCTTTATTGCCTTGCCTACGCCTGGTATCATGCCAGCAAGTTCCTTGATATTGCCCATCTTCTTTATCTGCTCTATCTGCTTCTTGAAGTCGTTGAAGTCAAACTTGTTCTTCGCAATCTTCTTTTGCAAGCGCTTTGCTTCTTCCTCGTCAAACTGTTCCTGTGCACGTTCAACGAACGAGACTACGTCGCCCATGCCGAGTATGCGGTCGGCCATACGTTCTGGATGGAACACGTCAATAGCTTCCATCTTCTCGCCCGTACCTATAAACATTATAGGCTTGTCCACGACTGTGCGGATTGATATTGCAGCACCGCCACGAGTATCGCCATCGAGTTTTGTGAGTATTACGCCGTCGATTTCAAGTCTTTCGTTGAATTCCTTTGCAGTGTTGACAGCATCCTGACCGGTCATTGCATCTACTACGAGCAGTGTATTGTCTGGCGAGATGGCTGCCTTAAGTTCCTGTATCTGCTGCATCAGTTCCTCATCAATCGACTGACGACCTGCGGTATCGACAATCACCGTGTCGTACGACTTTGCCCGTGCTTCCTGTATTGCGTTCTTTGCAACCTCAATAGGGTCAGTAGCACCTAATTCTATATGAATAGGTATGTCAATCTGTTCAGCCAGCACGCGCAACTGCTCCATAGCAGCAGGGCGGAACGTATCGCACGCTGCAAGCAATGGCTTGCGATGCTGTTTGTTCTTGAGCATAAGTGCAAGCTTGCCACTGAATGTTGTCTTACCTGCACCGTTGAGACCTGCCATGAGGATGATTGCAGGACGATTGTCAAACTTCAGTTCCCTTGCATTGCCGCCCATGAGTTCGGCAAGTTCGTCGTGAACAAGTTTCACCATCAACTGCCCAGGCTTTATGGCAGTGAGCACGTTCATGCCGAGTGCTTTCTGCTTCACCGTGTCGGTGAAAGTCTTGGCTACTTTATAATTCACGTCGGCATCGAGCAATGCACGGCGCACGTCCTTCAGGGTTTCCGCAACGTTTATCTCGGTGATTTTGCCTTCACCTTTTAGAATCTTAAACGACCGTTCAAGTCTATCTGATAAATTTTCAAACATAATGCTAATTCTTTTTTGCGACTGCAAAGGTAAGAAAAAATTACGACTTACAATATACTATTTGCAATTTATTTTCAATTTAATTTATTTTATTGGTGTCCGCTAAATTATAGTCTGATAGGCTTGTTGCTCCTCCGGAGCGCATAATAATGTTTATGCAGGACTTATCCTTCGACGGGCTCAGGAACCTCCTTATATATGGTGAAAGATTTTAGCTTGTTTGAGATGTTTAGCGGACATCAGTATTTCGAAAATGATTACTGACACCGTTGCTGTGGCTATGCCGAGAAGGACATCAATCACGTAATGATGGGCTGTATAGACGGCAGTGAACCAGATGCCTACTGTAATCATGGCAAACACTGCAATCAGCCATTTGCTCTGACGGCTAAGCACGGCGTAGATTGTCGTTATCAGCATATACGCTGCATGGAGCGAAGGTATGGCTGCAAAGATGTTGCTGTTGCCTGTGTATATCGACTGGAAGACTTTCACTCCAATGAGTTCGTCGAAACGCACGAGTCCTGCTGCACTACCAGGGGTATTGATGATTGGTTCGAAGCCAAACTGCATGGCATACCATGGCGGTGCTGCTGGGTGGGCGTAATAGATGCAGAAGCCTATGAGATTGCAGAGCAGGAAGCATAACGACGTATGCACACACCAACGGTAACGCTTCTGCATGAAGAGTATGATGGTGAAGGCTACTGGCACAGGTATCCAGCAGAGGTAACTGATGCCGGCAATGAAGTCGAGCACGGCGCAGTTGTGCATGGAGAAGTATTCGCACGGCAAGAATCCGCAGAGTGCTTGCTCGGCATCATACAGTCCGCGGATGTCGATGGTGTTGTACTCATAGCTCGGAAAGAACTTCATGGAGAAGTACAGCAACGCAAACACCCCATAAGGCAACAAGGCAAGTATGAACTTTAATATTGTTTTCATTTGCGGTTTTACGTTTTTTCCTTTATGCTCTAACCTTTCATCCCCCCTTTTGGGGGGACAGAGGGGGGCTTTTCTCATTTCAATTGTCTATAACAATGCAGTATTCGCCAAAAGGCTGTGATGTTGGCGAGGATGGCTATCAACCACATCGGTACGACAAGGCACAGGATTTCACCCGTTGCACCGGCAAGTATCGCACCAACGGCAGTAATCACCACACGTTCCGGTCGCTGCATGAGCCCCACCTTGCATTCAATGCCAATACCTTCGGCACGGGCACGCACATAGCTCACCATTATAGATCCTATCAACGCCACGAAGGTTACTATGCCACTCATCACGTCGTTGCCTATCAGGAAGAAGAACGTGATGCCGAACAGTGAGAAGAGTTCGCTGTAACGGTCGAGGGTGCTGTCCCAAAGAGCACCGAACCTACTCGACATGTTGCCCATGCGTGCCAATCGTCCGTCCATCATATCGAAAAGTCCTGCAAAGAGGATTATTCCTCCTGCCCACCCTACGTAAGACAACTGGTCACACTGCGCATTCATTGCGGCAAAGATAAACACTGCCGCTGCAACAACATTGAGCACAAAGCCGATAAACGTAACGATGTTTGGCGTAATGCCCAACCGTATCATCGCCTTTATCACTGGATTGATGACATAATATATCACCTTCTGCAAAAAATCTCTGTAATTCATTATCTATAATATTATATGTTTGCAACACGTCATTTTACTATGTGACAATTCCTATATACGTAGCATCGTTGCAACTGATAGTTCCACAGCACTGCCACGAGGACTGCCACCACGACCTTTGGGATAAGGAAGTCGGCATGCGTTAGTTCCGTCAGTGCGTATGTGCCATACGAGTTCAGGAGTATGCTGCCTATCCATACCACGAAGTATTTGCACGCCACGAAGCATTTCTTCTGATGCGCATCCTCGAACACGCACTTATAGTTGATGATGCAGTTCGTCACGCCACCACATACAGCACCTATCGCCGTAGCGTAGAAGTAATACATTCCGCACCAATCTGCCAGCACTATCGTCACGGCAAAGTCAACGACAGTCGCAACAATGGCAGAACCTTGTGCCTTGGCAAATGTTATGAGGTTTCTCTTTATGTCAGACATTCTATCGCAAACAAAACTACCGCACTATACACCCCTGCCAACACATCGTCCATCATCACTCCCCATCCGCCTGGGATGCTTTCCATGCGACGTATGCCGAGAGGTTTTACTATATCGAAGAAGCGGAACAGGAGGAAAGCCGCCCATGCATGCCACCATACGAAAGGCATCGCCACGAGCAGGGCAATCCATACGCCCACCATCTCGTCAACCACTACCCTACTCGGGTCTTCGCCCCAATAAGGTTCGAGCCTGTTGTCAGCCCACACGCCCAATGCGGTGAACACGATGACAAGAATAAATGTCAGTATCAATAAGTAGAGAGGAGTGAACACATACGATAGTGCAATCCATATCAGCGTAGCCAGCAAAGCCCCAGCCGTTCCTGGTCCCCAGGGCCAGAAGCCCGCACCAAAGCCAGTGCCGATAACAACCGGCATCACCCTCGGCCGCCCCACAACCTCACCACGCATTCTCTTCTTCGTTTTCATATATATCTATGGTATATGTGACGCAAATATATTGCCTTATACTATCGCAGCATTAGACATGAGGGAATTACAGACACTGCTCATTGTAGGGCATTCAATAATAGGAGTGTCAGAGATATGCCTATCACGTGGTTGAAAACGTCCCAACGTCACGGCATCCAACATCTTCTGCACAAACGGTTGTGTTCCTATTACTTCCACTTGAAACGTATGAGTAATATTGTACAATTCATCTGCAGCTGATCTGGAAATCTGCTCCACGCCCTGCATGTCAAAGATATATTCATTCTCCCTGTTCAATGTTTGTGCAAAGTTCTCCATCACTTTACGTGTACGAAGTTCTGTTCCACAAAAGTCTGCTATTTTAAGTATCTGTTTCATTGTTACACTATATAATCGTAAAAATTAAAATCACTTGGCTTTTCACAAGGAATACGTACTATTACCATAGTTCCTTTCCAATCAATGATGTCAGGCAAAGATAATATCTTCTTGCTCTCTGGAGTCGCCAAGAAGAGTGCACTGCCTGAAAAAATACAGAACTGACCACCTAATCCCTCCACAACCATCTTAATGTTTGAAGATATACCATATCCGCGATTTTCTGCGTTTGGCAAATTCTTCGTAGAATATCCATCTTTAGCAATATTTATTGCTTCTGCATCGCTATTTCCTATCAAGTCCGTATGCTTTTGAGCATTAACATAACTTCCGTAAATTCCAATACCCGCATCTGCCATGAGCAAATCTACGGTTTGTGTCTCCTCGTTGACCTTAGCATATACATATCCTTCTTTTGCTTGAGAATGTTGCTGCATATTGCATATAATTTCATCTAAAAGATACGAAGTTGACATACGTATTGATTGTATATTGATACTTTGGCCATCAAGTTTGGCTTCTATTTCGTGCATCGCCGACAAGGAAGACGACTCGTCAAGACAAAAGGTTGTTAATAGTTTTGATGAATCATGATTGTAAATGGCACACAAAGCATCAACCATGTCATTTGTTGGCTGGCAACGATCATCGGCAGCAAACAACGACAATGCCTCACTTAATATCGCACTCAATTGTATTTCACTATTCTCTATCATAAAATTTATTTGATATTGCAACCAACTTACATATTACGCCACAAAGGTACAAATAATTTTTGATTACTTGTATATAAAACTAAATATATTTTGACTACACACGAAAAAGGTTTATTTCTTGTTATTGGTGTCCGCTAAATCATAGTCAGAAAGGCTCACCCGTTACGCCCAATGTAATATATAAAAAAAATACATTTCATTATGTGTGTCT
>JAKSIZ010000073.1 GCA_024398515.1 Bacteroidaceae bacterium | reverse complement strand
CACGACATTCAGAACCACAATCTGACGCTCTAACCAACTGAACTATATCCACCATATAGGGTTTATGAAGAAACCCCGTAGGTTGCTCCGACGAATCGAAGTCCTAAAAAATCCTTTTTTTACTCTGCAGCAGGAGTTTCTGCTGGTGCTTCAGCAGCTGCTGGCGCAGCTTCCTTTGCAGGGGCTGCCTTCTGGTCTGCCGCTGGTGCTTGAGATGCATCGAAGCCTGGGAGAGACTTTGCACCGAGAGGTGCTTGCTCTGTTGCTGCGTTTTCAACAACTGAACTTGCTGCAGTTACTCTTGGAGCAACAAATGCACATGCTATACTAAGAACAACCATTGCTACTGCGAAGCCCCATGTAAGCTTCTCAATGATGTCTGTTGTCTTGCGAACTCCCATAATCTGGTTTGATGCAGAGAAACTTGATGCAAGACCACCGCCCTTTGATTCCTGAATCAACACGATGAATATCATTGCAATGGCAACTACCACGAAAAGTACTATAAATAATGTGTACATATTCTTTTTTGTTTTAATTCCTTATTAATATATTATGCTTTTTTCATTTTTGAGCGTGCAAAGGTAATCATTTTTTATAACATAGCAAAACTTTTGCACGTTTTTTTTATTTTATTCTCGAAATTATTACCAGTTTGCGACTGTAGCGTTGAAGATTTGGTCACATATTTCCTCAATCATTTGCGAAACGAGTTCTTCCTGTACGCTGTTGAGCGACTGGGTAGTTTCGTATGTTGACTTGGCTGTGAACGTTTGTTCAAAGTCCTCTGTGTGGTTCTTGTTGTTGGTGAATCGCACATTTACCGTCATCGAAAGTTCGGTCTGTGCCGAATATCCCTCGGACGACACGCTCTTGTTGTATTGCTCATAGCGTGTTATCTCGCCTTCGATCTTCAGGTCACCGTTGCGTTTCACCTGCGAGAGTTTGGTATGCGAAGCAAACATATCCTTAAGTTCGTTGTTGAACATATTTGCCATAGGTCCCCATACGTAGTTTGCACGGTTAGGGAAGTCGGCAATCTGGATGGTCTTCACCTGTGAATAGTCAATACTTGCACCATTAAACTTGTAGCTTATGCTGCAAGCCGTGAGCAATGTGAATGCAAGCGTGGCGATGAGTGGGCGCAGAATTTTATTTGTCCAATCCATATTTTTTCAATTTTCTATAGAAGGTACGTTCAGGCATGCCAACTTCCTCGGCAGCTTTCTTGCGACTGCCGCCATTGCGCTCAAGGGCTTTCCTTAGCATCTGCTCCTGCATCTCTTCAATCTTCAGGCTTTCAGTTTCGCTGACTTCCTCGGCGTATGCATCGTCGCCGATGTCACGTCCGTGCGTCGAGTACTGATTGTTTATTGCTTTGATTGGAGTTGCCTGTATGATGTCGAGACGATCTTCCATACCATTCATCTTGCGGTTCATCTCGCTTATGGTGTTTTTCATCTCGAAGAGCATCTTATAGAGCAGTTCACGTTCGTTTTCATACGAATGTTCTCCACGAGATATTGGAGCGAGGTCGTAGCTTTCAGCATCCTCGGGTATGAACTTGCGCAGAATTTCAGGAGTGATTATTCTCTCCTGAGAGATAAGCGACATCTGTTCGGTCAAGTTTTTCAATTGCCTTACATTGCCTGGCCATTTATATTTCAGCATCAGTTGCTGCGACTCTTCCGTAAGTTTAATTCTGTCCATGCGGAGCTTTTCGGCAATCTGCATGGCAAAAAGTCGGAACAACAATATAATGTCGTTGCCACGCTCGCGAAGCGACGGCATCTTAATAGGGATGGTGTTCAAGCGGTAATACAAGTCTTCGCGGAAACGACGTTCAACGATAGCCTTTGGGAGATTGACGTTTGTTGCTGCAATGATGCGCACGTCGGTCTTACGAACCTCAGTTGAACCCACGCGCATATATTCGCCAGTCTCAAGCACTCGCAAGAGTCTTGCTTGAGTGGCAAGAGGTAATTCCCCTACTTCGTCGAGGAACAAAGTTCCTTTATTTGCCGCACCAAAGTAGCCTTCACTCTCGTTTATTGCACTTGTGAACGAACCCTTTTCATGTCCGAACAGTTCGCTGTCGATGGTGCCTTCAGGTATAGAGCCACAGTTTATTGCGATGTATTTTTCGCGTTTGCGCTTGCTGTTGTCGTGTATTATTCGCGGTATGACTTCCTTTCCGACACCACTTTCGCCCATGATAAGCACTGAAAGGTCGGTCGGTGCCACCTGCAAGGCAACGTCGAGAGCACGGTTCAACGCATCGCAGTTGCCCACGATGGTATAGCGTTGTTTTATTTCTTGTAGTTTATTTGTATTCATTCAAATTCTTTTAGTCGCAAGCTTTGTAAAAGCGGCAAGCCGATAACTTTTAGTCGCAAGCTTTGGATTTACCGACTTTAGTCGCTTGGCTTGTCCAAGAAAAGCGGCAAGCCGATAACGTTTAGTCGAATATGTCTTTCTTCTCTTCTGTAGGAACTTCCTCTGTTTCCACTATTTCAGCATCAAGTTCGGCCTGCACGTCTTTAAGTGTTTCTTCTATCTGGGCCTGTTCCTCCTGTGCTTTTTGCTGAGAAGCAAGTTGCTTTTTGTAGATGTACTGTCCACGCATGATGCGTATGAAATAGTATATCTCTACCAATCCATAGAATATAAAGGCAAGTCCAAGAATGATTTGAATTGTCGGCAGTGGCACTGCTGAACCAAATACGTCGAAGATAATCAGTGCACCAACGACGAATACAACCACCGGCATCACGAAGTTACCTATGCCCACATGCCAGTATTTGCTGGTACGGACAAGCGTTATGAATGATGCTATTGCAAGCAAAACGAGTATTGTAGAGAGGATAATAGGAAGGAAAGTGATAAATGTGTCCTTCATTATTATAATGCCAATACCAAGCAAGAGGCTGCCCCACCCTGCAAGCGGAAACATTGGCCGCGCTGGATGTGGAGTTTGTTCCACACCTTCAGCAATCTTTTTTGCTTCTTCATTCTTGGTAATGTAATACACTATTACCGTTGCAAGCCCTGGCAGGATGAACAACAGACCTATTGCGATGATAAGTCCCTGCTTTGCTTCGTTAGGATACATGATGAGCAGGACTCCGACTATCAGCGTGCAGATGGCACGAAATAGTGAACTATTCAGGAATTTCATTTTGCAAGAGTTTTATAGTACAATGTGTTCAATATATTTACATAGTATATCAATGCCACGGTGGTTTTCGCCTCCTTGCGGTATAATGAGGTCAGCAAATCGCTTTGTAGGTTCGATAAACTGCTCGTGCATAGGCTTCAACACCTCCATGTATCGCTGCATTACTATCTCGTAAGTACGTCCGCGTTCCACTACATCTCGGCGGATGTTACGTATCAATCGTTCGTCGGCATCGGTATCAACAAAGATTTTCAAGTCCATCATGTCGCGTAGGCGTTTGTTTATGAGTGTCATGATGCCCTCGATAATCATCACTGGTTTTGGCTCGACGTGTATAGTTCTCTTCAGTCGATTGCTTTCAAGATAGGAATAGATAGGTTGCTCTACTGCTTTCCCGTCGCGCAAAAGGTTCACGTGCTCAATGAGCAGCTTCCAGTCGAAAGCATCAGGATGGTCGAAGTTTATTGCCCTACGTTCCTCATCTGTCAGCTCCGATGTGTCATTATAATATGAGTCGAGAGGTACTACGGTGACATAATCTGGTGGAAGTGTCTCTACGATATTCTTCACAACCGTTGTCTTGCCACTGCCTGTTCCTCCTGCTACGCCTATTATTGTCATAATCTTTATTGTTTTATTTTTGTTCCTTCAACAAATAAACTACCACTGGCAAGTGGTCAGAGAAACCGTTGAGCCATGCTCCACTTGCCTTTGTTCGCAATGGACTTCCCTTGTATTTGCCTTCTGTCTGGAAGAGGTAGTCGCGTGAGAACACGTTATGCTTGTAGTATCTCAGTTTAGTATAATCCTTTTTATTTCCTTTGTGGAGCAGGTTTGATGTAAAGACTATCTGGTCGAAAAGGTTCCAACTTCCGTTATACATCAATGTGCCTCGGCCTTCTTTTGCCAAGATGTTCCACCAAGGATTCCACAAACCACCTTCCTCAACATCGTCCATCTCTTGTCTTGCACCGAGATGTTTTGCCATTGAATCACAGAAAGGATCGTCGTTCATGTCGCCCATAATGAATACTTTTATGTCAGGATTAACCTTTTGCAATGAGTCCTTGACCAGTCGAACTTGCTTTCCTGCGCAGTCGCGATACGCTCCTGTTGCGAATCGTGAAGGCCAGTGGTTCACTATAACGGCAATCTGTTCGCCTGCAAGCTGACCGGTAATAGTAAGGAAACCACGTGTAACGTAGTTGCTGTCCTTTTCAAGTTCTGGTATATATCTGTGAAGGACAACATTTTCCGGAGTGAAGTACTTTGGATTATACAGCATAGCACAGTCAACACCACGACGGTCAGGACCTTCAACATGTATGAACTTGATGCCTCTTTCCTTCAGCGGTTCCTGATTGCAGAGGTCGGTAAGTGCATTTGCGTTCTCCACTTCGCTCACTCCGATTATTGCGCACCCCACACCCTTAAGAAGGTCAGTACCCATATCAGCAAGCACACGCGACATGTTCTTCAACTTCGATGTATATTTCATCGTGTTCCACTTGCTGCTTGACGTAGGCAGATACTCATAGTCATTTTTACCTTCGTCATGGATTGTGTCAAAAAGGTTTTCAAGGTTGTAGAAGCCTATGCCGTATGCAGAGAACTTCTTTTCATCGGATGCCTGTGAGGCAAAGCTGTTTGCCGAGCAAATCATTGCAAGGACAAATGCTGAAATTAGTTTGAGATTCTTCATATTTATTATTTTATTTCATTCTTCGTGCAAATATCGTAATTTTTGTGCAGATAACAAATAATATTTACAAAATTTTATGTTTTTTTATTCAATTGTTAGAATGGCAACCCTACTGCGAAGTGGAAAGTGAAGTCGCGCGACAGGTCAGGATGAACGATTGGGAAGTGTTCCCTTTCGTCATTGTGAACTGGATTAACGGCTTTCATTGCCATGTCGAAACGCAGGATGAAGTAATCAAAGTTGAGTCGCAAACCAAGTCCGTAACTTGCAGCAATCTGTGAGAGGAATGTCGAGAACTTAAACTGTCCGCCAGGTTGGTCTTTGTATTCACGTAATGTCCATATATTTCCAGCATCAATGAACAATGCTCCATTGAATTTCCAGAACAGGTATGTGCGCCATTCGGCATTAAGGTCAAGTCGCATGTCGCCTGTCTGGTTGATGAAGTTTATCCTTCCGTCAGCACCTTGATAGCAACCAGGACCAAGAGAACGCACACTCCATCCACGCACGCTGTTAGCTCCTCCCGAGAAATATCGCTTTTCAAAAGGCAGTATATTGCTGTTGCCATAAGGGTATGCTATGCCAAGTGCACCGTGAAGAACGAGTGAGTTGTTCTTGTCGAACAGGAAATTATGTGTATAGTCTATATCTCCTTTAAGATATTGTGCGAAAGCAATGTCGAAAGCTTCATACTGTCCATCGGCATTTTGTCTTGACGACATTACCGACGACACGCCTTCAAGTAAGTTTCCTGCCGTTTCAAGGTTGACTTTCAGCACGTCTTTACTCGTTGTATAGGTAAATCCAAAACCGAGATTCATGATGAATAGGTCTTGGTAGTTGTACTTCAGAATGGCATTCTTCGATGTCTCGTCTTCGAGATATTCCTTGCGGAACGTGTCAGAAATCCACGGCATCGAGACAAAATCAAGATTGATTAAATCCAATCGGTAGTTTATTTTCCCCGAAGGCAATGCCCAACGATAACGCCATCCGCCCGACAACACGCTGCGTTGAAACTCTGGTCTGTCCTGACGATTATATGAGACCGACAAGTCGGTTGAGGCGTTCAGTGCGCGTCGTTGCTGTGATGTCAGGAAAGGGACTACGAAACGTGGGAATGATAGGCGAGTTTCTAAGCCGTATTCCCAGTAATGATGCCCCGAATATCCTTCGAGACTTTTTATATGTTCATACGCTACTCGGCCTTCAATGCTCAGCGATTCGCTGCCACGGAACAGGTTGCGATTCTCATATACAAGCGATGCCGCTGCACCAATGTCGCCTGATGTATTGGTTCCTTCGGGCTGGAAACTGATGGTCGAAGGCTTATATGTGCTTATCTTGATGTCGCAGTCGAGCAGGGTTGAGTCTGGTTTGTCCTTAATGGAAATGTCTGTATATTTGATTGCGTGCAGTCGTGCAAAGTTATTGTATGTGGCACGCAACTGGTCCTCACGGAACACTTCGCCCTGCTTCATCATTGTATTTGCCTCAAGTACCGACTGGCGTATATGCATCACGCTATCATCGGAGTGATAGTTTATCCTGTCTATCGTGTATTTCGGATGTGGTATCGCCTCCATATTGTTATTCGCACGATAGAGGTCGAGCGTCAGGGTGAGGTCAACCATCTTTGATCCTGCCAGGGTGTCTGCAATATAAGTAATGAACTCCTTGTTGAATTTATAGTAGCCCATGTTGAGGAGTTTGTTTGTTATTCGCTTTCGCTCTGCGTCCAACAAGTCAACATCAAGCCGCACACCTTCGTGAAGATTGCGCTCACTGGCGTTTTCGTTGAGTATTATCTTCTCTATTTCCTTGTCCTCAATGTCGTAGTTTACGCTCTTCACAAAGTATGCTTCGCCTGGGTGTAGCGTATATGTCACCTTCATCTTCTTGTCTTTAGCCTTGAGGTCAACACTGGTTTCGCCGTGCAGATAGCCCATATTATGCAGCGCAAGGTCAAGGTTTTGCTTGGTTTGTTTCACCAGTTCCGTATCGTAGAGCACTGGCTCTTCGCCAAGATGCTGAAGAACTCGATTGGTCCATTTTGCTGTATCGTGCCCTGCAAGCGAATAAGTCTTCAGTGGTATGCGGAACAATGAGAATAGTTTTGAGTTTGTGTTGAGTTTTACGAAATCCTTGACCTGCGAAGGCTGCACCTCATCGTTGTCGCTTTCTACCTTTACTTTGTCCAAGAGAAACTGTCCATCGGGCACAAACTTAGTGGTGGAACAGGAGAAAAACATCAACAGTGCTATGACTGTCAAGCCATAGTTTGCTATCTTCCAATATCCGTTCCTTACCAATCTCATGCTTATCGTCTCCTAAATTCCGCAAGTGTTATTGCCGTTGCAATGGCTACGTTGAGGCTTTCTGCGCCTTGTCGTGTCGGTGGAATAAGCAATCGGTTATTTATTTTCGTCTTTATTTCATCCGATATTCCGTTTCCTTCGTTGCCCATTACAATGATGCCGTTGCGCGTGAGTTCCTTTTCGTATATGTTTTCTCCGTCAAGGAATGTGCCATATACAGGACAATCGCAACTGTCAATAAGGCTTGCCAAGTCGGTATAGACTACTCTTACACGTGCCAGACTGCCCATCGTTGCCTGCACAACCTTCGGATTCCAGCAGTCGGCAGTGTCGTTTGAACAGTAAATTGTATCGATGCCAAACCAGTCGGCGACCCTTATTATCGTACCGAGATTGCCTGGATCCTGCACTTTGTCGAGTGCAAGCACGAGAGAATCTGCGGCAATCGAGGGTTGCAATGAAGCATCATCAGGCAATTCAAACAAGCCAACGATGCCTTGAGGATGCTGCAAGAATGATATTTTCTTCACGTCGTCTTCATCGTCGAACACCTCAACGCAGCGGAAGACCTTTTGCAACTCCTCGACAACCTTATGTCCTTCAGCCACAAATAGTCCTTCTTTGTCGCGGTATTTCTTATACTCTAACGACCGAATTAACTTTATTTTTCCCTTGCTTATCATTGTAAAATTACCACGCGGCACAAATTTTGACTGCAAAGATAAACAAAATTTACGATTTATGATTTATGAATTACTATTTATTTGCATTTTACTACTCACAATTTATCTCGATGCAGATAAAATTTTGGCACAAGTAAAATCATCCGTGTGTAAAAAGCATTTCGTGTGCTATTATAATAGAAAAAAATCTTTTCATTGCCTTCTTCTTTGCAAGTCTGCACTTCGTGCATCCTTTGCAGTTGTG
>JAKSIZ010000072.1 GCA_024398515.1 Bacteroidaceae bacterium | reverse complement strand
TCTGGCGACAAAGTTACAAAAAACTTTATAAAAGTGAAACTTTTTTGTCAAAAAAGATTGATTATTTGTACGCGCGCACGCATACGCGCGCAATATTAATAAGGTGTAGTTTTAAGGGGTAAAAGTTTTTTGATATGCGGTATTATTTGAGGTAAAAAATAAAATCCCCGAGATTATCGAGGATTAAATTGGCTATTACATTACATTTTGTGTGACTCCTGCGGGATTCAAACCCACAACCTTCTGATCCGTAGTCAGATGCTCTATTCAGTTGAGCTAAGGAGCCAAGCCCTTTTTTCTTTTGCGGGTGCAAAGGTACGAAATAATTGACAATTGGCAACTGATAATTGAGAATTATTCTTCTTTTTTAGATTTTTTAACCTTTAGAGTGCGTAGTTAGAGAAATTTTCCTTAAATTTGCAATCGGAATGAAACTTTGCGTATTTAATCCCAGCCACGATATGGCAATGGCATACGGTTCTAAGCCGTTTACTCCTCCGAGAATTGCTCTCAGGATGTGGGAGACGATGGGCGAAATAGCCAATCTTTGGGGCGAAGAAGGTGACGTTGCATTGACCAAGGCTCTTGTGGAAAACAAGGTCGATTTGTCTGGTGTAACATACGTTGAACCGTGGGGATGGGATGAACATCTCAGAAAGCGGCTTCTCAAGTTGGGTATTAACGAAGACTGTATGCCCGATGCTGCAACGGTAGAGAGGATAAGGCAACTGTCGAACCGACGTACATACGTTGATTTGCTCTCGACACTGCGATGTGAATGCTGCGAAACGGTTGGAGAGGCGAGGTATCTGCAAGATTCAAGTTCCCTCAATGGCAGCACCAATATCATACTCAAGGCTCCATGGAGTTCGAGTGGCAGAGGTGTGAGGGCGATGAATGAAAAGACAATGCCGTGGGCAGAGAAGACAATACGCGAACAAGGCGGCATAATGGTAGAGCCTTTATATAATAAGGTGTGCGACTTTGCTATGGAATTTGTATGGAATCCCATCGGCGTGCGTCAAATAGAATACCTTGGTTTGTCTTTGTTCAGGAACACTAACGATGGCAGAGCGTACGAAGGAAACATTTTGGCAAGCGAAGAATACAAGCAGCAGTTGCTCAGTCGCTATGTTGATATTGAACTTTTTGCCAAAGTCCGACGCGTGATTGCGGCATGGATGGCAAAGCAGCTCAAAGGGTTAGATGTCATAATGCCGTTTGGTGTTGACATGATGATAGTTGATGAAGGAGGAAAATTGAAACTGCATCCTTGTGTTGAGGTAAACCTTCGCAGGACAATGGGCTATGTTGCATTGAAGGTATATGACCAGATAAGGCGAGGAATGCTTAACGAGAATATAATATATAATTGTACAGAATATGAAAAAGAAAATTTTGTTGGCTATTTTAGCGTTAATGCCAATAGTGGCAAGTGCACAGTATGTAAGCAAGGTATGGAGTCCCGACAATGGTGACGGCACATACAAGAACCCAGTAATCAATGCCGACTACAGCGACCCCGATGTCTGCGTGGTTGGCGATGACTTCTACATGACGGCAAGCAGTTTCAACTGCATACCAGGATTACCTATTCTTCATTCGAAAGACCTTGTGAACTGGGAGATAATAAACTATGCTCTTGAAAAGCAATACCCAGAGGACTTCTACGACAAACCGCAACACGGCAAGGGAGTCTGGGCACCGTCGATACGTTTCCATGATGGCGAGTTCTATATCTATTGGGGCGACCCTGACTTTGGCGTGATGATGGTGAAGACGAAAGATCCATACGGCAAATGGGATAAGCCGATATGCGTAATTCCAGGCAAAGGACTCATTGACACTACGCCTCTCTGGGACGAAGACGGCAGATGCTATCTCGTTAATGCCTATGCCGCATCGCGCATGAACATAAACTCAGTGCTCATGGTTCGTGAACTCTCTGCCGACGGAACAAAGGCAATAGGCAATCCAACGATAGTGTTTGACGGAAACATCAATGGCAACTTCACGTCAGAAGGGCCTAAGTTCTATAAGTACAATGGCTATTATTGGATTATGTGGCCAGCAGGAGGAGTAGAAGGAGGATGGCAGATGGCTGCAAGGGCAAAGTCGCCTTTCGGACCATACGAATATCGTCGCGTAATGGATCAGGGCAAGAGTCCTGTCAATGGTCCTCATCAAGGTGGATGGGTACACTTGAAGAATGGCGAAGATTGGTTCATGCACTTCCAGGATAAAGGATGCTATGGCCGTGTGGTACATCTGCAACCTATGACGTGGAAGAATGGTTGGCCTGTCATTGGCATTGATAAAGACGGAGATGGTGTTGGCGAACCAGTGATGACATACAAGAAGCCAAACGTGGCAAAGTGTCCTGTAAACAATCCTGTCGAGAGCGATGAGTTCAACTCACCTTTCCTTGGCAAGCAATGGGAATGGCACGCAAACTACCATGAGTGGTATGGTATGCCGACTGCTGATGGCTACTTCAGGGTATATACTAACAAGTTGTCGGAGAACTTCGTGAACCTTCATGAAGCGCCGAACCTCTTATTACAAAAGACAACTGCCGACGAATTCACGGCAACGGCAAAGGTTCGTTTTGCCTCAAAAGCCGACAATCAGTATGCTGGTCTTATCATGATGGGGCGCGACTACTCTGCACTATCAATACATCGCGTAGGCGAAAAGTTCAACCTTGAACAGATTATCTGCAAGGGTGGCGACAAAGGAAAGCCCGAAACTGTTGAAGTGTTGAAGACAATGAAGCCGACGTCAAAGGACAAGGTGATATACAAAACAGCCATTTATATGGAGATGTACCTGCGCCTGACTGTTGAAGCCGGTGGTATGGTGACGTTTGCTTACAGTACCGACGGCAAGAAATTCAAGAAGTGTGGAAAGGAATTCAAGATGCGTGAAGGCACTTGGATTGGTGTAAAGTATGGTTTCTTTGCTGAAGAACCTGCTGGCAACACCGACCGCGGTTTCCTTGATGTTGACTGGATACACGTTGAAAAGAACTAAGTAATAAATCATAATAACCGAAATATCGAAATTTCGTAATCTCGTAAACTTAAATAAAACATGAACATTTTAAAACTTTACAAACTGATAAAACAAAACCAGAAGCTGGCAAACAAGCGTCATCCTATGTTTGAGAAGAACAAAGCGATGAAGGTTTTCGGATGGATATTTATCCTGTTTTGGGCGGCATATCTCCTGATATTCGGTATAATGTTCGGCAGCATGTGCAGCAATCATCCTACCTACAACTTCATTAACGGCGGATTGCTCGTCTTTCTTATCATCGATTTCTATTCGAGATTTATGATGACCGACACGCCTGCACAAGAGGTAAAACCCTACAAGATATTGCCAATAAGTCAGAAATCACTGATAAAAATCTTCCTTGTGCGCATCGGACTCTCCCCTTTCAATGCCTTCTGGCTATGCTTCTTCGTGCCGTTTGCACTGTTTTCCATTTTACTTTCCTCCACGTATGGATTCGGCAATTTTGTGGTTTACCTTGTCATGATATGGCTCTTGTTCGTGCTCAACGGCTATTGGTATCTCTTCTGGCGTTCGCTTATGAACCACAAAATGCTATGGATTATCGCTCCAACACTGATATATGCAGCCTTGGTTTGGTTTGGTTTGTGGAGCAACGACTGGCTTTTCCAATGGTGCAAGCACACTGTTCACGATGCAATCTGGTATGATGTGATGCCATTCTTCTACGTCATTGCAGCAATCTTCGTCATGTTCCTCATCAACCTTTATTTCCAAAACAAGTTCATATACTTCGAAATAGCCAAGGTTGAAAAGGTCTCAAAGGTAAAGCCACGTGAGATGTCGTTCCTCAACAGGTTTGGTATCTTAGGCGAATACCTCAAGCTCGAAGTGAAGTCTATACAGAGAAACAAGACCGTGAGGAAGCAGTTCTGGAGCGGATTTATTGCAATGCTTATGATTTCGCTGCTCTTTGCGTTCACCGATGCATACGACTCAGTGCCTTTCTGGCGCTCATTCATCTGCATGTATTGTTTCGCTGCGTTAGGAGTGATAAACCTTACAAGCATCCTGTGTCCTGAGGGAAACTACATCGATTGCCTCATGGTACGCAAGGAAAGCATACTTACACTGCTCAAAGCAAAGTATTATTTCAACCTTGGAATGATGATAATCCCAATGCTAATCATCATTATGCCTATCTCGCAAGGCAAGACAACTATCATCGAAGCTTTGGCTTGCATGGCGTTCGCAGCAGGTGTAATAATGCCATTCCTATTCCAGTTAGCAGTGTATAACAACAAT
Source organism: Bacteroidaceae bacterium (assembly GCA_024398515.1). Lineage (GTDB taxonomy): Bacteria > Bacteroidota > Bacteroidia > Bacteroidales > Bacteroidaceae > Prevotella. The sequence goes on along the minus strand of JAKSIZ010000072.1, from coordinate 4,765 downwards.
ACGCTAAAGCTGAACGACGTGTTGACAAAGAGCGGACAGAACAACAAGAGCCAGATAATATGCTCTTTAGCGGCAATGTTCGTGCCTATTATAATAATGTATGTCCTTATTAATCTTTGCGGCACATACATTGGCAGCACCATAATGCTCGTTATTGGCATCGTGGGCATAGCACTTCATCATCGTTGGCTCGACAATATCTATCGCCGATTCATGAAACGCCGTCACGAAAACATGGCTAACTTCCGTGCAACACGATGATATGAAATCTCACAAATCATAGAAATACAACAAAAAAAACATACAATATAAAATTAAAAAAATTATGAATAAATCGATCACAGTAAAACTTCAGAATGTAAAAAAGGTCTTTGGCGATAAAGTCGCACTTGACATTGACAGCTTCAAAGTGTCGGCAGGCGACATCCTTGGTCTCGTAGGCAACAACGGTGCAGGAAAAACTACAATGTTCCGCGTGATACTCGACCTCCTGAAACCTGAGGAAGGTGAAGTGGCAATGATTGACGAATCGTCGGAGCAAATGGAACTTAACCCTGCGAAGACTGAAGAGTGGAAAGGGTTTACAGGTGCATTCATCGACAGCGGATTCCTTATTGATTACCTCACGCCAGAGGAATACTTTGACTTCATCTGTAAGATTGACGGCATCTCAAAGGAAGACCTGAACGCAAAGCTCACGGCTTTTGCCGAGTTCATGGGAGGCGAGATTGTTGGACAAAAGAAACTTATCCGCAACCTTTCGGCAGGTAATCAGCAGAAGGTAGGAATCATTGCAGCAATGATACGCAACCCTCAATTGCTGATACTCGACGAACCGTTCAACTTCCTCGACCCTTCGTCGCAGATGGCAATGAAGAGCATACTTGAAGAATACAACCGAGAGACTGGCGCAACGATAATCGTTTCGTCGCACAACTTGTCATATACGCTCGACATCTGTACCCACGTGGCACTGCTCGAACATGGGAAGATAATAAAGGACTTCCCTCGCAGCGACAGCGAAGCAATACGCGAAATCGAGGATTACTTCCTTACTGGTGCAAAGGAACTAAGGAACTAATTCGCGACACTCTTTTTTTTCGTTTCGCATATTGAACGTTTAACTCGAAAAAAAGTTGTACAACTTTCAGTTGAAAGTTGTACAACTTTTGAGCGAAAGTTGTACAACTTTTTTCCACCCCCAACAGACACCCTTGTAGAGCCTATCGCACGAGTCAACAGTTCCGACGGATTATCCGTCGTCCCCCTACCCTTTTTACAACAAAATTTTATACGAGTTGGAATAACTTATAACCTGACGACCTTGACCTTGACAATGCGGCGTTCGTCCATTTCAACTACGGTAAATGCGAAGTCTTTTATGTCGATACGCTCGCCATTCTCAGGGAAGTCGCCCTTCACCTGAAGCACAAGTCCGGCAAGAGTATCGGCACCCTCAGCCGCCTCGTCGAAATAATCATCGTCGAGTTTGAGTATTTTATAAAAATCTGATAGCAGAGTCTTTGCCTCAAAGATGTAGGTATTGTCGTTAAGTCGCGAGTATTGCTTCTCTTCGTCGTCATACTCATCGTTGATTTCACCGACGATTTCCTCGATAATATCCTCAAGTGTTATGATGCCCGATGTGCCGCCAAACTCATCAACAACGATGGCGATGTGCACTTTGTTTTCCTGAAACTCGTGCAGAAGGTCGTCAATCTTCTTTGTTTCAGGCACGAAATACGGCGGTCGTATCAGCGATTGCCAACGGAAATTAGTAGGTTTGCTGAGATGTGGCAATACATCTTTTATATATAGTATGCCTTTGATGTTGTCAATGGTACCTTGGAATACAGGCATTCTTGAGTAGTTGTTCTCCACGATGAGACGCATGACGTCAGCGAAAGTTGCCTTGATGTCAATGCCCAAAACGTCTTGCCGTGAGGTCATTATCTCCTTGACAGTCTCGTCGCCAAAGCGTATTATGCCCTCAAGCATCTCTTGTTCTTCGCGAATATCATTCTCGTTTGTAAGGTCGAGAGCCTGTTCGAGGTCATCTACCGTGAGTTGCGTTGGCTCCTTTGCAACGACTTTCGATACCATTCTGCCCGAGCGCATAAGGAACGTTTCAACGTGCCAGAACATACGACGGAAGAACATTAGCCCGTCGCAAGCAAAGCGACAGAAGGCAAGTGGATGCTGGGAACTGAATACTTTGGGCGCAATTTCGCCAAAGAGCAATAGAAGAAAAGTGAGGAGAACAGTGATGACAAGGAACTCGACAAGTGGAGATCCAAACGTCACAAGGTGGGAAATAAAGTAATTGCAGAGCATGATGATGGTCACGTTGACAAAATTGTTGGTGATAAGAATGGTTGCCAACGTGCGCTGCGAATCGTTGCGAAGAAGTTTTACACGCTCGTCTTTCGGCGTGTTGCACTCTTCCAATTCGTTTTCATCAGCAGGACTTAATGAGAAAAAAGCGATTTCAGAAGCCGACACAAAACCACTGAGCAATAGTAGCAGCAGCGAAAGGACTGCCGCAACTATTACTCCAGGTTCTATTGGATTGAAACTTATTTGCCAGAATGAAAAGTCGATGAGTGCAATGTGCATAGTGATTACAATGCTGTTTCAGCACCATTGTCGGACACTTTGCCCTCTGTTGCGACACCATTCTTGGCTGAAAGCATCTCAAGATTTTCTACGAGGACTTCCGTGATATAGCGTCTTGTCCCTTGCTTGTCGTCGTAGGAACGAGTGCGGATCTTGCCGTCAACATAGATTTTGTCGCCTTTGCGCACATATTGTTCCACGACTTTTGCCAATCCACGCCAGAAGACGAGATTGTGCCAATCGGTCTTTGCAGGCACTTCCGTGCCATTCTGCAACTTGTAGCCACGCTCGGTTGTTGCCAGCGTAAGCGTTGCAACGGCTACGTCGGTATCAACATATCGCACGTCGGGGTCTTGGCCAACGTTGCCTATTAACATTACTTTGTTCATATCTTATATATAATAAGGTGAAAATTCTATACCAAATACTGAGAACTTATACTTTCGTGGTTCTCGTTGCGTATGATGGTTTCTGCAAACATATCGGCAATGCTGAGCTGCTTTACCTTTGTGCAAGTGCCGTTGTAAGGGATTGAGTCGGTAAATACAATCTCAGTGAGAGCAGAGTTTTCAACGCGTTCCGATGCCTGACCACTCATGACGCAGTGCGATGCAACGGCACGTACACTCTTTGCACCATTCTCAATCATGAGGTTTGCAGCCTTCGTGATGGTTCCTGCAGTGTCAACCATGTCGTCAACAATAATGACATTTTTGTCCTTTACATCGCCGATGATGCGCATACTCTCGACAACATTTGCACGAAGACGCACCTTGTGGCACAATACAAGTGGGCAACGCAAGAACTTTGCGTAGGTATTGGCACGTTTAGAACCACCTACATCAGGCGAGGCTATACACAAGTCTTTCAGTTTAAGGCTCTGGATATATGGAAGAATAACTGTTGAAGCGTAGAGATGATCCACAGGAACATCGAAGAATCCTTGAATCTGGTCAGCATGAAGGTCCATCGTAATGATACGGTCAACGCCTGCCTTACTCAAAAGGTCGGCAACGAGTTTTGCACCGATACTTACTCGAGGACGGTCCTTGCGGTCTTGTCTTGCCCATCCGAAATACGGAATTACAGCTGCAATTTTATTGCAAGATGCACGCTTTGCAGCATCAATCATAAGCAGTAGCTCCATAAGATTATCAGATGTTGGGAATGTGCTTTGCACCAAATAAACGTTCTTACCACGAATAGATTCGTCATAACCCACAGCGAATTCTCCGTCGGAAAAGTCGGTTTTTACACATGCGCCAAGCGGTACGTTCAGGTGAGCACAGATTTTATCGGTGAGATATTTTGTCGCCGAACCTGAGAATACCTTAAAAGATTGTTTTTCTTCCATGATTATTATCCAATTAGCTTTTTGATTTTAATAAAATATGTAATTAAGTCTTTATAGTCAGTTTGCTTGTGAATGTCGAACTTATTCCAGAGATCACTACGAAGGACAACTCCACCAAATCCAAGTTCCTGAGCAAATTTAATGTTATCAATGTTGACGCCACCCAATGCATACACCTTTTTATTAATAAGTCCGGCATCGGAGGCACGCAGTAGTTCCTCACGATTGCGTGTTTCATTAAATGTATTGTCGAGGATCATGTATTGGAACTTTTTCTTCACATCCTTGTCAGCAAGGCTCATAATACTATTGCACGTACACGATGCTTTGCTCTTGAACGAAGAAGGCACCTCATCATGTTCATTGTCGAGGTTAATTCCAGCAAGGCCAAATTCATTCTTTAAATAATAATGTGCATGCACAACAATTTTCTTGCAATAACTGTCAGGGATTAGTGAAAGGAGACGTTCCGAATACACCGGTTCGGTGTTTGGCTTGTAGAGATGAAGCAGTTCAAGTCCCTCGTCGAAGAGAGCAGTTAGTATTTTGTCCTCTTCGATGAAAAAGTCGGGCTTTGTCATCACTATTAGCTTCATATTTTGAATTTCAGTGCAAAATTAGTAAAAATAGTTGAACGAAGCACATTTTTTGAGAAAAAAAACAAGAAAAAATTTGGAGTTTCAAAAAAAAGTATTACCTTTGCATCCGCATTTAGAGAAATGCCTTCTTTTATGAAGCATAATTGCGGAAATAGCTCAGTTGGTAGAGCACAACCTTGCCAAGGTTGGGGTCGCG
>JAKSIZ010000071.1 GCA_024398515.1 Bacteroidaceae bacterium | reverse complement strand
CAGCAAACTCACCGCTAAGAGCATGGTCTTTGTTGGTAGCAGGTAGTGGCTCGTCATTTGCTAACTTGAAGATGATTTCATTTAATTTGTCTTCTGGCAGATGACGTTTACGTGCCAATTTCAAGTCTTTACGATACTGTCCAGTGATATCAATGCGTCTCATTCGGCAACAGCTTTTAAGTATTCTTCAAAACTGTTGCATCGTGTCACGTTGTGTCCTGAGCGTGCGGTCTCGATTGCTTTTAGTGTCTTTCGCTTTGCTGGTGTTGTAACTTCATGCACTTTGAACACGCCTAACGAAAGGAGAAAGTCCATTGCTTTTTTTGCAATGGCATTTTTTTCGTTGTAAGAAATAGCAACTGTTGTCATGTCTGTATCTATTTTTTGTTGTCAATAACTTTACGATAGAGCTTTACGGCGGAGTTGAGGCCTGATGGAACGAGGTCCCAATGACCGTATGTGCCTTTGCTGTAGTCGAGTTTAACGACATTAATCTCGTTGAACTTGCGCCACTGCACACCTTGACGGTCGAGTTCGGCAATGCGATTTGCAGGGAGGTTGGTCACTTCTATGCGCAGTGTGTTCTTGCCTTTGCGAAGGAATTTGCCGCAATCAAGCGTGTAAGGCACACACCAAGCACAGCCTACAAACTCGCCATTGAGGTAAACGCGTGCCGATTCACGCACGTCGCCGAGGTCGAGGACGTATTCGTCAGACGGCTTTTGCTTTAATCGGAACGTCGTTTCATAGACGCCCGTACCCATCGTAACGGACGCATTTTCGAGTGGAAGGCGTTCCCAGGTCGAAAGATTCTTCATGCGGTAAGTGCCGTTTACGGTCGGTGCACTTTCGAGGAACGAGAAATTGAAGTCCTTATCAAGTGTCTGTACAAGCTCAAGAGTGTTGTGGCTGTCGGTCTTTGCAGGCAATTCTGTCGGAGCAAGCGGCCGATTGAAGGTTTCCAATATAATGGATTCGCCCGAACGAAGTGCTATGCGCACCTTTCTATCGCGTATCAATGCCTGACGAATGTCGCCGTTGAGTGGGTTGAAAAGCAAGATGTTGCTGAACGGAACGGCAAGTGTGACGTACTCATCAACGTCGTTTGGAGTGAGATTACTGATGAAATAGTGGTATCCCTTGTCGTTGCTGCGGCGTATTGCCTTGAGGTGCAACTGACTTTTTATGGCTTCTGGACGGGCAGCCTTAGCCAGTTCCGAGGCATCTACACCATATATAATATGTGCTCCTTGCCTTCGAAGCGACTCGATATGAGCCTTGACATTGTCGGGCATTGTGCCTGTGCCAGGGATGATAAGCGCCTTGTAGCGTGTTCCACCAGCGGTGATGAGGCTGCCGTCACGGTAGGAAGTCGTCAGCAGATAGCGTTCACTGATGTAGTCGCAATCGTAGCCGAGGGCATCGATATTGAGTACATCGCGGATGAACTCAGGGGCTTTTTTCTTCATATCATGTATGGCAAACTGCATCAATATGCTTTTTCCGCTGCGTTTTGACCACATGTCGCGCACCGGCAGAAGCACTATGAAGTCGTTGTCAGGCTTTCCCCACTGCATGAAACTCTGGCAGCGAGTGATGTATTCATTGAAGAATCCGGCGTCGTGCCAGATAGAATTTGTCGGACTCATGTCCATGGAAGCATAGAAACGCCAGCCTGGCCAAGTGTCGTCTTTTGGTGAATAGCAGATGCCGTGGTAGTAGATATGGTTCACGCCAGACACCATCATGAGGTCGAAATCGGGTTTGCAGAAGGCAAGACTTGTGCGGAAATGCTCGGTCAGCCACGTGAATGTCTCGCTGCTGGTGAATGGTTTTCCAGTGACATGAGCCGCAGATGAAGCATATTTTAGCATGCTGAGGTCGGAATCATTCTTGCGCATGAACTCAGGTTTAGTCTCTTTCCATAAGCCCTTAATGCCGAACTCAGACTTGCCAAAGCCTTCTATTTCAGGAATATCAACGGCGGCGTAGATGTCGATAAGGTTCGCAGGAGAGCCGTGAGCCTGATTTCTCGTCTTTGCACCATGGCTATGAGCCCAGTTTGTCCACTGGTTTGTGAAGTTTTCAAGCAATAGGTCGGAGAGCGTTTCGCGATAATCAGAGACTACCTTATTGCCCTTGTCTTCGGCAAAACCGAGCAATTCGTTCATGTGATCCTCAAGTTTGTAGCCACGCAGACGGTAGAAATCCTCGAACATTGTAGGCGTCCAGTCGGCACCATAGACCTCATACGAGTCGTTGAAGAAGGTGTTTGGGTATGGCACACCCGACGAAGCAAACGCCTTGTCGAAGCGTTCGAGGTAATGCTTGACCGCATTCTTGTTGAAATGGTCGATGACCCAGCCCTCGCCACCTGGTGCTGCACGCTTAACCTTCTGGCGAGTTCGGCTGTTATAGACGGCGATGACACGGTATTTACCATCCTCTGGAAAGACGAGGATAGTGTCGAGTTGGGCAAACTTAACTTCTTTCGGGTTCTTCACACTGAGGTCAAGTTGGTTGATATTACGATGGCTTACAAGCGTGTCAACATACAAAAGTTTGCATGCAGCCTCTTCTATCGGCACTTCAGGACCACCGAAAGGCCATCCCGTACCACTGTTCATGTCGATTTGTACGCCATATTTTTGTCCGATATCTTCGCAGTCTTTCAGTGCTTGCATCCATTTTGGCGACAGGAAATCAATGTTGTTCGCATCGTTTCCTTGTACGCCGTAGAGCGGTGTAATCTCTAATGCACCGATACCTTTCTTGGCATATTCGTTGATGTTCCAGTCGATGTCGGCACGGTTTACCGCACTACCAAGCCACCACCATCGTGCGCCAGGCTTTGCCTCTTGTCCCACCGATGGCCACGTTTGCGCATTAACACTTGCCGACAACGTCAGCATGAAGATTGAAAGTAAAGTCTTTAGTCGTGTCATAAGATATCGTAATAATCGATTGCAAAGATAATGTAAAAAAAGTTATAAAACAAAATAAAACCTACATTTGTTACATTTATTAATGGGAATATCGGCAAAAATAACTACCTTTGCAGATAAAAGAATAAAACAATACAATATGAGAAGAGTATTATTATGGGCAATTGCTTTGTGCATCTGCGTTAATGTTGAGGCAAGGAGTGTGGTAAAAACTTTTAAGGTTGAGGATGGAAACTATCGTGTGACGGCTGTGCTGGGGAGCAAGAAAAGTGCAGGCGATACGTGGGTAAGGGCTGAATCGCGGCGTCTTTGCTTTGAAAACATACACACGAAAAAGGGAGAATTTAAGACTATAACGTTTACGGTAAACAAGCGTAGTCCTTATATAAATGAGAAAATGCGCATAAAACTCAAGGAAAGAGAAAAGGATTACGAGAATTGGGACGATATGCTCACAATAGATTTCTGTGGAGATAATCCGCAGGTAAAGGATGTGCAGATTGAAAAAATCGATGATGCTGTGACAATGTTCCTCTGTGGAAACTCAACTGTAACGGACCAAAACAAGGAACCTTGGGCAAGTTGGGGACAAATGATACCAAGATGGTTTGACGATAAGGTATGCGTGGCAAACTTTGCTGAGAGTGGTGAACGCACTACATCTTTCATCAGTTCCAACCGTTGGGCGGCAGTGATGGAGAGGGCAAAGAAAGGCGACTACATATTAATTGAGTTTGGGCATAACGATGAAAAAGACAAGGGACCAGGAAGTGGCGCATGGTATAACTTCACGTATAACTTGAAACGTATGATTGATGAGGCAAGGCAGAAGGAATGTCAGGTAGTTCTTGTCACTCCAACCGCACGCAGAATGTTCAAGGATGGGAAAAATCAGAATACGCATGGTGACTATCCTGCCGCTGCAAAAGCTGTGGCTGAACGTGAAAATGTGCCAATAATAGACCTTACGACGATGAGCACTATACTTTATGAAACGATGGGAGAGGAGGGCAGCAAGAGACTTTTGGTGCATTATCCAGCCAATACATTCCCAAATCAGGAAAAAGCCCTTGCCGACAATACGCATTTCAATACGTTTGGTGCATACGAGATAGCAAAATGTATTGTTGAAGGTTTGAAACAATTGGCTTTGCCGATAACGAATCATATTGTTGGCGAATGGCAAGGTTTCATTCCTTCGCAACCTGATGATTGGCAGAAATGGTCGTGGCCAATGAGCGAATTTGAACAGCTAAAGCCCGATGGAAATTGATTTTCCATGATGTATAAAAGAAAAAAGAGACGTATCAATAAATTATGTATGATACGTCTCTTTATAGTATTATGGTGTTTTGCTGTTAGTGGAGGATGATTCCTACTGTTGCTGTAATGTCGGAGACATCAACGACCCCGTCCTTGTTCGCATCGGCATTCTTTGCGTTGAATGGATTTGGATTCTTGCCAAGAATGTAAGATGCGATTGTCGTAATGTCAGAAACATCTACCACTTTGTCATTGTTTGCATCACCAAGTAATACGTTCGAGCCAAGAATGATACTTGTAACAAATGTGATATCAGATACATCAATGTATCCGTCTTGATTTGCATCGGCATTCTGCTTAATGAAGACAGCTGGCTGTCTGCCAAGAATAAACGAAGCGATAGCCGTGATATCAGAGACATCAACAACTCCATCGGCATTAGCATCACCCAAAAGAACTTCAACGTGAGGAACTGTTATCTTGCATGTTGCTGAAAGGTTTGAACCATCGGTAGTCTTGGCAGTGATGATAGCCTCGCCTTCTCCTACGATTGTTACAAGTCCATTTGCGTCAACTGTCGCAACTTTTGAGTTACTGCTGCTCCATGTTACGTTGCGGTTTGTTGCATTTGTTGGCAGAACAGTTGCAGTCAGTTGAACCTGCTCACCCACTTCAATCTTCGATATTTCTGTCTTATTGAGTGAGATGCTTGTGACCTTCACGTCTGTCATCTTCTGGTATTCTTCCTCTGTGACAAGTTTCAACTCGTCAGGTGTGCCAACAGGAACCTGCAAGTATGCTGTGTTTTGCGGAATATAAAGACCACCATATTTCTTCATTCCAATGCTTCCGTCGGAAAGAACACCGATGACACGCATCGTATTTGGGTCGTTTTCCACATAGTCGTTATGCTGATTTGTTGCCTGTCGTTCCTTGCGGCAGAAGTAAACACCCTTAAGCATATTGTCGCTTGGTGCTTTTGCTGAACTGACATGAATATTGAGACGGTTGTTTGTTGGTTTGTCCGATGAACACTTGACAATGATAGGCATACCAGCAGGGATGTCTGATTTGTTTGCTCCGATTTCCTTAATTACTGCAACCTTCAGACTTGCATCCACCTTATTTATATAATAGGCGTTCATTCCTGCAGAATGGAATGAGAATGGGAATGATGCGAAGAATGAAAGGTAGTATGCACCTTTGTTAGTAATTGTAGGCAACATGCCGAAATAGTTGTCGCCATCTGTGCTAACTGGCAATACTTCCCAATCCTTGTAGCAAGTGTATGCGCCCGATGTAGAACCAGAAGTAACATTACTCGAGTCCTTGAAGTTCTCCATGTCGTGCAGGTACAGCACTTGTCCGCTCTTTGAAGCATACAGCTGATATGCATTATTCCTGTTGTTCAGGTTAAGATATACACCCAATATCTGGTATGTTGTTGTTCCTTGACATTGGAAATTATATCCTGAACTATTATGAGTGGAATAGATTATTGAACCTGGATTAGAAAAAATCTTTTGTTCGTTCCAGTTCGGTTTGCTATCATTAGTCCTGAAAGTTCTGATAGCTCCCATATCGGCAGACGTAGAAGTATAATCAACCCTACCGTAATCGTCAATAACCGTTACATATCTCCCTGTAGTCTTATTGCGTGTTCGGTAGAAACCATCAGGGACAGGCAATGGCATTTGTGCCATTACTGTCGATATTGCCGTAAGGGCAAAGAGCAAAGTAAAAATTTTTTTCATGCTAAATTATAAAAAAGCCCTGCCAGAGCCTTATATATAATAAGGTGTAAGGCAGGGCTATTTATCAAGAATGCTTATTGATTATTCAGCGATACAGATAGTAACGCGGTTCTTGTTGTTCTGAGCGAATGGCTGAACACGGTCGCCGTTGCTTTCAACCTTGATTCTGTCAGCGCTGATGTTGTATTCTGTCTGCAGAGCATTAGAAACGGCGTTAGCACGCTTTGAAGCAAGAGCTTCGTTAATCTTTGCAGTACCAGTACCCTTGTCAGCAACACCTGTTACAGTAACCTTTGCGTTAGGGTTCTTCTGGAGGTACTCAGCGATTTCCTTAACCTTTACAGATTCAGCTGCTGAAACCTTTGAAGAGTTGATAGTGAAGAATACATCGCGACGAAGAGGTTCATTCTTCTGAACTGCTACTGCAGCAGCAGAAGTTGATGGTGCTGGAGCAGGAACTGGCTTTTCAACGATTCTTTCGATAACCTTCTCTACAACCTTTGGTTCCTGGTTGCATTCGTGCTTAACAACCTTTGAAGAGTGAGTCTTGCCAAGGTTGATCTTCAAACCAGCGAGTGCATTGAAGTACCAGTCAGCATTGCCTGCCTTCTTTGAGTTATAGTGGTCATTGATGCAGTTTGCATTTGCTTCGATACCGAGAGAAACAACGTCGCTGATACGGAAGTCAACATTGATACCGCCACGGCCAAAGAAACGAGTCTTAGTGTCGCCCCACAAGTATTCAAGTGGCATGTTTATGCCTGTAACCTTACGCAGAGCTACGGTTGCACTTTCAGCTTCATCATTCTTCCATGCAATGTTTGCACCTGCACCGAGGAATGCGCTAACGTTTACGAGACGAGTTGGGTTGTAACCTGCGAAGAGGTTTGAGAGGTTGAATGTGAAGTCGATACCTGGAGCAACATAGTTGTATTTCCAGTCATATTCCTTACCAAAGATTTCAGAACCACCCTTGCTCTGCCATGCATTTGCAGAGAGGCGTGCGCCTACAACCTTGTCGAACTGATAACCAATGCTCAACTGAACATTTGGAGAGAGAAGGTCTGTGAAGTCAATTTCACCAAGTGTATATTGACCACCACCTTGAGCCTGAATGTACCAATGAGGTTCAAATACGTTTACAACCTTTTCCTTTGGCTGTGCTGAGATGGTCATTGAGACCATCGCCAGCAAAGCAACTAATATTGTTTTTTTCATAATTGTTCTGTTTATTAAAAAATGAATTGTTTATATTTCAGTCTCTGTAATCTCCTTGATTATTTAACCTTTACGTAGAACTTAGGGCAAACAACCTTACCGCTGTAGTCAACAGCTGCGTAAGAGATCTCGTAAGTGTAACCAGCCTTAGTTGCGTTGAAGAGAACGTCTTCTGCGCCACTGAGGATCTTGCACATGTTAGTTGCACCGTTAGCAGCATTGAGGGCAGCCTTACAAGTTGCGTCGCCATTCTTTGCGCTTATTGACTCGTCGCCGTTCTTCCATACGTTAGTTACAGCAATGAACTTCTTGAATGCTGGAGCGAAGAGCTCTGCAGTGAGAGAAGTAGGTTCCAGAATCATGCCACCTGTACCCTGAACTACTGCAGGCATTTCCTTAACGTTGCTCATGATGTACCACTTACCGTCGCCACCCTGGAATATCATTGTTGGCTGCAAGTAGTAGTTAGCATTGTCAAGACGGAGGTTAATCTTCTTGATGATGTTGTTGATGCGGTCGATAACCTTGTTGTTGATCTTCGACAAAGCCTTGTTTACATTGCCCTGAGTCTGATCTACAATTTGATGTTCGAGGCTCTCAATATCGCTTGTCAACTTATTGATGATGTCCTGATTGATTGTCTCAATGAATGTGCTCAAGCCAGAAACAGTGTACTTCATTTCCTTGATCTGTGCACCAGGATATTCAGCCTGTCTTGCCAAAGCTTCTGCCTTATCGCTATATACACCGATTACACTTTCTACGCCGTATGATGTGAAGTAAACTACATATACCTTAACCTCAAGGTTAGGATCGTCGATATTATGGTATGTAGGGTAGTCGAGGTGGAAGTCAACGTCATAGCTGATGTGGCCAATCAGTGGGATATTAGGAGCATTCCAGTCCTTCAAGAACTCGAATGATGCAGGGTGAACAGATGTAGCAGCAATGTTGTAGTTAGAGAAGATGCTGTGCTTAGTCTGTGCAGAGTCTGTCCAAGTTGCCTTAAGAGCGTAAGCTGGCATAACGTCTGAAACTGCATTCATGATAGTCTTGTAAGCGTTAGTGAGGTTGATGTCGTTTGTACCGCTGTTCAACTTCTTAGTCTTTGCAACGTCCTTAATCTTGTTGAGGATTTCCTTTGCAAGACTCTTAAGACCAGTTCCATTGAGAGCCTTGTTGACGCTTACTGAATAGATCTTGTCGTAAGATACGTATGCGTCAGCCTCATAGAAGCCGTTGTCAGCTCTTGTGTAACCGAACTTGATTTCATTATCAGACTTCTTGAGTGGGTCAAGAGTGATAGGTGATGCGTTGCCGGCACTTGTTTCGAGAGTCAGCTTTTCACCTGCGAAGTTTACTGTATTAGGGTTGATGGTAGTGTAAATTCTACCAGCGTAAGCCTTGCCACCGTCCATGTTATCAACGAGAGTTTCGCCTGAGCCGATGATGAATGACTCTGTAGAACCGATGAGGTTGTAAGCTTCTGCGCCAAGAGCGTCAACAGGGAAGTCAACATCCTGTGTAGCTTCGCCGTAGAATGCGCAAAGGATGTTAGTGTCCAAACCGAATGGAGTTGTGAGGTTACCGGTTACAGGGTTTGCAACGTCCTGAACGAGGATGTTAACAATCATCTTTGCAAGGTCTGACTTGATGATACCGATTTCCTTCAAGATGTCCTGAACTTGATCCTTAACCTCTGCGAGGTCTGATTTGAGAGTGTCAATCTGAGCCTGAAGTGCTTGGTCAGCAGCTTCCATTGCAGTTGCCATTGAGTCGATTGCAAGCTTGTTAGCGTCTGCCAATGACTTAGCTGCGTCAGCTGTACCCTGAGCTGCTGCTGCATTTGAAATTGCTGTCTGAGCATCAGTCCAAGCGTCGTCAGCCTTCTTTTGTGCATCGTCAGCCTTTTTCTCTGCTGTGTTTGCAGTAGTTTGAGCTGCGTTAGCTGTTTCCTGTGCCTTCTGTGCATCTTCCTTAGCCTTGTCAGCTGTTTCCTGTGCCTTCTGTGCATCTTCCTTAGCCTTGTCAGCTGTTTCCTGTGCCTTCTG
>JAKSIZ010000070.1 GCA_024398515.1 Bacteroidaceae bacterium | reverse complement strand
GCTTTGTTTAAAAAATAAAAAAAACAGAGGATGTGCCACTTTTGACACACCCTCACTTTTTTTTATTCGTGTCAGCTAAACATTCCAAACATGCTGTATCTTCTCATGATGTGAGCGTAAGGGTTTCATGGGACGTGCTTTATACTTGCAAAAAAACTGTAGCAGTTTCGCATCGAAAACTGTAGCAGTTTTGACTTGAAAACTGTAGCAGTTTTTTTTCAGTCGCTGCGCTTGGTGATCATCGCGTTAGCGCTTGCACAAAGGAGCCAGCGACGACTGCAAGAACCGACGCAAGCGTTGATGATAGGTTATCACCAACAACCAAACTTCATTTTTTACGAACGGAGTGCCTATGCCACTTACTAAAGTTTCTTGACGTAGCAGTTGCGGCGCTTGTGCAATTGTGGGTTAAATACGCTCCATTGACGTTGCACAAACGTGTTCGACTCCAGTTCCACTTGCGTTTCAGCCCACTCGAAGCCGTATTCGTTGAACCGCGGAATGAGGTCGGCAAACAACAATGCGTTTGCTCCTTTGCTGCGATACTCTGGCTTTACGCCTACGAGCAGCAAATCCACAGCCTTCGACTTCCGGAACTTCAACGCGCGCAGTATGTGCCACCATCCGAAAGGCAACAATCGTCCTTTCCTGCACTTCTGCATAGCCACGGTCAGCGACGGCAGACAAATACCGATGCCCACCAGTCGGTTGTCGGCATTTCCATCCTCAATGATTGTAACGAGGTTGAGGTCGAGGAAACTGAAGTATTGCTTAATATATTGCATTATCTGCCGCTCCGAAAGTTCGGAGTAGCCATAAAGGTCCTTATAAGTCTCGTTGATTAGATTGAAAACCTTCACGCCGTATCCGCGCTTGAACACGTCCGTCTTGGTTAGTTTTCTTGTATGCAGGTTGTATCTGTCGGCAATGAGTTGGGCAATCTTTGAAAATTTCTCGGGCACTTCTGCCGGCACATCCATGCGGAATTCCACATATCTCGTATCTACCGCATAGCCTTCCATAGCGTCGAAGTGGCGTGTGTAGTAGTCGTAGTTGTATATCGTAGGCATTGTCCCGAGCTGGTCGAAACCGTCGGAGAGCATACCCTCAGGGTCGAGGTCGGTAAATCCCAACGGTCCCTGCACGGTATCCATACCCTTCGATTTGCCCCATTCTTCTACGGCATTCATCAGAGCCTGAGACACGTCGGTGTCGTCGATAAAGTCTATCCAGCCAAAGCGAACCGACTTCTTGTCCCATTTCTTGTTGGCACGATGGTTGATTATAGCCGCCACACGGCCCACCAATTTGCCTTCCTTATAGGCAAGAAAATACTCGGCTTCGCAGAAATCAAATGCCGCATTCTTGGTCTTGTCTAATGTATTCATCTCGTCCAAGAAGAGATTTGGGGCATCAAACTTGTTGCCTTTGTATAGTTCGTAATGAAAATCTACGAACCTCTTCAAGTCCTTTTTTGTCCTTACTTGCTTTATTTCTACTGCAGCCATAATATATTTGCTTGCTCTAAATGTAATTATTTGGCAAAGTTAGTAAAAATTTTCTTACAAACAAGCATAATGTGTTTGTTTTCTTTCGTAGTGGTTGCAAATATGTAAATATCGCCTCCGTCGCCCAGCTTAAGCCGTCGGCGCAGTTCCTCAGCCTTCATCGGGAAGTTTCGCGTCGTTATGTTTGCCTTTTCTATGCCTGAAAGCTTTGCCTTCACTTCCTTCTTATTTAGCGATGAAACCGCAAGAATTTCAAATTTCCTGCCTGGGAAATCGTCAGTTTTTCTGTTCGAGAGGAAGAGGTGAGAGTTACAACTTACCGCCTCAAGAGCGTACATCCGTGCAATCTCATTGAAGCATCCTGCCTTCATTATCGAAGCGTTTGGCTCATACATGTATTTGTAGTCGTTAATGTCAGCGCACGTCGGGGCAAAATCTGCCGATGAAATCGGACAAATTTCAATCCTGTCATCATCGTTAGCACAGAACAGTTTCAATGGTTTTACCTCACGTTCCAGCACAAGCAACAGTTCCTTGCACTCGTTTCCAACCGACACAATATGCACTTCGGTCACACCTTTCAGGTCGCTTACAGCCTTGTGCCAGTCGAACATAGGCGAGAGTTTGATGATTGTCTTGCTTGCTTTTTCGAGCAACAAAGCGTTGAGACGGCCTACATCAGGCGTGCAGTCCTCAATGGCGTATGTTCGTCTGCCGTTATTGTCGCGCCGTGCAGGGTCGATGAATATGAGGCTCACAGGCGACATTTCCTTTAGATATTCCTCAGAATTCATACAAAAAACGCCACAACTATACTGCAATACAGCGTAGTTGTGGCGTGCGGTTTCGCAAAGGTCAGGGTTCTGTTCGATGTATGTAGCCTTGCTGAAATGCCTTCCTATATAATAACAATCCACCCCAAAGCCCCCAGTGAGGTCAACGAAAGATGCCGTTTCCGACGGGTTAATCAGTCGTGCCTTGTATTCTGCCGTCTGTTGCGACGAGCATTGTTCGAGCGAAATGTGCTGTGGAAAGCGCAGTTCTGCGACTGACGACCATTCAGGAAGCTTCTTCCTTACAGCCTCACGCGCCAATGCTTGCCTTTGTCCCTCGTCGGTCATGGTGTCTTAGTGACGCTTAATACGTCCGAAAGTCTTGATGCTTGTATATACTCGCCAGAGATTCAACTTGCGATATTTCGGCACTCCATGCCTCTTGATATAGTCGCGAGCCCCATCAAGCATACGCTTACCAACGTTCCCGTCAAGGTATGGGTCGTAGTTCTCAATCACCCATTTGCGTAGTTGCGTGAACTTGTCGTTGTTGAGCACGTCGAAATAAGCACGCTTCAATTCCTTTGGATCACGCATGTCGCGCCAGTATTTCTTCTTTGCCACGGCACGTAGAGTGATTACAGGCTTGTCGAGCAAAAGGAATTCGTAGATGGTACTGCTGGTGTCGCTAATCATCACATCGCTCATCAGCATGTATTTCGTCACGTTAAAGTCGTCAATCCATACGATATTATCCACCTCGTTAGCCAACTGTTTGTACTCGTCAATGTATTTCTGTGCGGTGAGAGGATGGAACTTCAGCAGGACTACAACGTCCTCTGTCTTTGCAAAATCGCGCAAAGCCTCGCGCATATAAGGCAACGAAGTAAGCGAAGGAGAGAACGTCGGGGCATAGAGCACCACACGTTTCTTGCCATATCCAAGCTTGTATGTCTCGCGTTCAGCGTCGAAAGTATGAAGGTTTTCATATATCCAGTCCTGACGTGGCCAGCCAGTTTCGAGCACTTCAAAGTCCTTGTACTTCTTCGACAGGCGTTCAAAACCTTGTGTGAAGTATGGTCCTTGAGTGAAATATGTGTCGAAATATCGGCGTATAACCCAATGATCTTTCTTTTCAGAAGCGTAACCGTGGAAGATTTCAATCTTCACTCCAGGCAGGTAGTAGGGCATAATGTTGCCTGGACAGAAGCTCGCTTCAGGCGAGAAATCGTAAATGTCCTGGATGGAATTGGTGTATTTTACCTTGTCTTTCAAAGGGAACTCCGGTATGTGACGCGCGTCAACAAACCAAAGAACGTCGTGTCCTCCTTCCTTATCCGCGGCAACTTGGATTGGTTCACGTATGCTTACGGCATATTTATGCTCACAAAACAATCAAATCTTCATGCGGTTTTACGGTTTTTACGTTTTTTTTTTGAGATTACGAGAACTCGAAGTTTCGGATTTTTGAGGGGGGAGCTGGGGCTTGGGATTGCGTTGTTTCGATAATGCCTTTGCTCAGACTTCCCCTCCGGCAGCGATGAAATCATCGACAGTGTCGAGTTCCATGCTGAAGAAATCAGTAGTGTCAATCACCTTGAAAGTATGTCCTTGCGGTATGAGACGCTGAAATGCGAGTTCATAGAACTTGTTTTCCAAGCCCTCACTGACGCACATCTTCTCCAATTCTTTGTATAGAGCCAATGAGTATGAAGCGTTGATTCGTTCTACGCCGACCGATTCGCCAAGGGCATCTAAAGGACTGCACGTCTTGCTTATTTCAACAATCGAGTTGCTTTCATCGACCACCACCTTCATTTCTTCCTCGCCGAGTTCGTGGCGATTTACGGCAAGTGCAGATACTTCCTGCGTCGCTATTTCCTTCACAAGCAGTGGATCGCAATAGATATCACTGTCCATCAGAAGGAAATCATTGCCGTCAACTTGTTTGCGAGCAAGCCAAAGCGAGTAGATGTTATTGGTCGAAGCATAAACTTCGTTGTGAATAAAATGGAACGTTGCCCGCATGTTCAGGCTCTCAACATAGTCCATAATCATCTCCGCCTTGTATCCTGTGACGATAGTAATCTCGTCAATACCGGCATTTACAATGGCTTCAAGAGTGCGCTCAAGCAATGTCTTCCCATGAATCTTGAGAAGACATTTTGGGCAAACGTCGGTCAATGGACGCAGTCTCGACGCTGTACCAGCCGCTAAAATTACTGCTTGCATACCGATAGGATTATATCGCAAACCTTGCGGTTCTGCTCCCTGCGCCCAAGAGTGATGCGCATTTGCTCGTTGAGGTCGGGTTCATTCATGAATTTCACCTTGTAGTCCTCGCCAGCAAATGCTGCTTGGAGTGCCTCTTTCTTGTCTAAAGGATACTTGATAAGAATGAAGTTTGCAACGCTTCGATACACTTTGAACCCTGGCAATACGCCAAGTTCGTCGGTGTACATGCGTCTGGCTTCGTCCATCACATTGGCTATCTCACGGTAATGTTCCTCACTGTTAAGCGCAGCAATGGCAACTTCTTCCGAAAGTCTGTCGTAGCCGAGATACTTGTTTGCGTATTTTGCAAACTTGTCCATCTCTTCGCTTTTGCCAACGAAACCGAATCCCATACGCAAGCCAGGCAGTCCGTAGAACTTTGACAGCGTGCGGCAGATGATAAGGTTAGGGTAGTGGGCAATGAGATTTGTGACATAATCGATGTCCGAAGTAACGTAAGATGCGTATGCTTCATCGACCAAGACAACAGTTTCTTGCGGTACCATCTCGACGAGTTCTGCCAGTTCTTCTGGCGTTAGACCGTTTCCTGTAGGATTGTTTGGCGAAGCAACGAGCAGAATGCGAGGCTTCACCTCGTCAATCATTTGCTTCATTCCTTTGAAGTCATAGCAGAAGGAATCGTCGGTTTCATATACAGGGTACTGCAATGTCTCGCCTTCAACCTCGTCGGCAATCGACTTGTAATACCACCAAGAGAACTTTGGTATCAGCATCTTGTTGTTATTTCCCTTGGTAAGGAAATAGTGAACGGCATTCTTCAACAAGTCTTCAGCACCATAGCCGAGCAATACTTGCTTCTCGTCGATACCGAACTTTTCGGAAAGATACTCCGAGAAAATGCTTTTCTTGCCTTGGTCGTATATTCGAGTATAAAAGCAGAACTTGCCTATGTCGAAGTTCTTTATAGCATCAACAACTTCCTGCGAAGGCTGGAAATTGAACTCATTTCTATCTAAGTAATTCATACTTCTCTATTATTCTTTTTGCCTAAAACGATGCAAAGTTACTGCAAATCGAAGACAATACAAAGAAAATTACGAGTTTTTTTATTCTTTATCGAATTATAGGGAATGGATTGTCATTGTCTCCAGGACCATCATTGCCTGAGTCTGAAATGTATAATTCCGTTGATCTCTCTGAATACACTACATTCCCATTGTTCTCTATGGCGTATGCTCTTACGTAATATGTCTGCTTTACAAAGATGTCGGTCAGCATACCACTGAATTGGTTCGACATAAGCGTTGCCTTTACGCTTTTGTTGGAGATAGTTGGCTCTTTGTTTTCCGTTGAGTAACAGAAACCGACTTCTTTGACACCCGATGTACCTTCATTTAGGATTTCAGCAGATGCTATCCGTGTTGTGGAGTCAACTACTGCTGTAGATACAATGGTCTCTGAAGATTGTGTTGTCGTGGCATACACAACATCGCCGTGACTCTTACCTGCAACAGGGCAGATTGCATAACGTCTGCCAGACTGAAGACCAGTGATAGATGCAGTCATTGTAGTTCCGCTTATTGATGCCAGAACAATGGCATCTTTTGTTTCAATAAGTTTGTCCGCATCAATGTCACCATCAGTTTGCTTGTAATAGAATAGGGCAGAGACAATGTCTTCACCGCCATCGTCAAGAATCTCTGCCGAAACATTAAGGCCGGTATATGATATGTTTGACACAACGGTATTGCCCAATACTGGGTTTGCATTTGGTGCTGTGGTAAACGATTTTACATCGCCCTTGGCATACAATGCACCTGCACCATACTTGGCACCGCTTTTTGCATAACTGCAATAGAAGTACGTAGCACCGTCATTAAGTCCCGACACTTTGACTGAGAATGTACCATCATCGGCAACATCTGCTTTGTACTCTGTCGGCTCAGCCATGCTTTCATAATTAGAAATCAGAATACCACACTCTTCAACAATAATGTTCTTGCCAACCTTGATGCTTCCAGACAATGTCGCACCTTGGCGATATATGTCCTGTGCAGCGTTGGTGGTGAGTACTGGAGGGAAGTTTTCCGGTTCTGTATCTTTTTCGCATCCTGTTGCAATAGTCAGCATTGACAGGAGCAAAACCACGTTAATGAAAAAACTATTTTTCATATTATTTCGGTTGAATATATTATTTCTCATAGTTGTTTGTCCTCCATAATTATTAAAAGAAAACACCTACACCAAGACTTGCCTCGGTATATTTGAAACTGATTGTTTGAACTCCTAATGACACTGCAAGGTTTCCAAAGCGTCCAATGCCACCTGCTTCGAGTGCTATGCCGCTTGCAGAATGGTCAGTGTTCTTGGCATACTTGCCGTCAGTTGTCTCCCAGGCAAGTGTCCTATCGCCATATCCGCCACCAACATAACCATAGAACTGGCTTGTAATCTGACGCAAGTAACCTCCGGTTATTGACAGTCGTGACTTGCTTGTAGATCCTTCTACATAGTATGGCGTTCCACTGCCACCACTGGTCAGTTCGCCCTTGTCGTTACATTCCATGTCGGTAGAGACAGAACCAAAGTCGGTACGGCCTCTGACATAACCACCATTCTTCCTAACCAATCCTACCATGACTCCGAAACATGTCTGTGCCGGATGGAAAGCTGCTTCAGCCATGATGAGTGTCATTCTCGGTTCTTTAGGCTTTATGGTGCTTACCATTGATATGGTTTGCTCGTTGGTACTGCCAGCAAAGATGACTACACTTGTGTCTTTCGGGAAGAAGAACTCTTTCTCTAACCTGATGTTGTATGTTCCTGCTTTCAGTCGGTCACTCTTATATGGTGTCACGCCAACTTCCTTATCGTTGACAAACACTTTTGCATCTGCTTCAGGCAATGAGTAGATGTTAAGATGACCAAACTGTGGACGCAGGTTCACAGTCCTTGTCACCTCTTTCTCCTCAAGTTGAATATCTCCTTCGGATGGCTCGTACATCGGACTTTCTGCCATATAGGTATGAACACCCTTCTGCATCATAGCCGAAAACATACCATCCTTCAATGGAACTTCAGCATTGTCGATATACAACTTTGAGTTCTCGGCAGGCTCTACTCGCAGTACAAGCATCTGCGAGTTTGATGAGACTGCTGTTGAGTCGTTCTCCTTGTAGGCATAAATCTTCATTTCATAGACATTACCGCTTTCTATGTTGCAAGGGTATCTGTAATTACGATATGGTGAGTAGTCGTTATGCATTGCTGAAATGTAGCGCGAACCATTTGGCAAATATATCCATAACTCACCTGGATGCTGCTCTATCTTTTGGAATCCCAAACCATCTGGCTCGAATGTCAGCGATGTGACATCAATGTTCGCCGTAACTTTTATAAGGGCGCAAATCTCTCCATTTTGGTCTTCCAATGGAGCAGTGATACGTGCCGTCATATCGTTTGTCAGTTGCCTGAACGTAGGAATATCAAGATATCGACCTTGTGAATAAGCCATTGAGGTCAATGCCTGTACTATGACGAGTGCTGTTAATATCAAATACTTTTTCATATTTTTATTGTGTTTTTTACTTTACAATTTTCTTTCCATCTATAATATATACTCCATGAGGCATACGCGACAATGCTTTTCCGTCGGTTGCAACCTTTCTGCCGTTCAAGTCATATACTTCATGGCTTTCGTTGATTGCTGGCATGATGTCGGCAATGCCCGATGGATCGTCACCGAAGAGATCTATATAACCCTTTGCATTACCATGCTCTACAACTACGAATGCTTCGAAAGGTCGTGCGCTGCGTAGGCCCTTTGTAAATACTCCACCAGGATAATAATTCATATACGTATCATCGTTTATTGTATATATATCAGGTGCATCGATGAAATCGTATGTAGGTACGAGTGCGTATGCTGATCCCCAGATTGATTCAACTTCGTTCGTACACTTTACCCGGACATTGTCTGACGAGAATGTCACCTTGCCGTTGAGATTGTATTGGTCGGCATAGCTATCTGAATTAGGCATACTTATCAGGTACGGCACATTGGCTCTTATCCTGACATCGTTCATAAAACCACCTCTTTCCTGCAGTGCTCCCAACCAGAAACTCTTACCTGCCAAACCGGAATGAATAGGTGCAAGCTGTCCTTTTGTCTCATGGGTGATGCTATAAACATCGAAAGGCAGTACGATTGTTTCCCATCCGGCACATACACCAGGGTATGTCTTCTTCTCAAAGTTGCGTGTATATGAAATCTGTTCTGCATAGAACTCTACAGGAATATCGAGTTCTTCGCCGTCGGTAAGCACAATCTCTTTTGCCTCTCCATACCATATAGTATTGCCACCGAAATTAGAGTTCACACCACCATATATATATAGCATTGCATTTGGATGTGTCATCACCTGGTCTTCTATCTCCAAGTTCTGCTTTTCACATGCCATAACCTTCAGGTTCGTGCAGCCCATGAAGTTCTCATTGGTTATCTTTTCCAAACCTGTAAAGTATTTCAGTTCGAGGAACGACTTTATGTTAGTATTGCCTATGAATGCATCGCCTAAGTCATATACGTGTTCAGCTTCGCCGGTAGTAAACTCTCCATCACCGTTGAAGTCCCAGTTATCGATGCAGACTTTTCTGACGTTTGCATCGGCAAATTCAATAGGTTCACCGCCATAGTCTTGTGTGCCGTCGTCAATCGTGCCAAAGTCTTTCCATACTTCTGCTGCTTTATACAAGGCTTTTGTGCCTGTTGGAACATGAAGCGTAGCAGAGTCGATAGGAGTTTCATCGAATAGTTCATTAACAGATAAAGGTGTATTCCATTCTACATAAACATCTCTCAGAGATTCGCAAGCATAAAAAGCATGGTTACCAATAGTTGTGACTGAGTTAGGTATTGTAATGCTTGTCAAAGATCCGCAACCATAAAAAGCATAGTCACCAATAGTTGTGACTGAGTTAGGTATTGTAATACTTGTCAAAGATCCGCAACTTGCAAAAGCGAAGTCACCAATAGTTGTGACTGAGTTAGGTATTGTAATACTTGTCAAAGATGCGCAACC
>JAKSIZ010000007.1 GCA_024398515.1 Bacteroidaceae bacterium | reverse complement strand
TTCTTTACAGAGAGATAACGAACCTCGCCCATCAGGAAGTCTTGGAACTTATCCCACTGTGGTTCCTTAGAGTCGAGTGAGAATGGGTTCTTGCCTTCTGCTGCAAGTGCAGGATTGTAACGCCAGAGGTGCCAGTATCCGCATTCAACAGCCTTCTCTTCTTCTGCTTGGCTCTTGCCCATGCCTCCCTTAGCCTTGAGGCCGTGGTTGATACATGGTGCGTAAGCGATGACGATAGATGGGCCTGGGTATGCCTCAGCCTCACGGATAGCCTTGAGAGTCTGTGCATGGTCGGCACCCATTGCAATCTGGGCAGCATATACGTAACCGTAAGTAGTGGCAATCATGCCGAGGTCTTTCTTACGGATGCGTTTGCCTTGAGCAGCAAACTGTGCGATTGCACCAAGAGGAGTTGCCTTTGAAGACTGACCACCTGTGTTTGAATATACTTCTGTATCGAGAACGAGGATGTTTACATCTTCGCCTGATGCGATTACATGGTCGAGACCACCATAACCGATGTCGTATGAAGCACCGTCACCACCGATTATCCACTGGCTACGCTTAACGAGATAGTGGTCGAGTGTCTGGAGCTCCTTGCATACAGGGCATCCCTTTGCTGCGCTTTCGGCAATCAGCGGCTTGAGCTTTGCTGCAGCAGCCTTTGAGCCTTCAGCATCGTCCTTGTTGGCAATCCATTCCTTTGCTGCTTCCTTGTAAGCCTCAGATGTCTTGTCTGATTCAATCATCTGGTTAAGCAAACCAACGATGCGTTCTTTCATCTTCTTGTTACCGAGAGCCATACCGAGACCGAATTCACAGAAGTCCTCGAACAATGAATTGTTGAATACAGGGCCCTGGCCCTTTTCGTTCTTGCAATATGGAGTTGAAGGGATTGATGCAGAGTAGATAGAAGAGCAACCAGTTGCATTGGCTACCATCTCGCGATCACCGAAGAGTTGTGAGATAAGTTTTACGTATGGAGTTTCGCCACAACCAGAACATGCGCCTGAGAACTCGAAGAGTGGAGTAGCAAACTGAGAGTTCTTTGGACTCTGCTTGATATCAACGAGACCTTGCTTTGACTTAACTTCCTTAACGAGATATTCCCAGCGTGCAGCCTCTTCATCGTCGCCTGCGAACGGAACCATCTTAAGAGCCTTGCCTGTCTTAGGGTTGCCTGGACAGATGTCTTCGCAGTTACCGCAACCAAGACAGTCCATAACTGAAGTTTCGATAACGAAGTGCATGCCCTTCATTGCTGCAGGAGCCTTCATTTCGATAGTAGGACCATTGAAGCCCTTCAGTTCTTCGTCGTCGAGTACGAAAGGACGGATAGCTGCGTGAGGGCAAACGTATGCACACTTGTTACACTGGATACAGTTCTCTGGATTCCAAACAGGAACGAATGCTTCAACGCCACGCTTCTCGTAAGCAGCAGTGCCAACTTGCCATGAACCGTCAACGGTGTCATATTTAACGAAGTCAGAAACCTTGAGAAGGTCGCCAGCCTGTGCGTTGATAGGGCGAACAATGTTCTTTACGAATTCAGGAGCATCGTCCTCAACAACTGCATCGTCAGCAAGATTTGCCCATGCAGGATCTACAGAAAGTTCCTTATATTCACCACCACGATCAACAGCAGCGTAGTTCTTGTTTACTACGTCCTCACCCTTGTTGCCGTATGACTTGACAATGAATTTCTTCATCTGCTCAACGGCAAGTTCAACAGGGATAACCTCAGTGATGCGGAAGAATGCACTCTGGAGGATAGTATTTGTGCGGTTGCCAAGACCTATTTCCTGAGCAATTTTAGTTGCGTTGATGTAATATACCTTGATGTTCTTCTGTGCAAACACGCGCTTTACCTTGTTAGGAATGAAATTTACGAGTTCCTCGCCTTCGAAGATTGTGTTCAACAAGAATGTACCATTCTGCTGAATACCGCGAGTTACGTCATACATATTAAGGTATGCCTGAACGTGACAAGCAACGAAGTTAGGAGTGTTTACAAGATATGTAGAACGTATTGGAGTGTCACCAAAACGAAGGTGAGAGCAAGTGAAACCACCAGACTTCTTTGAGTCGTATGAGAAATATGCCTGGCAATGCTTGTCGGTATTGTCACCGATAATCTTTACTGAGTTCTTGTTTGCACCAACTGTACCGTCAGCACCAAGACCATAGAACTTAGCCTCGAACATTCCTTCGCCACCAAGAGCCATTTCTTCAACAGCAGGAAGTGAAGTGAATGTAACGTCGTCAACGATACCTACAGTGAAGTTATTCTTTGGTTCAGGCAACTCGAGGTTGTTGAATACAGAAATAATCTGTGCAGGAGTTGTATCGTGTGAGCCAAGACCATAGCGACCACCAACGATGAGCGGACGATTCTCCACGTCGAAGTATGCACTCTTAACGTCAAGATACAAAGGTTCGCCCTCTGCACCTGGTTCCTTTGTTCTATCAAGCACTGCGATGCGCTTAACTGTTGCAGGAACAGAAGCCAACAGATGCTTAACAGAGAATGGGCGATAAAGGTGAACGCTAATCATACCAACCTTCTTGCCATTGGCATTCAGGTAGTCGATAGCCTCACGTGCAGCCTCAGTTGCAGAACCCATAAGGATTATCATGTTCTCTGCATCCTTTGCTCCGTAATATGAGAAGAGGTGATATTCGCGGCCGGTAATCTTGCTGATTTCGCCTAAGTAGTTTTCTACAACCTCTGGTACATTATTATAATAACTGTTGCAAGCCTCACGATGAGTGAAGAAAGTCTCAGGGTTTTCAGCAGTACCACGAGTCAACGGACGCTCAGGAGTGAGGGCACGGTCGCGGAAACGCTTGATATCAGCTTCGTCAACGAGTGGCATGATATCTTCGTTGTCGAGACGTTCAACCTTCTGATACTCGTGAGATGTGCGGAAACCATCGAAGAAGTTTACGAAAGGAACGCATGTCTTGAGTGTTGCAAGGTGAGCAACTGCCGTAAGATCCATAACTTCCTGTACTGAACCTTCGCAAAGCATTGCAAAACCAGTCTGGCGGCAAGCCATTACATCCTGGTGGTCGCCAAAGATACAGAGTGAATGTGAAGCAAGTGTACGTGCAGAAACATCGAATACACATGGTATCAACTCACCGGCAATCTTGTACATGTTAGGAATCATAAGCAACAAACCCTGCGAAGCTGTGAATGTTGTTGTCAGTGCACCAGCCTGAAGTGAACCGTGAACGGCACCGGCAGCACCTGCTTCAGATTGCATTTCCTGAACTGATACTGTCTGTCCCCAAAGGTTCTTACGACCGCGTGCAGCCCATTCGTCAACATGTTCTGCCATAGGCGACGACGGAGTGATAGGATAGATGGCAGCCACTTCACTGAACATATAACTTATATGTGCAGCAGCCTCATTACCATCACAAGTGATAAATTTCTTTTCTTTCATTTTTCAAATGTTTTTAGTAACGTTATATAACTATAATATTGATTTTTTCTTATGTATCCTGAATAATGGTTGCAAATATAATACTTTTTTATGAAAAAAGCACACAAAAGTATGATTTTTTTACAATTTTTTTATCAGCAAAGGTCAATTCGCCATTGTTTGTATGCAATTCCCCTTGCTCCGAAAGTTTCCTTATATGCTGAAAGATGTGCATTCAGCACTTTTCCATGTTCTTCGTTTGATGTGCCAAAATCGAAAAATGACAGTGTTGTGTCGTTGTTGAAATGTTCCCGTAAAGTGCTATAAAGCAAGTCAACGGCATGATTGTCGTATCCCTTTTGTGTGGCACATGAATATTGCAGGTGGGCAACACTCTTTGTAAGATAGACAACTGTTCCTGCGCAAACTTCACCCGTCTCATCTGTCACGGCAACACACTTGATGTTGTCGGGAAACCTTTCCTGTAACAATTCCATTTCTTGCAAGGTGTGAACAGGCTTTGCATCGTATCTTACTTTCAGGCATGACGTAAGCATTGGCCAATATGTGCCAAGTGGGAAGTCAAAGACTACGTTATAGTTTTGTCGGCGGCATAATGAAATACGATATTTTCGCCCTTGACCGATTCGTGGAATCAACTCTGAATGAAGCGCAACACTCGATGAAATGTTGCAAACCTCCAATACGGCATCGTTACGCCAAAGTGCATATTCGTCTTCCTGTGAAGGATAACGATGATAAATGCTTGGTATCTGCTTGTAATGGAACGATGAAAAACCGTTTCCTTTAAGGTATGAAATTATTGCATCAAACATCTGCAACACATCATTTGCCCCATGCTTTGTAGAAAGTACAAGTCCTCCGTAGGTCAATCCTTGGTGTGAAAACAGTTGCTTGCAACCATTGTCGCAGGTTTCGTTTGCAGGAAGAAGTGCCGAAATTTTGCCCATATCATTATATAATAATAAGGAGTGGTCCTCGAAACGGTCGCTATGGTAGTCCATATAGTCGCGTTTCAAGAGGAAAGTGCCATTCTTCGATGCTTCAACAAAATCGTTCCATATCGTTTTATCGCCAGCTGTATATCTTTTTATCGTGAACATAATATTGACTTGTAAAGTGTTTCGTAACGTTTTGCCACCTTGATATAATCATGATGACGGCTTATGTATTCCTTGCTTTGTGCCTTCAAATCGTTTATTTTGTCTGGATTAATTACCAGATTCCTTAGTTTGTTATAGACGTCTTCCTCGTTAGGAAGCACGTTTATAATAGGTCTCAACTGTTTTTCTCCAAGTATTTCGTAGTTTTCTTCTTCGCCTCCGCCAACGAGAATCTTGCCTTTGCTCATTGCAAGCAGCCCATTCATTGCCGGTGTGTAAGAGTAAAGTTGGTCGAGAACCACGTCTGCCTCTTCCATCATCCTGTTGTATTCTTTGAACGGAACGCCCTCTGCCTTTATTATTTCTATGCGGTCAGGGTATGTGTTTTGCAGTTTGATGAGTGCTCGCCACATTACATCCGTGCCTTTATATGCACTGCGATTTTTGCTGATGCCAATGAAGAACCTCAAGCCCCCCTCTGTCCCCCCAAGGGGGGATGAAGGGTTGAGGGTTGAGGGTTGAGGGTTGAGGGATTTAGGGATTGAGGGATTTAGGAGTTCCATAGTTCCTTTCACTCCCCCTTGGGGGAGTAAGGAGGGGGCTTCTATAGGATACGGAATAAACTCTGTCTTGTCGGGAAAATTCGGGCGATAACACACGTCGTATTCATACAAACCAGTGACTATGCGGTCGCAGTCGTGGGCAATATACTTGTTGAGTCGCTCTTTTTCTGTGCCGAGCCAATCCTTATACTCACGTTCGGCAGGGGCATCGTGGCGTATTTCTGTGCCAATGTTGAAGTCGCTGTACCGCAAAGGCATCCTTGTGATGCACTCATTAACCCAGTAGTAATCCATTCCAAAAGCACCCATAACAACGCTTTTGTTGTGTCGGCGCAGGTATTTGTAGATTGGAAATATGCGTTCTGCCTTCAGTTCGAGAAACATAGGATTGATAATCTGCACCACATCAAAGCCTCTCAGCCTTGGCAACAGTGACATCAGACGTGCCATATATTTCACTCCGCCAAGCATTCCGTATGTGCGAATCAGACTTATATCGCACTGATATCCTTTCCAGAAATCACCGTTCGACACCAGTAACACCTCGTGTCCCAACTCTTTCAACCCCTTTTCAAGGGTGGCGTGAACATTGCTATATTCGCCAAGCAGTAGAATTTTCATAGGCGTGTAAGGATTGCTGCGACATAATATTTCCATGTATATCGCTTTAATGGGAGAGGGAATAGATGGTTTTCCTTCAGGTCCTGAATGCGTTCTTTCAGTTCCCGACGGCGTCCTAACCTTATAATATTATATAGGTAATCCATGCAAAGCTGGTCTCTTCTTCGTCTCAATGCCGACTTTGCATCGGCGTCGCGTAACGTCTTGCTTGTTTCCTCAAGGTTCAAAATCACGAGAAGGAAGTCGTTAAGTCGCTTTGAAATATGCTCTTCGTTGCGCGAAGTCATGATTGAATGAGGCAATCTCCTGTAGTAATACGCTGAGGATTTTGTGTAGTAGAACGTTTTAGCGAGCAACATAAGTTGAGGATTGAACTCTTCATCCTCGTGGAAAATACCGTCAGTGAACCTTAATTCGCCCAAGATAGACCGGCGGAACACGTAATCGCAGGCAGCGCCTCGAATGTTATGGTTCAGTAAATACTCTGTTCCGGTGCTCGTCTTATAGGTTTTCGTGCCCGAATGTTTACCTTCAACTGTCGTGAATGCAAAGTAGAACATGTCGGGCTTGGCGCTTTTCAACATGTCAACAATCCATTGATATGTGCCAACGATAAGCTTGTCGTCAGCGTCAACGAACTGTATGTATTCGCCTTCTGCCACATCAAGTGCATAGTTTCGTGCTCCAGCAGGTCCCCCATGCTCTATCCTGTGCACCTTACATCGGTCTTCAAATGCCGTAAGATCAGCGTCGCAACCATCGTTGACGATGATAATCTCACGCGAAACGTTGATTTCTTCTATGCTCCCAACGCACTCTTCGAGCAGCGGAATGGGCACATTGTAGTATGGTATTATAAAACTTATGAGAGGATTTTCCATATCTTGCAAAGTGTTTTTAAGCCCATAAACTTGTAGATTAGGTACTTTATCCTGGCTGCGATGCCCATCTTGTGCCACCGTATCGTGTATTCCGGCAGCATAATTCTTGAGTTAAGACGATACACATCAAGCTGTATGTTGAGCACGTGCATGTAGTATTCTGCGAAACCTTCTGCCTTTTCCAAGCCCCAATTCTGCATCACATTGACGTGAGCCGACAGTAAATCTGACAGGTCTTCACCGTTAGCCTTGGCGCAGATGCCCTTGTTGTTCCATACGTAATGGTATAATCCTTGGCTGATTGTTCGCACTTTCTTGGCGTGGTCGAGCAGTTGAGGCAGTGTATAGACATCTTCAAACTTCTTGCCTACAGGGAACTGCACCTCATTGAAGAGGCTTTTGCGGCAGGTTTTGTTCCATGCGTATGAATGCGAATAAGCCTTGCAGCCCAACCAATAATCGTTATGAAGGTCGGTATATTCGCGGTCGTCAAACTTCAGATGATACTCATCCTTTGCCCCCTCGTGTACTATGACTGGGTATTCTATGATGTCGCAGTCGTGGTATTGCTTGGTTGCAGTGTCAAGGGCATCGAGTGTCTGTGGGGCAATCCAGTCGTCAGAATCGATAAATATCAGCCATTCGCCCTTAGCTTCTTGTATTCCGGCATTACGTGCGGCTGACAGCCCTGCGTGGTTTATGCGTAGGGTTTTGAGGTTTTGAGGTTTTGAGGTTGTGAGATTTCGAGACTTCGAGACTTCGAGATTTCGAGGTATTGAGGTTATTGGCGTTGTACTTCCATCATCAACAACGATAACTTCATAGTCGGTGAACGACTGTGAAAGTACACAGTCAAGACAGCGTTGCAGGGTGCCGTCGTCATTATAAACCGGTATGATGATGCTGAACTTCATATACTAATAACGCAAATTTCGTAGATTTATTGAGTAGATGCACTAAAACAAGTTGTATTGTTTTCACGGTTGAGCGTTAGGATTTGTGGGGGATGCCGTTATGGGTGAAAAAAAACTGCTACAGTTTTCACTCCAAAACTGTAGCAGTTTTGACTTGAAAACTGTAGCAGTTTTCTTCCGAGTTAAGCGTTCGTCCGGAGCAACGCTTTCGCTCGCCTCACGAAAAACATAATGAGAACTGCAGAAAACGGTGCAGTTGAAAACTTCCGTTGAAGTAATTTGCGTGCAACGTGAGATAAAACGTGAGATAGCGCAACACGAGAGGATAAAAATACTTTGTTATTGTCTTCTTGTTTAGGTCTGCATTTGCAATGCATCCCTGGCATCTATGAGCGTCAGTTCGTCTGCATACCCCAATGGCTATGCAGACGAACAGCCACTCACAGCTGCCAAAGACAATAACAAAGACAAAATGCCTAACGGTAAAAAATATGGCCTTTGGCCATAAAAAATTTATTTGGTTATTGGTTATAGGTTGTTGGATATAGGTTATGGGGGTTAGGTTATCAACCCACAACCCACAACCGATAACCTACAAACAAACTTCATTTTTTACGAACGAAGTGAGATATTTTTTATGCTTTAGCACATTTTTTTATATGATGTATGGATGGCCACGTTAGTGGTGTCTTTGTGTGATGTGTCGGTGCAAGAACTTGTTCTTATGCACCGACACATCATACAAAGACATGGGCTTCAGAATGAAGCACACCATACATCATATCATTTTTTTCTTTTTTTGATAACGCGTTCTTTACAAATGACACTCATACAATCCACGGAAAATTTAATCTATGCTCAGAAAAAATATAAATTTTTGTTGGGGATTACTCAATAAAACCGTACAATTGTCGTTCAATATATATAATAATGAAAGAAACGAGCAATACAAAACAAGGAAGCAGCTATAACAGCATCTTGAAATACACGGGACTTTTTGGTGGCGTGCAGGTGATAAATATACTTGTAGGTCTTGTGCGCAACAAACTCGTCTCTGTCATACTCGGACCTAATGGATTCGGCTTTGTATCGCTTTTGAACTCTACAATCAAATTACTCTCCGACAGCACTAATTTCGGCATATCGTTCAGTGCCGTGCGGCAGATTTCAGATTACTATGAGCACAGCGACAAGGCAAAACTCAACCACTATATAAAGGTCATTCGCTCGTGGAGCCTGCTTGCAGCATTCGTCGGTGCATTCTTGTGCATCGTCATGGCACCACTGTTAAACCAATGGACTTTCAGCTGGGGCGACCATACGCGACACTTCATGTTGCTTTCGCCGGTGGTATTCCTCACGGCAATAACAGGCGGAGAGCTTGCCATACTCAAAGGCACACGACGGCTGAAGGCTTTGGCAGAGGTGTCGGTGATAAACGTAGTGCTTGCGCTGATAATTTCCATACCACTTCTCTACTTCTTTGAGCAGAAAGGTATCGTGCCTTCATTGAACCTTGTGGCACTTGCTGCGTGTATTGTCACGGCATCTTACTCGTATAGGTTCTATCCGTTAAGGCGCGGAAAAGAAAAGTTTTTCGCCGACGGACTCGAAATGATACGCATAGGAATCTTCTTCACACTGGCTGGAATAGGCGGCAGTTGTGCTGAAATGTTCGTGCGATCATACTTGAACAACGTGGCAAGCCTTGACGTTGTGGGACTTTATAACGCTGGTTACATGATATGTGTAACGTATGCCGGCATGGTGTTTGCGGCTATGGAGACCGACTTCTTCCCACGATTGTCGGCACTTCAGCACGACATTCCAGGCATGAATGTGACGATAAACCATCAGATAGAAGTGTCGCTCCTCATAGTCGGACCAATGCTTGTGGCACTCATAATAGGCCTGCCAGTGGCAATTCCATTGCTGTTCAGCAGCAAGTTTGTCGCTGTAATCCCAATGGCACAAGTGGCAATCCTCGCAATGTTTTTCCACGCCATAGACCTTCCAATCGAGTATGTGCCATTGGCAAAAGGCGACTCGCTGACGTTCCTTGTGGTCGAAGTGATATATGATTTGGTCTTTGTGCTGATGGTTGTATATGGTTATCAGCTGTGGGGATTGGTCGGCACGGGCGTTGCTTTGTTTGCTTCGCACCTGTTGAACTGTGTGGCTGTGGTCATTTTCTACCACTATAAATATAAGGTGACGCTTTCTTCGCGTGTGGTCTTGATATCATCCGTGCTCATCACAATGGGCATTGCAGCATACGCAGTCACTCTTTTCTTCGAGGATTATGCCTATTGGATAGTCGGCATAGCCCTCACAGCAGTCAGCACAATCGTTTCATTGCGCCTGTATAATCGCTATTCCGAGGCATCATAATGATCAGGCTTGACTGAAAATCCCTTAAATTCTGGATTTTTCAAGTAATCATTGATGCAAATTATATGCATTTGTTAAAGATTGTTTATGTGTGGGCACACAAAATCAGGCAAGGAAAAATACTTTGCAAAAAGTTTGTTTGAAACAAAATAAACCCTTACCTTTGCATCAGTTATCCTGAAAACAATCTTTATACCTTTAAAAAACTAATACCTATTTATATGAAGCGACAGCTTGTGAAAGCAGTCGCTTTTTTTTGTGTTATTACCCGTTAGCGCAGTCGATGAAACATATTGAAACGAAATAAAAACTAAATTTTGAAACTTTTCATATACGAAATACTGATATTTGTATTAACTTTGCACACATTATTAAATAAGACCTAAAAAAACAGATAGCATGAAACGAATTGCAACAATCATTCTTGTGTCATTTGCAACATTGATGCTTTCGGCACAGAACCCAATCATTCGCGACCATTATACGCCAGACCCTGCGCCATACGTGCACGGAAATAAACTCTATCTATTCACTGATCACGACGAGGACAAGCCTAATGATTACTTCCACATGAAGGAATGGCTGCTCTACGAGACGGAAGATTTGGTGAATTGGAAGTCGCATGGCGTCATATTTGACCTCACGATTTTCAAGTGGGCAAAGCAGGGCGACGACGCTTGGGCAGGTCAGTTGATTGAAAGAAACGGCAAATGGTATGCTTACGTTACGGCTACCGACCAGGAGCGACATATTCAAGGCATAGGTGTAGCAATGGCAGATAAGCCCGAAGGACCATACGTTGACCCGATAGGAAAGCCGTTGGTTCCAGGAAATTGGGGCTATATCGACCCAACGGTATTCATTGACGACGACGGACAAGCATACCTGTTCTGGGGCAACAATGCACTCTGGTATGCAAAGTTGAACGAAGACATGGTGAGTCTTGGAAGTGAGATTACAGAGGTGAACACGAAGGATGAGAGTGCTTTTGGCCCTCAGAAAAGGAAATTCGACTGGCAAGTTCGGGACACGATATGGAAGACAAACTACGAAGAAGCCCCTTGGGTATTCAAACGTAAAGGCACATATTACCTGATGTATGCCGCTGGAGGAGTGCCGGAACACATGGCATATTCAACATCGAAGAGCATCAACGGACCGTGGAAATACCGTGGAAAGATACTCGGAGAAGCAGAAAACAGCTTTACGATACATGGCGGAATTGTTAGGTTCAAGGGTAAGGACTTGATATTCTACCATAACGGAAAACTGAATCTACGCAACACCCGAGGCGGCGGATTCAATCGTTCAGCGTGTATGGAACGCTTCAAGTACAACAAAGACGGCAGCATCCCATTCATTAAATTCACAGAATAATAAACATAAAATACATTCACGAAAATGAAAAAACAAGTTATTTTTGCACTGTCATTGCTTGCAGCACAGATGTGCATGGCACAAAATCCAGTAGTTCAAACGAAATATACTGCCGATCCTGCGCCTATGGTTCATAACGACACAGTATTCCTCTACACCACACACGACGAGGATGATGCCGATGGATTCAAGATGTACGACTGGCTTTTATACTCAAGTACAGACATGGTAAACTGGACCGACCACGGAGCAGTGGCTTCATTGAAGGACTTTAAGTGGATAGACAAGACCAATGGAGCGTGGGCAGAACAGGTTGTTGAGCGTAATGGCAAGTTCTATATGTATTGTCCGATACATGGCAATGGCATCGGTGTATTGGTTTCCGACACACCATACGGACCATTCAAAGACCCACTCGGTCATGCTCTTGTGTGGCAACGTGAGCATTGGAACGATATAGACCCAACGGTTTTTATCGACGATGACGGTCAGGCATATATGTATTGGGGCAATCCAGACCTTTATCATGTGAAACTCAATGAGGACATGATATCCTATAGTGGCGAAATTGTGAAGCATCCACATATAGAAGATTACCAGGAAGGACCGTGGTTCTACAAGCGTAATGGGCATTATTATCTTGCATTTGCATCGACATGCTGCCCTGAAGGAATAGGTTATGCCATGAGCACTAAGCCAGAAGGACCATGGGAATACAAGGGACATATAATGAATCATACGCCTCGTACACGTGGAAATCATCCTGGCATCATTGATTTCAAGGGCAAGAGTTATGTGTTTGGACTGAACTATGACCTGCTGAGAATAGAAACCCCGACACATCATGAGCGTAGGAGTGTATCGTTTGCAGAGATGAAATACAATGCTGATGGCACTATTCAGGAAGTTCCTTATTGGAAAGATAATGTGAATGAACAGGTCGGAACGTTCAATCCTTACAGGAAAGTCCAGGCAGAAACAATGGCATGGGGCTATGGATTGAAGACAAAAGTCGTGAATGGAGAGATAATAATCTGCAATATCGACGATGAGGAAACATTGATGCTTAAGGGCGTTGACTTTGGTAAGAAAGCAAAGAAGTTCTCTGCATACGTGAAGGGCAATAAGGCGTCAACGATAGAAATCCGTCTTGACAGCAAAGAAGGCAAGGTTGTAGGAACATTGAAGATAGACACTTCAAACGACTTTGTGATAAAATCTTGCAAAGTAAAAGGCGCCGAAGGAGTGCACGACTTATACTTCTGCTTCAAGGGCGAAGGCAAGGATTTGTTTGATTTTGACTATTGGATGTTTAAGTAATTTGCAAAAAGATTATGCGTAAGATAGTGTTTTTCTTGTTGCTTTTCACTATTGCGACCGTTGCCTTGGCACAGAAACCAGTAGTGACGATACTGTCGGAATCGGCAGTAAATATAAGGTATGATGCTCAATCATCGGATGCGAGCAATGAGTGGAAGACAAAAAAGATGACCGTAACCTATAATCCAAAGACTGGAAATCTGACATTCAAGGACAGAAAGGGAAAGACAATACTTGCGACTTGTGGCAATATTATTAAGGAAGGACAGCAGTCGTTTGTCTCGCAGAAGGATGAATACTTGTTTGGTACAGGACAGTTTCAGGATGGATATTTGAATGTAAGAGGTTTGACGCGACGACTTACACAGGTCAATACACAGATATCAATACCTTTTATTCTGTCGAGCAAAGGGTATGGACTATTGTGGAACAATAATGGAATGACCGATTTCAACCCAGCCGACAACGTAATTGAACTGAAAGAAAACGACGGAAGAGTAGGGGAGTCGGAACTTGTTAATGCTACAAGCACAGGAGGAAACAAGAAAGAACGTAGGGAATATAGTGCCTTTGTTGCAGAGTTGAATGTTCCTGCAAACGGAGAATACTCGTTGCTATTGGACGTAGGACAGAAGATGGCACGCAAACATTACCTTGCTATTGACGGAGAAGTAGTGTTTGACGTGAACAATATATGGCTGCCTCCAACGAGCTCGGCGATTAAAAAACTTGGAAAAGGAACGCATAGGATTGAGGTTCGTGGCGTGCGTGGCGATAAACCAAAGCTTTATTGGCGACAAGTTGACAATACAACGACGTGGCGTTCAACGGAAACAAAATCTATAAACTATACTGTTTTCGTGGGAAATGCAGACGAGGTCATTGCAGAGTATAGGCATCAGACCGGCGAAGTTCCTGCGCTTCCTGAATGGGCATTCGGCTATATTCATTGCCGTGAACGCTATCATTCGCAGCAGGAAATAATAGAAACCGCAAAGGAATTTAAGAAAAGAGACATACCTTTGAGCGTAATTGTTCAGGATTGGCAATGGTGGGGGAAGCATGGATGGAACGCTATGCAATTCGATGAAGAGTTTTACCCTAATCCAAAGCAAATGATAGATGAACTGCATAAGATGGATGTCCGGTTGATGCTTTCCGTTTGGGCAAGGATAGATAAGAATTGTCCGTTAGGGAAAGAAATGCAGTCGAAAGGATATTATATCGATGGAACCGATTGGGTTGACTTCTTCAATCAGGATGCAGCAGACTTCTATTGCAAGGCGCAACTCGAACGAATTGCCTCACTTGGCATTGATGCCTGGTGGCAGGATGCTACCGAACCAGAGAACGATGACCTTGACGGAAGGCGTGTAAATAGAAATAGTATTGATGGAAAAGATGTGAGGAATATCTATGCATTGAAAGTAAACGAGAATGTATATAACAGTTTGAAGACAGTGCAGGAGCATCCATTCATCCTGACACGCAGTGCCTCACAAGGAATACAAAAGTATGGCGTGGCAGTTTGGTCGGGCGATGTAGGCAATGATTGGGAAACATTGCGTCGGCAGATAGTCGCAGGATTGGGGCTTACATCGACTGGTTTGCCTTGGTGGACATACGATGCCGGAGGTTTCTTCCGCCCATACGATCAATATAATAATAAGGAGTATCAGGACAGAATGATACGTTGGATTCAGACAAGTGTGTTCCTCCCATTGATGCGTGTGCATGGTTACCAGTCGGAAACAGAACCGTGGAAGTACAGCAAGGAAACAGAACAACGATTTGTTGAGGCGATAAAACTGCGTTATAAGCTTATGCCTTACATTCTGTCAGTAGCGAAGAAGGTTTCTGACGAAGGATATACAATGATGCGGCCTCTTGTCTTCGATTTCCCTGACGATAATAATGCATTGCAACATTCAACAGAATATATGTTTGGACCTGCTCTTTTGATAAATCCAATACTTGAACAGAACCCAACAACATGGACAACATATTTGCCAAAGAGCAAAGAAGGATGGAAAGACATGTGGACAGGTACATATTATACAGGTGGTCAGTCGGTGACTTTACCAGTAAGTAAAGACCACATACCCGTTTTCATTCGCATAGGACACGACAATTTATTAAAACTTAATTACTAACATAAAGAAAAAATTATGAAGAAAAAACTGATTTTATGCTTGTTTGCATTGCAGGCGTTAACTATGTCTGCACAGAATTTTGGCGGTTTCCAGATGCCAGAAATTAAAATGGAATACTCCGAGAAGATTGCCGATGTGAATTACGTTGGCGATGGAGAGTCGTATCACACATTGGACATTTATTTGCCAAAGAACAAGGCAAAACGCTATCCTGTAGTAATCCATATCTATGGAAGTGCATGGTTTAGCAATAGTTCAAAGGGAATGGCAGACCTTGGCACGATTTGTCAGGCATTGCTTGATGCTGGTTATGCAGTTGTGACACCAAATCATCGCAGCAGCATGGACGCAAAGTTCCCTGCTCAGATAAATGACATCAAGGCAGTTGTTCGCTTTGTTCGTGGTAACGCGAAGAAATATCACTTCGACAAGAATTTCATTGCCATTTCAGGTTTCTCGTCAGGTGGTCATTTGGCTACGCTTATTGGTGCATCTGGTAACGTGAAAGAACTTGAAGGCGATCTGGGCGAATTTACGAAATGCAGCAGTAAGGTAAATGCTGTTTGCGACTGGTCAGGACCTATCGATATGTTCAAGATGAATTGTGACGAGCCTCGTAAATGGGGAAATACTCCTGAGGAAGCACTTGTGGGACATAACTATGCAGATGAATACGCTCAGTTGTTCCGCAACATCAGTCCAATTACTTACCTTGACAAAGACGATGCTCCAATGATAATATTCCATGGACAGGAAGACAATGTTGTTCCGTGTTGCCAGGGAAAGGAATTGTTTGAGGAACTCACAAAAGCAGGAGTGAAGACAGACATTACCATTGTTCCTGGTGGTGGACATGGTTTCAATATGTATAGTAAAGAGAATTTGAAAAAGATGGTTGGTTTTTTTGATAGCTTAAGAAAATGAGAAAGTTTTGTTTAATGGCAATTGTTCTGGTGCAGTCGTCTCTATGCTTCTCGCAACGCAATTATTTCAAGGAATTGGGTTATGCGCAGAAAGACATAGACGCAAAGATTGAGGCTGCATTTCATGAAGTGTTTGAAGGTCCGCGTCGTGCTTACCAAAACGTAGGCGATACACTCGGTTATGTATCTGACGTGAAGAATAACGACGTGCGTACAGAGGGGCAGTCGTATGGTATGATGGTTGCTGTACAATTGGGCAAGCAGGATTTGTTCAATCGTATTTGGCGATGGTCAAAATTGTATATGATGCATAAGGATGGTCCATCAAAAGGTTTGTTTGCATGGCAGTGCAAGACTGACGGCACAAGAATGGCACAAGGTTCTGCAAGCGATGGAGAACTATATTTCGTCACAGACCTTTTGCTTGCATCACGTCGTTGGGGAAATGATGGCGAAATCAATTATTTGAAAGAAGCACAAACATTGCTGAACACACTATTCTCGAAAGATGGTTCTGAAGGTGTGAACGGAATTATCAACATGGAACATAAACTTATCAATTTTACTCCAGATAGGTTTGGCAGTCGCATAACTGACCCTTCATATCATCTTCCTGCATTCTTTGAGATATGGGCTGAGTCAGCACAGGATGGACGCGAAGGTTTGTACCGTGAACTTGCTGCAAATGCAAGGGAATATCTGCATAAATGTTGCGATGAAAAGACCGGAATAAATGCCGATATGACGGATTTTGACGGCAAGGCAATGGGTGCACCAAGCCGAAATGGACGCCCAGGTTTCCGTTCGGAATTCCATTTTGATTCATGGCGTGTTCCAATGAATATCGCAATGGACTTTGTATGGTATGGCAAGGATAGGGCTTGGCAAAAGGCATACGCAGATAAGTTTCAGCGTACTATGGGCAGCAAGGGCATTGATAAGTTCCCTGACCAATTCGCTCTTGATGGCGGAGAACCGTCAAGCATAATGCCTGCTGGTGGATATAAGGTGCTTCGTCACTCAATCGGTCTTGTTGCAACAACTGCCGCAGCAAGTCTTATGACCGACAATGAATATAGCAAGGATCTTGTTCGCCACTTGTGGAACATGAAACTCGAACCATATAAAGACGGCTACTATGACGTTTATTACGATGGTCTGCTTTATATTTTCTCATTGCTGCATCTTAGTGGACAGTATAAATGTTGGTTTACTCAATTGCAATTGAGCGACTATTTCATGCCTGCAGCAAAGGCTCCGGCAATGGTTGACGACAATGGCTTCATCCGCCGTTGGACATTACTTGACCCAATAAGCAAGCCAAATCGTAGCAATGTTGTGTTTACAGATTCTTATTTGAAAGACGTATTCTATAAGGAATACTTCCCAAAACAATTCACTATTGTACCAAAAGACGGTCAGGTTGTTAAGGCAAATGTTGACGTTGAGGTACGAAGGGAGAGCAATGGCGACTTCCGCCGTATGATGGCACCGCCTGAGATAAAGAGCGAAACACGCAAACTGACCTGGCACGCTTTCGATAGTCAACGCTATAATGTAAAGCTGTTCCGCTTTGCAAGTTGCACCGACCAACAAGTCTATGGCGTATTGTTCTGGGCTGTGACAACGATTGAATGCGACGAGGACATCGCTGACGTTCGTCTTGCCGTGGGTAGCAACTCCGCATCTATGTGGTGGTTGAATGGCGAAGAGGTGCTTACGCTTTCTGGTGACCGACGTATGGTTGCCGATGACGGAATGTCGCAAAGACTTACTTTGAAGAAAGGCAAGAACATTCTTCGCGGTGTGATAATCAACGGTCCTGGCATGAGCGACTTCTGCGCACGCTTCTTGGACGAACAAGGTAAACCAATTAAAGGAATTAGAATATTATGAAAAAGACTTTGATATTGATTGCTGCTGTTGTGTTTTGCAGCAGTAGTAAGGCTCAGATAGGTGAACCATTTATTCACGACCCATCAACAATTCAGGAAAGTAATGGCAAGTTCTTCACGTTTGGCACTGGTGGAGGCGGTCTCATCAGCGATGATGGATGGTCATGGCATTCGGGTGCTGTACGTCCTGGAGGCGGTGCTGCACCAGATGCTATAAAGATAGGCGACCGTTATCTTGTGGCATACGGCGCTACAGGCGGTGGTCTCGGCGGCGGTCACAAGGGTATTATCTATACCATGTGGAACAAAAGTCTTGACCCGACTTCGCCTGATTTCAAGTATTCTGATCCAATTATGGTGGCATGGTCAGAGAATGATGAGGATTGTGACGCCATTGACCCAGGACTGATGCTCGACCCATCAACTGGAAAACTTTGGATGTCATACGGAACATATTTCGGTTATATCCGCCTCGTTGAACTTGATCCAAAGACTGGACGACGCGTTGAGGGTAATAAGGCCATTGATATTGCCATCGACTGCGAGGCTTCAGATTTGATATATCATAATGGCTGGTATTATCTTCTTGGCACTCATGGCACTTGCTGTGACGGTGTAAACTCTACGTATAATATCGTTGTAGGTCGCTCCCGCCAAGTCACTGGACCATACGTTGACAATATGGGACGTGAAATGTTGAAGGGTGGCGGCAAGATGCTTATCGCTGCTGGCGACAGGAAAACTGGTGCAGGACACTTTGGACGCATGGTCCTTGCAAATGGAATTGAAAAAATGTCTTGCCATTTCGAAGCTGATTATGACCGCAGTGGATACAGTGTCCTCGATGTACGTCCTTTGTTGTGGAAGAACGATTGGCCTATGGCAGGCAAGAAGTTCAAGGGTGGTAACTTCTGGATTGAGTCGGAACGTCGTGGCTATGCTCTTGAACTTGCTGTCGATTTCATACGTCAGGATGTTGGAGGTCGCAGATGGTTCAACCGCGAAAGCAAGGAACCATTGGCAAAACTGCCTATACAAACTCTCGAAGAAGTTAAGGGTACATGGCCAAGTGGAAACATCAACGTAAGAATAGGCGATTATATGTTCCGCCCTCATCAGAAGTGGAACGTTGTTGCCGTACCTGAAGCTGGTGGCTATCTTGACGCACCATATTTCAAGATTCTTATTGAAGGTACAAACCGTGCCTTGGCTGCAAATGCCAAGTGTGAGGTTGAGACTGTGCCTGAATTTACTGGTGCACCAGAGCAACTGTGGCAGATTGACCAACTCACAGATGGCACATACCGCATCATGCCGAAACAAATCCCTGGCACAGACAAGCGTCTTGCACTGATTTCGATTGCTGACAGCACACCGACGTTGGGCGAATTTGATTTCGACAGCGATAACTCAAAGTGGAACTTCAAGGAAGATTAAAGGTCAAAAGTCAAAGGTCGAAAGTCAAAAGTCGAAAAGTCTTTTAGAAGATGGGACCTTAGACTTCAAAACCTCAAAACCGTAAAAACGTAAAACCACAATATGAAAAAGTTTCTAATTTTAGCATTGGCATTGGCAACGACTGGCGTAGCTTTTGCGCAAAACCCAGTTATTTCTGGGCAATACTCTGCCGACCCGACGGCAAAAGTGTTCGATGGAAAACTCTACCTCTACCCGTCGCACGACATT
This sequence comes from Bacteroidaceae bacterium, assembly GCA_024398515.1. GTDB lineage: Bacteria > Bacteroidota > Bacteroidia > Bacteroidales > Bacteroidaceae > Prevotella. The sequence goes on along the minus strand of JAKSIZ010000007.1, from coordinate 50,312 downwards.
AAGGCTATCAATGAACTCGACACTAACGCATGGTTCCGCATGGAGGACTACCATGTGTTTATGGCTGAAGGCAACCTTGAAAGCTGGAGCGACATGGGTGTAATCCTTGCCGACAAGGATGTGCCTTGGGTAAAGCAAGGCTCATACTCCATGTGGGCACCCGATTGCATCAAGCGCGATGGCAAGTATTATTTCTTTTTCCCTGCACAGCCTGACGGAAACCGACGCGGTTTCGGCATAGGCGTTGCCGAGAATACTCGTCCATACGGACATTTCACTCCTCGCAAAGAGCCTATTAAAGGTGTCTTTGGCATCGACCCATGTGTGCTGACTGACGACGATGGAAAGATGTATCTCTTCTGGGGAGGCGGTGGACTTGTCGGTGCAGAACTCGACCAGTCAATGGATTCAATCATCGGCAGACCTGTCCGTTTCGACATGACCTTGCCTCAAGGATTCAAGGAAGGACCGTTTGCATTCAAGCACAACGGCAAATATTATCTCACTTTCCCTTGGGTAAAGGAGAAGACAGAAAAGCTTGCTTACGCCATGAGCGACCGTCCACTTGGTCCATACGAGTTTAAGGGTGTCATCATGGATGAGACTCCTGGTTGCTGGACAAACCATCATTCCATCGTGGAATACAACAATCAGTGGTATCTTTTCTACCACAACAACGCATATTCGCCGCATTTCGACAAGAACCGCAGCACGTGTGTTGACTCGCTTTTCTTCAATCCTGACGGCACGATACAGCAAGTAAAGCCTACACTTCGCGGTGTAGGAATCACCAATGCACGCCAACACATACAGTTCGACCGCTTTAGCAGTGCATCGGAAGGCGTGAACTATGACTTCCTCAATCGCAAAGACTACTTTGAAGGGTGGAAACTCATTCTCCCTTCCAAGGGCAGTTGGGCTAAATATAATCGTGTTGACTTTGGCAAGGCGGAGTTAAAAGCTGTGCGTGCTTACGTTAAGGCAGCGCAAAAGTCGTCGCTTGTCCTCGCTGCCAACGGCGTGAAGATTGCCACTATCAAGGTAAAGCCATCCGATGAATGGCAGGAAGTAATCACTCCGGTGAAGTCATTGCCTACTGGAGTTGTTGACCTCACACTCACGTCAGAAAGCAAAGACACCGTCGAAGTGGATTGGATCACATTCACCCCTGACGCTCGACCTTCAGGCGCACTAATCACTTCTACCTTCACTGCCGACCCTGCACCGCTCGTTCACGACGGCACTCTATACCTCTACACAGGGCACGATGTTGCTTCGACTCACGCTACTAACTACGTTATGGCCGACTGGCAAGTGTTCTCTACAAAGGACATGAAGCACTGGACAAACCATGGAGTTTGTCTTTCTCCCGATGTTTTTGCTCCTTGGGGATGCCGCGACGCATACGCAGCACAGTGTGTCGAGCGCAACGGCAAGTTTTATTGGTACGTGTCAATGGGACATGTTGCTGACGAAAACAGCAAAGGGGGCATGTGCATTGGCGTTGCTGTTTCCGACAGTCCTACGGGTCCCTTCCGCGATGCAATAGGAAAGGCTCTCATCACAAACGAGATGACAACCGACAAACCGCATAGCTGGGACGACATTGATCCAACTGTTTTCATCGACGACGACGGTCAGGCATACCTCGTGTGGGGCAATGCAAGTTGCAAAATCGTCAAGCTGAAAGATAATATGGTTGAACTCGACGGCGACATACGGGTGCTCGACATACCTCATTTCATCGAAGGACCATGGATCTACAAGCGCAATGGACTATACTACCTTGTCTATGCAGGCGTAGGATCGAAGCCTGAGATGATAGAGTATTGCACCACTACCGACATCAACAGCGGCAAGTGGGAGTACCGAGGCATCATAAAAGGCAACAGCACCAATTGCTTCACAACTCATCCAGGCATTGCCGACTTCAAGGGAAAGTCGTGGTTCTTCACCCATGATGGTACGTTACCTACAGGCGGCAGTTACCGTCGCAGCGTCACGGCACACAAGATGCACTACAAGGCAGACGGCACAATAGTAGTTGAAGATTAAGTCTTTTTGTTTTTATACAACGGACACGTTAGCAAATGACGTGTCCGTTTTTTTTTTGCCCTAACGCTTATGGTTTGTTCTGACGAACTGATGTTTTATGCGAGATGAACGATACCCTCTACAATATGTTCTGTTGGGGGTGAAAAAAAGTTGTACAACTTTCGCGCGAAAGTTGTACAACATTCAGTTGAAAGTTGTACAACTTTTTTCCGAGTTAAGCGTTCGTTTGCATAATGGCATGATTATTGTAGAGGTTTTTATAGTGCAGAGACTACGAGAAAGATATGGTTTTCGTAGAGTATTTTGCAAAAAATAGTGTAAAATTGAAAATAAATTGTGAATTGCGAATTGTAACTTGTAAATTTTTATTACTTTTGCAGTATGTATTCAGAGAAACTATCACAGATATTGATGTTCAGTAAGGAGGAAGCTGACCGACTGAAGTGCAATGCCATTGCGCCAGAACACTTGATGCTCGCCATACTGAGAGCACCATCGGAAACGATATTGACCTTCTTCGCAAAGAAAGGCGTTAACACAGAGGAACTGAAACAGCAGCTGGAGCAGGAAAGTCGAAAGCCGAAAATCGAAAGTCAAAAATCTTCAGACCTTAGACCTCAGACCATAGACCTTAGCAGTGGTGCTCAATTGATAATACGTGCCTCTGCGTTAGAGTCGAAACGCATGAGAGCCGATACGATTGAGACGGAACACCTGTTGCTGTCGCTTCTGCGCAACTATGTGTTAGGTAATAATACAAGAAAAGTTTTGGAGAACAATAATCTCCGTGGCGATGAGTTCATGCGTTTTCTTTTGGAAACTTTGCCTGCAGGAAACGAAGTCTCAAGGTCGCGAAACCCTCGTGCCGGCATGGGATTGACCGAGGAGGACGAGGAAGACTATGAAGAAGAACGTGCCGACAAGTCTCGTGGCAACCAGGCTACTGGCACGAAGACGATGAAGAAGTCGAAGACTCCGATGCTCGATCGCTTTGCAACCGACATGACTCGACGTGCTGCCGAGGGCGACATGGACCCTGTCATCGGTCGCGACAAAGAGATAGAACGCATAATGGAAATACTCTGTCGCAGAAAGAAAAACAATCCTGTGCTTATCGGTGAACCTGGAGTGGGCAAGAGTGCTATAGTAGAAGGACTGGCACAAAGGATTGCAAATAAGGAGACATCGCCTATATTATATAATAAGAAGGTGTATAATCTTGACCTCAGTGCCATTGTGGCAGGCACGAAATACCGTGGACAGTTTGAGGAGAGAATACACCAACTCATTAAGGAATTGGAGGAAAACACCGACATCATAGTGTTCATCGACGAAATCCATACGATGATTGGCGCTGGAAATGCGTCGGGAAGTATGGATGCAGCAAACATATTGAAGCCTGCATTGGCGCGTGGCGTGATACAGTGTATTGGTGCCACGACGCTCGAAGAATACCGAAAGTCGATTGAGAAAGACGGTGCCTTGGAGCGTAGATTCCAAAAAGTGTTGGTAGAAGCAAACACGAAAGAGGAGACGCTACAGATACTTCGTAACATAAAATCGTATTATGAGACGTATCATCACGTGACGTATTCCGACGAATCGCTTGAGGCTTGCGTCAACCTGACCGACCGATACATCAGCGACCGTGCTTTCCCCGACAAGGCTCTTGATGCCATGGATGAGGTAGGATCGAAAGTTCACCTGTCGAGCGTAGGCACTCCGCCAGACATTATTGATAAGGAAAAGGAGATCAAGACGGCTTGCGAGAAGAAGGAATTGGCGGTGAGAGAGCAGAACTTTGAGATGGCTGCCGAATGGAGAGAGACAGAAGTCAGGCTGCAAAATGAACTCTCAGCGATGCAGGAAGACTGGATAAAAGGCAAGAATGTAGAAGCAAAACAGATAACAGCACAGGATGTTGCCGACGTTGTATCGAAGATGAGTGGCGTTCCGGTGCAGCGAATGGTGCAGACAGAAACGGTAAGAATAAAAGGCATTCGCGAGAATTTGATGCACGATGTTGTTGCCCAGGATGCAGCAATAGACACACTTGTGAAGAGCATACAGCGCAATCGACTTGGGTTGAAAGAACCAAACAGGCCAATTGGCGTGTTCATGTTTCTCGGTCCAACGGGTGTGGGCAAGACTTATTTAGCAAAGAAACTGGCGGAATATATGTTTGGTTCGACCGATGCACTCATCAGAATCAACATGAACGAGTATTCCGAAAGCTTCAACATATCGCGACTTATAGGCTCTCCTCCAGGCTATGTGGGCTATGAAGAGAGTGGGGAACTGACGGAGAAAGTGCGTCGTCATCCATATTCTATCGTACTGTTCGACGAAATAGAAAAGGCACATGGCAACGTGTTCAACCTCCTTTTGCAGGTGCTTGACGAAGGAAAGATAACCGATGGCAGCGGAAGGAACATAGATTTCCGCAACACGGTGATAATAATGACGAGCAATGTAGGCACACGCAAGTTGAAGGAGTTTGGTCGTGGAATAGGCTTCAATGCCGGTGGATTGTCGCAAGGCTACATGCTCGATGAGAAGGACAAGGCGTATGCAAGGGGCGTGATAAAGAAATCGCTCGAAAAACAATTCTCGCCAGAGTTCCTGAACCGACTCGATGAAATCATCACTTTCGACCAGTTGGACAAGGATGTGATAAAGAAAATAGTAGAACTTGAACTCGTGCAACTATCGAAACGTGTTGAGGAAATGGGTTATCAGATAAAAGTTTCAGCCGAGGTTCAAGACTTCCTTGCCGAGAAGGGCTATGACGTACAGTTTGGTGCCCGACCATTGAAACGTGCCCTGCAGACACATATTGAGGATGGACTTTCGGAGATGATAATCAATGAGGAAATAGAAAAAGGCACAACGATAACCATTGATTGCAAAGAAGGTAAACTGATATTTGAGAAATAAGATATGGAAAAGATAATAATAGGACTTGATGTAGGCATCAGTACGACAAAGATTGTAGGAATACAAGGAAACAATTTGCTTTCACCTATTCGTATAAAGGCAACCGATCCAGTGTCGTCGCTGTATGGAGCGTTTGGTAAATTCCTGCACGACAATAAAATTACATTGGAAGATATTGAGAAAGTGATGATAACAGGCGTGGGTTGTGCCTACGTCAATCAACCTATCTATGGCTGTGTCACAGAGCGTGTAGATGAATACATTGCCGATGCACTTGGCGCAAGTTATAAGTGCGACATTGAGGATATGATTGTTGTCAGCATGGGAACTGGTACGACATACGTCAAAAAACAAGGCGACAAGATAGAACATATCGGTGGTCTTGGCATTGGCGGAGGATCGTTGCAAGGCATGGCGAGAGTTATGCTGAAGACCGACGACATGAAAGAAATATCTTCCCTCGCCAAGAAAGGTGACGTGAAGAAGATTGACCTATTGATAGGCGACATAAGTCCAAAGCCTCTTCCAAACCTTCCGATGGACGTGACTGCATCGCTCTTTGCAAAGGCGCAGACAAACTCTTTGCCTGAAGATATTGCTTTGGGTATAGTCCACATGGTGTTGCAAAGCATTGGCAGTGGTGCAATCTTTGCATCGCTGAACACTCATATAAAAGATATGGTGCTGATTGGACAGTTGTCTTTGTTCCCTCAATGGAAGCAATACATATTCCCGCAATTGGAGAAATTGTATAAGGTTAGGTTCCATATCCCGCAGAACTCACTGTTCTGTACGGCAATTGGTGCGGCTATTTATGGAAAGAATAAGAAAGATTAAATTTATATTATTAACAAATTAATGCAAACAATTATGAAGAATTTGAAGATTTTTACTTTGGGACTTTGCCTCGTGATGGCAATTGCAAGTTGTAACAACACGCAAAAAGGCATGGGAATTGGTGCCGGTGGTGGTGCTGCTTTAGGTGCAATCGTTGGAGCTTTGATAGGACATAACGGTACAGGTGCACTCATTGGTGCTGCAATTGGTGGTGCTGTTGGTACTGGTGCTGGTTATCTTATTGGTAAACACATGGACAAGGTTGCTGCTGAAGCTGCACAGATTCAGAATGCAAAGGTAGAAACTGTTAAGGATGCAAATGGACTCGATGCTGTAAAGGTAAGCTTTGACTCTGGACTTTTGTTCCAAACAGGTATGTCAGACCTTAATGCGACAGTGAAAAGCAATTTGAACCAGTTGGCAGGTGTTTTGGGTCAGAACAAAGATTGCGACGTGGCAATCTATGGTCATACAGACAATACTGGCTTTGGAAAGAAATATACAGCCGAGGAAAATGCTGCAAAGAATCAGGCATTGTCAGAGGAGCGTGCAAATTCTGTTAAGGCTTATTTGAAGCAATGTGGTGTGCAGGATGCTCAGGTTAAATCGACTCAGGGCTTTGGTCAGACACAGCCAGTTGCAGACAATAGTACAGACGAAGGCAAGCAACTTAACCGTCGTGTTGAGGTTTATCTCTATGCAAGTGCAGATATGATAAAGAGTGCAGAAGCTGGTACTCTGAAATAAATGAAACTTTTTAAGAACATATTACGATGGATCGTAGGGCTATTCTTTGGCTCTACGATTCTTGTTGTTGTGCTATACAAGTTCTTACCGGTTGTTGTTACACCGTTGATGGTTATTCGTTCTATTGAAAACCTGTCAACTCCCGAACCGATAACTTGGTCGCATACGTGGGTGAGCCTTGACGAAATGTCGAAGTATTTGCCTGTGGCTGTCATAGCAAGTGAAGACCAACGGTTTCTTGAGCATCACGGCTTTGACTTTGCGGCAATTGAGCAAGCAGCAAAGCGCAACAAGAAAGGCGGAAAGGTGTATGGCGCGAGTACAATCACGCAGCAAACGGCAAAGAATGTTTTTCTGTGGCCAGGCAACTCAATGCTTCAACGATGGGTGAGGAAAGGCTTCGAAGCATATTTCACCGTGCTGATCGAACTGATATGGGGGAAGGAAAGAATAATGGAAGTCTATCTAAACAGCATAGAGATGGGACCAAGTATCTATGGTGCCGAGGCTGTAGCGAATGAACACTTTCATTGCAAGGCTGCTGACTTGTCGCGTTCACAATGCGCATTGATTGCTGCCACGCTACCGAATCCAAGGAAGTTCAGCAGTAAGGCTCCAAGTCAATATATGCTAAAACGACAACGTGCCATTGGCATACAGATGAGATACATTCCACTGTTCAAGCAAAAAGAATAAAAAAAACGCTAACATCAAGTTAGCGTTTTTTTTTATGTAGATTACTTTATACTTAATGTCTTGATTTCGTATGTTATTGCTCCAGACGAAGTGCTCTTGTACTGGAATGCGATATAAATCTTTTTCCCAGCGTAATTGCTGAGACTTGCAGTAGCGTCAACAAACGTAAAGTCAGAACCTGATGGCCATGAAGACAACTCTAATGTAGTCCAAGTATTCTTATCTGTTGAAACTTTACATTCGATGCAGTCGGCACGGTTCATTGAATTTAAGTAGTTCATAGCATGGCTAAGGATTAGCGTTGCACCAGCTGCAGGGATTTCAAACTGTGGAGAAATCAACCAACTTTCTGTATCAAATGCTTGCTGATAGTAACCTGATGCCTTCATTCCATAAGAACTATTCTGTTGCCAAACATAATTGAGTCCTGATGCGATATTTACATCATTTATAGTCCAATCGCCTTGAGTAGATGTGAAGTCAATAGAATATGGTATAGAATTATCCGTTGGACCAGGGGTTGGGCCAGGAGTATCACCTCCAATGATGCCGCCATCACTTGTTGTGAGTGAATAGTCGTCGATGAGGACGTCAGTACCTGGATTCTTTGAATTCATGATGACGAGGTTTATTGTTGTCTGTGCTGCAAGGGTAATTGACTTTGAAACTTCTGTCCAAGTACCAGTAACGTCAACATAATCTGTGTAAACGTAAGTCATGCTGCTTCCGCTGTTGTAAGCATAACCAGGGTTAATGCTCGACTTTTCGCCTGTTGACTTTGCATAGAACTTGATATTGTATGTACCAGGCTGCAATGTGATTTCCTTGTATGCAATTCGTTGATTCTTTGCTGTATTGCCTCCAAGTTTGGCAGCATACGTTCCTGAATGAGCATCTGTTGATTGGCTTACAGCACCTGATGTTGAAGCCGTTGTAGTTGATTTCCAGCATGTAGCTTCGTTAGTGCTACTCCATGTTTCGAAGTCACCATTTGCAATGAGATTGTCGCCTACTGGTTTTGGATCTGGTCCTGGCTTTGGAGATGTGCCTGAACCTGCAAAGATGTTGAAGTTCTCAAGTTCCCATGTAGTTGAGCCAGAAGCAGGAGCATAGAAATAGAACATAACATAAACAGAATCCTTATTGACAAACTGGCTTGGCAATGCGATGTTACCTGAAGTGTAGAGAGTCCAGTCATTTGTTGTTGATGCTTTTGGTGTCCATGTTACTTCAACAAATGAGTTCGCATCGTAAGGATTGGTCGTAGCATAAATCTTGTGATACTTCTCCCAACCAGGAACGTTGTTCTCGTATCTGATTGTATAATCGAATGAGAATGATACACTGCTACTATCTGTCTTTGTGCAGATTGCAGGTGAAACGAGGTATCCTTCAACCTCCTTGTTCGACTTAGTGTCGCTGCCACCCCACTTCTGATAACCTGTAGCCTGAGTGTATGTGTTGCCCTGAATCCAAGGATTGTTAGATCCTTCAAGGAATTGCATTGACCAGTCGTTGTAGAGGTTTGAACTCTGGTAAGGCAGAGTCTTTACACCTACTGGCGTTGGAGGAACATCTTGACCGGCATTGATAGAGTAGATAGAGCTACCTGTTGTGAACTCACGAGTAGAACCATAGAGCACAACCTGACCATAGACAACGAGTGTGTCGCCTACTTGGAACTCTTCGCCAGTCTTGAACTTTTCGCCACCGAGACCATAACCACGGTAAATCTCGAACTGCTTTGTAGTCTTGCCATCGTCGGAAATGAAGTAAGTAGCGTTTCCGTATGAAGTGTCAATGTTGTCAATCTGTGAAACAATACCTCTTGCATAAATTTTATCTGTAGGGATAGCTTCGTTTTCAAACAAACTATCAAGAGCAGCCACGTTATAAGGATTATTCACCGAACCATCTCCTTGTGGAGTTATCTCCCCTTTAGGGTCTTCCGGCAATCCGTATGGCTCCGGAACATCAGCACACGCTGCAAACAATAAGCTAATTGCGCAAATTGTCAGAAATTTAATCTTTTTCATATCTTCTTTTTGTATTTAAGTTCAAATGTTTATTATTAATTCTCAATTAAAAGTTGACAATCCTCTATGCTACGCAGGATAATCTCCCACTTGTCGTTATAGCGTTTGAATATGCCATAGAGATTCATTTTGCCTGAAGGAATAGTGTCGGCAGCAAAATCGGCATAGTTGCTTGTATAGACCATGACGGATTGTGACTGTTCATTGAAGTAAATTGACTTGTAGCCAGAACCACTGTTAGGATTTGCCCATGTGGTACGACCGCCTTGCTTGAGCGAAACATTCTTTATCACTCCAAGCTTTCCTGCATCGTCGAACAAGTCCCATGTTGTCTTGTTGCTTCCTTCGGCAAAAACTTTTGCTTCAGGTTCTATGCCATAGCAAAGAACTTTATAGTGTGATTGCCAAAGCATAGGGCTCATACGGCTGACGTATGTGCTGTTTGATGCATTAGTGTAAGGCGTTCCTATTTCTGGTTGCAGGCCATAGTTGCCTACAAACAATCCATTTAATTCGATGAGAACTTGTGTGCCAAGAGGAAGATAGCCCCAAATACCGCCTTGCGATATTGCTACTATCATTGCGCCGGTTTCGTCTTGTACGGCAATTTCGCTGTACATGTTTCCACCTATATCGTTGCCTGTTACAACGCCAATAATCTGCATAGGGCTCTTTACTTCCTTATAAGAATATGAAGTAGAGACCTGTGCCTTATACATATCCTTTATCTCGCTAATAGTTTTTACATTAGTTGCTTCGAGATTTCTATTCCCATAAACGTCGCATGTGTCGGGTGTGTCCCAGTCGGTCTTTGCACACGATGTCAATCCAAGTACAAATGAAATGGTAAGAATTGAATATATTAACTTTTTCATATTGCTCTGTGTTTTGCTATTCATTATTAATATTATTAGAATCTGTATGAAACAATTAACATTCCATTGATACCGTATGCATAGTATTTCTTAGGATTCATGCTGAAAACGTATGTACGTGCGTTGCCTGATGCGGAGTAGTCTGAACGACTTTGCTCATAACCGCCAGTGCAGAAGTCACGTTTGTTGAGGATGTTTGTCAGCATTAAGTTGATCGAGAGTGAGCCTTTGCCTACATACATAGAGCGACCGATGCTTGCATCGAGCATGAAACCGCCGTTGCCCTTGGTCTGCGATGCCTTGTCGTAGTCGAATGCACCGTTGTTGTCCTTCAGGTCGTTGTTCGCTGCTGTGCTTTCAAATCTGTAGGTAGGAGAGTATGACAAGTAAATTCTGTCGTAATAGTTGCCGTAAAGGTCAAGGTACCATCCCTTTGCATGATAGCTCAGACCGATGCTTGTTGCAGTAAGCGGAGTTCCGCTCTCGCGCATTCCTTTCGTGTGGCAAAGGTCGTCGTCGTATGTTCCCTTCGTTGACATGAGGTAACGCACGTCTGCATCTGTCGTGTATTTTGATTCTCCAATGGAACCGAGCACGTTTACTTCGAATGCTGATGTCACCTTAAACTTCAATCCAAGTTCGGCTCCATAGTATTCGCGATCTATTCCTGTGAGCGAAATGTATGAGAATGAGTTGGCGTCGTCAAAGTAAAGTGGCGACCACTCAGTGCCATCAGTTGTCTTGGAATAGTATGCATTGAGGTTTGCATGAATCAATGTACCGTCGTACTGGTACGAAAGTTCGCTTGAGAATATCTTTTCAAGTCTTAGGTTTTTTACGAAATCGTTGTTTACTTCAGGTGCTGCAAATGCTGTCGATGCCAATGGTGCCATGCTCTGATAGCCTGCTCCGAACGACAAGATGCCCGCTCCCTTCATATTGATGTTGCCTCCAACCTTGAAACCTCCTTCGAGGAACTTTGCCGTGCGGCTCTTTCCGAGTGAGTTGTCGGCTGCAAGTCCGTTCTGCATCTTACCGTCACGTTGCATTGTTTCGCCTGAGATGCGGCCCGAAATGAAGTAGTTGAGGCTTTTGAATTTGCTTGAGAATGTTGCCCAGGCATTGGCTTTGTTTACCAAAAGGTTGTAGTCGGCCATGAATTTATCGCCTTCGCCCAACAGTTTTCCACCGTCACGAATATCGTACATCAACTGTGTTGAGTACGTTCCATAGTTGCTTGATGCGTATGTGTTTGTGTTGTGATATGACTGTGCGCCGAGCAAATCATCGACTGTATAGTAGTGATAACCCACGTTTTTCTGCAATGAGATACCGCCATTAATCTTGCTTTTCTTTGAAAGACTGTGCTGAATGTTTGAAGCAAGAGTCAGATTGAACACGTTATTATGGCGTGCCTGAACCATATACATTGCATCTACGCCAGCCCTGTTAGCCTGTTGGTTTGATGCATAGAGCTGATTCCAGTTGATTTGTCTGTTTGCTTCACTTGCCTGCCAATAGTCGTAAGCGTTCTGCCAATCGGCACGATTTTGCTTTGTACGATTTGCTCCTGTGGTTCCCCAAACGTCATAGAAGTTGCTTGGCATCCTTTTGTAGTAGTCTGGCTGTGGGTTGTCGGAGTTGTTATAATTCAATTTCGTAGTCTTGTACATGCTGTAGCGACCGGAAAGTGTGGTTGTCATCTTCGTGTTGTCGTCGATTTTCCAGTCCCAAGTGAACAGTGCCGTTGGTGCAAAGTCGTTTACTACTCGGCTGTTGCGTATCTTTCCGTCCTGATAACCCCAGTATGGATTGTACGTGTAGCTGTTTGCAAGCCAGTAACCTTCGTCGGTCGATGCGCCTTGTGTAGAGCGTTCCGTTGGGTTGCCCCACGTTACGAATGACAAGCTATGTTCGCTGTTAATACGCTTTTCAACGCCAAGGAAGTAGGAGAGTGCATTGTAGAATGTGCCTTTCACATAGCCTCTGTCAGCCCAACGATAGGTAAGGGATCCTGTGAATGCCCATCCGTTCGAGAGCAATCCTGTGTTGTAAGTGTACATGGCGCGCACTGTATAGTTGCGGTTTGCGCCTGCAAGCGACATTCGTTGGCCCGAACCGAAGCTGCTTGGACGGAAATTGTAGTTGTTGCTTCCAGCCATGTCGCCCATTGTGTAGTTGTTGCTTTCGAACGGCAACGATGATTCGGTGGCGCGTGTCTGGTTGTTAAGTCCGCCTACAAGTGAATAACTGAATGCGCCTCTCTCAAGGTCATTCATCGGATTACCGTTGATATAAACGTCGTTGTATTTCGAGTTCATACCACGATACTTAAATCTCATCGGGCTAAATCTGTAGCCCACATTGCTGGCATAGAAGTTGCTGTTTGAGCCGACGACTGTTACCGTTTGCGAAATGTCGTCGTTTTCGCCCAGTTGTGCTTCGGTGAAGGTAATGGCTGCCTCGGCTGAATACTCCTCTGCTGTGGAGTCGTTCACGTGGACTTGTGCCATCATCCCCTGCGAAACCATCAGTGCCAACAAAGTTGTTTTAAGTTTTACATGCATAAAATGTTGGTTTTAATTATTTATATGAATTTATACTTTGTCATTCATTTTTGTTATTTGTAAATAGACTGCAAATTTACAAAAATAATTTTAATTCAAAGACTTTTTCGTTTATTTTTATTAATCTATTTGTTAATCTCGACTTTTGTGAATGAAATAAAGTACACCAAAAGTCGAATAATACCTTATTAATATTGCGCACGCACGCGCGAAGTATCAACTCTTTTTACGAAAATTTCTCATAAACGCAGTTAATTATTCTTAATAATGGTCGCGCATAGAAAACACGTACACGTAAACTTTTCCTTCAGATACAGAATAGACGATTCGGTGCTCACGTGTAATTCGTCTCGACCATTTGCCTTGCAGTTCGTGCTTTAGCGGCTCGGGTTTGCCGATACCAGAAAAAGGATGCTCCAATATATCAGCAAGAATGGCAGATATACGTTTCATTATTGCCGTATTACCTGTCTTTTTCCAATAGTCACGGTCGGCTTTCGCTTGAGGAAGTAGTACTATTTCCATAGTTCATCAAGCGTAGTTGTTTCAGCATTTCCTTTGGCTATGGCTTCGTCGCCTTCGCGTATTGCATCCATAATCTTTGGGTTGGACATGACATACGCTGTCTCATCCATGTCGTCAAGTTTCTCAAACGACCATCCCATTGCTTTTGCCAGACCCTTGAAACGCTTGAGGTCTATCTTTGGAATGTTTATGGCAAACGATTCTGTTTGCATTTGTGATACTGCTGTTTGCATAAATTTTATCAATTAAGTGTTTTTATTTCCTTTCCGACTGCAAAGATAATAAAAGTTTGTAGATTTGTGCATATTTTGAATGTTTTTTCTTTAAGAATGCAAGGTTAAGGCTTATAAGTTGTAAGTTTGAACGTATGCGTTTGTGAAGTTGAACGCTTAAGTCGGAAAAACATTGCTGCAATGTTCGGACCAACATTGCTGCAATGTTGAGTCAAACATTGGAGCAATGTTTGGCCGACTATAACGCTCGACTTGTGAAACGATAAGCGTGGTCCTAAGCAATTCATTGCTTGGAACCACGCCATGATATACTTCGATGTTGAATGATTAGTGTTTTGCGTTAGTTGTCGTAAGGATAGACCACGCCAATCTCATGCCTTATATCGTCCATCATGCGCATGATGGCAAGTGTCTCCTCGTGCGGCATGTCGGGACATTCGATGAGGCCTTTCTCCATTGCATCCTTGCAGGCATAGACTTGGTATTCGTAACCCGTGATTTGCGTCTTGGGGCATCTGTATTCGGCTATCACCTTGTAGTCGCTGTTGAACACCTGTACCAGCGATGGGCAGTTCACGTTGTCAACCATGATGAATCCTTTATCGCCGCAGATCATACCGTTGCGTGAGTCGAGGCACAGGGCACTCGTCTGAAGGTTTGCAAGCCTGCCGTCGCTATAGACAAGCGAAATGCAGTCGTGCATGTCCATTCCGTCGGCACCACCTTTCACTCCGGTACAGGTCATACGTGCGATGTCAGTGCCGAAATACATGCGTGCAAAGTTGATGCAATACACGCCAAGGTCGAGCAGTGTTCCGCCGCAAAGTTCGGCTTTCATTATGCGATCCTTCCATCCCATTGAGTAGCTCAGCGTTGCCGTGAGCATTTGTGGAGTGCCGATAATGCCGCTGTCCATCACCTCTTTTATCTTCTTCGACAGAGGCATATAGCGTGTCCAGATGGCTTCAGCAAGGAGAAGATGCTTCTCGCGAGCAAGCTTTATGAGTGTTTCTGCCTCACGTGCGTTGGCAGTGAATGCCTTTTCACACAGCACGGCTTTGCCTGCGTTCAGTGCCAAAGAGGCATGAGCCAGATGATGAGAGTGAGGGGTTGCCACATATACAAGGTCCACTTTCGGGTCGTTTACCAGTTCCTCATACGATCCGTAAGCCTTCTCGAAGCCCCATTCACGTGCAAAAGCCGATGCTCTTTCGAGTTCTCGTGCTGCAATAGCATACTTCTTTACTTCGTTTTGTCCGCTGAGAGTCTCTGCCATCTTCGCTGCAATCCACCCAGCACCAATGATACCAATGTTCATAATTTATGTCAGTTACGGTTATTATTTCAAGTATTTTGCCAAAGGTGATTTGATTTTCTTGAGTCCTTTTGCTACGCTTTTGGCGTTGAGTTGCGCACCTTTCAGCGATGTATGCGTGTGGTCGTGGTTGTACCAAGGCATACATTTCTCCTTGCTGCCCGCATGTTTGTCGAGGTAATCAGCAGTGATGTTATGCACGTCAACGAGTTCTACGCCCGTTTCTTTCGCTACCTCACGGTACCATTTGCCGTAGGTTTCGTTGCGACGTTCTATCTTTCCATCCTTCCATTCGTTGCGTGGAGTGAGGGAGAGTAGGATAGGAGTGCCGCCCTTTTCGCGTACATCCTGTATGAATTTCTTCAGATACCAGCCAAACGAGTAGATGACTTTGTACTTTCCGTTGCTCTTCAGCTTATACACATGGCATGTATCCTTGGCCGTTGCAATCACGCCTCGCTCCTTGTCACGGTCGATTCCACCGATGTCATTGTGCCCGAATTGGATGAGAACATAATCGCCTGGCTCGATGCTGTTATACACTTCGTCCCATCTGCCCTCTTCAAGATAGGTGCGAGTGCTGCGTCCTGCCATGGCTTTGTTGATTGGTGTGCACTTCTTTTCATTGAAGATTGTGGCTGCCTGACTGCCCCATCCCCACATTCCATCGGGGTCCTTGTCGGTATTCTTAACCGTTGAGTCGCCAGTGATAAACACCATTGGCTTGCCTTTTTCGCGTTTCTGGTCGCAACGCTTTGGTGTAATCATCGCTGGCAGGAGGTATGTTTTCAGTGTAGAAAGCTGTGGGTCGGAGCTTGCGTTGATGCCCTCGGCACAGCTTGCAGCATTCATTTTCGCACCAAATTCGCTTGAATGTATCTTGTCGCCAAAGAAGAAATAGTTGGTTTTCCACTTGCCATACGACTCAAGTTTGCGTGCACTGATGTCGTTCAGGTCGATAACCGGCACGTTCAGTTCCTTGCCCATTGCGAATATCCACGGAGTAAACGACTCTAACTTGCGTTGTATCTTGGTGGTGTCAGCCCTCTCGTAGTCGTTTCTTGGCGTTAGGGTAAAGAGAATTGGAGTGGCACCGACGGCACGGATTTCCTCTACATATTTCCTGATATAACCTCCGAAAGTGTAAACCCATTCCTTCGTTCCAGCCTTTGGACCGTCTTGTATTGTCACCTCGACAGAGTCATTTCCTATTCCTTTTATACTCGCGCGCGCGCGACCAGAGTCAAGCGGACCGTTGTCGTTGTGCCCAAGTTCGAGGATTACGTAGTCGCCTTTCTTTATTCCTTTCAGTACTGCTGGCCAAAGGTTGCGGTAGAAAGTGCGTGTGCTTGTGCCTCCGAGTGCATGGTTTTCCACTGTAATCTTGTTTTCATCCCAAAAGAGATGCTCGAAGAAACCCCATCCCCATTGACCGTTATTGCCATTCCCAAGTGTACCGTTGCGCATGGTTGAGTTGCCCACAAGGAACAAAACTGGGTTGTTGCCCTTACGACTTGAGCCCGAGACAGGTCGTGCTGCCTGCGCTTTATTGAGAGAATCGAGTGTGAGGTCGGTCACATTGTTTACGTCTTTCATTGATTCGAAGCGATTCTTCTGTGCCATCATGCTTGTTGAAAGCGTGAGGATTGCTGAGATAAGTAATAATTTCTTCATAGTTTTATTTTTCAAAATGTTGATAATCCTTGCTGTATCGCCATGCGCCACCCCACTTGAAACCATGCTCAATGAAAAGTTTGTAGCAAAGGTCATTGTGGTCTATCTTGTGGGCAAAGGTCTTTTTGCGGTCTGCATACGGTTTTCCTTCCTTGGGTTCAATGTGCTGTTTGCCATTTCTAAGCTGTATGTAGGGATTGTAAAGCGGATTTATATCGATAGCCATGCCTTGTCCGTGCTTTGAAATAGTGTTCTTGCCCGAGATTTTGCGGTAATTAAAACACGAAGTATTATTGTCGCGCATGGAAAGTTGGTCGTCGGCATTGTAGTAATCAACGAGTCGTATGCGTTGAATAGGGTATTTGGCTTTGTAGAGTTCACGAAAGATTTCAATGAGATCTTGCGCTATTGACTTGTTGCAGATAAGTTCTCCTGTGGAGATTTTGCCGTTGAAGTCATAGTATAGAACCTTTAGGTATCGCAAATCATCGAGTGGGGTAGGGCAATCCTTCTTGTAGGATTTGCCCGAGATACGCGAAAGAGTAATCTTGTCTATGGTTGAAATCGTGAAATCTTTGTCGTCATTCTGCGCAAATGCTTGCGTCGAAAACGTGGCTGCAAGCATAAGAAATAAAAGAAACTGCGTATGGAATGACTTGAAATCCATGGTTCAAATCTTTTCGTAATCAACGTATTCTCCTTCGTCTTTTTGAAAGATTTTCTTCGATTGCTGTGGTCGTGACGATGATTGTGACTGCCTGTTTGCCTTATCTCCAGCGTTATAGTTGCTTGTGCCAAAGAACAGATTTCGTATGGTTCTTATAATCCATGACAAGAATTTCGTTGCCACGCCGAAGATGACAATGGCAAAGACGAGGAAGAATACCAGTATGAAAAGCAGAAATTGAATCATCTATTTTTTTGAAAAGGCGTTTGAAATTACTGAAAGCAACACGTACCATGCAATGGCAATAGCCAATGCCTTTTCAAAGAATATGATTATCAGCACAAGACTTGTCAGTAAGAAAATGTATCTTATTTCGTTTCCTTTCCAGCCGTAATGCTTGAATTTCAGTGAGAACATCGGTATTTCTGCAATGAGAATATAGCTGCAGATAAGTACCATAATGATGATAATGAACTTTGCAAACGAAAGACTTGCGATGATTTCATCCTGATAACCTACGATGAGCGATGCCCAAAACAATGCGTTTGCCGGTGTTGGTAAGCCGATAAATGAAGTGGTTTGGCGTTCATCGAGATTGAATTTTGCCAGTCGCAACGCAGAAAATGCTGCCATTATAAAGGCAATGTAAGGCAGATACTCGTTTTCGGTCAGCATCTGCAGCGTTCCGAAAACCATAGCAGATGGTGCAACGCCGAACGTGACACAGTCTGCCAACGAGTCAAGTTCCTTGCCAATCGGTGAACTTACATGCAGTAGGCGTGCCACAAGACCGTCGCAAAAGTCGAACAATGCGCCTATGATAATAAAGAGAAATGCCATCTCCATGTCGCCAGCAAAGGCTTGACTGACGGCAACACAACCTGAAAGCAGGTTGCAACAAGTTATTGCGTTTGGAATATTCTTTTTCATTTTAACTTAGCAATTATCGTTTGGTCGCCAGTTGTTGACTGTCCCATGCGAACACAAACCTCGGAACCGATAGGGAGGAAAACGTCAACGCGCGAACCAAACTTGATGAAACCAAGATGCTCGTCAATATAGCAATCCTCGTCTTTCTTCGCGTATGTCACTATTCTTCTTGCCACTGCACCTGCAATCTGACGGCAAAGCACCTGTTGACCACTTGGAGTTTCAATCAAGCAATCGGCATGTTCATTCTCCATACTTGCCTTTGGCAGCCACGCCTTGTGCCATTTCCCATTCTGATGTTTCACTGAAAGCACCTTTCCATCAACAGGAAACCAGTTGGCATGAACGTTCCATAGGCTCATAAATATCGAAATCATTAGCCTGCGATCGTGGAAATACTCGTTTTCGTCAACCTCTTCAATCACCACAATCCTTCCGTCAGCCGGAGCGATTACAATGTTTTCCGTATCGCCGTTGAAGTAACGAACTGGGCAACGGAAGAAGTTAAGTATTATACAATACGACACTCCGAATGCAACGATGAAAAGATAAAAAGGTATCTTCGTATCGAATACATTATATAATATATAAGCCACCAAGGCAATAAACAAAGCACTCCACAATAGAGTGTGCGTACCTTCGCGATGGATTCGTATCTTCTTTATCTTTTTTAGTTTTATTCCCATTACGTCTTTTTATACTATAAATTGCACGCAAAGTTACTAATAATTTTTGTTTTCTTGGCGTAATAATTGTTTTTTTTTCATATTTCTGCAACTTTTAGTAACTTTGCTTCGTCAAACATGCGAATGACAAACAATTCAAATACAATAATAATATGAAAAAGAACATTCTTACAATCGCACTTTTAGCAAGCGTATTATCATTACCGACAAGCGCAAGTGCTAATGAAGTAAAGGCTGATGAACAGGTTCAGTCAGCCGTTGAAGCACAGGACAAGGTGGAAGATGCCATCAGGGAAGCAACGTTGAAGGTGACTTCAGCAGTGAAGAAAAACGAGAAAATATCGCAAGAAGCTGCCAATGATTCTGTGCAAAAAGCTGATACGTCGGCTGTCACAGTCTATTCCGATACAACCGACAACGAATTGGAAGACGACACAACCGACGTCGTAATGTCTGCTGACAATGGCATTTTCCACATTTCAGACGTCACCAGAGACTTGGAACCTGGCGAAATAATTATTGCCTTCATCGTGTTATTATGCATTGTTGTGATTCCGCTTCTCATTGTGTTTGCACTGCCTTTGCTTATTATCTGGCTCATAGCACGCAGTCGTCGCAACCGCGAACGCGAACGTAATGCACTACTGAAAGCCATGATGGACAATGGGAATGACGTTTCGCCATACGTAAACAACATGTTGGCTATGGAAAAACTTGACAAGGCGAAGGACTACGACACGTATAACGATGGTATAAAGAAGATATGTATCGGCGTAGGTCTTATGGTCTTCATCTATCTTTTGACCAATACAATTGGCCTTGCGGCAATAGGTTTCATCATTGTTTGCGTAGGTGTAGGTCAGATTCTCACGTCAAAGAAGGGCAAAAAAGAACCAGAGATAGAACCTGAACCAGAGGCAGAAACGACTGAAAACTACGAAAAGTAATACGAAAATCCAACTTGTGCCATGAGTTTGATAAAGAGCAAATCGTCGTTCGAGAAGGTGGTTAAGGAGCATCAGGAAGCCATAAGGCGCCTGTTCCTTAACCTCACTCTTGGCGACGAGATGCTTAGTGACGACCTGGCACAGGACACATTCATCAAGGCATACAACAATTGGAACACTTTCAAGATGCTTTCATCCGTGCGCACTTGGCTGTTCCGCATAGCCTACAACACGTTCTACGACTATCGACGTGGACTTAAAATGACGTCGGATATAGACAAACTTTCAATCCCACAGAACGCTAACACTGACAACAACACACTTAAACTCGACATCTATCAAGCCATGAAGTTGCTTTCAGAGAACGAACGACTTTGCGTGACTCTCGCATTGGTCGAAGGATATTCAATGAAAGAAGTGGCAAAAATAACTGAAATGACCGAAAATACGGTGAAGTCGCACATACACCGTGGAAAGGAAAAACTATCGACTTACTTAAAACAACAAGGATATGAATAAGCAAATGCCAAACTACAACGACGCTCAGATTGAGAAATTCCTGAAGCAATACTCACCTCGTCCTGCCGATAAGGGGTTCACTCGTCGCGTTATGCAACGACTGCCACAACGCCGTTCCAGCTATAATTGGAACGACATTCTGAAGTATTTCTGCTATACTCTTGCCGCTGTGACACTGGTAGTATGCGGTGGATTGGAAGTGCTGAAGGACATAATCACTGCACCTGACGGCACCGTAGGACTGTTTGCACGCATGGCAAAGGACGGTATATACATAACAATAATCGGTCTTGGTGCCGTGGGTTATTTCCTTTTCGAAACCCTCAGCAGCGAAGACCGACGCCTGTTGTTCAAATAAAGTAAGCTGATTACTTTCTTCTCGTGACGGAGTATCTCGTGTCGTCAAGTCGATTCCATGTATAGTAATGCGTGTGAGTCGAGTTGAACTCTGCCTCAACAGCCTTGATATTATTCTTTAATTGTTCATAAGTGTAGGACTTCCCTTCCGTATCCTTTTCGGTTTTCAGGTCCTCAAAATTGCCATTGTAAAGCATTTGTCCAAAGCCATCGACATATTCTCCGCCCAAGACGTAACTATCTTGCTTAACCCATTTAGCTGTGTCGAGCAGTGTGATATGCACTTCATATCCGAGAGTCATCTGCCCGAAAGACCCTTCGTAAAACACTGAATCTGTGAAAGTGTCGTTGTTTTCGGTCAATTCCTTCACGTCAATATAGTTTGGATATTGCAATCCGACTTGTACCTTTGCCACTTTGAATACGTCAGGCGACATTTTGTAGCTGAATGTTGATGCAGTGTAATAAACCAGATCATCTTTATCTTCGCTCTTCAGACACGATGATAAAAGCAGCGTTGCTGCGAGTAATGTAAACAGAATCTTCTTCATATTTTTTATGCTTTTGTTATAAAATCGGTGCAAAATTAGTAAAAAAATTGTATATCACAGCACATATTTCACAATTCTTTATTATTTTTGCACTCGGAATTGATATTAAAGGTATAAAAGAATGAAGAAAATCGTTGCAGCCG
This sequence comes from Bacteroidaceae bacterium, assembly GCA_024398515.1. Taxonomy (GTDB): domain Bacteria; phylum Bacteroidota; class Bacteroidia; order Bacteroidales; family Bacteroidaceae; genus Prevotella. The sequence continues at coordinate 29,015 of JAKSIZ010000007.1, read as the reverse complement.
TCGTTGGTTACGGCAACATCGGAAAGTATGCTCTTCAGGCTCTCGAGGCCGCTGAAGACTTTGAAATCGCGGGCATCGTACGCCGCAGTGTAAAGGATTCGGATGCGAAAATACGCCTATCGAATGGCGAGGAACTGCGCGTTGTCACCGACATTCGTGAACTCGGACACGTTGACGTAGCCATTCTTGCTACGCCGACACGCGCTTGTCTCGACTATGCAAAACAGATACTTCCGCTCGGAATAAACACTGTTGACAGCTTCGACATACACACAAAGATACGCGAATATCGCAGTGAACTCATGCAGCTGAACCGCCAGACGGGTACAGTCTCGGTTATTTCTGCCGGATGGGATCCAGGTTCTGACTCGATTGTACGCGCACTGATGCAGAGTCTTGCGCCAAAGGGATTGTCATATACAAACTTTGGACCAGGCATGAGCATGGGCCACAGCGTCTGCGTACGCTCAAAGAAAGGCGTGAAGGATGCACTGTCGATGACCATACCAAAGGGTGAGGGCATCCACCGCCGCATGGTGTATGTGGAACTTGAAGAGGGTGCAACGCTCGAAGAGGTCACTCGACTTGTCAAGGAAGACCCTTACTTCGCAAGCGACGAGACATACGTGATGCAGGTTGACTCCATTGACGCAATCAAGGACATGGGGCATGGCGTGAACCTTGTACGCAAAGGCGTGAGCGGAATGACGCAAAACCAACTTCTCGAATTCAACATGCGCATTAACAACCCTGCGCTCACAGGGCAGGTGTTGGTCAATGTGGCACGTGCATCAATGCGCCAGACACCAGGATGCTACACGATGATCGAGATACCAGTTATCGATATGCTCTCTGGCGACAAGGAAGAATTGATTGCACATTTAGTATAGATTTTTATTTTCATTGCCATCTTTTGGTGCCGGAAGTCGTTGACATAATTGTTGGCGACTTTCGGTTGTTTTTATAGGATTGAGCCTTTAACCCGTTTGCACATTCTTAGAATGTTCACGTGAACATTCTAAGAATGTTACGCCGAACATTCTAAGAATGTGCAAACACCCCCAACGTAGATACCTACAAGGCATGTAGGAAAAACGGCGAAAAAGATGCCCTTTTAAGTTTGATATAAAACAATAATTCTATGAAAGTATAATAAATTATGTTAATTGTGATTATGCTTTTGCGTAAACGTCATGATATTTGAGTATCTTTGCAACTTGTAATGAAAACCCGACCGCATCGTGCGAGTTTTCATGGATGTGAAACATAAAAATAATATTAAATAAGGAATATGAAGGTATTAAGAACATTCGCAATCCTTTCAACAATGTTTTTCGGTGTCGGAGTTAATGCCGAGACACTCGACCTCAATCTCGACAAGGCGATAGAGATAGCCCTTGCCGAGAACCCGACAATTAGGGTGGCAGACAAGGACATACAGTTGAAAGAGATTTCAAATCAGGAAGCATGGCAGAACCTATTGCCAACGGTTTCGGCAACCGGTTCAGTCCAGCACACGCTTCTCGCCGCAAAGATGAAGTTCGGCGACCAGGAGTTTACAATGGGTAAGGACAACACCAACACTGCAGCATTGTCAGGAACACTCAATCTTCCGCTGTTCATGCCGGCAATTTATCAGAGCATGAAGCTGACGAAACAGGATGTTTTGCTCGCACGCGAAAAGGCACGCAGCAGTCGTCTTGACCTCGTAAACCAAGTTACAAAGGCATATTATCAGCTTCTCATAGCGCAGGAAAGCGTAAAGGTGATGGAGCAGGCTTACAAGGTGAGTACTGATAATTTCAATCTTGTTGATATGAAATTCAAGGTTGGAACGGTCAGCGAGTACGACAAAATCAGTGCTGAAGTGCAACAGAGAAGCATGAATACGTCGCTTGTACAGGCAGTCAACGCCCGAACATTGGCAGAACTCAACCTGAAAGTGCTGATGGGAGTGACGGCAAATGTGGCGTTGAACGTCACCGACAACCTTGAAGCACACAAGGATGCACTGACACTCGACAACGTTGAAAAGGGCACTTTTGAACTTTCAAACAACTCTGCATTGCGACAATTAGACTTGAACCAGAAACTTCTTGAACGCAATATCAAGATACAACAGACTAATTTCATGCCGTCGCTTGCCTTCCAGCTGACAGGACAATACCAGTCCCTATACAATGATAACTGGAGACTTTGGAAATACGACTGGTCGCCAAGCTCAACTTTTACGCTCGCATTGACCATTCCAATCTTTACGGCAAGCAACTTTACAAAGCTCCGTTCAAGCAAAGTACAGCTTGCTCAACTGCAGGATACACGCACAAATACCGTAAGACAACTGAACATGGCACTTGAAAGTTATCGTGAAAACATGGTGTCATCAATAGCAGAAGTAGAAAGTAACCGCGAGGCAGTGAACCAGGCAGACAAGGCTGTGAAGATAGCAACAAAGAGGTATGACGTGGGTAAAGGCACCATTCTCGAACTCAATCAGAGTGAACTTGCGCTTACACAAGCACAGCTTACCTACTGCCAATCCATCTATAATTACCTTGTAAACAAGGCTGATTACGATTACACATTGGGAAGAAACTTTTGATAAAACGATAATAAACAAAAAAAATATAGAGAAATGAATAATCTTAAATTCACCATCGTACTGAGCGCAATGGCAACAGCATTGCTTTTTGCGGCTTGTGGAAACAAAACCAACAATGTAACCATGCAGCAAGAAAAGCCTAAGGTAAGGCTTGCTGTGGCTGAAGAAAAGCCTATTCAGCAGACAGAAGAGTTCACGGCAACGGTCGAGAGCGACGTGAAAAACAACATCGCACCAAACGCATCGTATCGTATCAAGAAGATTTACGTTGATGTTGGTGACAATGTAAGCAAGGGACAGACCGTCGTTCAGCTTGATGTAGCCAATCAAGACCAGTTGAGTCTGCAGATACAAAGCCAGATAGCACAGGCTGAAAGCCAAATAGCACAGATGCAAAACCAGCAGGCTGAGTTCAATCGTATATCTGAACTCTACAACATGGGCGGTATTTCCAAGTCGGAATACGATGCAGCAATGACACAACTTACAGTGCAGAAGAATGCCGTTGCCGCACAAAAGAACCAAGTCAAGGTGCTGCGTACACAACTTGCACAGATGAGTCAGAACACCAGATTGGTTAGTCCTATCAGTGGAGTAGTAACGGCACGCAACTATGATGACGGCGATATGTATGGCGGACAGCCTATCCTGACCGTAGAACAACTCAACCCTGTGAAGATTATGATCAACGTTTCCGAGGCTCGTTACAGTGAAGTGAAGAATGGATTGAGCGTTGACATCAAGCTTGATGCTTATCCTGAAGACGTTTTCTCGGGCAAGGTAACAACCGTTTACCCTTCAATAGACCAGGCAACACATACATTCCCAGTTGAGATAACAATCAACAACCAGAGCGGAAAGGTTCGTCCTGGTATGTTTGGCCGTGCAAGTCTGAACCTTGGAGTGGCTGATCACGTAGTTATTCCTGATGTTGCACTTGTAAAACAAGTAGGAGCCGGCGACCGTTATGTATATATATATAAGGAAGGAAAGGTCAAGTACCAGAAGGTTGAACTCGGAAAACATTTCGTTGACAGGTACGAAATCCTTGATGGAGTAAAGAAGGGCGACAAGGTTGTAATAGCAGGTATGTCGCGTCTTGCTAACGGCAGAGAAGTAGAAGTTGAAAAATAAGAAATAAAAAAACAGCCACAGTAATATGAGCATATACGAAGGTGCGGTAAAACGCCCGATTATGACAACCCTCTGCTTCGTGGCAGTAGTAGTGTTTGGTGTGTTCTCGTTGGCAAAACTGCCGATTGACCTCTATCCAGACATTGAGACAAACACCATAATGGTGATGACCTACTACAACGGAGCATCGGCAAGCGATATAGAAAATAACGTAACACGTCCGTTGGAGAATACGCTGAACTCAGTGGAACACTTGAAACATATCACGTCAAATTCACGTGAAAACATTTCGGTTGTAACACTTGAATTTGAGTTTGGTTACGATATTGATGCGTTGACAAACAATGTGCGAGACAAGTTGGACATGGTGTCGAACTCCTTGCCAAAGGATGCCAACACACCAATCTTGTTCAAGTTCTCGACAGATATGATACCAATCCTGATTCTTTCGGCAACAGCCCACGAGAGTCAGAAAGCACTGTATAAGATACTCGACGACAACATTGCCAATCCGTTGGCACGTGTTGATGGAGTGGGAACTGTATCAATTTCGGGTGCTCCGCAGCGTGAAATCAATATCTATATGGATGCCGCCAAGATGGAAGCATACGGAATCTCGCCTGCAGCAGTGAGTGCTGCAATATCTGGTGAGAACCAAAATGTCACAGGTGGTACGATAGATATTGGTACACAGACATTCACCGTGCGTGCCGAAGGCGAATTTGACGACCCTTCGCAGATGCTGAATGTAATTGTAGGCACGAAGAATGGCGCAAATGTTTATCTTAAAGACGTTGCACGACTGGTCGATAATGTCGAAGAACGTGCGCAGCGCACCTTTACAAATGGGCAGCAAGGAGCAATGATAATAATCCAAAAGCAGAGTGGAGCAAACTCTGTTGAGATTGCTAACAAGGTTCATAAGATGCTCCCTGACTTGCAAAAGAGTCTGCCTGACGATATTAATCTGGGTGTTATCGTCGATACATCAGACAATATAAAGCAGACAATCAGCTCATTGTTTGAAACGGTGATGTATGCCTTGATATTCGTTGTGCTTGTCGTATTCGTTTTCCTCGGACGATGGAGAGCAACGGTTATCATCTGTCTCACCATTCCAATGTCGTTGATAGCATCGTTCATCTACCTGTATGCAACGGGCAGTTCGTTGAACATGATTTCAATGTCGTGTCTTTCTATCGCTATCGGTAACGTGGTCGATGATGCCATAGTTGTGCTTGAAAACGTTACGACCCACATTGAACGAGGGTCGAAACCAAACCGAGCATCTATTCATGGAACCAACGAAGTGGCAATTTCCGTTATTGCATCAACGCTCACAATGCTTGCCGTATTCTTCCCGTTGACAATGGTAACGGGTAAGACAGGTGTGCTCTTCAAGGAATTGGGATGGATGATGTGTATCATCATGATAATCTCAACCGTATCTGCGCTTTCGTTTACACCAATGATGACCTCGCAGTTCCTGAAACTTGAAAAGAAACAAAGCGAGACTTTCAAGAAGATATACGGACCAATACAGAAATGGCTCGACAGACTTGACGAGTGGTATGAACAGAAAATCAATTGGGCTGTGCGACACCGCAAGACAATCATCTTTGGGTGTATCGGCTTCTTCTTGCTCAGTTTGCTAACTGCAAAGGTCTTTGGACTCAAGAGCGAGTTCATGCCAGCCAATGACTCTGGTCGTGTAGGTGTTAAGTTGGAATTGCCAATAGGTACTCGTGTAGAGAAAGCTGAGGCTATGGCAAAGCACCTTACAGGTATATGGGTAAAGCGTTATGGCAAAGATATGCAGTGCTGCAACTTCACTGTAGGACAAGCTGGTGAAGACAATACGTTTGCATCGTTGAGCGACAACGGCTCGCACATCATTTCTTATAATATTAAGTTTGTTCCGTCAAACGAACGTGAGAGAGGACTTGTTGAGATTTGCGACGAAATGCGTGCAGACTGTAAGGCAATACCTGACCTTGCAAAGTATAACGTAATGCTTGGTGGCGGTAACAGTTCAATGGGTGGTCAGAACATGGCAACGTTTGAAATATATGGTCATGACCTCAATGCTACGTATGATGTGGCGCAGGAACTTGCACAACAGTTCAAGAGTAGTCCTATGATTTCTCAGGTCAATATCTCTCGTTCCGACTATCAACCAGAGATTATTGTTGACTTCGACCGCGACAAACTTGCACTTCAGGGACTCTCACTCTCAACGGCAGCATCAACTGTCCGTAACGCTATCAACGGTTCGCTTATGTCATACTATCGTGAAGACGGTGAGGAATACGACATAAAGGTACGTTATGAACCGACTGAACGCCAGTCAATAGAAGCAATTGAAAACATCATGATTCCGACTAACACTGGCAAGATTGTGCGTGTTCGTGACATTGCAAAAGTGGGAGAGTCGTCAATTCCTCCAACAATCGAACGCAAGGACCGTCAGCGTATCGTAACTGTCAATGCCGTATTGAAGGACGGATATGCACTTTCCGATGGTGTAGAACTCGGTAATGGAATCGTTGACAAGATGGACATACCTTCGGGAATTACGTGTAAGGTATCTGGTTCTTACGAAGACCAACAGGACTCTAACAAGGACCTTGGCACGTTGCTCATACTTGTAATCATCCTCGTGTTCATTGTGATGGCAGCACAGTTCGAGTCATGGACATACCCATTCATCATCATGATTTCCCTTGTGTTTGCATTCTCAGGTATCATCTTTGCACTTACTTTCACTGGAACTTCGCTGAACATCATGTCAATTCTCGGTGGTATCATGCTCGTTGGTATTGTTGTGAAGAACGGTATCGTGCTCATCGACTACACGCAGCTCAAACGTGAACAGGGCTATGGACTCATTCGTGCAGCTGTTACGGCAGCCAGAAGCCGTCTGCGCCCAATCCTCATGACAACAATGACTACCATTCTTGGTATGGTGCCATTGGCAGTAAGTCAGGGAGTAGGCTCTGAAATGTGGCGACCACTTGGTATATCTATTATTGGTGGTCTTACGGTTTCTACATGTCTTACGCTGATTTATGTACCATCTATGTTCTGTATCTTTGGTGGTTCTGGCATCAAGCGCAAGCGTAAGAAGATGGCACGCCAACTCGAGTTACAACGTTACTGGAAGGAAAACAAAGACAAAGAAACATTCAAGAAGAGAAAGTAAGATATGAAAGCTATAATGATATCATTCGATCAGGCACACTACGATGCTGTGCTTGCTGCGCTCAATAGTTCACTTGCACGTGGATATACAATGTTTCCGATTACGCAGGGTAGGGGAACAAAGACTGGTGACCCACACCTTGGTTCACATGCGTGGCCATCAATGTGCTCAACGATAATCTCCATCGTTGAAGACGAGAAAGTCGAGCCGCTGCTTAAACGCCTGAAAACCCTTGACGATTCCTACGAAATGCTCGGTTTACGTGCCTTCGTATGGGACATAGAAAAGACGATATGAAAAAAACATTTTTAGCGACTGCAATGTTCGCATTGTTTGCAACATTCACCATACAGTTGCATGCACAATTGTCAAGTAATCCTGACAAGTTCCTCGGAAACATAACAACATCATACAATGTTGACTATGGAAGCGAGAAGTTTTATACGCTGTGGAACCAGATTACATGTGAGAACGAATCCAAGTGGGCTTCAGTTGAAGGTAATAATAATTCTTTTAATTGGAATGGATCTAACAATGCATATAACTATGCAAAGAACCATAATTTCCCATTTAAGTTCCATGCACTCGTCTGGGGATCACAATATCCTTCTTGGATTGAGAGTCAGACACCCGAGCAACGCTATAAGGAAATAGTGCAATGGATGGATGCTGTGAAGAAACAATACCCAGACTTGCAACTCATTGATGTAGTCAACGAGGCTGTTTCTGGGCATCAAGCAGGCACTACTTATTTTATAGAAGCCTTGGGAGGAGCGGGACTAACTGGCTACGACTGGATTATCAAAGCCTTTGAACTGGCTTACGAACGTTGGCCAAATGCCATCCTTATATATAATGACTTCAATACTTTCCAGTGGAATACAGACCAGTACATTGATCTTGTAAAGACTTTGCGCAATGCAGGTGCACCTATTGACGCATACGGATGTCAAAGTCACGACCTTACAAATTGCAGTCTTTCGAACTTCAAGAGTGCAATGATTAAGCTTCAGAATGCTCTCAAGATGCCTATGTACAGCACTGAGTACGACATCGGCACTACTGATGACAAGCTGCAACTTCAGCGTTATAAGGAGCAAATCCCATATATGTGGGAGGCAGAGTACTGTGCTGGCGTAACGCTTTGGGGCTATATCTATGGCACGACGTGGACTGATGACGGCAACTCTGGTATTATCAAGAACGGAAAAGACCGCCCTGCAATGACCTGGTTGCGCGAATACATGGCTTCTGATGCTGCAAAGAAAGCCAAAAGTCCTTTCCCTGGCATGAAAAAAGAGGCTTCAATCTATATTAAGCCTGCTGCAATAAATGTCGAGAAGAATACGCCGACAACGATTCTTGTCCGCGCAAAAATGAGGACAAAGACCATAGAAAAGGTTGAACTTTATGCCAAGAACGTGCTCGTGGCAACAATGACCGAGGCACCATACGAGACTGAATATACGCCAACAGCTACAGGCACAATAGAGCTCAAGGCCGTTGTGACCACTACCGATGGCAATACATATACACGTTATGGAGCCATAACGGGATGCAATCCGCGCTCTGCTTTCAAGAATACTCCTACTGAATTGCCAGGAACTCTTCAGGCAGAAAACTTCGACATGGGTGCTGACGGCATTGCGTTCCACGACAACAACAGCAGCAAACAAGGCACGGGCTCAAGTTATCGCACCGATACAGGTGGCATAGACATCGAAAAGGGCGGCTCCGGATATGTCGTTGGCTATGGCGAGGTAGGCGAATGGATGGAATATACTGTCAATGTTAAAGAGGCTGGAATATACTCCTACGACATCTATTACTCCGCTCCAGAGGACAATCCTGCACTTCAAATCGCACTCAATCAAGCGGGAAAACTCACCATGTTGACTCCTGAAAAGCTTGTTCTTGCCAAGACTGGCGACTGGAATTCATATAAGACAACACACGGACGTCTCCTTCTTCCTCTCGAAGCAGGACAGCAAATATTGCGACTTTCCATCGTTGGAGGCACGGATACTTACGTTATAAACATCGACAAAATTGACTTCAAACATGTAGATTTGAACGAAGAAATCGACCTTTCGCTTGCATCTGCACCAAGGAAAACAATGATTGGAGTTGATACGCCTATCACTCCAGATATCTCTTCTCCAACCGCAATAAGCAATGTGAAGTACTATATCAACGGCATTCTTTCACGTACAATTACCGCTTCACCATTCACATTCAACTTCAAACCAACGGCAACCGGCACGTACAACATCATGGCTATTGCCACCGATGAGAACGGAAAACAGTCGAATGTAGCGGCCTACGATATAGTCGTCAACTTATATCGTGCTCCGTATAAGCAGGTAGAATTGCCAGGAATCATCGAAGCGGAAGACTTTGACAGCGGTCAGGAACTGCTCTCATATCATGATTCGGACAATATAGACCAAGGTAAAACCAACTACCGCACCGACAATTGTGGCGTAGATATAGTCTATGGCAATGGCGGATACGCACTTGGATACACCGTGGCCGACGAATGGACTGAATACACTGTAAACGTAAAGGAAACCGCCAAATTCGTCTGCAAGTCGATTGTTGCCAACCCTAATAGTACAGCTCTCTTCGTTATCAGCGATACGTTCAACGATGCGACAACAACCCTCTGGACAGTAAGAGCAGCGAAAAAAGCAGGAACTACACTTGATACATACAACGAATACCCATCAAATGCCGAACGAGAACTTAAAGCAGGTGAACACGTAATTCGCATCACGATAAAGAACGGTGACTTCAATCTCGACAAACTGGAATTCATTCAAGTCGGAAGCGGAATAGAGAACCTCGTATCGATGTCGGAGTGTGACTACACTATTCACAACATCTCTGGTGCATGCGTAGGCACTCTCACTGCCAAGGGCAGTCGCGACCTGCAGCAGAAAATCAGCCGACTTACCGGCACGAAGGGCATATACGTCGTAAAGAATACGAAAAACGGCAGTTCGTCGAAGATAATGGTAAGATAATCCTCGCCATTGCGAATTGATAAAAAGAAAACGTCCTCCCGCACTTTGTTGTGGGAGGATTTGTTTTTTATGGGTGACTTGTCCGAGTGTTCAGCCCAGTTCTTCGCTATGGAATTTGAGGAGTCACATTACGCGTTTCTCAAGTTGAACGCTTAAGTGGGAAAAACATTGCTGCAATGTTGGTCCGAACATTGCAGCAATGTTGACTCGAACATTGGAGCAATGTTTGACGAAGTATAAAGCACAATCTTCAGATTGATGAATAATAAAGCCAGAAACAACACCGTTCAACTGTCCGATATCGGCTTGTCGCTTTCACAAAGCCTGAAAGGCGACTGAAAGAAATCATGTTGACGCCGTTAGTTTCAATTTGATTAATAATCTGCTTGATTACGAATGGAAGGTCCACTCTCATCCTTTGTTGCCACCTTATTTTCACCCCCTGTAAGTCGGAATGTAATAGGAAGAGTATATCTCACTCTTACGACCTCGCCATTTTGTCTGCCAGGTCTCCATTTCGGCATGGAATTGACAACGCGCACAGCCTCAGCATCGATATCAGGTGAAACAGAGCTTACAACCTTTGCTTCACAGATGCTTCCGTCTTTATCAACAACGAATGTGACAATCACGCGACCTTCTATTTTTTCTTTTTGTGCCGATTCAGGATACTTGACGCTCTGCGTGAGGTATTTCATTAGAGCAGTCATCCCACCTTTATATTCAGGCATAACCTCGCAAACGTCGAAGGTAACATCCTTGACATCTTTTGCTGACGACACGACATTGTCAGGCGTCTCAACAGTTGTCGGAGTGGCAAATGCCGACAATACCAAGCATGAAACAGGAAGCACATATAGTACTTTCATGCGATTCCACGGATTTGATTTCTTAGTTTTCATCATTTTAATTCTTTTTTTGAGAAGGCTGTGATTAAAGCTGTTTGCAAATGGGAAATAGCCATTATCTACAGTCTTGCTGATTAGTAAATATTGATAATTCTGCGCAGTTATACCGTCTTTCTTGTCTGTAAACATGCATCTTTGCGGAATGAAACGTATTAACTTGATTAGTCCGACACATTTTCTACGCAAGCATATTGACGCGCCAATAACATACACAAGGGTTATTATTCGCATCCATGAGATATGATTTGTGCTTCTTTCTGCTTCGACTTGTGTCGTCAGAGGTAGTCCTATATCAATAAATGTTGGCGATTCTGCACTCGTTGGAGTAAATAATCCTGATAATAATGGTATGTCGAGCAATGGAAATACGAAAGACATTGCAACGATTGAAAGCAGCACAATGCGATTGAAAGAGAAGAAAGTGTGTCTTCTCAACATAAAAGTATAAGGCAAATAAAGCACAGTCAGGCATATTGCTGCCTTTATTGCGTATGTTGTCAATGCTTCCATTACTCTTCCTCAATTAGTTTTATGAGTTCCTCTAACTCTGAACGCGAAATCTTTTCTGCCTTGACAAAGAACTTGACAAACGACGATGCACTGCCATTGAAGAAATCATTCTTCATTTCCTCCATAGTCCGTCGCGTGTATTCTGCCTTTGATATCAATGGCGAATACAAGTGAGACTTGCCAGTTCCTTTCTTATATTCAACAAACTTCTTGTTGAAAAGTATCTTCAGGAATGTAGCAACCGTTGTGTATGCAGGCTTTGGATCATCGTAACGGTCTATTACCCCGTGCACATCCAATGACTTTCCCGCAGCCCAAAGAATGTTCATCACCTGGAGTTCCGACTTTGTAAGCGTGTATGTCTTTTTCTTTTGCATATCTTGATTTGTTGCTAATTATCGTGATGCAAAAATAAACTAAAGATTTAGAATTACAAATGAATAGAAAGCAAAAAGCATAATATCATTGGCTTTTTAACATTCTTTTTTAGTTTTGCATGTATAAAAAAACTTTCCTATCTTTGCGTAGTTAGGAAAGTTTATTGTAAGGTTATCTATGTTAGAATGCGTATTCGGGATGTTTCTTCAGTATCTTCTGGAGATATAGAGCGGCAAGTGTGTTGCCTGCTTCTTGTGCTTTCAGATAATAAGCGGCAGCCATCTTCTTGTCTTTCTTTACTCCACGACCTGCCTCATAGCAGCGGCCTAACTGATAGAGAGCATCGGCATTGCCCTGCTGACCTGCAAGTGCATACCAACGAACGGCTTCGTCATAGTTTTTCTTCTTGATGCCAAGACGCTTCCATGCGTATGCATCGCCCAATGTTACCTGTGCCTTGTCGTAACCTGCATTTGCTGCTTCAGTGAAATACTGAAGTGCCATTGCATCGTTCTGAGGAACACCGGTTCCGTCCTGATAACATACTGCAAGACTATATACAGCCTTTATATGTCCGGCAGCAGCTGCTTGCTGGAAGTTTTCAACTGCCTTTGTGAAGTTTTTGTTCTGATATTGCAACAGGGCAATTTCATAAATGTTTTCCACCGACTGTGCATTTGTTGCCATCGGAGCAAAGAGCAATGCCAGAACGGCAATGAATTTAATAAAATTTCTCATGTCCTTATTCATTATTATATAATAAAGCCGTAAAGTCACTATTCGTGGCAATACGGCTTTTATTATGTTGATAGAAATTATTCGTCAAGAAGAAGTTTTACAACTTGCGCTGCAGAATAAGATACGTTAGTACCAGGACCAAAGATAGCAGCAGCACCAGCCTTGTAGAGGAAGTCGTAGTCCTGTGCAGGGATTACACCACCGACTGTTACCATAATATCTTCGCGACCAAGTTTCTTCAACTCTTCGATGAGCTGAGGAACGAGAGTCTTGTGACCTGCTGCAAGTGAACTTACACCAACAACGTGAACGTCGTTTTCAACTGCTTCGCGAGCTGCCTCGGCTGGAGTCTGGAACAAAGGTCCCATGTCAACGTCGAAACCACAGTCAGCGTAACCTGTTGCAACAACCTTAGCACCACGGTCGTGACCATCCTGACCCATCTTTGCGATGAAGATACGTGGACGGCGACCTTCTTTCTGTGCAAACTTCTCTGCCAATTCGCAAGCGTTCTTGAAGTCTGCGTCGTTCTTGTTTTCTGCTGAATACACGCCTGAAATAGTTTTAATAGTTGCTTTATAACGACCTACGACCTTTTCGCAAGCATCAGAGATTTCGCCGAGAGTACAACGAAGCTTTGCAGCCTCAACAGCAAGTGCAAGGAGGTTGCCTTCGCCAGTCTCTACGCTCTTTGTGATTGCTTCGAGAGCTTTTTGGCATGCAGCATTGTCGCGCTTTGCCTTCAATTCCTTCAAATCTGCTTCCTGCTGTTCGCGAACTGCAGTGTTGTCAACTTCGAGGATGTCAATAGGATCTTCGTGCTCAAGACGATACTTGTTTGTACCGATGATTGTCTGATTGCCAGCATCGATACGAGCCTGAGTGCGGGCTGCTGCTTCCTCGATACGCATCTTTGGAAGACCAGTTTCGATAGCCTTTGCCATACCTCCGTGAGCCTCGATTTCCTGAATGTGTTGCCAAGCCTTCTGTGCGATTTCGTTAGTCAGAGTCTCAACATAGTAAGAACCTGCCCATGGGTCAATCTGCTTACAGATCTTAGTTTCATTCTGGATATAAATCTGAGTGTTACGAGCAATACGTGCACTGAAGTCAGTAGGCAGAGCGATTGCTTCGTCGAGGGCGTTAGTGTGGAGTGACTGAGTGTGACCAAGTGCTGCACTCATTGCCTCGATACAAGTACGACCTACGTTGTTGTAAGGGTCCTGCTCTGTCAATGACCAACCTGAAGTCTGAGAGTGAGTACGGAGCATGAGTGACTTAGGGTTCTTAGGGTTGAACTGCTTAACAACCTTTGCCCAAAGCATACGTGCTGCACGCATCTTTGCAACTTCCATAAAGTGGTTCATGCTGATGCCCCAGAAGAATGAAAGACGTGGAGCGAAAGCATCGATGTCGATACCTGCCTTTATACCAGCGCGGATATAGTCGAGACCATCGGCGATAGTATAAGCCAACTCAATGTCTGCTGTAGCACCTGCTTCCTGCATGTGGTAACCAGAAATAGAGATAGAGTTGAACTTAGGCATATTCTGTGAAGTATATTCAAAGATGTCAGAGATAATTCTCATTGAGAACTCAGGTGGGTAAATATAAGTATTACGAACCATAAACTCCTTGAGGATGTCGTTCTGGATTGTACCTGCCATTTCCTCAAGCTTTGCACCCTGCTCAAGACCTGCAACGATGTAGAATGCCATGATAGGAAGCACAGCACCGTTCATTGTCATGGAAACAGACATCTTGTTCAATGGAATGCCATCGAAGAGAACCTTCATGTTTTCAACTGAGCAAATGCTAACGCCTGCCTTACCTACGTCGCCGACAACGCGAGCATTGTCTGGGTCGTAACCACGGTGAGTAGGAAGGTCGAATGCTACTGACAGACCTTTCTGACCACTGGCAAGGTTTCTTCTATAGAAAGCGTTACTTTCTTCTGCTGTTGAGAAGCCTGCATACTGGCGGATTGTCCAAGGACGCATTGGGTACATCATTGAATAAGGGCCGCGGAGGAATGGAGCGAGACCTGCTGTATAGCCAAGATGTTCCATGCCCTCAAGGTCTTCCTTTGTATAAGCTGGCTTAACGTCAATCTGTTCAGGAGTTTTCCAATCAGCCTTAATGCCGTTCTCCTGTTGCCACTGCTGACCGTCTTTATTCTGAATGCCAGCAAGTACGTCTATATTTTTGAATTCTTTACGTGCCATAATTAGATTCCGAGTTTAGCGTTATATTGTTTCAAAGTTTCAAGCACGTTGCTGCGAACATGGATGAAGTTTTCGATGCCTTCCTTCTGAAGGTCTTCCATACATGCTGGAGCACCAGCAACTACGAAGAGAGCACGATTGTTCAAATACTTGAATGCAGGAACTGAATACTCTGCATACTCGTCGTCTGAAGAGCAAAGCACTACGATGTCAGCCTTTGCTGCGAGTGCTGCGTCAACTCCAGCCTCTACTGTTTCGAAGCCGAGGTTATCGATTACCTTATAGCCTGCGCAAGCAAGGAAGTTGCAAGAGAACTGTGCACGTGCCTGACGCATAGCGAGGTTACCTATTGTGAGCATGAATGCAACTGGCTGCTTTCCGCTCTTTTCTACTGTGAGGCGAAGGTCTTCGAAGTCTGAAGCCAGGCGTGCAGACTCGATAGTCTTGTATTCTGGAGCTTCGTCCTTGCAGCAACCACAGCAGCAACATATTGCTTGCTTGCCGTCGCTTACCTCTGTGAAGTTAGGGAATTGGTTTGTTCCAAGCATGAATTCCTTGCGCTTTGCTGCGTCGTCGTGGCGTTTTGCATTGGTTGCGTTAATGGTATCCTGAACTGCACCAGCCTTAACCTGTGCGTAGAATCCATTAGCTTCTTCCTGTGCAAGGAATATCTTCCATGCTTCGTTGGCGATTGAAACGGTGAGAGTCTCGATGTAGTATGAGCCTGCACCTGGGTCAACAACCTTGTCGAAGTGGCTTTCTTCCTTAAGCAGCAACTGCTGATTGCGTGCAATGCGCTCGCTGAAGTCGTTTGGCTGCTCGTATATTGCGTCGAAAGGAGTCACTACGATACTGTGAACACCTGCCAGACAAGCACTCATTGACTGTGTTTGTGTGCGGAGAAGGTTCACGTAGCTGTCGAACATTGTCATGTAATACTTTGATGTGATAGCATTCACACACATCTGGCATGCGCAGTCGCACTTAGGTTCGTACTGCTTTACGATGTCTGCCCACAGCAGTCGAGCTGCGCGGAACTTTGCCATTTCCATGAAGAAGTTAGTGGAAATACCAAAGTTGAACTTTATCTTCTTTGCTGCGAGTGTAGGTTCAACGCCTGCCTCAACAAGCATATTCAGGTATTCGTTACCCCATGCAAGGGCGTAACCCAACTCCTGAGTAATGTAAGCACCAGCATTTGCAAGGGCTACAACGTTTACAGCAACGCAACGGAATTCTGGGAAGTCTTTCAATGTTTCAACGAGTTCCTTGCCTGTAGCGAGTGTTTCGTCAACGTTCTTTCCCTTTACAACCATCTTCTCCATTGGGTCCCAGTTGATAGAACCTACGACTTTAGCCTTGTCGTAACCCTTCTTTTCGAAGTAAGCAACGAGCACCTTAGCCAGTTCAACAGCCTTGCAAGGGCAAGTGTTGAAGTTAAGTTCTACAGCGTCGCAAACGATACCGTTGAGCAAAGTCTCGATGTGTTCAGCCGTAACCTTCTCTGATGGGATGCAGAATCCGAGCGAGTCAACGCCTTTGTTCATGATGTCGAGAGCCTTGGCATTTGCTGCAGCAGCGTCGTCGGCCTTCATGTTCTGGCGTACATACCAGCAGTTACAGTTCTTCTTGTTACCTCTGACGAATGGGAATTCACCTGGAAGAGATTCAGGAGTTTTCAGACCGTCCAAATCTTCGCGCATGTAAAAAGGCTGCACGTTGAAGCCTTCGTTAGTTCTCCACACGAGTTTCTTATTGAAGTCTGCGCCTTTCAGATCGACTTCAATCTTGTCGAGCCATTCCTGTCGGCTCGGTGCCTGAAACTCAGAGAACAGTTTTTCTCTTTTTTCTGACATGATATTTATAATAAAAAACTAAATTATTTTAAATTAGCGGTGCAAAGTTACTAAATTATTATTGACCGACCAAATATATTTGCTAAAAAGAAACAAATAAAAGGATTAGGATGTAGAATTTGACATTGCGAGCGTTCAATGTTTCGTCGGAAATATATCAAAATGCCGATGATGTTCGCTTGGATTTTCAAGAACGTGCCTTAAACCCTAAAGCACATTCTTAGAATGTTCGCTTGAACATTCTAAGAATGTACCGATGAACATTCTAAGAATGTATTTTTGATTTAAGCGTTCATGTTGATGAAGACTTACGCTGAAGTCATGCAAAAATAAATGCTGAGGTCAATAATCCATTGCGATGGAATAGGCGTAACCTTTGGTGTTGTTGGTGTGCGTAATGACTCGTTCGTTGCCGAGCAATACGTCGTGCAGATGGTCGGTGATGCCTGTACCGCGTAGTTTCAGCACGGCTTCCTTGCGAGTCCAAAGCTCAATGAAAGTCTGGGTTGGGGTGGGGGAGGTGCGTATCTGCCTTGCCTCGTCGGCGTTCATCGTCATGTTTATCAAAGCCTCATCTGCCTCGCGGAAACTTTCTATGTCTATGCCGATAGGGCGTTTGCTCACGGCAACGGCAATGCCTTGCTTGCAATGGCTGATGCTGAAGTGCATGTCGCAACCCTCAATCGCAGGTTTGCCGTGTTCGCCATAGACAAATTCTGGCTTTTCGCCCTTCGTGCCGAGCAACGACATGAGCATCTCATACGACTTCAGGCAGGCGAACTGACCGAACAAGAACTTGAACTGCATGGCTTGTTGGCGTCGTTGTTCCGACACAAGAGGTAGCATCCGACGCACTTCTTCGTCGGTGCATTGTTCCATATTATCGAACACCAGGAGCCGTATGTTGTCGTTTTCGAATGTCATTTGACTGCAAAAGTAATAAAAAAATCAATAAAACGACGCGACTTTTGCGTAATGTGAATAATATTTTGTACTTTTGCAAAGAAAAGACGAGGCACGACCTCGAAATTTCGAAACATCGAAGACTTGAAATATAAATAAGGTATGGGACGAATACTTGGTAATATCCTTTGGTTGATATGCGGCGGATTGGAGTCGGCAATCAATTATTTTATCGGCAGTATAGCCTTGTGTATAACAATCGTAGGCATTCCTTGGGGGTGGCAGACGTTTAAGATTGGCGTGTTGTGCCTGTGGCCTTTCGGTGCGGAAATAGACTCTTCGCATCAGGAACATGGCTGCCTGAACCTGTTTATGAACGTCATTTGGTTCATCTTTGGCGGACTATGGGCATGGCTCACACACATGTTTTTCGGCATTCTGCTGTGCATTATCATAGTTGGAATACCTTGGGGCAAGCAACATTTCAAGATGGCACGCCTCGCAGTAGCACCTTTCGGCAAGGACATAACGCCACATTTTTGATAAAACCAATTGAGGCAAAAGCCCTTGATAGCGCAAATTATCGAAATCTCGAACACTCGAAAACTCGAATTCTCGAAATAAAAACCCCAAATACTATGCTTGGACAGCAGCAAGTCTATGATAGGCTTAAGGCACTCAATATAGAGTTTACCTACACCGAACACCCAGAAGCACCGACAATTGAAATAGGGCGACAGTATTGGGCAGACCTTCCTGGAACGCATTGTAAGAATCTTTTCTTCCGCAATCACAAGGGAAACCGGCATTATCTTGTCATCT
Organism: Bacteroidaceae bacterium; assembly: GCA_024398515.1. Lineage (GTDB taxonomy): Bacteria > Bacteroidota > Bacteroidia > Bacteroidales > Bacteroidaceae > Prevotella. Next base: position 10,711 of record JAKSIZ010000007.1, on the reverse strand, counting down.
TTCAGTGCGACCAGAACCTTGCAATTCACGACCTTGAGCACATGCTTCATCAGGGGAAACTGAGCTTTGCATCGGAGCATCGCATGGAAAAATACCTTGGCTTACGCCCAGGGAGCGTGTCTCCATTCGGGCTTGTCAACGATGAGGAGCATCATGTGTATGTTTTCTTAGACGAGAATTTGAAGAATTATTCCCACCTGTCGTTCCATCCAAACGATAATCGTGCCTCGCTCAACATAAGGCTCGACGACTTCATACGCTACATGGACGCCAGTGGAAATGAATATGAATGGATAAAACTATATTAGATGAAAGACAACGATAAGGAACTTCTGCCTCGTGTTGACTGCGAGGGAAACGTGATTGGATCGGTCAGTCGTGGCGATGCACATGGTGGTAGTAAGATACTTCACCCCGTAGTTCACCTGCACGTATTCAACACTGAAGGCGACATATACCTGCAATTTCGACCGGAATGGAAGACAGTGCAACCCAATAAATGGGACACGGCGTGCGGCGGACACGTATCTTTCGGCGAAGATATAGCGACGGCATTGGAGCGCGAAGTGGAGGAAGAACTCGGCATAACCGATTATTCGCCATGCTTCGTTGATAAGTATATCTTTGAAAGTGAAGTCGATTGCGAGTATGTCTATGTGTATAAGACGGTCTTCGATGGCATCATTTCACCCGACAAACAGGAACTTGCCGGCGGAAAATTCTTCTCAAAAGAGGAACTCGCAGCAGCCATTGCCGAGGGGAAAGTGACTCCGAACTTTGAACTTGAATACAACAAATACTTTGCGTAATGGAACAACAAGAATATATAGAAAGGTATGAGAAAAGTCTCGCAACGCATCTTTTGCGTATGCTTACGATAGAAGGAAAGCTCGGAGGACAGATACTTGTGACCGATGATATGACTGATAAATGGGTAGAGATTGCCCCGTCATACGTTGCTGATTCGGTCAAGGAAGTAGCCGATTACCCTACAGTTTCGCTCGGATGGGCAATGTATCTCGGCATGGCAGTGGCAAAGTTCTGGGACGATGATTGGTCTATATATAATAAGGTGGGGAATCTTTACGAGTATATTCGCGACAAACGAGGTTATGATTATATGGATGAATATGTGCGTGAAGAGGTGCTTGGACTTAAGGGAGAGGAGTTTGACAAGACGGAGAAACTCGTTCAGAGTTGTGCACAGCAAGTCCTTGCCCGTATTCGTCATGAGCAGATAGAGCCTCAATCCCCTCTCGCATACCATATTTATATAGCAAGCGTAAGAGTTCTTTACCAGATTGGAGCATCAGTAGTGCTTCATTCCATGGGTTATAAATTCGAGAAAATTGGAGATTAACCAGCGAGTAAGACAAGCGATTTGTCTTGTTTTTTCAGAATAAGTCGCTGTGAGTACCGGTGCTGAGCATGAGGAGTGTCAGTTCGGTATCGTTCTGTTCCCATATCAGCAACCAATCGGGACCTATATGACATTCCCATTCTCCTTCATGATTGCCTGATAATTTATGTGGGCGATATAAGATTGGAACGGTTCCAGTGTCAATTAGTATATCTAATACTCGTTTCAGACGAGTCATGTCGTATCCTCGTCTTCTGCAAAGTTCAACGTCTTTGTTAAATCCTTTTGTAAACTTAACCCTATATCCCATTATAGATTTAATAGTCTAAAGAATTCTTCTTTGCTGTTGCATTCAATCACTCGCCCAGCTTCAACGTCGGCACGGGCACGCTCGTATGACTTCATCGCAGGAGACTTTTCAACACTTACCACGCCACGTATCATACAGATTGCACGCTTTATGTCTTTCAGTTTAGACATATCGTCAATGTTGACGGTAATCTTTCCTGGCACAGGTGCAGATGCATATTGATATGCCGCAATAGGTTCACTGGCTGTATTTGTTTGTTCCTCTTGAGGAGAATACTTCTTTTTTGTCATAGCTTATGTGCGTTTGTATTTGTTGTGCAAAGATAGTAAATTTATTGATACGATAAACTTTTTTCCATTCTTTTTTTAACGATTAATACCTTAACGTCTGCGAGTAATAGAAGAAAGCCCATTAAAAAAGAGGAAAACAGGAAATAAGATAATAGCTATTGGGATGCCAAATATATATTTGCAAATCGTTACAAAATCTTCAAATAGTTCGAAGTCTGCAATCTCCAAGTAGATCCAAATGTTGAATAACAGTGCTATTGGAAGAAGTATCCAATGCACTACACTACGTTTCCACTTTCGTTTGTAATAGATAACGTATAATAGGATTTGAAGAAAGAAGAAAGCTGTATATAAGAAAATTCCACTTAACTTGGATGATTCCATCATCTTTATAGAATGTTGCAGTTCCTGAAAAAATGTATCATCATGATTCGTGTAACTCATGTCTGGAAGTGATGTGCAATAATGGCAAGTACAAGGAATGTCGATAAAAGGATATTTGTTGTGCTTAGATAAAGACACCGCCCACATCACGAAGCAAAGGACTATCAATATGCTTATAAGTGTAATGATAAATATCTTGCTCTTTCTCGATTTCTTTGGCGTTATTGATATACTCTCGTCGATTAGATTTGTATCATTAGAGCGAGCCGTAATGTACATTCCTTGTTCAGCAGCATCTTTCAGGAACCTCAGGCGTTTTCTCGTCTCCATAGATGGAGCGAGGTGAATAAGATGAAGGATTTCTTTTTCACCTAAGTTGATAGACGTTAACCTCTTTTCGTTAAAAAGATAATCTCTCATTTCTTGAGTCATTTCTATTGAAAAGTTATTGCTACTTAATTCAATATTGACATTCTTGGTTTGCTCTGGTTCCATCTTTTATATTATTTATATGGTGTAATCATGTTATTGCAACAAGTGTTTCTTTCCGTTGATGATGACGATGCCCTTGTATGATGGCGAGACAATCTGTCCGTTCAGATTATATCGTGTTCCGTTGTCGTTGATTGATGCCGAACTGATGATTATACCAGTTGGGTTATCATGACATACGATGTCTATCTTGCTCATAGCTGAAGGTGCATCTAAACGCAGATAACATTTGCCCGACTCCAATGTGCTTTTTTCTGCTCTAACGAAACTTGCGTTGCCTGCAAAGTCAACAAGAATATAGTCGCATTTGTCGTAACCAATCTCAGTATTCGTTGTGACACCGATGAGTTTGTTGTCGATGTTTGGCTTTGCATTCGTGTAACTCTCTATAAACTTATAGCTGCCTGCATTATCAGAATATAACAATACGCCCATTCCTGCAGGTATAATCTGGGAATCTATGCGGTGAAGATTGACGGTGTTGCCGTTGATGGTTGCATAGAACGCTTTTATTCCATCAGGAATGATAGTCTCAAACTCGTTGCAATATGTAGCCCAATGCGCATCGGTCATTGTAGCTCCGCGGCTTCGTGCTATGCCAAGTCCATAGATTTCAACTGATGCATTCTCGTGTTGATAAAGTTGCAATGGTTTTTGTGTGTTGTCGTAATAGCGGAAACGTTGTCCTCCTGCAACTACTACAGGATAGTATTGCAGGTAATATCCACCCTTGCCTTTGATGAATACATTGCCGTTTTCAAGAGAAATAGTGTTTGCCGATGGTGTGTCGGTGTAGTCGAGTCCGTTGGTGTTAGTGACTCGATTGATGTATTTGCCCACTTTGCTCATGATGGAATAACCATCTTCAAAATGTTTAATAGCAAACATACAGCCATCGGTAAAGGCATTTGATGGAATGGAGTTGCCTTCAATTGTGTCAAGTTGAACGAAATTCTTTGGTACATCAATAGAGTCTAATGCTCCATTGAGAAGTTTGTTGTCGTTTTCGTATGCAATTAGGTAGTTTCCGGTCCAGTCTGACTTAGGCGTTACCACCTTATTATATATATAGCCATTGATGTTGCGTTTGTAGATTGCATAAAGAGTATCAGGTTTAGACGAAATCTCGCGTCGGTTGACAAATTCGGGAAAGTCTGTGCGCATTGACGTTGCCCAACCAGCAAATTCGTATCCATCGTCGGTTGTAGGAACAATACTGCAAGTAGCATTGTAAAGGTTTTCGCCAAATGGCAACGCAAGAGTTTGGAAGTATTCTCCCTTGTCGATAAGCGTAATGTCGTATCTTAGATCGTCTTGATGATAGATGAGGTTGTCTGGATCTGTCTTATAATCGGGAGTTACATCGAATCCCCAATCGCAAAGAACAGAAGATGTTATGGACTTTGATTCAATCAAGTCCTCAACATCATCGGGAAGTGATGGGAAAAAATCTATTCCAGTCTGATGCTCAAGATAGTCGATGTTGCACACTTGCGACTGAATTGTTGAGACAAGATTGTCTGCACTGATATCTGCACAATCGGTGTGTGGCACATAAAACCCAAGTGCCCGATAGCCTTTCTTGCCTTCCGTATTGATACATTCCTGCAAGAGTGCAACGAAATAGTATGCGGGTATTACTGTACTGTTCTTGGATCTTTGCATGACACCAATGGTGTTGTCAATAGTTCCACCCTTTACAACATATAGGTTTGTTGAGAACTCTGGATTGTTTCCTAAGTCTTGAATGCGACTTTCAATGGTCCTCCAGTAGTATTCGTTAAATCGAGTCATTTGTGGACTCATGTTGCTCATGTAGAATGTTTGGGCATTTGCATCGTCAGAGTATCGTCGATCATTTGATGCACAAAGATGTCCGCGGTCATAACCAGTGTCGAAAGCAGATGTCCCTATTTGATTCTCGGCAGGTAAGTCGGGATCGTTTTCAAAGTTATTGCTGCGCGAGGCTTTGCCACCACGTGTCGTTTCATCAAATTTGAATGCAACCCAACGTGAATGGTTTGTCTTTAGGTCAAACTCCAAAGCGTATGTCCTGACCGATTTATTCTCATATTCTGTTCTATGGTCAATGAGAAAAGTTGTGTTGTCTTCTCTCCATGCCGGGATTTCAAGCCCTTCAAGATAATCTACTATGTCGGCAAAACCAATGACGCAAATAAGCGACAATATAAGTGAAAGTTTTATTCTTTTCATTGAGTGTATATAGTGGCAATTCACCAGTTAAATAAGAAAATAAATATAAAAATATATAATTTCATCTCTTTGTGAGTGCAAATGTAAAAAAAAATTCTTACTTTTGCACAAATATTATAAAAAAACTAACAAAAAACTCAATATGGAGAAAACATGGAGATGGTTTGGCAAGAAGGATCCTATTACCTTGAAGATGCTGAAACAAATTGGCGTTGAGGGAATAGTAACTGCTCTTCACGACGTGCCAAACGGCGAAGTATGGACTCGCGAAAAGATTCGTGACCTTAGAGAATACATTGAAAGTTATGGAATGAGATGGAGTGTGGTGGAGAGTCTGCCAGTGGTTGAAAGCATAAAATATGCCGGTCCTGACCGTGACCAACAGATTGAAACCTACAAGGAAAGTTTGAAGAACCTTGGTCTTGAAGGTGTTCATACGATATGCTACAACTTTATGCCAGTTCTTGACTGGGCACGTACCGACCTTTTCCACGCCAATCCTAACTTCACTTCAAACCTTTATTTCTCGCACGTGGAGTTTGCTTACTTCGATATTTTCATCTTGAAGCGTGAAGGAGCGAGGGAAAGTTTTGCTGCCGACGTGGTAGAAAAAGCCGAAGCCCGGAATGAGAAAGTTGTAAAGGAAGGCAATGTGGCAGATTTCAATCATCAGCTTGTAGAGAATATGATTGTAAAGACGCAAGGCTTTGTTAATGGTAATATAAAGGAAGATGATGAACATCCTGTGGAACTCTTCCGCCAGTTGCTCGACCTATATAAGGGTATCACTCGCGACCAATTGCGTGAGAACATGCGCTACTTCCTTGCAGCAATAATGCCTACATGCGAGGAATACGACATGAATATGTGTGTTCATCCTGATGATCCACCGATGCAGATACTTGGTTTGCCGCGTATCGTAACTTGCGATGAGGACATAGAATGGTTCCTCAAAGCTGTTGACAACAAGCATAATGGCCTCACATTCTGTGCTGGTTCGCTTTCTTCAGGGGCGCACAATGACGTTGTTGCGCTGGCAAAGAAGTATGCTTCACGAACTCATTTCGTTCATCTTCGTTCATGCCATATCTTCCCTAACGGTGATTTTACTGAAGCTTCACACCTTGGTGGCAGGGCAAATCTCATTGAACTTGCAAGGATATTTGAAAAGGAAAACACAAATCTGCCTATGCGTGTTGACCATGGTCCGTTTATGGATATGTACGACGAAGAAACTCGTGGCTATAATGCTGGCTACTCTTTCCTTGGGCGAATGTTTGCACTTGGACAGGTTGAAGGCATCATTGCAACGGTTGACAATGAACTTGGCATAGAATATAAATTGCCATACGTGCCAGTTCAGTAGAACCGTATGTATAGATAACCATATTCCAATAAAAAAAAATAATTTATCAAAAAAAACAATATAACAATGAATAGTTTATTTGACATCAAAGACCAAGTGGTCGTTATTACTGGTGGAACTGGTGTTCTTGGTTCCATGATTGGAAAATATCTTGCAAAGGAAGGTTGCAAGGTTGCATTTTTGAGTCTTCCACAAGAAAAAGAACTCGGCGACAAACTCGTTGCTGAAATCAAAGCCGACGGTGGCGAAGCATGTTGGTTTGCTACTAACGTGCTCGATGCATCTGTCGTAGAGCAGAACTGCAAGGATATTCTTGCAAAATATGGCCGTGTTGATACTCTGCTGAATGCTGCTGGTGGCAATCAGAAAGGTGCTACTATTGCCGATGACCAGAGCATCTTTGACCTCGACCCTAAGCAGTTCTCATTTGTTTTGGAACTGAATCTTACGGGAACTGTTATTCCAACACAGGTATTTCTTAAGCCAATGAAGGAACAGGGCAAGGGACAGATTGTGAACTTTGGCTCAATGACAAGCTTCCGTCCTTGCACACGTGTTTGCGGTTACTCTGCTGCAAAGTCGGGTATTAAGAGCTTCACGGAGTATATGGCATCGGAAGTTGCACGCAAATTCGGCGATGGTATCCGCGTAAATGCTATTGCTCCTGGTTTCTTTGTAACAAATCAGAACCACGACCTTCTCGTTAATCCTGACGGCAGTTGGACTCCACGTGCACAGCACATCATCCAGCAAACTCCGTTTGGGCGTATGGGCGAACCAGAGGAACTTTGCGGTACAATTCACTATCTCATCAGTCCTGCATCAAAGTTTGTTACTGGTACAGTAGCTGTTGTTGACGGTGGCTTCAATGTATATTGCATTTAATCTTAACATAAAAAACGTAAAAAGAAATGAAAAGTCTTAACAAGAGAACTGCTCCAAAGAGCGTTATGCCTGAAAAGGTGATTCAGTTTGGTGAAGGAAACTTCCTTCGTGCATTCGTTGATTGGATTATCTGGAACATGAACCAGAAGACAGATTTCAACGGTAGTGTCGTTGTTGTTCAGCCTATAGAAAAGGGAATGGTTGACTGGCTCAATGGTCAGGATTGTCTCTATCACGTAAATCTTCAAGGTCGTGAAAACGGAAAACCAGTGAACACACTCGAAAGAATCGATGTCATCAGCCGTGCTCTCAATCCATATTCACAGAATGCAGCGTTCATGGCATTGGCAGAACAACCTGAAATCCGCTTCGTAATCTCTAACACTACCGAGGCAGGTATTGCTTTTGACCCTGAATGCAAACTCGAAGACAAGCCTGCATCTTCTTATCCTGGCAAGCTCGTTCAGTTGCTTTATCACAGATACCAGTTCTTCAACGGCGCAAAGGATAAGGGACTTATCATATTCCCTTGCGAACTTATCTTCCTCAATGGTCACAAACTGAAGGAATGTATCTATCAGTACATTGACCTTTGGAAGTTGCCAGAAGACTTCAAGTCATGGTTCACCGAGTGCTGTGGCGTTTATGCTACACTTGTTGACCGCATTGTTCCTGGCTTCCCACGCAAGGACATTGCCGAAATACAGCAGAAGGTTTCATACGCTGACAACCTCGTTGTTCAGGCTGAAAACTTCCACCTCTGGGTTATCGAGGCTCCAAAGGAGGTTGAGGCTGAGTTCCCAGCATCGAAAGCAGGGCTCCATGTACTCTTTGTTCCATCCGAGGCTCCTTATCATGAGCGTAAGGTTACACTGCTCAACGGCCCTCACACAGTGCTCTCACCTGTTGCTTTCCTCAGCGGTGTGAACATTGTTCGTGATGCTTGCCAGCACGAAATCATCGGTAAATACATCCACAAGGTGCAGTTTGATGAGTTGATGGAAACGCTCAACTTGCCAAAGGACGAACTTGAAAAGTTTGCAAACGACGTGCTTGAGCGCTTCGACAATCCATTTGTTGACCATCAGGTAACAAGCATCATGCTCAACTCATTCCCTAAATATCAGACTCGCGACCTTCCTGGCGTAAAGGTATATCTTGAGCGCAAGGGCAAATTGCCTGAAGGACTTGTCATGGGACTTGCTGCTATCATCACTTATTATAAGGGTGGCAAGCGTGCTGACGGCACTGAGATTGTTCCAAACGACGACCCTAAGATCATGGATCTTCTCAAGAAACTGTGGGCAACGGGCGATACTCAGAAGATTACCGACGGCGTTCTCGCAGCAGAATTTATCTGGGGTGAAGACTTGAACAACATTGAAGGTCTGAATGCTCTTGTAAAGAAGGACTTGGATTTAATACAAGACCTTGGTATGCTTGAGGCTGTAAAGACTATTCTTTAATCAAAAAGAGTCCTTCCTCGTTCTTTATGAGGGAGGACTTTATGTTTTATGGAAATAAGAAACCAGATAATTTCGCTTGCCGAGCAGTATGAAAAACCTGACTTCATCGTGGGTGATCCTTCATGGTTCATGCATCAGGTTGACGGAAGGGCAAACCAAGAACTGACGGCATTCATCGCTTCAACGCTGTCGTTTGGCGCAAGAAGTCAGTTCATGCCAAAGGTTCAGGGCATTCTCGACGCTGCCGACGGCGATGTATTTGGCTGGTTGAAGAGTGGGGAATATGAGAAATACGTGCCCCAAAGCAACAAATGTTTCTACCGGATTGTCAATTGCAATGCGATGTTTCGACTGTGTAAAGCACTGCAACACATCGTTGAAGAATACGGAACACTGAAGAATTTTGTTGCAGGTTCAGCCGATTTGCGAATGCTTTCGTGCATTGAAGTCCTGGATTTCATCACTTCTTATTTCCGACCATACGAGCTTTCAGGGCTTATACCAAAGGATATAAAGTCGCCATGCAAGCGTTTGTGCATGTTCCTACGATGGATGGTGCGCGACAATTCGCCCGTTGACCTTGGCATCTGGAGCGATATAATTGACAAGCGTTCACTTATTATCCCTCTCGACACCCACGTGTTCCAACAGGCAAACCGCCTTGAACTTGTCTGTAGTAGAACGGCTTCAATGGCAACGGCGATAAAAATTTCGGAGCGAATGCTCGATATATTTCCCGACGATCCAATGCGTGGAGACTTCGCATTGTTCGGTTATGGGGTAAATAATAAGTAAAGTTACAAATAAAATTTAATATGGAAACAACAAGAATTGACATTACAAAGTATGTGAAAAGTGGCGAAGGAGCCAACGGAGAGAGCTATAACAGCATTGAAGACAAGAACGAAATGTTGAAACTCTATAGTGTAGGATACGACACATCGGACATTGAAACCGAGTTGGATGTTGCCAAGAAAGCCTACGACAATGGCTTTCCAGTGCCAAAACCAGGCGAATTGATTACCGACGGCGAACGTATAGGCATACGTTTCTGGCGCATTCCAAACAAGACTTCGTTCGCTCGTGCCATCGGCGACAACCCTGATATGGTCGAGGAACTGACGAGAAAGTTCGCGCGGATGTGCAGGCATTTCCATACAATCGAGTGCAAGGAAGGCGTGTTCACAGATGCAAAAGAACAGTTCCTGCAGCTTCTCGAATACGACACTGTTTTCAATAAAGAGGAAAAGAAGAAGATTGCCGACTTCATCCGTGCCACACCTGACACCGTGACAGCAGTGCATGGAGATATGCACGTGGGCAATGCCGTTATGTCGGGCGACTTTAAGGCTGACTACGATAGTTGCAATCTCTATTGGATTGACTTAGGTTCTTTCGCTGTTGGCAACCCATTGTTCGACCTCGGAATGATGTATATCGTCTGCGTGGTTGACGGTGACGATTTCATCTACGAGAACATGCACTTCCACAAAGAAACAGCCGAAAAGGTTTGGGAATACTTCGTTTCGGAATACTTCGACGGCAGGTTGACGCTTCAGGAAGCTGACGAACTCATCAAGCCTTACGCTGCCATCAAGACGCTCCTTATTGAGCGTAACCTCGGCGGAGTGCTCTTCCCTGACTTCGAAGACCTGTTCCGCACAACGATACTCAAATAGAAAAGAACAAGTTGACGCTTTGCATTGGGAGATGCGGACGTTGGCTTTTTCTCGGTCGAGCTTAATACCCTAAAAAACATTGCAGCAATGTTGGACTCAACATTGCTGCAATGTTGACTCGAACATTGGAGCAATGTTTGGGCGAGTTAAGCGTTCGTCCCGAGCAATGCAATCGGAAGGGTAGGGAAACGCAAAGCGTCAATCCGATAATTGAAACGAAGAGTCCAAGTAGAAACGCAATTTTTTCATAGTATAATGGTCAGGA
>JAKSIZ010000069.1 GCA_024398515.1 Bacteroidaceae bacterium | reverse complement strand
ACGGTGCAAACCGCCTCGGTGCTTCTGCTTTGATGCAGGGTCTGGCTGATGGTTACTTTGTATTGCCATACACTATACAGAACTACCTCGCTGACCAAGCTATCTGGCCTCGTCTCTCAACAGACATGCCTGAGTTCGAAGCAGCAGAAAAGGCTGTTCAGGATGGTATCGACAAACTTATGAACATCAAGGGTAAGCGCAGCGTTGACTCTATTCATAAGGAACTTGGTCATATCATGTGGGAACACGTTGGTATGGGCCGTACAGCCGAAGGACTTAAGGAAGGTATCAAGCTCATTAAGGAACTTCGCAAGGAATTCTGGTCAAACCTCTTTATTCCTGGTGAAAAGGAAGGTCTCAACGTCGAACTCGACAAGGCTATCCACTTGCGCGACTTCCTTCTCATGGGTGAACTTGTAGCTCACGATGCACTCTCACGCAACGAAAGTTGTGGTGGTCACTTCCGCGAGGAATACCAGACAGAGGAAGGTGAAGCTAAGCGTGACGATGAAAACTACTTCTACGTTGGATGTTGGGAGTACAAGGGCGAGGACAACGAGCCTGAACTCATCAAGGAACCTCTCGAATATGAAGCTATAAAGGTACAAACACGTAATTATAAGAATTAAAGCAATGGCAAAGAATATATCATTTACATTGAAGTACTGGAAGCAGAATGGCCCGAAAGAAAAGGGACATTTCGACACTCATGAAATGAAGAACATTCCAGACGACACATCATTCCTTGAAATGCTCGACATCCTCAACGAGGAACTTATCAACGAGGGCAAGGAACCATTCGTATTCGACCATGACTGCCGCGAGGGTATCTGCGGTATGTGCTCTCTCTACATCAACGGTACTCCTCACGGAAAGACTGAACGCGGAGCAACTACTTGCCAGCTCTACATGCGTCGCTTCAACGATGGCGACGTTATCACTGTTGAGCCTTGGCGTTCGGCTGCATTCCCTGTAATCAAGGACTGTATGGTTGACCGTGGCGCATTCGACAAGATCATCCAGGCTGGTGGCTACAACACAGTTCGCACAGGTCAGGCACAGGATGCAAACGCTATCCTCATTCCTAAGCAGGATGCTGACGAGGCTATGGACTGCGCAAGCTGCATCGGCTGCGGTGCATGTGTCGCTGCATGTAAGAATGGTTCTGCCATGCTCTTCGTTGCATCAAAGGTGAGCCAGCTCGCACTCTTGCCACAGGGACGCCCTGAGGCTGCAAAGCGTGCAAAGGCTATGGTCGCAAAGATGGAAGAACTCGGCTTTGGTAACTGTACCAATACTCGTGCTTGCGAGGCTGTTTGTCCTAAGAGCGAGAGCATTGCTAACATTGCTCGCCTCAACCGCGAGTTCATCAAGGCAAAACTTGCTGACTAAAAGTCAATCGATATTCATAAGAACTCTCCGAAAGCTCATGTCTTTCGGAGAGTTTTTTTGTGTTGGTTTGTATCCGTTTGTTGCTTTTCCCGAGCGAATGGGATTGCTCCGTTTTGCGTAACCGTTCAGAGTGGTCTCTGTAAGGGGATAATGAAAGTTGTACAACTTTCTTTTGCACATTCTAAGAATGTTCACGTGAACATTCTTAGAATGTGCATAAAAGATAAACGCTCGTTTTGCAAAATGCAAACGAGCGTTTTTAATAAGAAGACCTAAAAGGGACTTCGAAAAAGACGGAAGTCTTACTTTTTCAGTCTTGGCTTGCAGTTGAGGTTGACACCTAATGTCATGCCCGATTCACGGTTGGATGAGAATATGCCAACTTCCAGTAACTTGTATGCATACTGAATCTTTCCGCCATAAATGAACTTGCGTTCGTGATCCCAGTAGTATCTCTGGTCGTTGTCATAGTAATACTCCTCGTTGTTCTTGTTCTTCACGTAGCCGACGTAAGGCGTGATGATGAACCTGTTGTTTCGGTCGATTGCAGCAACAACCGAGGCACCAAACTTGATTGAGTGCAGTGTATTGTGCTTGTGATAAGGATAGTATGCCTCGTTGCGAGGGTTAAGGTCGAATCCCATACCGAAGAAGAAACCATAGAGGTTCAGGTCGCACTCAAGCATGTCAGTGTGAGTCATAGAGTAACCGCTGGTCATTTCAGAAGGTCCAAACACACCCTTGTCCCATGCATAGCCAAGGGAAATGCCTACGGATTGGTTCCACTTGAAATAAGGCTTGTCCTCATCCTGTGCGTAAGCACCGAGGGCAATGCAACTTATAAAAATGAAAGACAGTAATTTTTTCATAATCTTATATAAATTAAGGTTGTTATTTGCATAGTTTGCAGCCTTCGCATACGTTTAGTTTACCGCGGAATCGCATCTCTACAAGGTGTGACAACCGGTCGCGCAAAGGTTGGATTTGCATTTTTTCTATTACTTCGTTGATGAACGCATGCTCAAGCAAGAGGCGTGCTTCACGTTCAGGAATGCCACGCTGGCGCATGTAGAAGAGTGCTGCATCGTTTAATTGGCCGACAGTACTGCCGTGAGAACACTTCACGTCGTCGGCGTATATTTCAAGCATTGGCTGTGTAAACATCCTTGCCGATGTGCTTGCACAGAGGTTTTGATTCGTCTCTTGCGACACCGTTTGCTGTGATCCTTCGCGTACAAGAACGCGACCGGCAAAGGCTCCGACGCTTTCGTCGTTCAAAACATATTTGTAAAGTTCGTTGCTCGTGCAGTGGCCTACGCGATGGTCAATCAACGTGTTGTTGTCAACAAACTGATGCTTGTCGGCAATCACGCATCCATTCAACTGGCATTCAGCGCCATCGCCGGCAAAGACAAGGTCAGTACGGTTACGAGTAACACCGTTGTGGAGCGTAATCTGATTGTGGTTCACAACGCTGTCAGCCTCTTGGTTGATGTAGAGATTGCTGAACCTTACGTTCTTTATATGCGTTTCCTCAAGGCAATATAAGTCGAGATGTGCGCCACGACCAACGAAGACTTCGACAACTTGTGTCGTCAGAAAACTGTTGTTTTTTATTGCATGGTCGCAGAAAAGCAGTTGTGCCTGCGCCCCATCTTCGAGGATAATGAGCACTCGACGGTTTGCCATCAGGTCAACATCCGCATTCAGCACGTTCAGCACTTGGACGGTTTTCTCAATGCGCGTGTTCTTTGGCACGTAGATAAGCAGTCCATCTTGGGCAATCATAGTGTTGAGTGCGGTTATTGCATCGTCCTTTGTCGATGCGAGCCTGCCATAATATCTGTCGATTAAATCGGCGTTTTTTGCGTATGCTTGCGTGAACGAGTCAATGATAACGCCTTCAGGAAGCGAAGTTTTTGGTTGGTTTTGATAGAGACTATCGTTCACCACATAATACAACAACGTGCTAAGTTTCGGAACAGAGCAACTGAACAAGTCTTTTGGATTGGTCGGAATTGTCAACCTTTGCAGGTTCACGCCATAGTTTGGTGCAAAGAGTGAGGCGACATCAATATACTTGTAGCGCTCAACTTTCCTTGTCGGAAAGCCAAGACGCATGAAGTCTTTGAACGCTTCATTGCGGCACACGTTCATTTTCTGCACACTTTTTGCGCAGATAACATCGCGATTTTGCGAGAAGAGTTCAATATATTGTTGCTCGTTAGTCATCTACTTCGGCTTTTATCCAGTCAAATCCTTTGTCTTCTATTATCTTTGGCAGTTCCGGACCACCAGTCTTCACAATGCGGCCATTGTATAGGATATGTACGATATTAGGCTTGAGATATTCAAGCAGACGTTCGTAGTGAGTGATGACAATGCAACTTGTATCGTCGCGTTTAAGGCTATTCACGCCATCGGCAACGATGCGCATGGCATCAACGTCAAGTCCGGAATCAGTTTCATCAAGTATGCTCAGCTTTGGTTCAAGCACCGCCATCTGGAAAATCTCATTGCGTTTCTTCTCTCCGCCAGAGAAACCTTCGTTGACAGAACGGTTCGCAAGTTTGCTGTCGAGCTGTACAAGTTTCCTCTTTTCACGCATGAGTTTGAGGAAATCACCTGCCGAGAGTTCGCTTTCGCCAAGGTATTTGCGCTTCTCGTTTACCGCAGCACGCATGAAATTTGTCATCGACACGCCTGGAATCTCCACAGGATATTGGAACGAGAGGAACAAACCTTCGTGTGCACGGTCCTCGGGTTTCATTGCCAACAAGTCCTTTCCGTTGAATGTCACCGAACCCTCGGTCACTTCATACAGCGGGTTGCCGACAAGCACAGCACTCAATGTGCTCTTGCCTGAGCCGTTAGGTCCCATGATAGCGTGTGTCTCGCCATCGTTGATAGTGAGGTTTATTCCTTTCAGTATCTCTTTTCCTGCTATTGTTGCGTGCAGATTTTTTATTTCTAACATTGTTTTGTCGTTTTGTTGTCTGGTTGTATAGTCGTTAGGATTGCCTTTGCCATGAACATCCAACCTTGTATTTTTTTAGTCTTGAAAATGTTTCTTAACTTTCTTCAACAAGTCACTTGCGAATATGAAATCAGAGAGTTTTTCGTTCTTGGAACGCAGTACCTCGTCTTTTGTTCCGCGCCATTCCTCGCGTCCTTCGTAGATAAATATGATGCTTTCACCTATTCCCAAGACTGAATTCATGTCGTGAGTGTTGATGATTGTCGTCATATTATATTCTTGTGTGATGCTGTGGATGAGGTCGTCAATGACAAGTGAGGTCTTTGGGTCAAGTCCGGAGTTCGGCTCATCGCACATCAAATAGCGAGGATTCAGTGCTATTGCACGGGCGATAGCCACGCGTTTCTGCATACCACCGGAGATTTCATCAGGATATTTCTTTTCTGCATCGACAATGTTTACGCGGTCAAGACACTTTCTGGCTTGTGTCAATCTCTCGCGATAGTTGAGCGTAGAGAACATGTTTAGAGGAAACATGACATTGTCGAGCACTGACATCGAGTCGAAAAGTGCCGAACTTTGAAACAACATTCCCATTTCCCGACGCAGGAAAACCTTTTGTTCCTTTGTCATCGACGTGAAGTCACGGCCGTCATAGAATATCTTACCCTTTGTCGGAGTGAGCAGCCCGACGATGTTTTTCATCAGTACAGTCTTTCCAGAACCGCTTTGACCAATGATAAGATTTGTCTTACCCTCCTCAAAGACTGCCGAAATGTCTTTCAGCACTTCTTTGTCTTCAAAACTCTTATATAGATTCTTAACCTCTATCATGACAGTATTTGAGTTAGGAAAATGTCTGAGAAAAGAATCAAAACACTCGAGCAGACTACGGCATCAGTGCCTGCCTTGCCCACTTCTACTGAACCTCCTTCAACTGTATAACCAAAGAATGCCGGAACAGAGGAAATGATAAAGGCAAAGAAAATGCTCTTAATAAGGCTCATCCATACGAACCAAGGATTGAAAGCATGTTGTAATCCAAGTTCAAGATCCTCAACGGAAAGAACATGCCCCCATGCTGCTGTTGCGTAAGCACCAAAGAATCCTGCCGCAGTAGAGAATATGACAAGCATCGGCATTATGGTTATCATACCCATAATCTTTGGCAGTATCAAGTATGAAGCCGAGTTTACACCCATTATTTCAAGAGCGTCTATCTGTTGTGTCACGCGCATTGTGCCCAGTTCCGACGCAATGTTTGAGCCCACCTTTCCTGCAAGTATCAGGCACATGATTGACGATGAAAATTCAAGAAGCATAATTTCACGTGTGACGTATCCTGTCGTGAAAGGCGGCATCCAAGGGCTATGGATGTTAAGTTGTATCTGGATGCAGATGACCGCACCGATAAAGAAAGATATGAGCAGCACGATTCCAATCGAATCAATACCTATCTGACACATCTCTTTACCGTATGCACGCATGAACATTCTCATCCTTTCTGGACGGGAAAAAGTCCTGCCCATAAGGATTAGGTATCTGCCTAACGTTGTCAAATATTTATGTAATATTCCCATTTGCAGTGCAAATATAGGCAAAATCTATGAAAAACTTGTTATTGTAGCGAAGTTTTTTATTTCATTAACCAAACATCGTCCTCCAGCACCATTGGCACAAGCACTTCTTCTCTTGTAGAATCAGAGTAGCAAAGCTCAAGAAACACATTCGCCAAATCCTCTTCTTTATTAAGATTGTATCGCTTCAGCTTCACGCCACAAAGTCCGTTGTGCTCTGCGTTTTGCTTCTCGGCAAATGCTTTCGAGAGCAGTACAAACTGGTCATGATATTCTTTAGGCATATCTTTCTTACCCGCCATACCATCGGCAAATGCTACATAGTCGCTATCAATAAGTGCCTCGTAGTAAGCTACGGCAGCACTTCCTGCAGTAACATCATTCGATCCACATGATGCGAAGCAGCAACCAATGGCTACCATTATATATATAATAAGGTATAGACGCTTCATTTATTTCTGGCGCACAAAGACGTTTATTGGTGTTCCGCTCAAGTCCCAGTTGTCGCGAATCTTGTTTTCAAGGAAACGATAATAGTTCTCCTTGACATATTGCGGAAGGTTTGCATAGAATACAAACGTAGGGATTGTTGTGTCTGGAACTTGTGCACAATACTTTATCTTGATATACTTTCCTTTTATTGATGGTGGTGGATATGCCTCTATAAGAGGGAGCATCGTCTCGTTGAGCTTCGTTGTACCTATACGGAACTTGCGATGCAGATATACTTCCTTAGCCGTTTCAAGCACTTTGAAGATGCGCTGCTTTGTCAGTGCCGATGCGAAGATAATCGGAAAATCAACAAACGGAGCCATGCGTTCGCGTATTGCATTCTCCATAGTCTTGATGGCAATAGTCGATTTGTCTTCAACCAAATCCCATTTGTTGACTACAACCACAAGCGACTTGTTGTTCTTTTGTATCAAGTGGAATATGTTCATGTCCTGCGCTTCAACACCACGTGTGGCATCGATCATGAGTATGCAAACATCGGAATTTTCGATTGCACGTATCGAACGCATCACTGAATAGAACTCCAAATCCTCTGTCACCTTGTTCTTCCTGCGTATTCCGGCAGTGTCAACCAAGTAGAAATCGAAGCCGAACTTATCGTATTTCGTGTAAATACTATCGCGTGTAGTGCCGGCTATTTCGGTCACAATGTTGCGGTCTTCACCGATAAAGGCATTGATGAGCGAACTTTTACCAGCATTCGGACGACCTACAACGGCAAAGCGAGGAATGTCCTCAATGGTTTCCTCTTTCGTTTCGTTCTTCAGTTTTTCGAGTATGAGGTCGAGCAAGTCACCTGTTCCGCTACCTGTGGCAGCACTAATGCAGAACGGTTCCCCAAGTCCTAAACTATAAAATTCGGCAGCATAGTATTGGTCGGTGTTATTGTCTGCCTTGTTTGCCACGAGCATAACGGGCAGTTTTGTCTTGCGCAAAATCATTGCCACGTCACTGTCGAGGTCGGTGACTCCGTTCTTAACATCGACGAGGAAAAGTATCAGGTCTGCTTCTTGGGTTGCAATGATTACCTGTTTCCTTATCTC
This sequence comes from Bacteroidaceae bacterium, assembly GCA_024398515.1. Classification (GTDB taxonomy): domain Bacteria; phylum Bacteroidota; class Bacteroidia; order Bacteroidales; family Bacteroidaceae; genus Prevotella. The sequence goes on along the minus strand of JAKSIZ010000069.1, from coordinate 2,230 downwards.
TTCTTCAAAGACATCCTCGGAGTTTACTACCCATCCGCCTGTATCGACAACAGAAAATTCCTTGCCACACCATTCGCATTTGCCGTACTGGCGGTCGCGAGTGGTGCCTGCTTCGTCGCTGACTATTGCTTGGCGCGAGTTGGTAAGTCGGTTGAAAAGTGTGCTCTTGCCTACATTCGGGCGGCCTACTATTGCTACTAAATTGCTCATATCTGTCTTTTATAGTTTTCTAAATATCCAAATGATTAGATACTTAGAGATATTAAACTTCTAATAATCCTTATATCCAAAGGCTTCAAGCTCATGGTCGGAACTGCGCCAATCCTTGTCAACCTTTACGAATGTTGCAAGGAAAATCGATTTGCCAAAGAATCTTTCAAGCGATTTTCTTGCTTCTGTGCTCACTTTCTTTAGCGCTTTTCCTTCATGACCAATGATTATTCCCTTCTGTGAGTCGCGTTCAACGTAGATGACAGCACTGATGCGGATAATCTTTTGCTCCTCTTTGAAACTTTCCACCTTCACCTCAACTGAGTATGGAATCTCCTTATCGTAATAAAGGAGTATCTTTTCCCTTATGATTTCGCTGACAAAGAATCGTGCCGGTTTGTCGGTCAACTGGTCTTTGTCGAAGTATGGTGGCGAGTCGGGCAGCAGTTCTTTTATGCGTTTGAGCAGCATGTCGGTACCAAACTTGTTGAGTGCCGAGATCGGAAGTATCTCAGCATTTGGCAGCAGTCTATGCCATTGCTCCACGAGTTCGCCCAGTTTCTTTTGATCAGTCTCGTCTATCTTGTTGATGAGGAGAATGACTGGCGTGGTCATTTTTGCCACTTTGTCGAGGAATTTCTGGTTTTTTGTAGGTTGCTCAACAACGTCAGTGACGTAAAGCAACACGTCTGCATCCTGCAATGCCGACTCTGAGAATGCGAGCATTGATTCCTGAAGCTTGTAGTTAGGCTTCAATACTCCTGGCGTATCAGAGAATACAATCTGCATTTCAGGCGTGTTCACGATGCCCATGATGCGGTGTCTCGTGGTCTGCGACTTGAAGGTTGCAATAGAAATACGCTCACCAACCAGTTGGTTCATGAGCGTACTTTTACCTACATTCGGATTCCCGACGATGTTTACAAAGCCTGCTTTATGCATAGGCCTATTCAGCTACTTCTGTTTCAACAGCGAGCTTACCTCTGTAATAACCACAAGAAGGGCATACACGGTGATACTCATAGTAAGCACCGCAGTTTGGACATTTTGCCAATGCAGGCATTTCTGCATGGTCGTGACTTCTACGTTTCGCAGTTCTGGTGTTCGACTGACGACGTTTAGGATGTGCCATAATTCTTTAATTTTTAATTGTTGTTTTTTAACTTTAATAAATCTTTCCATCGAGGATCTATCGCGTCTTCCTCGTTCCCATCACTACTTCGGGTAGCCGAATGCTCGTTGAGCATTTTTATCATCGCCGCATTGCATTTACCAGTCTCGTGCACATGCTGGATGGGAATACTGAGTGCAACGTACTCATAGAGTAGCCATGCGATGTCCAGTATTCCTTCGTACTCTGGAACAATCACAAGGTCGTCGTCCTCTTCATATTGCTCTCCAAACTTCACGTTAATGCTGTTGTGCGTTTCAACAGCATGTTGCATGTCGTCTAAACAGCGCGTACATGGTATTGTTATCTCGCCTTTGAGGTCTGATTGCACTTCAAAGTAATTGTCTGTCCTGCGTATAGACAGCACTGCATTTACATTTCCGTGACTGACTTCTGGCCCATCTACGCTGGCAAAGAAATTGTCATCGAGAGTGAGGTTCAGCACTGTCGTGCCTTCCTCCAAAGCTTTCAAATCTATCTTAAAAGACTCCGAATTACACATTTTTTGCCGTTTGGGCTGCAAAGTTACACTAATTCGCGCAAAATACCAAATATAATAGTAACTTTTTTCAAATTTTATTATTTTACACCTTATTAATAAACGCGCGCGGGCGTGCGCGCGCATACAAAGTATCAACTTTTTAACACTCGAAAGTTTCACTTTTATAAACTTTTTTGTAACTTTGCAACCAGTTTATGATATTCATCAAGAGACTATACGTAGTGCAGGCGGTTGCAGAGTATGGCCAAAGCGACTACATATCCTTAATATACAGTGTATTAGGGGGTGGTACTGCGCAGCAAATAATCCATTCTACTTACTTCGACTTAGCTCAGCACAAGTACTCA
>JAKSIZ010000068.1 GCA_024398515.1 Bacteroidaceae bacterium | reverse complement strand
AACTTTCGCGCGAAAGTTGTACAACATTCAGTTGAAAGTTGTACAACTTTTTTTCGAGTTAAGCGTACAACTTGAAAAGGCATGACGCTCATGCCAGAATTTTAGAATGAAGACATGCTTCAATCTTTGCTATTGCGTCTGTACGGACATTGGTTGAAAATCGAACTTTACATCTGAGACGTTTCCCTTGACGTATGCAATGAGACGGCCGTTGTGAAGTGAGCGTGTCGTTGACTTCGGGGTAGACATATCGACGTTGCTTGCATTCTCAAGACCGAGTAGGATGGTGGTTCCCTTTACGCTGCAAGTAACATTGTTGCGTGCCGTGCGCACAAGGTTACCATCGGCATCAACGGCCTCGACAAGTAGTTGCTTTACTTCCGACGACTTGTCAACGGTGACATCGGTGACACGAAGTTGGCTCACGTCGCCCGTCGGCGCAATGGTGTGAGTTGCTACGATGTGGGCGTCGGCATCGTATGCCTGTGCCATGAGTGTTCCTTCGACTTGCGGTATATTCCAGAGTATCATTCCCGTGGTGTCGTTGCGCTGCATCATTTCGCCAACAACATTTCCATTCATCAGCAGTTGAGCATGGTGGGCGTTGGTGAAGCATACTACAGTCACACCCTTCGACTGTTCTCTCTGCCAACGGCGTGGGCGTTGAACGGCAATGTGAATCATCGGTTTCTCTGACCATAGCGATTGGATGAAGTAACCTTGCTGCTTTGGGAAGGCTGCGAAGTCGAGCAATCCCGTGCCAAGTCCGCGTGAAGGCCATGCACCCGACTCGCCAAGATAGTCCATGCCAGTCCACACAAACTGGCCAAAGATATGGTCATTGTCGCGAACAGCTTTCCACGCCTTGAGGTCGCCATGCGTTTCACTGCCATAAATAATGCGGTTTGGATATGCGGCATGGTCGGTGGCATAGCGGTCTTCGGTGTAATTATAGCCCACGACATCAACGGCATCAGGGTAGGCCGTTTCGTTGCTCATGACCACTCCAGCCAAAGCACCAGTGACAGGACGCGAGGTATCGGCACGACGGATACACGCTGCCAGACGCTTTGCAATCCTACCTATACGCTCGGCATTAGGTGCATCGGGCTTGTAACCACCAAACATCGGCTGGTTTATCTTGCTGTTTTTGCCGTCGAGAATTGGGTGAGAATATGGGTCGTTAGGGTAGTCCACCTCATTGCCAACGCTCCAAAGGAAGACGGATGGATGGTTGCGGTCGCGCATTACCATGTCTGTCACGTCGCGTTCTATCCATTCTTCGAAGAAATCGAAAGTGCCGTCGTAGCCAGGTTCACCCTTGTTCCAGCCCTTTAACCACTTGCGTTTAGGGAACTCCCATTCGTCGGAGCCTTCGTCCATAACGAGAAATCCAAGTTCGTCACACAGGTCATATAAGTCGGGCGACTGAGGGTTGTGGCTCATGCGAATAGCGTTTGCACCTATTTCCTTGAGCGATATAAGCCTGCGACGCCATACATCCTTTGGCACAGCAGCACCGAGTACACCTGCGTCATGGTGTAGGCAGACGCCTTTTATCTTCATCCATTTGCCGTTGAGAGCAAAGCCTTTGTTAGCGTCAAACTGCAAAGAACGTATGCCGACAGCGATGTTTGTGGCATCGACAATGGTTTCGCCTTGCAACAATTCCACTTTCATATTATATAAATAAGGTGTGTCTATGCTCCAAAGATGAGGTGCTGAGACGGAAAGCATTGCCTTGTTTGAAGCAGATTTACACGTAGAAAGTGATTGGGAGACCATTCGTCCATCAGCATCAAAGAGCATGATTTTCAGCGAAAGGCCTTTTTTGTAGCCATCAATATCGGCAGAAACATTTATGTTCCACATGTCGTCATCGCATTGTCTTGCGCTGTATGTCACGCCCCATTGGCTAAAATGCGTATCGCCAGAAGCTATCAACCACACGTTTCGATATATGCCGCTGCCTGAATACCAGCGTGAATCAGCATACTTGCTGTGGTCAACCCGCACAAGAAGTTCATTCTTTCCAGTTGCGAGATACGGTGTCATGTCGTACATGAACGAGATATAACCGTTAGGACGTTTGCCCAACAAATGCCCATTGAGATACACTTCGCTGCGATTATACACCCCTTCAAAATAGATATAATGCTTGGACTTCGAGTCACTGATGGTAAAAGTCCTGCGATATTGCCCTACTCCACCAGGCAGATAACCCGTGCAACTGGCAAGGTCGGGCGAAGGCGTTCCCTCAATTGACCAGTCGTGAGGCAAAGCAACATGCTTCCAATCGGCATTATCAAGCGAAAACTCCCAGCCGTCGTTGAAGAGTTGTGGTGTACCAAAAGAAACTTGTGCGACACAATTTGCCGCACAAGTTATCAATAAAATAATGAATGTTGTTATAGTCTTTTTCATCGGATTGCGATTTTTTTCGAGTTTTCGAGAACCCAAGTTTTTAAGATTTCGAGTTATCGAGAGCCCGATTTGCATGAAGCCTTAGTCCTGCAATCAACCATTGTTTATGCTTTCCTTCACAGCTTCAGCCATTGTTTCGGCTGTGATAGGCGTAAACGACTTCAAGAACTTCTCCTGATATTCAACAAGATCATTGGAGAAGACTCCGCAACTTGTGTATATCTGTCGGTCTTTCTCAAGTTCGTCAGCAGCCTCGGCACACGATGCCGGCAACTGTTCAAGCGAATTGAGAAGCGATTCATTGCTCTTGTCGTGAATGTTTACACCAAGTCCGACATAAGTATTGTCGGCAACCTGCAAAGCATTTTCACACTCAAAACCATAACGTGCAGCACAGCAAAGGGCAGCCATCAACAAGTATGTATCGGCAAATCCATCAGATGCTCTCCACTCGAAAGTCTGTTTGTGAGCCAATTCAGGCCTATGTGCCCAACCAAGAGGAACACGTACAAGTGCGCTACGGTTAGAGAAACTCCAGCAAAGAGATGTTGGTGCTTCCTGATGTGGCACAAGTCGCATGAACGAAAGTGGATGAGGATTACCCCATGCAGGCAGTGAAGTTCCGGCAAGCATAAAACCGGCAATAGCGCGCTTGAAGGCTTCGCTTACTGTTTCTGTGCCCGACGATTTCAAAAGAGGATTCTCTTTTCCTTCAACATCGCTAAACTTGCAGTGTACATGCATGCCTGATCCTGCCTTGCCTGTAGTAATCTTTGGAGCGAAAGTGAGTTCTACGCCATACTCGTATGCCAACTGTCGCATCACCCATTTTGCAATGATAAGGTGGTTTGCAGCATCTTCAATGTTCGTTGGCAAGAACTCTATCTCGTTCTGTTCATAGTTCTTTCCGTCCTGAGTGAAGTTGCCCACTTCGCTGTGTCCGTACTTAATAAGTCCGCCACACTGTGCTATGAGTCGCATTGCCTCAGTTCTAAAGTCGGCATATTTGCAGAATGGTTTGCTTGCATGATAGCCTTTCTGGTCAGGCACAGTATATAAATCATCCTCATCGCCAACGATATAATACTCCAACTCACCCATTGTCTCCATCTGCAATCCTGTTGAAGCCTTGAATGCTTCATTGGCCTTGTGAAGGATATGCTGCGGTGAACTTTCGAAAGGTTTGCCGTCACGGTCGAGGTATTCACACAAGAAGTCAACCGTTGGAACCTCTGCAAAAGGATTGACGAAGGCTGTCTTCAGTATCGGCATAACGTAAAGGTCGCTCTTGCCAGCCTTGATGAATGGGAAAAGAGACGAACCGTCAACTCTCTCTCCTGCGCTGAGAATCTCTTCCAGATGCTGCTGCGAGTTGATTACGAAGTTGAGTGTCTTTATCTTTCCGTCCCATCCACAGTAATGGAAATTTATAAACTCGATGTCATTGTTAATGCAGAATCCAACGATGTCCTCTGTCGTAAAATCATTGGGCACCTTTTGGATATACTGCACCAGCTTATTAGGATTCATTATAAACTGCTTTTCCATCTTATATAATATCTATTCAAGATTTGGTTTTTGGTTGTCAGTTGTGGGTTGTTGGTCGAAAACCTATAACCAGTTAGTTAATATGTTTCTTGCCGTCAGAGATTACAATACCCTTTGCATTGGCATTAACCTTCTGTCCCTTCAGATTATACACTACACCAGTCTTCTGAACTTTGCCCTGCAAATCCTTGATAGAAGTTGGTTCACCGTGCATTACATTTACCTTTGCATTATTGCCTCCCATAACGCTGAGAGAGCAACGAGTTGGGTAGATGCCGTTGTGTTCTGACGATACAGGAACAAAGTTTACCGTGCCATTATCCTTTGCAGGTATGCCATACCTTGTTAATCCGTCAATGCGGTCCATAGTTCCTGACATTGAAACTGTCGTTCCACTTGCTGTTGTGAAGCATACAGCCTTGGCACCTTCAGCCTTTATCTCAACATTATTGAGCATTATCCTCAAGTTTTTCGACTCACCTGTATAATATATAAGGTATGGTTTGTTTGCCTCGATACCTTTGCTCTTTACGTCGTTGAAATATACTGTCACGTTCTGATCATTGCCTTCTGCACCTACAAGTGCCTCAACTTTACAGTCGTTTCCAAACGTTTCGTTGATTTGTTCCTCTGTCATGTCGAAAGGAACGCACATTGTGTTCCAACCGGTAAAAACATATCGGAACATCGAAATGTCCTTCTGCTGACGGTCGAACTTTTCAAGTTTGTTACTGTTCCATGTACTGATGGACAATCTGTTCTCTGCATTTGCAGTTGTCATTGCTGCAAACATTACTGCGATAAGTAAAATCTTTTTCATAATCACAAAGTATTAAAATCGTTAAATATTATAGAATTTCGTGAATGCTTGGCAGGCATATTTCTGGTCGGCGACGCTTATGGTTTCTCTACAGCTGTGCATTGCCCACATCGGATTGCCCATATCAACGCCTCGCATCGGCATTTGCGATGTCAGGATGTTGCCTAATGTTGAACCACCAGGACTGTCACTATGGTTCACGAAGTACTGTACCGGCACTCCAGCCAAGCGACAGACTTCGGCAAAAACAGCCGCTGACTGTGCATCGGTGACGTATTTCTGGTTTGCATTTATCTTTATTACAGGACCGCCACCCATGATTGGATGGTTTGTCGGGTCGTGTTTCTCTGGGTAATTCGGGTGTATTGCATGTGCCATGTCGGCGCTTATCATGAACGAAAGCTCCACTGCCCTGTAGAAATCTCCCGCACATGGATTGAATTGTATAGATATTCTGTGCAGCAGATTCTCCAATACAGGCGATGCAGCTCCCTGCTTTGTGCCGCTTCCTGTTTCCTCATTGTCGAACACGGCAAGCACTTGTGTCATATCTCCTACCTCACTGTTGAGCAAGGCATAAAGCCCTGCGTGTGCCATTGCGAGGTCATCAAGACGTCCGGAATTCACAAATTCTTGGTTCAATCCTACCAATGTTGCCTTCGTCGTATCGTATAGCGAGAGGTCGAAGTCGATTATGTCTTCCTTCCTGCAGCCCAATTCCTCGGCAAGGACATTGAGCAAAAGGCTACCAGCCTCAAGTTTATCTTTGATAATTCCAAGCACAGGCAGCATATCTTTCTGCTTTGAAAGTTTGTTGCCCTCGTTTACTGCTCGGTTGAAATGTATTGCCAAATGCGGAATAATCAGCAGCGGACGTTCTACTTTTATTCGTTTCTCTATCGGCCGCAAAGGGTTGTCGGAGCGAAGTATCACCCTACCTGCCACGCTCAACGGACGGTCGAACCATGTGTAGAGTATCGGTCCGCCATACACTTCGGTATTAAGTTTCACTACCCCACCCTCACATGCTATCTCTGCATTAGGCTTAATCCTGAATCCAGGCGAGTCGCTGTGGGCGCAAATCAACTTGAAGCCACTCTCGGCAGGGGCTTTCCTGCCTACGCGGAACGCAAATACTGCCGTGCCGTTCTTCGTTGCAAAGTATTGGTCGCCAGGCTGAAGCTTTGGCATGTTCTCTGCCAAATCAAGGCGTTTGAAACCATTATCTGTGAGAATGTCCTCGATAGTCTTTGCTGCCATAAAGTTCACCGGCGAAGCATCGAGAAACGACAAAAGTCCATCCGTTATTTTCATACGTTATAGTTGTCTTTACAAATTTACGTCACAAAGTTATGAAAAAAATCAAACATTACAAGCATTGTTGCAAGATTTTTTTATGGAATTTCCGTTTTTTTTTATTTTTTATTGGTGTCCTTTAGATTATAGCCTGAAAGGCTTACACCTATCAGCCCTGGGCTGATGGCTTGTTGCTCCTCCGGAGCGCACAAGAGTCTTTCAGTCGCTACGCTTTGTGAAAGCGGCAAGCCGATAAGTTTAAGCAGGGCTTATCCTTAATATATGATGAAAGGGCGAACGGATGACTTTTGCAAGACGAGCGTTATACTCGGAAAAAAACTGTAGCAGTTTTGGATCGAAAACTGTAGCAGTTTCGGGTTGAAAACTGTAGCAGTTTTTTATCAACTATAAAGGTCGTTCTCAGAAAGCTTAGCGTTCAAGCCGAGTGAAGCTATCGAATGCATCACCCCTATCGAACCTATAAGTTGTATAACGCTTCGAATCTTTTCAACGCAGATTCGGTGACTAAGCCGCGAAAGACAACCATCGTAAAGCTGTTGAAAAGGTCAATCATCGGGTATCGCTTGTAGAGTTTCTGTGATGCTATTGCTGCAGAGTGGTTCTTGAACGACTCTATGATGAGCTGATAGTTCACCGTGTCGCGGAAGATGCCTTGCTTCACTCCCTCGCTGAAGAAATTGCGTATCTTCGCATCATTGTCGTTACGTGAACGTTCCATTCGCTTCACAAGTTCGGGATACAACAAAAGGTCATCGTAAAGAGCAGGGTTTATCTTCATAATCCTCTCCACTTGAAACTTGAAAATAGATACGAGGACTTTCAGCAAATCGCCGTTTGCGTCGGCATAGATTTGCTGCATCATTGCGTCGTAGTCATGCTGTGATTTCACGATGCATTCCTCAAGCAGCACCTCCTTATTGTCGAATATCTCGTAGAGTGTACGCTTCGATATGCCGAGGGCAGACGATATACTGTCCATCTTTACAGCCTTGACTCCGTTTGCCATAAACGCCGATGTTGCATATTCAATGATTTGCAGCCTGATTTTTGACCTTTCCATTCCCCAAATATTTTGTAACGTTTCTTTCGTGTTTGCAAATGTACATTATTTTTTTGTAATGTCAACACTCTTTTCATAAAAAAACATAAATTAGCGTTTCATTCGTGTAGTTTGGCAAATAAAATTGGCTTTTGCTTGGGGAAAAAGAAATAAATTACTAACTTTGCAACGAGAAAGCGATATAAACAATACATCATATTATGGCAAAGAAAAAGAGCACAAAGAAGTCAGTAAAGGGCAATTCAGGCAATTGGATGGATGCCTTGGGCTATTCAAACATATTCCAGAATGAGAAACTTACGTTCATCCTCGGCATACTCTTACTGTGTGTGTCGGTGATTACGATAATCTCTTTCGTGTCGTATTTCACTACCGGAGCGGCAGATCAAAGCATAATCGACAACCTTCGTGAAGGCGATATGGCAAACCGTCAGCATGGTTTCATGAACTATTGCGGCTCGATGGGAGCACAGATAGCCGACTTCCTCATCCGTCGATGCTTTGGAATAAGCGCATTCCTAATACCGGCATTCACCATTCTTTTGGCGTTGCGCATCATGAAAGCATATAAAGTGAACATACTTAAATGGTTCTTCTGCATGATGCTTGTCATGGTTTGGTGCTCGGTAACATTTGCAAAAGTGCTTGCACCAGCGTTTGAAAACTCACATTTCAACCCTGGAGGCGACCACGGAAACAGCATAATGACGTATCTCGAAAACTACATCGGAGCACCAGGATTGTTTGTTGTGCTGATTGTTGTAGCCTTGATTTTTCTCACTTATCTTAGCTGTGAGACCATCGAAGTGGTTAAGAAAGTGATAAATCCAGTGAAGTATTTCCGCGATAAAGTTGATTTCAAGATAGAGGATACGGCTAACAACAGCGAGGAAAACGACACAGAGGAAGCTGGCGAAGTGGAAGATCCTGACGTGTTTGACAATCCTGAAACGCATGTCATTGACTGGACCGACAGCACTCAGATGGACGATTCAGCCAACACAGAGGTTCATTCCGAGCCAAACACAGGCACGGGAAGACAGATTGATTTCGAGATTGAGACCAACGAAGAGCCGCATGACAATGACTTCGATGCCAACATGGGAATGCAGATTAACGTAGGTCATGAGGAGAAAAAGGCAAACAGCAACACACTTGTAAACGTAGGTGGGCGCATGATACCGAGTTTCGACCCGAAGAAAGACCTTGAAAACTACCACTATCCTGTGCTCGATTTGCTGAAGAAATACGACAATGACGGACAAAGTTACGTTGACCCAGAGGAACAAGAACGTAACAAGAACCGCATTATTGACGTGCTTCGACAGTTTGGAGTAGAAATCAGCAGCATCAAAGCAACCATAGGTCCGACGATTACACTCTACGAAATCACCCCTGCACCAGGCATCAGAATCTCAAAGATAAAGAACCTTGAGGACGATATTGCGCTGAGTCTTGCAGCAAAGGGCATTCGTATCATCGCTCCGATACCAGGAAAGGGAACCATTGGTATTGAGGTTCCGAACGCAAAACCGCGTATTGTCTCGATGGAAAGTATATTGAATTCAAAGAAATTCCAGGAGACAACGATGGAGTTGCCTATTGCTCTCGGCAAGACAATTACCAATGAAGTGTATATGGCAGACCTCGCCAAGATACCTCATTTGCTTGTTGCAGGTGCTACAGGACAAGGAAAATCCGTGGGACTTAATGCCGTAATCGCCTCTTTGCTCTATAAGAAACACCCAGCAGAACTGAAACTCGTGCTCGTTGACCCGAAGAAAGTTGAGTTCAGTATATACTCTGCACTGGAAAAACATTTCCTTGCAGCAGTGCCAGATAATGAGGATGAACCTATCATTACCGACGTCACAAAGGTTGTACGTACACTAAATTCGCTCTGCAAAGAGATGGACGACCGTTACGATTTGCTTAAAGCAGCCCACGCGCGTAATATAAAGGAATACAATCAGAAGTTCCTTGAACGTCAGCTCAACCCACTTCAAGGGCATCGATTCATGCCGTATATCGTTGTGGTAATCGACGAGTTTGGCGACCTTATCCTTACTGCAGGCAAGGAAATAGAGATGCCTATCACACGTATTGCACAGCTTGCTCGTGCCGTTGGTATTCACATGGTCATTGCAACACAGCGACCTACAACGACTATTATCACCGGTAACATCAAGGCAAACTTCCCTGGACGTATGGCATTCAAGGTGAGTGCAATGGTCGATTCGCGCACAATCCTCGACCGACCTGGTGCAAACCAACTCGTCGGACGTGGAGATATGCTCTTCCTGAATGGCAACGAACCTGTTCGTGTGCAGTGTGCATTCCTCGACACACCTGAGGTGGAACGCATTAGTGAATACATTTCCAAGCAGCAAGGCTATGCCCGAACATTTGAATTACCAGAACCTGACACTGGCGAAGGCGATGGTGACAGCGACGGAAGTGCCGACATGGGACCTCTCGACCCACTGTTTGAGGAAGCAGCAGAGCTCATAGTTCTCAACCAACAAGGTTCTACGAGCCTTATTCAGCGCAAGTTCTCTATAGGTTACAACCGTGCAGGACGCCTTATGGACCAAATGGAAAAGGCAGGAATAGTTGGTCCGACACAAGGCAGCAAGCCTCGCGAAGTGTATATACAAGACGTAACTTCATTAGCAAAGATTGTGGAAAAATACAAATAAATTATGAAAAGGAACATTCTCACATTTGCATTGGCGTGCATGACATTGTTATTGGCAACGCCTCAAGTCATCTGTGCAAAGACCATAACGGCAAAACAAGTGCTCGACAAGACTGCAGCCGTGATAAGCAATAAGACTGGAGTTGTTGCCAACTTCACTATCAGCAACACAAAGATGGGAACATCGAAGGGTACAATATACGTTAAGGGAAACAAATGGCACGCAAAAGTGCCAGCAGGATTGGTTTGGTATAACGGCAAGACGCAGTGGACCTACGTCAAGGCAAACGAAGAGGTCAACGTGACCACACCTACAAAGGAACAGCAACAAGCCTATAATCCCTATTCCTTTATATATTTATATAAGAAAGGATACAAGTGTACGCTCAACACGAAAGGCAACACTTATATCGTAAGCATGATTGGCGAAAACAACAAGAAAGGCATTGGCGA
>JAKSIZ010000067.1 GCA_024398515.1 Bacteroidaceae bacterium | reverse complement strand
CATTTTTTTCGTGAGGGTTTCTCTGTTAGAATATGAGAGGGAGGAATTCCTTCAGGCTGCGACGCCATGTGAGGAACTCGTGTGCTGTGCCTTCTGAAATGAAGCCGTGGGCATTGAATCCTGCTGCCTTGAGGGCTTCTACGCTCGACTTGATGCCGTCAGGACGCTCCTTGCTGCCACATGAGAGGAAGATAGTCTTTGGCAGTTGGTCTTTCTTCCAGCTTTCAAAGTCCTTTGGCATATAGACACCACCGCTCAACAGACCGTAGTATCCGAATGTCTCAGGGCGCTTGAGTGTGATGTTGCGTGTCTCCATGCCACCCATTGAGAGGCCTGCCATAGCACGGTTTTCCTTGTTTGCCTTAGTGTTGAAGTGTGCGTCAACGTATGGTACGAGTTCGTCAACGAGGACTTTCTCGAACTGTGACCAGTCGAAACTGTTGAGTCCACCGAAGCGTACTTCGTTTGTCATGCCGTAAGTCATGACGATGATAAGCGGCTTAATCTTGCCTTCAGCTATCATGTTGTCGGCAATGAGGTTTGCATGTCCTTGGTTTGACCATGCAGTTTCGTCCTCGCCCCATCCGTGTTGCAGGTAGAGAACAGGGAAACGTTCCTTGCTGTTCTTGCCGTATGTAGGCGGAGTATATACGAAAGCGCGACGCTCTGTGCCTGTGCTTGGTGAGTGGAACAGTATCTGCTGTACGTTTCCATGAGGCACATCCTTCAATGCGTAGAAGTCTTTGTCGTGAGCAGGAATCTCAATTCCGCTCTCCCAACGGCATGATCCATAGTAGTTGTTGGCACCTGGGTCGTTGAACACACCGCCGTCGATGGTTACGTGATAGTAGTGGAAACCCTCGTCCATAGGTGCTGAAGTGGTTCCTGTCCAGAAGCCATCCTCGCCTTTAGTGAGGTCTGTGCCGCCGTGAGTGCCTCCAAGTCCGAGACTTACATTGACTGCCTGAGCCTCTGGAGCCTTGATTTTGAAGCGTGCATAGCCTTGTGAGTTGACCATTGGGTACTGTTGTCCAGGCTGATTAAGCTCTGACGGAACGAAGTCTTCCTTAATCTGTGCGTCGGCATTAGTGCTGACCATCAGTGCACAGAAACTGAGTAATGCAATAGAAATCTTTTTCATAAGAATGTTTTTTTATTTATGATTAACAATTTATTTAATTGGTTGTTTGGCTTTTTTTGCTTTTTTTCTAAACGACTAAACTACAGAACGACTAAACAAATAACTTAATCCTTCTTGCTTGTAGCGTACATACCGATGGTTGCACCAGTGAAACCGCCTGCAACTTCTGTCGAAAGTATGCGACCATCCTGTGCGCCACCCATAGGTTTGTCGTTGCAGTAGAACTGATAGTCGGCACCCTTTGCCACAACTTTAAGGGTAACAGGAGCATCGTCAACGTCAACTGAAGCGATTTCTGTCTTTTCCATTCCGCGACCGAAACCCTTGCCTTCAGCCTTGTAGAGCACTACGACAGGCTTTCCGTTGCGAAGAGTCTTGCCGAGAACATAGTTGTTTGTCTCCTTCTGATATACCACCATGCCTGCAAGTTCCTCTTCTGCCGACGGCTTGAAGTCAACGGTAATGGTGCTTGTGAAGTTGAAATTCTTAATCCAACGGCAAAGGAATGAAGGGTTCTTCTCTTCGTAGATGTTTACAGGACGTGCGTCGAGTTCCATGCTGTTAGGTACAAATCCGTGACCTTCAGCAATGCGATACCACTCTTTCTTAGGAGTGCGGACCTGAATCCACATAGGGTCGATGCTCATAAACTTGTCGTTTATCTTCACGTTGCCAGTAGTTTCGCTTGCTGTTTCCTGCTGTGCACCGGCAATGTTTGGCTTATTTAGTACGTAAGGTATCTCTTCTTTCTCAGGCCAAATCAGTGGTTGGTTCTCGTTGTTAAGCCACTTTGCAGGCAAGAGCATGGTTGAGCGACCAGTGTTGCAAAGCACGCGCTGACCATATTCGTATGGCAAAATAGCAAGGAACACAGCCCACCAATCGCCGTTTTGAGTCTGGAACAAGTCGGCATGACCGGCTGCTGTGATAGGGTTCTTGCGGTCTTTTGGCAATGTACGTTGCGTGAGAATTGGGTTAATAGGGCATGGTTTGTATGGGCCTTTTACATCGTCGCTGACGAAAACAACCTCGCTGTGCCAGTCGCCAGTGCCTCCTTCGGCTGACATGAGATAGTATTTTCCGTTAATCTTATAGAGGTGTGGACCTTCAATCCAAATAGGTTTGTCCTCAGGATGTACGCCCTTATTGATGATTTCAATGTCGCTGCCAACGATTTTGTCCGTTGCAAGGTCGTATTCACGAAGTCCGATAGCACGGTGTCCGTCGTATTCTGCAGGCGATTTAGGGTCTTGGTTGTTGACGATATAAGCCTTTCCGTCTTCACTGAAATAGAACGAAGGGTCTATTCCTGGCACATCAACCTTGATAGGTTCACTCCAACCCTTGCGAGGATCTTTGGTCTTGACCACGATGTTTCCGCCACCAGCAGCAGTAGAACCAATGGCAGTGACGATGAGGTAGAACGTGTCGTTGTAAGGGTTGTACTTAATATCAGGGGCATAAACACCGGCAGAAAGACCAACGCCATCGTTGAAGTTAAGCTGTGAAGGGCGGTCGAGAGCATAACCAACAAAGTCCCAATGCACAAGGTCTTTGCTGTGCCAGATAGGAACACCTGGATAATATGCGAATGAACTGTTGGCAAGATAGTAGTCGTCGCCCTTGCGAGTGATAGCTGGATCAGGTGCACAACCCGAAAGGATAGGGTTCAGGAATTGAGTCTTTGCGTCGAATGACGGCACTTCATCCTGTCCTTCGTATGTGAAGTTGCTGAAACGAGCCTTGTTGTATTTAACCGTTGCAGCCGTGATTGGCGCAAGTTTTGGGTTCTTTACACCGAGCAGAGGAAGCATTGTAGTAGCGTATCTTTGTCCGAATTCACGATAACCCTGTGCATCAAAGTGCAGGTTGTCAGGACCGTTAGTCAGGTTGTCAGAACTTATGACGTGTGCTGTCTTGATAGTCTTAGGCAGATCCTTGATGATAGGATTCATGCCGATGCACAAGCCTTTGCCATTAGCCTGAACAACCTCACCTGCGAGCAGAGGAACATTCTTTGCCTTCAAACCAAGGTCTTTCAGCAGACGATTATAGACAGTCTTGACCTTGTCAGGCCAATCCTTCTGTCCTGTGTTCGATTCTCCTTGATGAAGAAGGATACCCTTGATTACACCATCCTTCTGTGCACGCTTTGCGAGACGCACCAGATAGTCGTATGGGTCGTCATTATATGCCTTGAACATGGCACGTTGCCACTGTGGAGGAGCAACTTTAACCTCGTTCGCAACATGTTCCTGCATGAAGGCTTCAATCTTGCAACCACCGATTGCGACATTGATAACGCCTACACGTACATTTTCAGGCAGGTTCTCAATGAGTGTACGACCAAAGTAATCAACAGGAGTCATGCCGTTTGTCTTACGGCAAAGAGGAGGGTAGGCCTTGTGCCATTCGGCTTTTTCTGGCTCTGTCTCACATGGAGTGAGGCTGACAAATCTGTCGGAAAGACCGCCGAAATCCTGTTCTTCAGGTCGAGCAGCACCTTCCATGTTGCTTTGACCAAAGCAAAGGAACACATAGAAATTCTTGTCTGGCTTCTGTGCAAGACAATGAACTGACGCAAATGCAGCGGCAATGAACATACAGCCGACACTGAAAATGCGTTTCAAAGAAAATGAATTTGATTTAACCATGATACTGTTATTAAATAATAAGTTTTTTGCAAAATTATCGATTTTTCGTTGAATATGCAACATATTAGCACGTTTATTTCGTATAAATATGTTTCATTGTGCAATTTTTATTCGTCAAATTGTTGTTTTTTATGAAACAAATATTAATTTTGCGGTGCAAAATGAAAAGACCTAAAGAAACGATATGGAAATAAGGAAAACATCGCGTAACGTGTGTAAGGGAACAAATGTTAATGTCATTTGTTTCATTCTGTTTTGTCTTGTGTGTTGTGCATCAACAGCTTATGCTGATAAAGTGACGCTTTATAACAGCGATCAAATAACGAGTTCATTGCCGTATTGCATGGAACAGGATGCATACGGATACATTTGGATTGGAACAATGCACGGATTGAATCGCTATGACGGTTACAATTTCATACATTATTTCTACGATGGGAAAGATTCGACCAGCATATCGAACAACGAGATTGTTACCATATTCTGCGATTCGGAAAAGCGACTTTGGATTGGAACAAACAAAGGACTATGCCGCTATGATTATGCGACAAATGCCTTTGTGCGTTATCGTATTCCCGAATATGTACCACGAATTAGCTGCATGAGTCAGAGAAAGAATGGCGATTTGCTTATCGGAACCTCGGGCTACGGCATGTATATTTTGCAGAAAGGAAGCGACAAGGTAATACGCATCAAGGGACAGAAAAAGACATCGTATGATATTTTCCACGAAAGGATATTCGAGGACGACAAAGGAAATGTATGGTGGGCAACGCATTTGGGCACCATGACAAAGGCGAAGATTACAGGTGATGAAATAAAAAAGACAACAGATTACGCATTGCCTTTTGGCATGTGTGTGCAGATAATAAAAACCGACAACACTGGTTTCCATGCATTTTGTGAACATGGTGTAGCGCGTTATGAGTACGCTACAGATAAATTTGCCGATGCAAATTATGACACAAGTGCGTTGCCATTTGGCACAAAGATAATGTCGGTATGTATGAATGAAAAGGGAAATATCGGCATAGGAACGTCGAACAGAGGATTCTTTTGCATACCTGCAGGAACAAACAAACTTATAAATGCCAGCGAAAATTTAGGGCAGGATGCCTCTTCGTTGGAAATAAACGACCTTTTAATCGATAAAGACGGCAATAATTGGATAAGTTGTTTCCACAAAGGCGTGTTCAAAACAGCGAAAAGCAACGACGCATTCCAACTTGTAAGCAAGTCGCAAGTAGCGCAGATGCCAATCGCAAAGAGTTCTGTTGTAACTGGAGATAGACTCTTACAACTCCAACGCCAGTTTACAAATATCAACGTGGAACTTGCTGTAGCAGATGGCAAGGGGGGCAACTACATCAGTGATTACGGCAAAGGACTTGTTGCATTCGACTCCTCGACAGGCAAGACAGAGCGTTTCAGCATGTACCAGAAAGACAGAAAAAGCGGCTATCTGACCAACGACTGGATACTTTCGCTGTATATAGATAACCGCAATATGCTTTGGATTGGCACGGCAAGTGGCGTCAGCTGTATGGATCTTGCCGATAAGTCGTTCCGTAAATATGGCTGGAACGAGTTGCTGCCCGAGATAAAGTGCAGCGCCATAGGCGAGGACATCAGCGGCAACATTCTTCTTGGTACCGACCAGGGACTATATATATATAATAGGAAAGAGAACAAGGTCTCGATGTTCCCTCATTCCGAAGACTTGCAAAAACTCATAATCTATGGCATCCAAACCGATGCTGATGGCGACATTTGGCTCGGAACTTCAATGGGTATATGGCATTGGAGCAAGGCGCAGGAGGTATTCATCGCTCATATCAATGGCAACGGTCTGGTTTCGAAGGAGTATATGGCAAACAGCAGTTTCCTGTTTGAAGACGGAAGGATTGGCTTTGGTGTCGGCGAAGGCGTGACTGTATTCAACCCAAGCGAGGTGAAACATAACATTGCCGACCTCGGAAGAGTGTATCTGTCGAACGTAATTTTAGGCAACAAGACCATTGGCTGCACGACCGATTTATATGAATTGAACTACGACTACGGCAACTTCGCGTTGCAATACTCCATGTTCAACTTCAACGGCGACGAAGACATCACGTTCCAATATCGCATAAACGATGCCGACGAGTGGATTTCAATTCCTGAAGGCACTAACTCCATAACCTTGAACCGTATGGAACCAGGAACTTACGACATCGAAGTGCGAGCATTCTATAACGGAATATATTCGTCGGAGAATTGTATAACTACGGTTAAGGTCTCGCCGCCTTGGTTCTTGTCTGTCTGGGCAATTATACTTTATCTCGTCATCGTTGCAGGCATCATAGCATTCATTGTATATTATCTCGAACGCAAGCGCAAGGCTGATCTTGACGAACAAAAGATGCAATTCCTCATCAATGCAACTCACGACATTCGGTCTCCATTGACCTTAATCCTCAGTCCGTTGAAGAAACTTAAGGCAAGAATCAGCGACCCTGAAAGCCAGAACGACATTGAAACCATTGACCATAATGCAAAACGACTGCTGCAACTTGTCAATCAGATACTCGACGAACGTAAGATTGACAAGAACCAGATGCATCTGCATTGTCAGGAAACAGACATGGTGGAGTTCGTGAAAAAGATATGCCACCTCTATGAATACAACGCCAACGAGCGTAATATCAACTTTACGTTCAGCTCTTCAGAGAAGCAAATCAATGCATGGATTGACCATATAAACTTCGACAAGGTGATGAACAATATCATTTCCAACGCGTTCAAATACACCTTCGACGGTGGCGAAATCAATGTAAACCTGCACGTGGAAAAACAAAAGAAACAGCACCTATCTTTCCCTTCAAGGGGGGATAAAAGGGCTGCCGCTTCCCATCTCCTTGTTATCGATGTCATCGACAATGGCCTTGGCTTGAAAGAGGAGCAGCCTGAACGACTTTTCGAACGATTCTATCAGGGAACAAACACAAGCGAATATAAGATTGAAGGCACCGGCATAGGTCTGAACCTCAGCCAGTCGCTTGTGCGTATGCATGGCGGCAACATCACGGCATCAAACCGAACCGACGGGGTACGAGGCTCTGTGTTCTCCATTGTCATACCTTTGGGCAACGCCCATCTGAAGGCTGAGGAAAGAGAAAACCACTCCCAACTCACTCAAGGAGGAGAGAACAGCCCTCTTCAACTCCCCCAAGCGGGAGAGAATAGTGGGGGCTTGAGGGGGCAAACCCAAAGTACTGCCAACCGCAACTTCCGCATTCTCATTGCCGACGACGACCCTGAGATTGCCGACTATATCAGTACCGAACTTGCCACATGGTATCGTTTCACCAGTGTCAAGAATGGCCGTGAAGCCATCAACCAACTGCTCTCCGAGGAATACGACCTCCTTATCAGCGACATCATGATGCCTCTGATGGATGGCATCGAACTGCTCAAGGGTGTGAAGTCAAACGTCAACATCAGTCATATCCCTGTAGTGCTGCTTACCTCCAAATCAGAAATAAGCTATCGCCTTGAAGGTCTGAAGAAAGGTGCCGATGCATATCTCTCCAAGCCTTTCGACATGGAAGAACTGCACATACTCATCGACAACCTTGTTGACAACCGTCGCCGCCTTCGCGGAAAGTTCTCAGGGGCGCAGAAGGCCGAGGGTAGGGTAGAGCAAGTCAGCGTAAAGGGCAACGACGACGCACTTATGGATCAGATAATGGAGTGCATAAACAAGAACCTTACCGACCCTGACTTCAACGTAGAGCAACTCTCGCGTGAACTCAGCATCAGCCGAGCCCAACTGTTCCGTCGCATGAAAGAGATTACCGGCATACCTACGTCGGAGTTCATACGCAACCTGCGTCTCCAGCAGGCGGCACGCCTCCTGAAAGAAGGTAAAATCAATGTCAGCCAAGTGGCATACAGTGTAGGTTTCAACAGCCAGACCCACTTCTCAACGCTATTCAAGAAGCATTTCGGCAAGACCCCGTCTGAATATGCAGAGCAGGAGTGACCTTATAACCTCGCATCAGTACAAGTCTTTTACCGAACGACCGTAATACTCATAAAAAAACTGCTACAGTTTTCGATCGAAAACCGTAGCAGTTTTCAACTTAAAACTGTAGCAGTTTTTTTTCAGGTAAAGCAGTGAAAACTCAGTAGAAAGATGGCAAAGGTGAAAAATGTGACCTTTGGCCATAAAAAAATCTATGAAAAGTGGGTGTCTTGAGTGGCATTTTATAATAATTTATAGAAATTATAGGGCTTTGTGAAACTTTCCGAAGAGAAAAATCGTTTATATCATAGAATTTTGATACCTTTGCATTAAGTTATAATCAATTATAGCACTTACTTAACAATACCGAAAAATAAAAAACTCAATACTATGGCAAAGAAAGCAAAAGTTGTCAAGGAGAAGTCTATTGAAGACCGTATCTGGGACAGTGCGAACAAGCTTCGCGGTAATCTCACCGCATCTGAGTATCAGAACGTAGTTCTTGGTCTTGTATTCCTGAAATACATCAGCGATTGTTTCGAGAAGCGATACAACGAACTTGTAGCCGAGGGTGATGGCTTTGAGGAAGACCGTGATGAATACACAGCAGAGCATGTGTTCTGGGTACCACAGGATGCACGTTGGCAGAATATTGCAAGCAAGGCTCATGACCCTCAGATTGGTCAGGTCATTGATCATGCCCTTGAAGAGATAGGCAAAGAGAATCCCCGACTGAAGAAGGTGATGCCAAACAACTACTCTCGTCCTGAGATTGATAAGATACGTCTGGGCGAAGTAGTTGAACTTTTTGATAACATGGATATGCACGCACAAGGCGAAGGCATAGATCTTTTTGGTCGTGTTTATGAGTATTGCCTTAATAACTTTGCCGCTGAAACACAGCAGTCGGGAGGCGAGTTCTATACTCCTTCCTGCATTGTCCGCACAATTGTTGAAGTATTGCAACCATTTGAAGGTCGCGTTTATGACCCAGCCTGTGGCTCTGGCGGTATGTTTGTGCAGAGCGCAAAGTTCATCCAGCAACATCAAGGCAACCTCCGTAATGTCACCATATACGGTCAGGAGTTCAATGCCAACACATGGAAGATGGCACACATGAACCTTGCTATTCGTGGTTTGGAGGCAGACCTTGGCGAAAGTTGGGGCGACTCTTTCGGTGACGACAAGCACGCCACGAAGAAGTTCGACTTCATCATGGCTAATCCTCCATTCAATATGAGCGAATGGGGAGCAAGCCGTCTGGCTGATGATGTACGCTGGAAATATGGTGTTCCACCCGAAGGTAATGCCAACTATGCTTGGATTCAGCACATGGTGCATCACCTCTCTCCAACAGGTCGCATAGGTCTCGTACTTGCTAACGGTTCACTCACTACAACATCTGGTGGAGAAGGCGACATCCGTCAGCGGCTCATCGAAGCAGACCTTGTTGAGGGAATTATTGCAATGCCAAACCAACTTTTCTATAACGTCCAAATACCTGTATGTGTGTGGTTCTTTAATCGCAGGAAAAAGAATCCTGGCAAAGTGCTTTTCATCGATGCCCGCGAGATGGGTATGATGGTTGACCGCACACATCGCGAATTGAGCGATTACCAAAGTCGTTATGACTATGTAAAGAAGGAAGACAAACCATGGGCAAACCTTCCTGCTGAAGAATGTGACGTGCAACGCATAGCCAAAACCTTCCGCGACTATGAGGCAGGCACACTTGAAGATGTGAAAGGCTTCTGCAAGGTAGCCACGCTTGAAGATATTGCCAAGCAGGATTGGGTGCTCACCCCAGGCCGATACGTAGGCATTGCCGACGAGGAAGAAGACGCAGAACCATTCGAGCAGAAGATGGCACGTCTCACCGCCGAACTTGGCGACCTCTGTGCAGAGAGTCATCGTCTGGAGACTGGGATACGAGAGAAGCTTGCAGGGATAGGATTTGAAGTGAAGGAGGCAGAATAATGCGAAAGAATATGATGACTCAAAATAGTGTTGCGGTGCAGAGTGAAGACGAACTCTTTGTGCGAGTAACTTCGCTTATTGAGGAGAGCCGCAAACAGGTGGCTAAGGCTGTCAATACCGCCATGGTATATACTTATTATGGTGTGGGACAGTATATCGTGGAGTATGAACAAGGAGGTAATGCCCGTGCTCAGTATGGCAAGGGAGTATTGAATAGGCTGTCCGAACGATTGACGGAGAAGTATGGTAATGGGTGGTCGGTAGAAACACTCACAAAATGTAGGAAGTTTTATATGGTATATTCAATTTCGTCCACAGTGGGGACGAAATTGAAAGAAACAGTCCACAGTGGGGACGAAATTAAAAATGATGGGCAACGGTCAGCAAATCCTACATTCATATTGCCTTGGTCTCAAGACTTGGGGCAGATGCTTATGTATGTCAATTACTTCGACCGATACAAGCGACAAGACTTTGAAAAGCCGACCATTGGCATTCTTCTTTGCAAAGACAAGAACGATGCCCTCGTTGAGCTTACTCTGCCAAAAGAAGCAAACATCTATGCACAGCAATATGCTCTCTGCTTGCCCGACAAGGAACTTCTGCAGCAAAAACTATGTGAATGGTACGAGGAGTTTGAGGAACTAAAAGATAAGGAGGAGGAAGTATGAGCGAGTGGAAGGAAGTAAGACTAGGAGAAATATGCCATTACGTTACAGATAGAATTGATTGTTCTGTTTTGAATAAAGATAACTATATCTCTACTGAAAACATGGCAC
>JAKSIZ010000066.1 GCA_024398515.1 Bacteroidaceae bacterium | reverse complement strand
TGCAAAGAAGAAGACAATGAAAAGATTTTTATCTATTATATGATTACGCAGGATTGATGGGTGAGTTAAAAGCTTTTGCTCTTACAGAGCGTGATTTGTCTGCGTTGATATACCCAGGGCGTTGCCCTGGGCTGATGGGTGTAAGCCTTTCAGGCTATAAATTGAAATAAAACACGAATAAAGGCTGCCGCTTCGTTATCATTCGTGTATATATATACATTGGGAACGGCGGTTGTTCGGTTGGAACGGTGGGGGGCGTGCGGTTAAGTCGTTTGCACATTCTTAGAATGTTCACGTGAACATTCTAAGAATGTTACGGCGAACATTCTAAGAATGTGCAAACACCCCTAACAGAGATACCTGTAGGGGTATGCGTTTTTGGTCGCTTTATCGTGCGGGAGAGATGTGCTTGTATTCGTTCCAACGACGGAAGATATTGCTCACGTATCCGACGGTTTCGCTGCCTCGCATGTAACCGCACTGGACTATTGAGTCGTTGGAATAAACCTCGGGGTCTTCGAGTTGTAAGATATAAGGCGTGAGCGATTCCCAGTTGTTGAAGCGCTTCATGTTGTCGGCGCGTGCAAGTGCTTGTGCATCGCGAATGTGACGGATGCCGCCGTTGTAGCTTGCAAGTACAAACTTCATGCGGTTCGTGCTGCCTGGTATGTCGCGAAGGTCGTTGGAGAGTTGGCGTATCAGGCGTGTTGCTGCGCTGATGTTCTGCTCTGGGTCGAAGATTTGCTTAAGCGGAAGTCCAAGGTCTTTTGCCGTGCCTGGCATGATTTGCATGAGTCCACGTGCTCCGGCAAACGACTGTGCTTCGGGGTCGAACATGCTTTCCTGATAGCATTGTGCCGCAAGCAGACGCCAATCCCAGCCGCAGACGTCGGAGTATTTCTTGAACAGATGGTCATAGACACTGATTTTTCCGTGCTCACGGTCAAAGATGGGTGCAATGTAATGACGCCTTGCTCCGCCAGTCATGACGAGCATCTGCTCCTCCGACTTCGCACGATTGCGCAGGTTTGGAGTGAACCATCGGTCGAGGGCTTGCTTCAGTTTCGGCGAGTTTTCCCTTACTGCCCATGAGTATAAGCCGTCGTGCGTGTCCTTTGTAGCGCCGGCAGCTACGAGTTTAAGGTTCTTTTCGCGTATCATTGCCTCTGGAAGTGGCACTGCAATAATGTCGCCCACGCCAGCGTGAAGCTTCTCGATCATGTCGATAGTGTCACGACACAGCTCACCACGAACGAAGAGTCCCTCATGACGTGCGAAGCTTTCAGCCAACAGATACTCTACTCCGAGCGCACGTTTGTTGAGTTCGTAGAAGGTTTCTTTGTTCTCCACGGTCAATACAATCACCTCTCCGCACTCCACGATATCGGGAAGGTCGTAGTCAACATCGTTCGTAATCTGCAGTTTGCTGATTGTATCAGCGTCGGCATAGAGTATGGTTCCGAAAGGTGAATTGATAACTTTCGGCTCCTCTTTGGATTGTTTGAAGTAAGTTTTGCTGACGAAAATGAATGCAACAGCGAGTGCAATTGCCAACAGAGAGGTAAGTATGATGTAGATAATTCTTTTCATTCTTTTAGGTCTTTAGGTCTTAAGGCTTTGAGGTTATGGGTTTTTCCGAGAACCCGAACACTCGGGAAATCGAGAAATCCCAAAGCCTTATAACCTCAAAACCTTATAACCTTAACCTATTTTCTAATCAATCCACTTCACATAGCAGAAGTCCATGCGGCATGGAAGGTTTGCATTTTTAGGATAGAGACGCAATCCGAGCTTGAATTCACCGGCGTGCTGAGGGCGGTGTTCGCATTCAAAAGTATAGAGATTGCCGTTGATAGCAGTGACATTGAACGGTATGACGTGGCGCAATTGGCGTCCTGTGATGTCGGCAGTCTTGTTGAGTACAACGAGTTCTACGCCTACGGCATTGTCCAAACCCTGTTCATCGACAACAACCTTATAGTTACAAGCCTGACCTGCAACGGCTCCTATCTCAGGGAAATTCCTTTCTACGGAAACTACATGAACTGCATCCCAACGCTCGGCAACGGTCTCTTTCCACTGCGCAATGTCCTTTGCAAGGGCATTGTTGTTGGCAGAAAGACTGAGGAAACGTGCCGACATGCGATTGTAGAACTTGTCGTAATAGTCGTCGAGCTGACGTTTCATCGTATAATGAGGTGCAATTTGCGCGATTGAGTTCTTCACTACGCGAATCCAATCCTCACTGTAGCCCTTCGAGTTCTTATTATAATAAAGAGGTATAATCTCGTTTTCGAGCATGTTGTAGATTGTAGTAGCGTCGAGCTGGTCCTGATAACCTTGGTTCTGATATGTGCGTTTCTCGGTAAGAGCCCATCCTGCGCCCTCACGATAGCCTTCGAGCCACCATCCATCAAGGACGGAAAGATTGACAACACCGTTCATCTCTGCCTTTTCGCCAGATGTTCCTGATGCTTCAAGCGGACGGGTAGGAGTGTTCATCCAGATGTCAACGCCCGATACAAGGCGGCGTGCAAGCAGCATATCGTAGTCTTCGAGGAAGATAATCTTGCCGAGGAACTCCGGACGTTGCGAGATTTCGTAGATGCGTTTGATTAAACCCTGACCAGCACCATCGGCAGGGTGAGCCTTTCCAGCGAAGAGGAACTTAACCGGATGCTCTGGGTTATTGAGAATCTTGTTGAGGCGATCAAGGTCGGTAAAGAGCAAGTGAGCACGCTTGTAAGTAGCAAAGCGGCGGCAGAAACCGATGTAGAGAGCATCAGGAGTGAGGCTGTCGAGTACGGAAATAACATTCTTAGGGTCTCCGTGGTTCTGCAACCAACGCTGACGGAAGTTCTTCTTGATGAATTCAACGAGCTTTGTCTTGAGCACCATGCGAGTGTTCCAAATCTTTTCATCGGACACCTTATATATAGCTTCCCATATTTTCTCGTTGCTCTGGTCGTTGATCCAGTTGGCGTCAAACTCCTTCTCATATAGGCGCATCCATTCACTTGCAGCCCAAGTAGGCATGTGAACGCCATTTGTAACGTAGCCTACGTGGTTTTCTTCAGGGAAATATCCCTTCCAGATGCCAGCAAACATCTTCTGTGAAACCCATCCGTGAAGTTTACTTACGCCGTTAACCTCCTGGCAAGTGTTGCATGCAAACGTACTCATGCAGAACTTTTCGTTGTGGTCTTCAGGGTTTACACGTCCCATGCCGATAAATTCGTCCCAGGAAATGCCGAGGCGGTCAGCATATCCACTCATGTATTTTGCGAACAAACCTTCTTCAAAATAGTCGTGACCAGCAGGAACCGGAGTGTGGACAGTGTAGAGCGACGATGCCTTGACGAGTTCAAGAGCCTGATTGAAGTTGAGTCCTCCTTCGATGTAATCGCACAGGCGCTGCAAGTTGCAAAGAGCTGCGTGGCCTTCGTTGCAGTGGTAGATGGTCTTCTTAATGCCCAGTTTCTTCAACGTGAGCACACCACCGATGCCGAGAAGAATCTCTTGTTTCAAGCGGTTTTCCCAGTCGCCACCATAGAGAGAGTGAGTAATCGGCTTGTCGAACTCAGAGTTCATGTCGTTGTCAGTGTCGAGCAGATACAACGAAATGCGTCCTACGTTGGCCTTCCATATAGAAGCGTGGACAAGATAATTAAGGTAAGGAACATCTACAATCATAGGTTTTCCGTCCTCGTCCATCACTCTTTCGATAGGAAGAGAGTTGAAATTCTGTGCCTCATAGTTAGCAATCTGCTGTCCGTCCATGCTAAGGCTTTGGGTGAAATAGCCGTAGCGATAGAGGAAACCAATGCCTACCATATCGACATTTGAGTCGGATGCTTCCTTCAAATAGTCGCCGGCAAGCATTCCAAGGCCGCCTGAGTAAATCTTCAAAGACTGGTTGAGACCAAACTCCATGCAGAAATATGCAACAGAAGGGCGTGTCTCATCAGGCTTGACAGACATATATTTCTTAAACTTTGTATAGACAGAATTCATTCTATCGAGGAATTCCTTGTCCTTTGACAAAGCTTCAATCTTGCTGTAGTCGAGTTTTTCAATCAACTGAATTGGACTGTGGTTTACTTCTTCGTAAATCACTTCGTCCATACTGCGCCACATTTCGCGCGCTTCATAATTCCATGCCCACCATAAGTTGTGTGCCAACTCGTCGAGGCATTTCATGTTTTGCGGAAGGTTTGACTTCACTGCAACTTCCCTGAAAACTGGTTCGTTAACGTAATTTGTTCTAATCTTCATAACCTTTAATAAATATCTATTCTGGATTCTTTTTGTTTTTTATGTATTGTTGAATAAGGAAATCGATGACAACAAGTGCAACCATGATTCCCATAGCGGCAATAAATGGAATTCCTAATAAAAGGAGCATTATTGCCACTAAGAAAACAATGATAACGTGACTTTTCGTTACTGGTTTCGGTTGCTCCATTGTTTATTTTGCAAAAGCAACGCTTCTGATTTCGCGTATTACCGTAATCTTAACCTGACCAGGATATGTCATGTCAGTTTGAATCTTGTTGGCAATCTCGCCACTCAATGCTTCAGCTTCAGCATCTGTCACCTTGTCGGCACCAACGATAACGCGAAGTTCACGACCTGCTTGGATAGCATAGGTCTTTGTAACGCCAGGATAGCTCATTGCAATGGCCTCAAGGTCGTTGAGACGCTTGATGTAAGCTTCGACAATCTCGCGGCGAGCACCTGGACGAGCACCTGAAATGGCATCGCAGACCTGAACAATAGGAGCAAGAAGAGTTTCCATTTCCATCTCATCGTGGTGAGCACCGATTGCATTGCAAATGTCAGGTTTTTCCTTATATTGCTCGGCAAGCTTTGCACCATAAAGTGCGTGTGGCATTTCCTGTTCTTCATCAGGCACCTTACCAATATCGTGCAACAAGCCTGCACGCTTTGCTTTCTTAGGGTTGAGACCAAGTTCGCTTGCCATAACAGCACAGAGATTTGCTGTTTCACGAGCATGTTGAAGCAGGTTCTGACCGTAAGAAGAACGGTATTTCATCTTACCGATTACGCGAATAAGTTCTGGATGGAGACCATGAACGCCAAGGTCGATGGCTGTACGCTTACCTGTTTCGACAATCTCCTCGTCGAGTTGCTTCTTTACTTTAGCAACGACTTCCTCAATACGTCCTGGATGGATACGACCATCAGCAACGAGTTGATGAAGTGCAAGACGACAAACTTCGCGGCGTATTGGGTCGAAGGCACTGATGACAATTGCTTCAGGAGTATCGTCAACAACGATTTCAACACCAGCTGCTGCTTCGAGAGCACGGATGTTTCTACCTTCACGACCAATGATGCGGCCCTTTACTTCGTCATTTTCAATATGGAAAACACTAACTGAGTTTTCAACAGCAGTTTCAGTTGCAACTCGTTGAATGGACTGTATGACAATCTTCTTTGCCTGCTGGTTAGCATTGAGTTTTGCCTCTTCAACAATCTCGTTGATATATGACTGAGCATTTGCCTTAGCTTCGTCTTTCAGGCTTTCAATGAGTTTCGTCTTTGCTTCCTCTGCACTCAGACCACTAATCTTCTCAAGGCGTTCACGTTCCTGGAGTTGCATCTTCTCAAGTTCCTCCTCCTTAATAGCAAGCATCTTCTTTTGATTGTCAAGACCTTTTTCAAGGTTTTCAACTTCTTGCTTGCGACGATTCAGTTCGTCGCTGCGCTGGTTGAGGCTTTGTTCACGCTGCTTAATCTTGTTGTCGGTCTGCTGTACAAATTGGTTGTACTCGTTTCTCTTCTTGTCAAATTCAGATTGCTTGTTGAGAAACTTCTCCTTTACTTCAAGCAGTTTCTTTTCTTTTAATACTTCAGCATCCTTCTTTGCTGTTTCGAGGATGTTGTTTCGTTTTCCCTTAATCACATATTGGAATAAAAGATATCCAATAACGCACCCAACTACGAGTGCCACAATCGCTGATATAATTGTTATTGTCATAATAATTTTTTGTTATAAAATGTTTATAAATTATGTACTTCTTCTTTTTCGCCGAGCATTTCTTCTATCTCGGTTGTGAGTTTTGTCATTGCGTCCTTGTATGGTTCGACGTCATTTTTGTTCTCACTAAGTTGATAGGAGAGGGCAATGTCGATAAGAACCATGCACAGCAATTGCTCATATTCTTTCTGAGGGTACATAGTTGCATAGAGATTAAGCTTCTGGTTTATCTGTTTACCAGCACGTCTATAGGCTTCCTCCATTTCACGAGGAATGTTGACATTTATCTGTTGTCTGCCTATTTCGAGTTTTATGCCTAACTTTTCACTTATTCCCTCAGTCATGATGCAAATCCTTTAGTTCTTTTCCTTTACGAGTGCAATGCATTTGTTGACTTCTTTGATCAGCTTGGCAAGTCGTTCTTTTGCACCTTCCATATCGTCGGTGCTGATGTCTATCATCCTTGCCATCTTCAGTGAGGCGTATTCCGATTGAAGCGTTGCGACCTGGGCTTTGAGTTCTTTAATCTCGGCATTCTTCTCTTCCATTTTCTCAACGAGAGCATTGTTTTTCTCACGTTGTTCCTTATAGGCGAGAATCATCTGCCTAACCCTTGTCTCAAATCTTCTTATTTCCTTCTCCTCAGAAGTCATATTGCTTGTCGGGACTTATTTCTTCTCGTCTGCGTTTGCAGTAGGTTTCTCTTTCTTTGCGAGCATTACGATGCGATATACCAAGTCGGTTGTCCACTTTTGTGTAAAGCCGAGTTTCTTGTTAATCTGCCTCAACGTGATGCAAGTCTTCATTACTCCAGCATCCTTGTAATCCATCTTGTTGAAGATGTCGTTCACTGTTTTTTCTGTCATGCTGTACATCGCTTTCTTGAAGAACGACGGCATACGAAGCTTGAACTTCATCAAGTTACCAGTAAGCATCATGATGTCTTGCGTGAAAGCCTGGAACTGATACATGTAAGTCTGTACATCCTGTATCTTTTTGCAGTTCTTCTTGATAGATGTATCTATTTCCTTACAGAAACTGTCATCCATGCCATAGAGGTCGCTGAGCATTTTCTTGCAACGGCTTTTTTCGCCTACACCAAGCCGATTGTTTACTGTAGGCACGTGCAATGTTGTCTTGAATACTCTCAACTCAGGCAATGCCGCCATGTTGCTAATGCCCAAGTCGGCTGCCATGACAGCCTGGAAATAGACTCTGATAAGTGTCATAAAGTCTTCCATTCCGCCTATCTTGACTTCCTCTTTGGCCTTTGTCTTTCCGAATAAATTTGAAAATATACCCATATCTAATTTTGTTTATATTATAATAATGTGTGCAAAGATAACAAAAATTATGCTCATTTTCTCTTTTTTGTTGGTAAAAATGATGATAATTGCATTTTTTTTTGATACATCTAAATTATTTTAGTATCTTTGCGCTCGGTTTGATGATAGACAAGTATAATTTTGAAGAACAGTCAATCCACCTTGAGAATGTTCCAAACGCAAGGGATATTGGTGGATATCGCATGGCAGACGGGCGCACTATCAAGCGTGGTCTGCTGCTTCGTGGTGGGTATCTGAAGGCTGCTTCGGATGCTGACATCCGCCGACTTTCCGATGAATATAAGCTGGCATACGTATTCGATTTCCGTACGGAGAACGAAGTAAAGTTCTCGCCCGACAAGATTATTCCTGGTGCACAAAACATTTGGATGCCTACCATCGACCCTGAAACGGAGAAGATGAGCGATATGCATTTGCCGTCGGAAGCCTATCGCGACCTCGACAATTTCCTTTTCAAGAGTGCAAACGACCCGCTTGTGCAGAAGGTTGCAAGGGAATTGTACCCGAATCTGGTGCATAATGAATATACCCAACTTCAATATGCTGCCTTCTTGCAGACGATATTGAAACTGCCAAAGTCGAATGTAAAGGACCGTGCCGTCTATTGGCATTGCTCGCAGGGAAAGGACAGAACTGGTCTTGGTGCGGCTTTTCTCTTGTTGGCATTGGGCGCAGACTTTGATATGGTGCTCGAAGATTTTGCTCTTTCCAACGCTTATTATCAGCAAGAAGTAGATGATCTTATTGAAAAAGTCAAGGCTAAAGGCTTTGACGAGGATGCTTTTGATGCCATTCAGGCTTTCGTTGGAGTGAGTGAAAAGAACTTTATCAACACTTTCGAAGAGATAAAGTCGCGTTACGGTTCACTGCAAAACTACATTGAGGATATCCTTGTCATGTCTCCAAACGACATGGAAATCCTTCGCGATTATTACCTTGAATAGTCGATTTTCCCCTTAATTTTGGTTTATTTCCTTGGCAGATTGAGCCAATACTGTCGCTCGTCGGTGCCTAATTTCTCTATTGCATAGCGCAATGTCGTGCGTGGAATGTCGTTGATATGGCGCATTATGAAGTCGCGCACAAGGTCATAACCTACCTTTTCTCCCACTTCTCGCAGCATCCAGCCAACTGCCTTGTGCATCAAGTCGTGCGGATGGGTCAGGTGTTTCTCGGCATATCGCAGGCACCATGAAGGGTCTCCGTGGCGTGTAGGCATACTTGTGCAAACTATACTCATACGCTGTTTCCATAGGCAAGGACTGTCTGCAAGGCTGTCGAGCAACTCAATCTTATAGTCAAAGTTATAGTCTGCTTTGCCGTCGGCACTGCCAAGAGTGGTAGGCAAGAGCAGCCAACTGCCGATAATCTTCTGCACAGACAGGTCAACCAAATCCCAATTGTTGGCAAATTCGGCATGTTCCAGATACATCTTTATTATATTGTCGCGGCCAAGGACTGCTTTTCCGTCGTGTTCAAGGCGCTTTTTTGCCAGTCGTTCGAAGCGGTCAACGAGTATCAGGAAACCGCAAAGCCTGACCTCATGCCACTTTGATGTGAGTAGGGTGGGCACTTCTTCCACCGGCAGGTCTTTGCTGAACTTCACCACTTCATGTGTCTGGGGATTCTTTATCCCAAGGAATTGGTCGCCAAATCCATAGTCAGAAGGTCGTTGCGTCTTAAAGAATCGCATGAGGTTTACCCTTTGCTCTTCGTTGCGCAAAGACTCCATATACTCAATAATTTCCTTCGAAGTCATTGATTCTGGCTGTTAGAATTGCTCAAGGAGCCTTATTCTCTCTTCTGTATCGGGATGTGTTGAGAACAGGGAATTCATGAATGATGATATTCCTTGTGCGAGTTTCTTTGGATGAATGATGAAAAGTTGTGCCACGTCTGCACGCTCAACATTGCCAAGACCAGGTGCAGAACTAATCTTCCTCAGTGCTGAAGCCAGTGCCAATGGGTTGCCACAAAGCTCGGCACCACCTGCATCGGCAACAAATTCGCGCTTTCTCGATATGGCAAACCTTGTCAATAATGCGAAGAAATAACCCACAGCGGCAAGTATGGCGGCAATAAGAAGTATCACAGCCGTCGATGCTCCACCGTTCTTATTATCGCGACGATTGCCTCCGCCGAACAGCATATTGTTCCAAATCAGGCGGAATGCAAGGCTGACAATAGTCGAGAAGATGCCCACGAAGACTATGCTGACTATCAGGGTTCGCGTGTCTTTGTTGCGTATATGAGTCAATTCATGCGCCACGACGCCCGCAAGTTCTTCGTCGTCGAGGCGGTTCATTATGCCCGTGGTGACGGTTACGGTGTATGAATTCTTGTCTATTCCGCTGGCAAAAGCATTGAGCATAGGGTCGTCGATGACGTTAATCTTCGGCATAGGCATGTTGCATGTCATGCAAAGATTTTCGACAATATTGTAAATTCTCGGGTTTTCCCTGCGCTCAAGTGGCCGTGCTCCTGTGGCGTGGCGTATCATATAAGTGTTTGAGAAGTAGGCTATGGTGAACCAGATGCCCACTACGATTATCACGATAGGTATGGTTGTGACGAACATATAGTTCACTTCCTCAAGGTCAACCGACCTTACGAGATTGCCATAGTCATCGTAATATCCGCCGCCGAAGTATGCTGTAAGTACAAGAAACAGCCATACAAGTCCGAGCAGAATAACGGGAAACAAAAGCAGGAGCAACACCGTGTTGATGTTGTTCCGCCTTTGTTGTGTCAACATTCCGACGTATTTCATTAGAAACTAATCTCTGGTGCTTTCTCAACTGCAGCGCGTTCTTCCTGTGCAACCTCAAACATTGGTTCGGTGTGGAAGCCAAACATTCCAGCGATGACATTCGATGGGAATGTCTGCACGGCATTGTTCAACTCGTTTGTTGCCGAGTTGAAGAAGCGTCTTACTGCAGCCAACTTGTTCTCAATGTCGGCAAGTTCACCCTGGAGTTGCAGGAAGTTCTGGCTTGCCTTCAGGTCAGGATAAGCCTCGACTGCGACCTTCAATCCTGCAAGGGCACTCGAAAGGGCTGTCTCTGCCTCAATCTTGTCGTTGATGCCTGTGGCGTTCATTGCCTGAGTGCGGGCGAGTGTCACCTTCTCAAGGATTTCCTTCTCGTGGTTGGAATAACCCTTTACTGTTGCTACGAGTTGTGGCACGAGGTCGTGACGCTGCTTCAGTTGCACGTCGATATTGGCAAATGCCTGCTTGCGGTTGTTTCTTAACTTGACGAGGTTGTTGTAAAGACTTATCACCCATATCACAACGAGGGCGACGACTACGATAATGATAATTGTTGTCATAATGCTTTTCCTTTCTAAATTAAATTTGTTGTGGCAAAGATATGAAATTATTTCCTAACCTCTGGCATCTTTTAAGTATTTTTCATATTTATATTGTTTTTTTACAAGTCGTGCGGTTGTTTTTCGCTGCACGACATTTATGCTTGTCAGGATTGAACGCTTAACTCGGAAAAACATTGCAGCAATGTTGGTCCGAACATTGTAGCAATGTTGACTCGAA
>JAKSIZ010000065.1 GCA_024398515.1 Bacteroidaceae bacterium | reverse complement strand
CATAATGAATATATTCAAAAAGAGGTCGTGTCAGTTACTTTTGACACGACCTCACACGTGAACATTCTAAGAATGTGCAAACGGGTTTAAGGCTCGTGTCGGGAAACGCTTACGTTGATGCCGTGAATTGACAACGTTCAAAGTCGTTGATTTGCGCTTTTTAGGGCAATAATTTGGAAATTCGGGAATTTCTTATTATCTTTGCACATTGCTTTTACAAAGCAACAAGAAAAGAGTATGACAATATGAGAAAGATACTACTGACACTTACCATACTGATGATAACGGCAGCAGCCTCTGCCTCCGACAAGCAGTTCACCCTCGTGATCGATGCCGGTCACGGCGGTCACGACCCAGGTGCCATGAGCGCAACCTCAAAGGAAAAGGACATAAACCTCAACGTGGCGTTGGCGTTCGGAAGGCTTGTAGAGAAGAACTGCAAGGGCGTGAACGTAGTCTATACGCGTAAGACCGACGTGTTCATCGAACTTAATGAACGTGCAAACATAGCCAATCGCAACAAGGCAAACCTGTTCATTTCCATTCACACCAACTCATTGCCGAAGGGACATATAGCATCGGGGTTCGAGACCTATACACTCGGTATGGCACGTGCAAACGAGAACCTCGACGTGGCAAAACGCGAGAACTCGGTAATTACATACGAGAAAAACTACAAGGAGAAGTACGAAGGCTTCAATCCTAACTCGGCAGAAAGCTACATCATGTTCGAATTCATGCAGGACAAGAACATGGCGCAGAGCGTAGAGTTAGCGAAGGAGATACAAAACAGTACGTGCCGATTGACCGGACGAAACGACAAAGGTGTGCACCAGGCAGGCTTCCTCGTGCTGCGCAAGACGTCTATGCCGAGCTGCCTTATTGAGTTGGGATTTATCTCAACACCAGAGGAAGAGCAGTATCTTACGTCTGAAGAAGGCGTTGCAAACCTTGCACAAGGCATATTCAATGCGTTTGTGAAGTATCGCAACAAGTACGACAAGAATATAGTTGTGCCTTATCAGGTGCAGGAAGAAAGCGTGGTTCAGTACCCTAAGAGCAGCCGAAACGATGCCCCGGAAACCACACATAAGGCAGAACAAAAGCCCGCACCGAAACAGCCGGAGCCTGTTGAGCAGCCAGTACAAGCACCGCAAGAGATGTCGGAAAAGAGCCTTTCGATGATATATTCAGGTCGTGACGGCATATTCTATCGCGTGCAGCTCTTTGCAACAAGGCGCATTCTCCGCCCAGGTTCCACTCAGTTCCAGGGAGAAGAAGACATAGATTACTATCAGGAAGACGGCTTTTTCAAATACACAAAGGGTGAGGCACAGACTTATAAAGACATAAGTGCGGTGCTGAAAAAGCTCAAGTCGAAGTTTCCTGAGGCATATATCATAGCCATAAAGAACGGAAAGAAGATATCCGTAGCCGACGCAAAAAGGGAAACAAACTGATAAAAACGGATAGTCTAACCCTCGAATTCTCGAAATCTCGAATTCTCGAAACAACGAAATAAAAGAAGAAATATAATGAAAAAGTTTTTCACCAACGAAGTTAAAATTGCCCTCACAGCCATCCTGGCACTCGTATTACTGTTCTTTGGCTTGAGGTATCTGAAGGGATTGAGCCTCTTCGGCACCGACAAATGCTACTATGTAAAGACCGACAACGTGAGCGGATTGGCATCGGCATGTCCCGTCTATGCCAACGGATTCAAGGTAGGAACCGTAAACAGAATCATATTCAACTACGAGAATGGCGACGAAATAGTCCTCGCATTGGACCTCGACAAGAAGTTTAACCTGCCGGAAGGATCGTTCGCAGCCATCGTTCCGTCGCTTATGGGCGGTACAACCGTCGAACTTACGCTTGGAAAATCAGGCAAGATATGCCAGCCTGGCGACACAATATTCGGCGGAGTTGACGGAGGAATACTGAGCAAGGCAGCCGACTTAATGCCTACGATACAGAACATGATGCCTAAACTCGACTCGATACTTGCCCGAGTGAACACACTCTTACAGGACACGGCACTCGACATGACTGTAGAAAATGTAGGAGCAATATCGTCGCAACTGAAGTCAACAACCACACAGTTGAACACGATGATGGCTTCCATAAACCGCGAATTGCCTGGATTGATGCAGGGAGCAAAGTCGTCGCTGAAGAATATAGACGACCTCACAGGCAACCTGAACAGTGCTGTAAGCAAGGTTGACCTCGAAAAGACAATAGCAAACATCGACGCCACA
Source organism: Bacteroidaceae bacterium (assembly GCA_024398515.1). Lineage (GTDB taxonomy): Bacteria > Bacteroidota > Bacteroidia > Bacteroidales > Bacteroidaceae > Prevotella. Next base: position 8,873 of record JAKSIZ010000065.1, on the reverse strand, counting down.
CTTGCCAATGTGAAGTCTGTCACCGACAAGTTAAGCAGCGACAAGGGTACTCTTGGTGCGTTGATGAACGACCGTTCGCTCTATAACAACCTCAACACATCGATGCAGAGCCTCAACTCAACGCTCCGTAGCACTGATTCTTTGGTTACAGACCTGAAATCAAACCCGAAGAGATACGTGCATTTTTCGGTGTTCGGAAAAAAAGATAAGTGATAAGACAAATTTGGAAATTGTCTAAATAAACATTTTTTTCAAGATAATTTATCAACGCATAAAAGTCTCTTCATTTATAGACATTTGTGAATTGCCGCGAGGCATAAAAGCAAAAATAATAAGGTTTAATGAAGAGTGCGCACGAAATTGATTTGCAGACGGTTATAAAAATGCAATAGTGGCAAAAACTAATATGCGGATGTTGCAAAGATTAAGTGCTGAAAAAATAGCAAGTTAGCACTCAAAAATAAGGATAATGAAAAGTGGTGTTTGCAAGGACGAAAAAAAACTTATACCTTTGCAAAACATTTCGAAAACGATTAAAACGGAACCTATATATAATAAGGTGTAATGATAACAAACGCAAAAGAACTTTGGATGAGTTGTCTTGAGCTTATCAAGCACAACGTTGACGAGAGCCAGTACGGAACCTGGTTCGCGCAACTTGCGTTTGTATCGCATGACCAGGCGACAAATACACTCACACTTCAGGCACCGAATAGGTTTATTGTGGAGTATTTGGAAGAACATTACATCAAACTTTTGGGCAAGGTACTGGTAAACAAGTTCGGTCGTAACATCAAGCTTGAATACCGAATGCTGGTTGACAATTCTGGTGAAATGATTGCCAACAAGCATCAGGAAATGCAGCAGAAAAGCAGCGAATCAATCAAGACAGAAGGGCTGAACCAGTCGCCAACGGTTGTTGAGGCGTTCACGGAGTTGGATTCCCAGCTCGATATGACGCGCACTTTTGCCAATTTCATAGCAGGTGCAAGCAATAGATTACCGCGTGCCGTAGGTTATTCCATCGCAGAAAGCAAGAGCAAGACACAGTTTAATCCGTTCTTTGTATATGGTCCTTCGGGCTGCGGAAAGACTCATCTCATCAATGCCATCGGCGTGATGATGAAGGAACTGAAGCCAAAGAGCCGCGTGCTTTACGTCAGTGCACGCCTGTTCCAGGTGCAGTTTACCGACGCAGTAAGGCACAATACGCTGAACGATTTCATTATGTTCTACCAGACAATAGACGTATTGATAATCGATGATGTGCAGGAATGGATAACCGCACCAAAGACACAAGAGGCATTCTTCCACATATTCAACCACCTTTTCCGCAACGGAAAGCGAATTGTTCTCGCCTGTGACCGACCACCTGTTGACTTGCAGGGAATGAGCGAAAGGCTGCTGACACGATTGAAGTGCGGACTTGTTGCAGAACTTGAGCGTCCGGATGCGCAACTTTGCAAGGACATCCTCAAGTATCGTATCAAGCATGACGGCTTGAACATACCGACAGATGTGGTTGACTATATAGCCTCAACGGCAAACGGAAGCGTGCGCGATCTTGAAGGAATCATCAATGCACTCATTGCAAACAGCATTGTCTATGATAGCGATATTGATATAGTCATGGCACAAAAGACGATACGTGCGATAGTCAGAACCGAGAAACGACAGGTAACAATCGACGATGTGCTGGCTCGTGTATGCGACTATTTCCATGTGAGTGCCGACGATATATCAGGCAAATCGCGTAAACAAGAGATAGTCAATGCCCGTCAGGTGGCAATGTATCTTGCCGACAAGCATACGGGATTGTCGCGGTCGCACATAGGACGACGCATAGCAAACCGTGACCATACGACCGTAATCCATAGTTGCACCAAGGTTGCGGAGTTAATGCAAACGAACAAGAACTTTGCATCATCCGTTGCACAAATAGAGAAATATCTTGTATAACCGAACACATTATATATAATATGGAAAAGAAGTACAAAAGAACGCTTGTGACCTCGGCGTTACCTTACGCCAATGGTCCGGTACATATTGGTCACATGGCTGGTGTATATATACCGGCAGACATATATAGTCGTTATCTTCGTCTGAAAGGCGAGGATGTTTTGTTTGTTGGAGGCAGTGACGAACACGGTGTACCAGTAACAATCCGTGCCCGCAAGGAAGGCTGCACACCACAGGATGTAGTAGATCGTTACCATGCAATAATAAAGAAAAGTTTTGAGGATTTCGGAATCTCTTTTGATGTATATTCGCGTACAACATCGAAGATACACCATCAGTTTGCATCTGATTTCTTCAAGAAACTATATGATGACGGCAAGTTCATCCAGCAGGAAAGCGAACAGTATTACGACGAGAAGGAAGGCGAGTTCCTTACCGACCGCAACATTCGCGGCACATGTCCTCATTGTGGCAATACCGAAGCATACGGAGACCAGTGTGAAAAATGTGGTCGTGACCTTTCGCCGGAAGAACTTATCAATCCATATAACGCAGTCACAGGCAATCCACTTGTGAAGAAAGCAACAAAACATTGGTATCTTCCTTTGGATCAGTACCAGCAGTGGCTCGAACAATGGATTCTCGAAGGACATAAGGAATGGCGTCCAAACGTGTATGGTCAGTGCAAGAGTTGGCTTGACAGCGGCCTTCATCCACGTGCAGTGACACGCGACCTTAACTGGGGAATACCAGTTCCGGTTGAAGGAGCTGAGGGAAAAGTACTTTATGTTTGGTTTGATGCACCGATAGGTTACATAAGCAATACCAAGGAGCTTTGCGATGCTCAACCTGAGAAGTACGGCACTTGGCAGCAGTGGTGGCAGGATGAAGAGACAAAACTCATCCATTTCATCGGCAAGGACAACATCGTTTTCCATTGCATCGTCTTCCCATCAATGCTAAAGGCTCACGGAGATTATATCCTGCCGGAGAATGTCCCTTCAAATGAATTCCTCAATCTTGAAAACGACAAGATAAGTACATCGCGCAACTGGGCAGTATGGCTGAACGAGTATCTTGAGGAAATGCCAGGAAAACAAGACGTATTAAGATACGTGCTGACGGCAAATGCACCTGAGACGAAGGACAATGACTTTACATGGAAGGACTATCAGGCACGTAACAATAATGAACTCGTTGCCGTATATGGCAATTTCGTCAACCGTGCTCTGCAGTTGACAAAGAAGTATTACAATGGCATCGTACCTGAATGTGGCGAACTTACTGACTATGACAAGCAGACGATAGCAGAGTTCTGCGACGTCAAGAACAAGATGGAAGCATTGCTTGACCAATTCAAGTTCCGCGATGCACAGAAGGAGGCTATGAACCTTGCACGTATAGGAAACAAGTACATTGCCGATTCAGAACCTTGGAAAGTAATCAAGACCGACGCTGAACGTGTGAAGACTGTCATCTTCATTTCGCTTCAACTTACGGCAAACCTTTCAATCGCATTCGAACCATTCTTGCCGTTCAGCAGCAAGAGATTGCGCGAAATGATATGCATGGACACATTCAAGTGGGAAGAACTTGGCAGCATGTCGTTGCTTCCTGCAGGCAAGCAATTGGGCGAACCATCGTTGCTGTTCGAGAAGATTGAAGACGATGTGATACAGGTTCAGATTGACAAACTTGAAGCAATAAAGAAAGCCAACGAGATGGCAAACGCCAAGGTTGAGCCAGTGAAACCAATATGTTCATTTGAAGACTTCGAAAAACTCGATATCCGCGTAGGAACAATCCTCGAATGTGAAAAGGTTCCAAAGATGAACAAACTGCTTCGATTCCTTATCGACGATGGCATGGAGAAGCGTACAATCGTTAGCGGTATTGCAAAATACTACACAGATCCAGCCGCACTCATAGGCAAACAAGTGCTCTTCATTGCCAATTTCGCACCAAAGGCATTCAAGAACGGACTCGTAAGCAATGGCATGTTGCTTTCTGCAGTTGATGCCGACGAAAGCCTTGTCTTGACAACAATTATGCGCGATGTAAAGCCAGGAAGTGTTGTCGGGTGATGTCAAAAGTATTAAATTTTCTAAATTATTGACTTGTATTGTTTATTTTTTGCTATTTTTGTAGCCGAATTTGAAAATATAAACCTATTCAGAACAATATAATATGACAGAACACCGATTTGATCCGATAAAGGACAAGACAGCGGAAATCGTTGAGTATATAATGGGAGCTCCCGAAATGCCAAAAAACGATGACGTGCTGTTCAACATTCGCTTGTCGGTAGAGGAAGCTACAGAGAACATTGTGCAATATGCATACGCTGAAGGCGAAGGTTATGTCGTTGTGAAAGTTGAAGTATTACCAAACAATCGTCTCGTCATTACATTGAAGGATGAGGGAGTTCCTTTTAATCCTCTCGACAAGAATGACCCAGATATTACGCTCTCAGCAGAGGAAAGGCAGATTGGAGGTTTGGGAATTTTCCTTTGCAAGAACTTGATGGACAAGGTTACATACACTTTCGAGAAAGGATGTAATGTCTTGATTATGGAAAAAGAAATTTAAGAATATAAGATAACACAAATATAAAATGGACGTTAAGATTACAAAAGAAGGGAAGAAGACGTTTGTAACACTTTCGGGAAGATTGGACACAACAAACGCAGCTCAGTTTCAGGAAGACATCAAGCCGCTTATGGAAGAAGCAGAACCTGATATAGAACTTGATTGTACAGATATGGAATATACAAGCAGTCAGGGTTTGCGTATGTTCCTTATCCTGCAGAAGAATGTCAATGCACGTAAGGGTAAACTTGTGATGAAAAACATGCAGCCTAAGGTTAAGGAAGTATTCGACATCACTGGTTTCTCTAACATAATCAACATAGTGTAAGATTGAATTAGTTGAAACGACTAAGGAGCTAAAGGAGTTAAGGCGATTGCATGGCGCAAATTGCAATTGGAATTGACTCCTTTAACTCCTTATTTTTTTATTTTGTATTGCTATGAAACAGATTATTGCCGACAGATTGGAAGCCTTGCGCGAGGCGATGAGGAGGGAAAGGATTGATGCATTTATCTTTCCTTCATCCGATGCGCACAACAGTGAATACACGCCAGAACACTGGCACGGACGTGAATGGATCAGTGGTTTCGACGGAAGTGCTGGCACTGCGGTGGTAACGATTGACAAAGCTGCGCTCTGGACTGATTCGCGATATTTCCTTGCTGCAGCGGATGCACTCGAAGGAACGGAGTTCCAACTCATGAAAGAACGCGTTCATGGTACGCCGACAATAAGCAAATGGCTTGGACAATCGTTGGCTCACGTCAACGGGGCCGTTGTTGGTGTTGATGGTTATTGTTGCACTCACAGTGATGCTGAGGCGCTTATCTCCGAGTTGCGTCACGAGGGTGGAATATCGCTTCGAACGAATTTCGACATTCTCAACAGCGTTTGGCACGACCGGCCACAGTTGCCAAACGACAAGATTTTTGTGCTTCGGCAAGAGTTTGCCGGCTGTAGTTGCAGCGAAAAACTTGCTCAGATCCGATGCAAACTAAAGGAGAAACATGCCCACGGAATGCTTATCTCAGAACTCGACGAGATTGCCTGGACATTAAATCTTCGCGGCAACGACGTTCACTGCACGCCTGTCTTCCTCGCATATCTGCTGTTGGATGGCGACAGGACAACGCTTTTCGTCGATAAATCGAAACTCACCGACGACGTAACCGACTATCTGAAACACGAAGGAGTGAGCATCGACTCATACGAAAACATAGCCAATGCTCTTGCGAAATACCGCAGTTACAACATCCTTCTCGACCCAGAAACCACGAGCCACACCATATATAATAAGGTGAAATGTCAGGAAATCCTCAATGGCGAAAGCCCTGTGCTATGGCTGAAGTCGCAGAAGAATGCCACGGAAATAGCCTGTATCCGTCGTGCAATGATAAAAGACGGTATCGCACTTGTGCGGCTGATGATGTGGATTGAAAGTGAAACGTCACGTGGCGAGAGGCTTACCGAAATGGATGTTGATGCAAAACTCACGGAACTGAAACGCCAACAACCGCTGTTCTACAGCCTTTCATTCGACACTATTGCCGCTTATGGCAGCCACGGAGCAATCGTTCACTATGAGCCGACGACCGAAACCGATGCCGAAATCAAACCCGACAATCTTCTGCTTCTTGACTGTGGAACGCAATACTTCGACGGTACGACCGACATTACCCGCACCATCTCCATCGGAAAACCTTCGGATGAGCAGCGCCGAGTGTGTACTCTCGTGATGAAGGCTCACGTCAGATTATCGCGTGCACATTGGGTTGAAGGTACATGTGGAACGCAACTCGACATACTTGCTCACGGCTGTCTGTGGGACGAAGGTTACAACTACGGTCACGGAACGGGGCACGGAGTAGGGTTCTTCCTGTGCTGCCACGAGGGACCGCAGGGCATACGCATGAACCACAAGCCTGCTCAAATGGTGCCAGGCGTGGTGATGTCTGTCGAACCAGGAATATATTTGGAGGGGAATTTCGGCTGCAGAACGGAGAACCTTGTGCTTGTCGTTCCGGCAGGAAAAGGTGTTCAGGGCGAGGATTTCTATAAGTTCGAGACGCTCACCCTCTGTCCTTACGACCGCAGAACACTCGACCTGTCCATGCTTTCCTCCGAAGAAATAGAGTGGATTGACCGTTATCACAGCCAGGTATATGCCGCATTGTCGCCCCATCTCAACGCCGATGAGCAGCAATGGCTACGCAATGCCTGCGCTAAGTTGTAAGGTAAAAGTCTAAAAATCAAATACGGTTTTGGGGTTTTACGGTTATACGGTTTTGTGGTTTTACGACTAAACGACTAAACAATCGGCAAACTGAGTCCGTTGATTTTCTCGAAAACGTCGAGCGCATAGACGTCTGTCATACCGCTGACATAGTCTATCACGGCTGCAATTCGCTCTTGTAGGTCGGCGTTTTCTATGTCGTACTGGTTGCTGACGCGCTTCATCAGTTGCTGGGAATAGAACCTTTCTGGGTGAACAGCAGCCTCCGTGAACTGTTCCATGAGCGTTGCCATTATCTTAAAACCAGCTAATTCTATGTCAACAACAGGCTTCGAACGGTAAATCTTTGCGTATGAAAGCGACTGGCACTTGCTGTAAGCTTCGCTCAGATGTTCTCCCAAACGACTGATAAGACTACCCTCGAAAGTGCCGGCAAGTATGCTCTCCTCGTTATCAATGAACACTTGCGCGCACTCACGCTCCAGTATTCCAATTACTCGGGCACGCATATAGACCACCATTTCGTGGTCGTCGGTGATGCCTTCGCTCTGTATGCGGAGCATGATTTGGTTCTTTGTGCGTTCGTCGAAGAAGCCAAGCAGTGCCTCCTGCGTCTCCTCAAACGTCAGGAGCTTAAGCTTGAAGGCATCCTCAATGTCCATTATTTCATAGCAAATATCGTCGGCAGCTTCCACCAAATACACCAGTGGATGGCGTGCATACTTCAATGGTTCGCCCTCTGCCGACAGTCGTTTCAGCCCGAGGTCATCGGCAATCTTGCGGAAGTATTCGGCTTCCGACATGAAAAATCCAAACTTCTCATGCTCCTCGTTAGCGTAAGCCGAGGCGTAAGGATACTTCACCATAGCCGCAAGCGTAGGGTAAGTCATGACGAACCCGCCGTTTCTGCGCCCCTTGAAGCGATGGGTGAGCAGTCGGAATGCGTTTGAGTTTCCTTCGAAATGAGTTATGTCCTGCCAGAAATCAGGGTCGATCCTGTCCTTCAGCTTCAGTCCGTTGCCCTCGGAGAAGAAAGTCTGAATAGCCTTTTCGCCCGAATGTCCGAACGGAGGATTGCCTAAGTCGTGGGCGAGACAAGCCGTTGCCACTATGGTACCAATCTCCGTGAACATCGTCTCCTTCAGTTCCGGTTGCTTCATCATTATGCCTTGCGCCACGTCGTTGGCAAGTGATTGCCCTACGGATGCCACCTCAAGCGAGTGGGTAAGGCGGTTATGCACGAACACACTCCCTGGCAGAGGGAACACCTGAGTCTTGTTTTGCAGTCGTCGGAAAGGCGACGAGAAAATCAGTCTGTCATAGTCTCTCTTGAACTCCGTGCGGTCGTCGTGGCGTCGTGGATGCGCATCCTCCTGCCCAAAGCGCTTATTAGTAATCAGTTTCTTCCAGTGCATTTGTTGTTCCTACTTTTTAAACATCCTATCCATCTCCCTTCGTGCCTCCTTCTCTTTCAGCGTCTCGCGCTTGTCGAATGCCTTCTTACCCTTGCATAAGGCAATGTCGAGTTTGGCACGGCCATTCTCGTCGATAAACAGCAGCAGCGGCACTATGGTATAACCCGTCTGCTTCGTAGCCGAGAGCAGCTTGTTTATCTCGCGGCGGTTGAGCAGCAGCTTACGGTCGCGTTTCATCTCATGGTTGTTGTAACTGCCATAGAAGTATGGCGCGATGTTCATACCCTTCACCCACAACTCGCCATTGATAATCAGGCAATACGTATCAACGAGCGACGCCTTGCCTGCACGTATCGACTTGATCTCCGTGCCGGTGAGCACGATGCCAGCCGTATATTCCTCGATAAAGAAATACTCAAATCCTGCCTTCTTGTTTTTTATCTGTACAGGACTTTTCTTCCTCTTTAGTTCCTCAGCCTTGTTCATACCGCCTGCAAAGATAATAAATAATTTTCACATTCCTAAATTTTACAACCAAAAAGTAACCGAAGAAACAAAGAAACGCTTTTAATAGACACTAATGATTATCAATAAAGAAAAATACATTTCATTATGTGTGGACTGCCTTTGGCAGCCTTGATGTGGTGGTTGCGTCTGTGCTTATATGAACAAGTTC
>JAKSIZ010000064.1 GCA_024398515.1 Bacteroidaceae bacterium | reverse complement strand
GGATAACAATAAATAAAAATCAAGGGGTGAACGATAGGCTCTACAGTAGCCTCTGTTGGGGGTGGAAAAAAGTTGTACAACTTTCGCGCGAAAGTTGTACAACATTCAGATGAAAGTTGTACAACTTTTTTTCGAGTTAAGCGTTCGTCCTGAAAAGTGATGACGCTCGTATCGTTGAGAAGTAACGGTGAAATGCAGAAATTAGAGGTTAATTTAATTAAATTCTTTGGTGATGTGGGTAAAATGTACTAAATTTGTTGCCCCAAAGTTATAACGAGTATGGTATTGAATTATATTTGGATTGCGTTTTTTATCATTGCATTCATCATAGCACTGATACGCCTCATCTTCCTCGGCGATGTAGAGGTGTTCCCAGCAATGATGGACTCAACGTTCAGCAGCGCAAAGACAGCTTTCGAGATTTCGTTGGGCCTCACCGGCGTTCTCTCGCTGTGGCTTGGAGTGATGAAGATTGGCGAAAGGGGAGGCGTGGTCAATGCCTTGGCACGACTGCTGAGTCCGGTGTTCGTGAAACTATTCCCCGACATACCGAAGGGACACCCTGTGACGGGCAGCATCTTCATGAACATTGCCGCTAATATGCTTGGCTTGGACAATGCCGCGACGCCTCTCGGACTGAAGGCAATGAAGGAGATGCAGGAACTGAACACGAAGAAGGACACGGCGACAAACCCTATGATTATGTTCCTCGTGCTCAATACTTCGGGACTTACACTTATTCCTGTAAGCATCATGGTGTATCGTACGCAGCTTGGAGCAGCCGATCCTACCGACATCTTTATACCGCTGTTGGTGGCAACATTCTTCAGTACGCTCGGAGGAATAATAGTGACCAGCATATATCAGAAGATAAACCTGCTCAACAAGACCATACTCCTGACGCTTGGAAGTATGATAATTGCCGTAGGACTAATCATCTGGGGCTTCGGTCAGATGGATGATGCGACCATGCAACTTGTGAGTTCTCTGGCTGCAAACATACTCTTGATGTCGATAATCATCGCATTCATCCTTGCAGGATTGCGCAAGAAGGTGAACATCTACGAGGCGTTTATCGAGGGTGCAAAGGATGGTTTCAAGACAGCAGTAACGATAATCCCATACCTTGTAGCGATACTTGTGGGCATCGGAGTGTTTCGTGCATCGGGAGCAATGGACTGGATGATCGATGGTCTTGCGTGGTGTGTTGACCGCATAGGCGTTAGTTCCGACTGGGTAGGAGCCATGCCGACAGCATTGATGAAGCCCCTTTCGGGCAGCGGAGCACGTGGAATGATGGTAGATGCAATGACAAATTACGGTGCCGACAGCTTCATCGGCCGCCTGAGTTGCATATTCCAGGGTAGCACAGACACTACGTTCTACATACTTGCAGTGTATTTCGGCAGCGTCAGTGTGCGTAATACCCGCCATGCAGTAGCCGCAGGATTATGGACAGACCTTATCGGAGTCGTCGCCGCAATCTTTGTGGCGTACCTGTTCTTCGGGTAGGGGAAGCCCCCCTCTATCCCCCCAGGGGGGAAGAAATAAATTGTAAATAAAGCCAAATTGTGGATAAAAAGCAAATAGTAAATATAAAAATGGCAAACTTAAAAGGACTTTTCAAGGACACGGCAATATACGGATTAAGCAGCATCATAGGGCGATTTCTCAACTACCTTATGGTGCCGCTATATACTTATACGCTCCATTCGTGCAGCGACTACGGTATCTATGCCGACCTCTATGCGCAGACAGCCTTAGTGCTCGTTATCCTAACCTTCGGTATGGAGACTACTTTCTTCCGATTCATGAACAAGGTTGACAAGAGCGAAACAGACAAGGTATATACTACAGCACTTATGATGGTGGGCGTTGTGGCATTGGTATTTGTGGCAGGAGTGATAATATTCCTCAACCAGATTGCCGCACTTGAAGGTTATCCGCAACATAAATGGTACATAGGTATGATGGCACTCGTAGTAGCACAGGACGCTATCCAGGCTATTGCCTTTGCCTATCTGCGTTATCAGCACAAACCTTACAAGTTTGCAGCGCTCAAGTTGTTCTTCATCGTTATGAGCGTTTCGCTGAATGTACTTGCTTATTTGATTATGCCACGCGAAAATCCTGACTGGGAAATAACGGTGAAATGGGCATTTATGATTAATCTTGCCTGTACGACAACCATTTCATTGCTCCTGACACAGGAGTGGATTGAATGCAAATACACCTTCGATAAGAAACTTGCAAAGCAGATGCTTGCTTATACGTGGCCGTTGCTTGTGCTCGGTATTGCAGGCATACTGAATCAGGTGGCAGGTCAGATTATGCTGCCACGAGTGCTTGACCAACAGGAAGGACGCACTCAGTTGGGTATCTATGAGGCTTGTGTAAAGATAGCAATGATTATGGCACTTATCACTCAAGCGTTCCGCTATGCATACGAACCTATTGTATTTGGCAGTTCGAAGGACAAAGACAGCAAAGTCCTTTACGCCAAGGCAATGAAGTTCTTCATTATCTTCACCCTTGCAGCATTCCTATGTGTGATAGCCTATCTCGACATCTTGCAGTTTATCATAAGGAAAGACTACCGTGAGGGATTGAAGATTGTGCCGATAGTCATGGCAGCAGAGATAATGATGGGCATTGTGGTGAACCTCAGTTTCTGGTATAAACTCATCGACAAGACCATCTATGGAGCATATTTCTCAATTGCCGGATGTATTGTTCTCTTTGTGGTAAACTTCATTTTTATGCCAAGGATAGGCTATATGGCATGTGCATGGGCAGGATTTGCAGGTTACGGCACTACGATGGTACTCTCTTACCTGCTCGGACAAAAACATAACCCAATAGATTATCCATTGGGGCAGATAGCGTTCTATGTCGTCATTGCTGGCATGTTTTTTGCTCTGATGATGTTCGTCGGACAGCATACAGGACTTGCCGGACGACTTGGAATCAACACACTTCTTGTGCTTGCCTTCCTTGCAATCATACTGAAAAAAGAAAAATTCATCGATGCAATCCGAACTCGAAAGAACTGAAATGCTCATTGGCACTGAAGGGATTGAGCGCCTCAGACGCAGCCATGTCATCATCTTCGGCATTGGTGGCGTAGGCGGATATGCCCTTGAAGTGATAGTACGAAGCGGTGTTGGAGCGATAACAATCGTTGATGCCGACAGTGTAGAAGAGTCGAACATCAACCGGCAAATCATTGCCCTGCACTCAACGATAGGCAAGACCAAGGTTGAAGTAGCACGGGAAAGAATTCACGACATCAATCCCGACTGCGAAGTCAGAGCGTTGGAGATGTTCTATCTTCCGGAAAATGCCGATGAAATCGACCTTTCTTGTTATGATTATGTTGTGGATTGTATAGATACCGTTGCGGCAAAAGTTGAGCTGATACGACGCTGCAATGAATTAGGCAAACCTATAATCAGCAGCATGGGAGCAGGCAATAAGATGGATGCCACGGCACTGAAAGTCTCGGACATCTACAAGACTTCGATGGATCCATTGGCAAAGGCAGTGCGGAAAAAATGCAAAGAACTCGGTATTCGGCGTTTGAAAGTAGTGTTCAGTGAAGAGAAACCAATAGAAACCAATAGCGAATACATTGCCAGCAACGCCTTTGTGCCAGCAGCAATGGGGGTAATCGTAGGAAGTGAAACAGTAAAAGAATTGATGGGTGTTGTATAGTTTTTATTATATGTTGTACTGTTATGAATAGTTTTGATGCTGAACATATCATAAATGTACAATGTAAAATATAAAACATACAAAATAAAAAATTATAACATTATGAAACAATCAGTAGCAGTCTTTTGTTCAGCAAATGAGAAGATCAACCCAGAGTATTTCCTCCGTACACAGGAACTGGGCGAGTATATGGGTAAAAATGGTTATGAACTTGTGTTCGGTGGATGCAACATGGGACTTATGGAATGCATAGCCAAAGCAGTGAAGCAAGCAGGTGGACACAGCGTAGGAGTGATACCATCGAAGATAGAAGAGCACGGAGCAATCAGCGAATACGTTGATGAAAAGGTATTTGTAAGCAACCTAAGTGAACGCAAGGACGTAATGCTTGAACGCAGTGATGTTATCATTGCCTTGCCAGGAGGAATAGGTACGCTTGATGAGATATTCACTGTTGCGGCAGCAGCCACTATCGGATACCACAAGAAAAAGATTATCCTATATAATATTGGTGGTTATTGGGACAAACTTGTTCAGACGATAGAACAAATGCAAGCCGATGGTTTCATTCGTGGTAACTATCGTCAGTACTTCCTCGTAGCAAACAACATTGAAGACATGAAGCGTTTGCTGATAGATTGTTTCCAGCCAACGTTGTTCTAAAACCGATAAAAAAAATTCGGGAAGTACATTGTAAATAGTAAATATTTATTATCTTTGCAGACTAATTTATAATTTTATTATAATATAAAGATGAAAAAGATACTGTTTCTTGTTGCTGCAATGCTCGTTGCAACAACCTCGATGGCACAAGGACACAGCGAATTTCCACTCGACAAGATGATGAATGGAATAGTTAAGTCAATGCCTCTGCCACAGATTCCAGACTATTCTGTAAACATAAAAGATTTCAACGGTGACTTCAACAGGGCAATGAAGGCACTTGCCGAAATGGGCGGTGGACGACTCATCGTACCGTCGGGTATATGGAACACTGGTCCGATTGAGTTCGAAAACAACTGCGAACTGCACGTCGAGGCAGGCGCATTGGTGCTGTTCAAGTCGGACTACGACGCATACAAGGACGTGGAAGTGGTTTATGAAGGGCAGAAGATTCGCAAGAAGATGTCGCCTCTATATGCCTACAACAAGCACGATGTAGCCATCACTGGTCGTGGAAGTTTCGATGGTAATGGTCAGGATTGGCGACCAGTGAAGCGTTCAAAAATGACAGAAAGCCAATGGAAGGAACTGATAAAAAAGGGCGGCACGGTAGAGAACGGCGTTTGGATACCTGAAATCAGAGAGCGTTCAAAGACTCGTCCTGTGATGCTCGACTTCATAAAATGCGAACGCGTACTGCTGCAGGATGCAACGTTCAGCAACTCTCCGGCGTGGAATCTGCACCCGTTCTTGTGTAAAAACGTCATGATAGAAGGCGTGACTGTGCGCAATCCATGGTATTCGCAGAACGGCGATGGCATTGACCTTGAGTGTTGCGATGGGGCTATCATTCGCAATACAAGCCTCGATGTAGGCGACGATGGCATTTGCATCAAGGCTGGACGCGACAAGGAAGGACGCGAACTTAAGGCTCCTTGCCAGAATGTATTGATTGAAAACTGCACGGTCTATCACGGTCATGGAGGTTTTACTATTGGCAGTGAGATGTCGTCGGGCGTAAAGAATGTGTTTGTACGCAACTGTACTTTCATCGGGACAGACGCCGGCCTGCGCTTCAAATCAACACGAGGCAGAGGCGGAGTGGTGGAATACATATACATCCAAGACATCAACATGGTTGACATTGCAGGCGATGCAATCACTTTCGACCTGTATTATGCCAACCGTTCAGTGCTTGAAGGCTACGAGACTGGCTCTTCTGCCAGCGACCCAGTGCCGCCGGTTACAGAGGAAACACCAAGCTTCCGACAGATTTATGCCGTAAATGTCAACTGCCAGGGAGCAAAGCGTGCCATCTATATGAATGGTCTGCCAGAAATGCCGATAGAGTATGTGATGCTCCGCAACGTGAACATTACAGCCGATAAAGGCGTCGTGACGAAGAACGTCAGGAATATACTGACACAGGATGTAACCGTAAACGGCAAAAAGATAGAAATAAAATAGGTTTTAGGTTATTGGTTGTTGGTTTTTAGGTTCCAAAATCGTAAATTAAATCAATCTGTATATCAGTTAATCTGTTAATGCAACTCTTAGAAAACATAAACTCACCATACGATCTGCGGCGGTTGGATATAAAACAGTTGCCGCAAGTATGCGAGGAACTCAGGCAGTTCATCATTGAAGTCTTGTCGGAGAATCCTGGGCATTTAGGCAGTTCTCTCGGTGCGATAGAACTGACGGTTGCCCTGCACTATGTCTTTGAAACGCCAAACGACAAACTTGTCTGGGACGTAGGACATCAGGCATACGGGCACAAGATACTGACCGGAAGGCGCGAACAGTTCCATACGAACCGGAAGTTCAAGGGACTGAAACCGTTCCCGTCACCGTCGGAGAGCGAATACGACACTTTCACCTGCGGGCATGCCAGCAACTCCATTTCGACAGCACTCGGCATGGCAGTGGCAGAGAAACTGCTTCCGCACGATGAACAGCACAAGCCACGCCACATCGTGGCAGTCATCGGCGACGGTGCCATGAGCGGCGGACTTGCCTACGAAGGATTGAACAATGCCTCGTCGCAGCCTAACGATATGCTCATTGTGCTTAACGACAACAATATGAGCATTGACCTGAGTGTGGGAGGACTGAAGCATTACCTGTTGCATCTCAACACAAACGAGAAATACAACCGGCTGAGATTCAAGGCTGCGAACTGGCTTCACGACAAGGGTATGCTCGACGACAAACGCCGACGCACCATATTGAGGTTCAACAACTCCGTGAAGTCGTTGCTTGCACAGCAGCAGAACATCTTCGAGGGTATGGACATAAGATACTTCGGTCCATACGACGGTCACGACGTTATCGAGATTGTGCGTGTGCTGAACGAGATAAAGAATATGTCCGGTCCGAAGATTCTGCATCTCCACACCAAGAAAGGCAAAGGCTATAAACCTGCCGAGGAGAACCCAACCATCTTTCACGCACCAGGACTCTTTGACCCTGAAACCGGTGAGCGCGAACTGAATACAAAACTGCAACCACCGAAGTTCCAGGACGTATTCGGCAACACTCTGCTCGAACTGGCACGCTCAAACGGGAAGATTGTTGGCGTCACTCCTGCCATGCCGACAGGATGCTCTATGAATATATTGATGAAGGCAATGCCTGAACGTGCCTTCGACGTAGGCATAGCAGAAGGTCATGCCATGACATTCTCGGGCGGAATGGCTAAGGAGGGGCTCGTTCCTTTCTGCAACATATACAGTTCGTTTGCCCAGCGTGCATACGACAATATCATACACGACGTGGCTATCGAGAACCTTCATGTGGTGATATGCCTTGACCGAGCAGGCATCGTGGGCGAGGACGGACCAACACATCATGGTGCTTTCGACCTTGCCTATCTGCGGCCGATACCTAATGTGACGATAGCCTCACCAATGGACGAGCACGAACTCCGTCACCTGATGTACACGGCACAGATGCCTAACATGGGCACGTTTGTCATCCGTTATCCACGAGGCAGAGGTGTACTTATTGATTGGGAATGTCCTTTCGAAGAAATAAAAGTGGGCACGGGACGCAGGCTTCGCGAAGGAAATGACATCGCTGTGCTTACACTCGGACCTTTAGGCAACGTTGCTGCAAAGGCTATAAGCAGAGCCGCAGAAGAAGGAAAGTCAATAGCCCACTACGACATGCGCTTCCTCAAACCACTCGATGAGGATATAATGAATGAGATTGCCGGTAAAAAATTCCAACGCATTATCACAATCGAAGACGGAGTAACGACCGGAGGACTCGGAAGTGCCGTTATAGAATGGATGGCAGAACATGCAAAACACTCGGACAGTGAAATAATAAGACTCGGACTTCCCGATAAATTCGTGGAGCATGGTTCTGTGCCAGAACTCATGAATATGCTCGGATTAGACGAGGATGCCATATACAAATTGTTATGAAAACAGTAATTTCAGGTGCCAATGGCATAGGTCTGCATCTTGCAACACTGCTATTGAAAGACAAGGAAGACGTGGTGTTGATTGATTTGAACGAGGAGAAACTCAATTATCTCTCGGGATCATTCGACCTCATGACCATCAATGCCTCGCCTACAAGCGTACAGGTGTTGAAGGATGCTGGTATCTCTGGGGCTGACCTTTTCGTTGGAGTCAATGCCGACGAGAATGTAAACATCACAAGTTGTATGCTTGCCAATGCACTTGGAGCAAAGAAAACAATTGCGAGAGTCGATAATCCTGAATATCTGAAGCCGAATATCAAGGAACTTTTCCAAGCCAAGGGGATAAATGATTTGGTTTATCCTGAACTCCTTGCTGGTTTAGACATAGAGTCTTCACTGCATACAAGTTGGGCACGTGTACGATGGGATGTGCATGGTGGAGCACTTGTTCTGCTTGGCGTGAAGCTTCGTGAACAGTGCGAAATACTCGACAAACCGCTTTATACGATATGTGGTCCAGACGATCCTTTCCATATAGTTGCAATAAAAAGAAACGGCGAAACACTCATTCCAAGCGGAAACGAGGAGCTGAAACTATATGACATTGCATACTTTATGACGACTAAGGACCAGATTCCTTACATTCGTAAAATTGTAGGAAAAGAGAAATATCCTGATGTCAGGAACGTCATAATCATTGGTGGTGGCAAGACTTCTGTCAGGGCAGCAAAGGCAATGGCAGGGAAGTTCAGGGTAAAAATCATTGAAAGCGACGAAAAGCGTTGCGAAGAACTGAACGAACTCTTCGACGACGACAACATAATGATCATCAATGGCGACGGTCGCGACATCAATCTGCTTACTGATGAAGGCATCAGCAAGGTGCAAGCTTACGTCGCACTTACCGGTAATTCGGAGACAAACATACTTGCGTGCCTGACTGCAAAAACCCTCGGAGTGAGGAAGACTGTCGCTATGGTTGAGAACCTTGACTATGTCAACATGGCTGAAAACATGGACATCGGCACCATAATTAACAAGCGAACCATCACGGCAAGCCATATTTACCAGAAGACATTGAAGGCTGACGTGAAGGATGTACGCTTTATGATGACGCTTGAGGCAGACGTTGCCGAGTTTGTTGTCGGTGCTAATGCCAAAGTGACAAAGGCATTGGTGAAGGACCTGAAACTGCCTGCCGACATGAACATTGGCGGACTTATCAGGAATGGAGAGGGCATACTCGTGTCGGGCAATACGCAAATCATGCCTGGCGACAAGGTTGTTGTCTTCTTCCATGAAACCATGATAAGGAAGATGGAGAAATACTTTACTTAAAACATTCCCCCGATATATAGAGCATTCTGACACATAGAAACAAACAATAACAACAATGCGAAACCTCCAACTCGTCTCTAAAATCATTGGCTATCTGCTTTACTTTGAAGCATTGCTTATGCTTGCATGTCTCGGAGTGTCTATATACTTCGGCGACGACGACGTGTTTGCTTTCGCTGTATCAACGGTTGTGACGTTCGTCGCAGGGCTTTCCTTCTGCTATTTCGGCAGAGAAGCACAGAACAGACTCAACCGTCGCGACTCATATCTTGTCGTTGCATCCACCTGGATAGTCTTTTCGCTGTTCGGCATCCTGCCTTATATTATAAGTGGTTATATTCCCACATTCACCGACGCATTCTTTGAAGCGATGTCGAACTTCACTACTACTGGACTCTCGACATTCAATGTAGAGATGCCGCACGGGCTTATATTCTGGCGTTCACTGGCACAATGGATAGGAGGTTTAGGTATTGTGTTCTTCACAATAGCAATCCTTCCTTCGTTTGCCGACGGTGATGTAAAGATATTTGCAGCGGAATCCACAGGCCCGACAAAGAACCGTCTGCACCCACGCATACGTACAAACTCCCGTTGGATATGGGTGATGTATCTCACATTGACCATTGCATGTGTGGTTTGCCTCTACTTTGCCGGCATGGGAGTATTCGATGCGATAAACCATTCGATGATTACAACTGCCACAGGTGGGCATTCACCTTACGGCGATAGTATTGCTCATTTCAACTCGGCATCAATAGAATACGTTGAAATCATCTTTATGTTCTTGTCGGGCATAAACTTCACGATACTGTATTCCATGCTGTTCAAGTGGCGCTTCAAGCAGATGTTTAAGAACTCAGAAATGCGTTTCTACGTTGGAGCAATCGCTGTGGTAACGGTATTCCTTGCCATATCTCTCTTCGCTAATTACGATATGTCGTTGGAACATGCCATTAGGAGTTCACTGTTTGAGACTATCTCCATAATAACCTCAACGGGTTTCTATTCCGAAAACCTGTCTCATCTGCCACAGTTCACATGGATTATGCTCTTCTTCTGCATGATGGTAGGCGCATGTTCCGGCAGTACGAGTGGTGGTATAAAAAGCATTCGTGTCGTAATGTTGATGAAGAACATACGCAATGAGTTCCGTCGTATCTTGCATCCAAATGCCGTACTTCCGATAAGAGTCAACGGCGAAGTGATGACACGCTCAACGCAATCCACGCTTGCAGCATTCATTTCCCTATACATATTAATATTAATAGTGGCGTCGCTTGCCTTTGTTGCAATGGGAATGGAACTGGACATCGCATTCGAAGTGACCATAAGTTGTATCAGCAATTGCGGGCCTGCTTTTGGTCCGGAGATTGATGCCAACTTCGGATGGGACACTATTCCTTTGGCAGGCAAATGGCTTTGCTCGGCATTGATGCTTATAGGCCGACTCGAAATCTTCTCAGTCTTTGTCATTTTCACAAAGAGTTTTTGGAAAGATGTGTAGTGTGGCCGTTTTAGTCATTTAGTTGTTTATTCATCTGCAATCTATCCTTTTTTCATTGGTGTCCGCTAAACATCTCTGACAAGCTAAAATCTTTCACCATATATAAGGACAAGCTCTGCATAAATATTATTATGCGCTCCGGAGGAGCAACAAGCCATCAGGTGTAAGCCTTTCAGGCTATAATCTAAAGGACACCAATAATCCTTTATCATGATGTGAGCGTAAGGGTTTTATGGGACGTGCTTTATACTTACAGGTCATCGACGCTTGCGTCGCTTGCACCAAACGAAGTGACTGCAAGAAAAACTGTAGCAGTTTCGCATCGAAAACTGTAGCAGTTTTGACTTGAAAACTGTAGCAGTTTTTCCCCGAGTATAAGCGTCGTCCCCGAAGTCTCAACCGCACGATGAAAGAAGAACCACTAATCTTGTCTCACCTGCAAGACCGTGTGTTTTCAATAAGAAAAAAATACATTTCATTATGTGTGGTCTGCCTTTGGGCAGCCATGATGTGGTGGTTGCGCCTGTGCTTATATGAACAAGTTCATAACGCTCAGCCGTAACCACCACATCGCTCTTCGTTCCCGAAGAGCCACACATAATGAAATGAAAAAAAACCTTACGGTAAAAAATGTGGCCTTTGGCCATAAAAAATAATATTTGGTTATGGGTTGTTGGTTCTATGATTAACCCATAACCTACAACCGATAACCCACAACCGTTCATATTTTTTACGAACGAAGTGAGATATTTTTTATGCGAAGCATATTTCTTGCAGTCGCGCTTCGCGCTTTGTGCAAGCGGCAAGCCGATGATGTATATGATGTATGGATAGCCACGCCAGTGGTGTCTATGTATGGTGTTGCAGCGCAAGAACTTGTTCTTTAGCGCAGCAACACCATACATAGACATGGGCTTCAGTATGAAGCACACCATACATCATATCATTTTTTTCTA
>JAKSIZ010000063.1 GCA_024398515.1 Bacteroidaceae bacterium | reverse complement strand
CTCACGTTTTATCTCACGTTGCACGCAAATTACTTCAACGGAAGTTTTCAACTGCGCAAAAAAAAAGCATCAAAAAAGTTAAAAAATACTCTCCTTCCATCGAAAATATTGAATAATTGAAAAAAAATAATTACCTTTGTGCTCAATAAGGGTGCGAGCGATTGCCAAAGATTGGAAGCACCAATCATATTGTGAAACAAAACGACATTATAACATTATGAGAGCAGCAGCAATTCAACCACAAATTAACCAGATGCTCGTAACGTTCGACGACGTGAGCGTCATGAAGCAGGTTAAGAAGACTCTTGCACTTATGCGAGGCGTGAAGTCTGTTACCATGCCACGCAAGAAACGCATGTGTGGACTTGACCGTGCATTAAAGGATGTAGAAGAAGGTCGTGTGTATCGTGCCGAAAGTGTTGAGGACATGTTCAAACAAATACTGGCATGAACAATTTTCCTATATAATCTATAATACCTATAGCACCTATTTAATTCAAACTTACCGCACGATGCCAAGCTACAAACTCGTCTCGGACTATCAGCCTACGGGCGACCAGCCGGAAGCTATACGACAACTTTCGGATGGCGTAGCGCGTGGCGACAGGAGTCAAGTGCTGCTTGGAGTGACGGGATCAGGCAAGACGTTTACCATTGCAAACGTCATAAAGAACGCCAACAAACCTACACTCGTCATAAGCCATAACAAGACTTTGGCTGCACAACTGTATGACGAGCTGCGAGGATTCTTCCCTGACAATGCGGTGGAATACTATGTTTCCTACTACGATTACTATCAGCCAGAGGCATACATGCCCTCGACCGACACGTACATAGAGAAGGATCTCGCCATAAACGAAGAACTCGACCGACTGCGATTAGCTGCAACCTCGGCACTCCTTTCGGGCAGGAAAGACGTCGTTGTCGTTTCATCCGTCTCGTGCATATACGGCATGGGCAACCCTTCAGCGTTCTACGAGAACGTCATAGAACTGCAAGTCGGCGAGATATTAAGCCGCAACGAACTGCTCCGACGGCTTGTCCGATCACTTTATGTGCGCAACGACATCGAACTCAAGCGTGGATGTTTCCGAGTGAAAGGCGACACGGTTGACATTGCTTTGGCTTATAGTCAGGACATTCTGCGCATAACTTTCTGGGACGATGAGGTCGATTCCATTCAGGAACTCGACGAAATAACGATGAAAGTAAAGGCAAAGTTCGACTCATATAAGGTCTATCCTGCCAATCTTTTCATTACTTCGCAGGAACAAACAGCCTCGGCAATAGCACAGATACAGGACGATATGATGCACCAGGTGGCACACTTCGAGGCAGAAGGACGAATGATCGAGGCGCAACGAATAAAGGAACGCGTGGAGTACGACATGGAAATGATACGCGAACTTGGGCATTGTTCGGGCATTGAAAACTACTCCCGATACTTCGACGGGCGTGCTCCAGGCACTCGGCCATACTGTCTTTTAGACTTTTTCCCAAAGGATTTCCTCATGGTAATCGATGAAAGTCACGTCAGCGTGCCGCAGATTCATGCCATGTATGGCGGCGACCGCGCAAGGAAAAGCAATCTTGTGGAGTACGGATTTCGCTTGCCTGCGGCATTCGATAACCGCCCTTTGAAGTTTGAAGAGTTTCAGGAACTGACACATCAAGTGATATATGTATCGGCGACACCAGCCGATTTCGAACTTCAGGAGGCTGAAGGCGTGGTAGTAGAACAGGTAATCCGCCCGACAGGACTGCTCGATCCAGAGATTTCAGTGCGCCGAAGCGAGAATCAAATAGACGATTTGATGGAAGAAATACGCCTTCGCGATGAGCGCGGAGAGCGTGTACTTGTCACAACATTGACCAAGAGAATGGCTGAGGAACTCACGGAATATCTGCTCGAAAATGGTGTAAAAGCGAATTATATACACAGCGATGTGACCACTCTTGACCGCGTAAAGATAATGACTGACCTACGAAGTGGAGTGTTTCAAGTGCTCGTCGGCGTAAATCTTTTGCGTGAAGGACTCGATTTACCAGAGGTGTCGCTCGTTGCAATACTCGATGCCGACAAGGAAGGATTCCTTCGCAGTCACCGTTCGTTGACGCAGACAGCAGGCCGTGCAGCACGTAATATCAACGGAATGGTAATAATGTATGCCGACAATATTACGGACAGTATGCAGCAGACAATCGACGAAACCAACCGCCGACGCGAGAAACAATTGCGATACAATGAGGAGCATGGCATCACTCCACAGCAAATAGTCAAGGCACACCACGCCTCGGCAATAGCCAGCATAATGGGCAATGGCGACACACAACCGCTCACTCCGACTGCCGATTACCGTCGTGCAACAGAATCAGAGCAGCCACTCGGCATGGTTGCATCCGACCCAGTGATGATGTCGATGAGTCGTGAAGAGGTGGCAAGAAGCATACGCCACACCGAAAAACTGATGAAAGAAGCCGCCAAAAACCTCGATTTTCTTCAGGCAGCACAGTACCGCGACGAACTTGAAAAGTTAAAAAATTATTATAAAGATGAATAAAATGAACTTTATTTATTACTTTTGCAAACAAATTAAACATTTAGCGATATGAAGAAGATTATACTTGCAGCCTTAGTGCTTGCGCAGACATCAGTCGTTTTTGCCCAGAACACTTGGGAAATGACAGAACGTGAGAAAGCAGAATTAACAAAAGTTACACCGACTATCGACCCTATTTATGCCCCTGGAGCAGTTCCTGTAGTCGATGGCAACGTAGTGTTTGAACAGACTTTTAATGCCCCTGGCAAGTCGGCAAAGCAAATTCTTGACCTCATCAAAGGCAAGATGGCGGAATGGGTAGCAGAGCCAAACCAGATAACATACGAAGGCGGAGCACGAATAAGCAACATAGTCTATGACAAACCAGAGGAAGGAATCATTGCCGCACGCTTCTATGAGTATCTCGTTTTCAAGAGAGCAGCACTCGTTCTTGACCGCACCGACTTCGACTTTACCCTTACAGCAACGTGCAAAGACGGTCAGGCAACAGTAAAGATGAGCCGCATGAGATACGTTTATGAGAAAGACCGTGCCGGAGGATTCAATGAACCAGCAGAAAACATTATCACCGACGAATACGCTTTCAACAAGAAACAGACGAAGTTCAACCGCACATACGGCAAGTTCCGCAGGAAGACTATCGACCGCAAGGACTATATCTTCAATGAGATTGAAAAGTTACTGAAATAGACCTTGACGGCAATGAACGAAGATACGATATTCAAAATCCGTCAGATACTGAACATAGTTTTCATGGTCGGTGCTGTTGTCGGAGTAATCATTTACCTTGTAGGCGACAAATTCATCGGCACGGTTATGATACTTTGTGCCATGGCTTTCAAGATGATGGAGTACATCATCCGCTTCATGCGACCAAGGAAATAAGACGAAATGAGACGAATCCTCCTCACTCTTTTAATACTCTTTGCCACATATAATAATATGGTGGCGCAGTTTGGTAGCCCACAACAAAGGTCTGCCGATGGGTCATTTGACCATAACATTAGCCCCATGATGCAACAGGAAACCAATGGAGCGCAGCGAGATTCAACGAAGAAAGACGACGAAATACCTATTGGTATGCACGTGTGGACCGTTGACCGACAGTTTGGCGACGTTACACCTGCAACTCCCGATACCCTGCCTCATACATATCGCAACACACTCTTCACCTGGGGAGAAAAGGGAGAATACAACACTACAGGCAACCAAGGTTCTCCGCGAATAGCACGAATCTTCACCGACCGCGACTCGAAGGAGCAGTTTATTTTCAGTCAGCCGTTCGACTATTTCGTTGTCCCGATAGAAAAGCATCACTTTACCAACACGTTTTCGCCAATCACTAATCTCAGTTATAACAGTTGCGGAAACAAAACAAACGGCGAAGACCACTTGAAAGCACTCTTTGCGGTGAACGTGAACAAGCGTCTCGGTTTCGGTTTTAAGTTCGACTATATATACGCCAGAGGCTACTATCAGAACCAGAGTAACTCGCACTTCAACTACACCTTGCACTCGTCATACCTCGGCGACAAGTACGACATGCACTTCCTTTTCAGTACCAACCACCAGAAGATAACCGAAAACGGAGGTATCACTGACGACAATTACATCACTCATCCCGAAAGTTTCTCGGCTTTTGAAGAAAACGAAATACCAGTCGTACTTACCGACAACTGGAATCGTCACGACAATCACCACATCTTCTTGACTCATCGTTACAAGGTTGGCTTTAAGAAAAAGGTGCCTATGACTGAGGATGAAATCAAGGCAAAGAAATTTGCAATGGCTTCACAGCAGGAAAATGAAAATGTGAAACGTGGGAATGATGTAAAAAAGAAGGGAAAAATAAAGGAGAAAAACGAAGTATTTGCAGGAAGACCAGACGATGCTGTCATAAAAGGAGACCTTCCCGACGAAGAGAAAAAAGACACGACAAGAATAAAGGTTGACGTCAATGACATCGACTCACTCCTTGCCACGAAAGAAAAGAAAGACACAAGCTGGACAAAAGATGAGTTCGTGCCAGTGACAAGTTTCATTCATACCCTTGAATGGAACTACAACAAACGCATCTATCAAGCATATCGTTCGCCGCAGGATTACTATGCCGACACGTTCTACAATCGTTATCACGGTTATGGCAATGACTCCATTTACGACGACACACGCTATTATAATATAAGGAATACACTCGGCATTGCACTGCTCGAAGGCTTCAACAAATACGCAAAAGCAGGATTGAAAGTATTCCTTGCCCATGAGTTGCGCGACTTCACACTGCCTGACACACTCGACCGCACGGCATCATACAAGGAAAATGCACTCAGCGTCGGAGCAGTTATCAGCAAGACACAAGGCACTTTGCTGCATTACACTTTGAAGGGAGAGACATGGCTTGCTGGCGAAGATGCAGGGCAGTTGCGTTTGCAAGGCGTTGGCGACTTGAATTTCAAACTGTTCAACGACACAATCCAACTTGTTGCACGTGCAATGTTTGAGCATAACAACCCTACTTTCTACTATCGCCATTACCACAGCAAACACCTCTGGTGGGACAATGACCTCGACAAGGAAATACACACAAAGGTTGAAGGCGAGTTGTCATTAAAGCGTACACGCACTCGTTTGCGCTTTGCCGTTGACAACCTGAACAACTATACTTACTTCAAACAAACCTACAACATACTTGAAAACAATAATTTCCGTCGCACGGGAAACACTGTTGAGGTTTGTCAAAGCAGCAAGAACATCAGCGTTATCACCGCACAACTCAACCAGGATTTCACTTTCGGTGCCTTCAACTGGGAGAACACCATAACATATCAGACAAGTACCGACAAGGACATCATACCTGTTCCGGCGCTGAACATATTCAGCAACATGTATTTCAGGTTCCTTGTGTCGAAGGTTCTCGACATTCATCTCGGTGCCGACGTACGCTACTTCACAAAGTACTATGCGCCTGACTACAGCCCTACACTCGGACAATTTGCCGTGCAAGGAAACGAGACAAAGACCGAAATTGGCAATTATCCTTGGGTAAATGTGTATGCTGACTTCTTCCTGAAACACGCACGCTTCTTCGTGATGTACACTCATGTGAACAAAGGTGGCAGCAATAATTACTTCCTGACACCTCACTACCCTACAAACAGCAGCATACTTCGTTTCGGAGTTTCGTGGAATTTCTTTAACTAATCATCCCTGTCAGATGCATCCTTCGCTCAACCTCATGCAGTTTGTAGAGCAATAAATCCTGCCACAATATGCGCAATTCAACAAAACTCACCAGTTGAGCCATGCCAACACTGTCATTCGCAACTCCATTGAAATAGCCAACAATGTTGGGGCAAATGTCGATATGTCGTACGTCATTGCAGCATATCACGACCTTGGATTATCTGGTCCTCGTGCCGTACACCACCTTACAAGTGGCAAGATTCTTGCTACCGACACAAGATTACGCAAGTGGTTTTCCGACGAACAGATACGCATAATGAAGGAAGCCGTCGAGGATCATCGTGCATCAAGTTCGCGTGCTCCGCGGAGCATCTACGGCAAAATCGTTGCCGAGGCCGACCGTGACCTTGCACCAGAAACGGTCATTCGCCGCACAATACAGTTCGGCATCGCCAACTATCCCGAGAAAAATGAGGAAGAACATTTCCAACGTTTGCTGAAGCACCTCGGCGAAAAGTATTCGCATCACGGCTACATCAAACTCTGGATTCCCAATTCCCCAAACGAAAAGAACCTTGCACTGCTGCGAGAACTCATTGACGACACTGAAAAATTGCGCGAGATTTTCACCACCATATATAATAAGGAAACAATAAACGACAAAAAATAATAAATAATTTGTACATAGTTAATTGGAAATTGTAATTTTTTATTACCTTTGCAGCGGAGAGCAATCTTTTTTGACATCATGATTAGAAATGTAAACGATTTTGTGGAATATCTGGCAAAGATGAAGACACCTGACAACACAAGTGTCAACATCTATGCTGGCAATTCGCCTGATGCCAAGATGCGAAAGAAAAACCTACTTCTCTATTTAAAGAAGATGGAAACGCTCAATCCAAAGAAAATCTTTGTCGGCGAAGCACCTGGATTCCATGGTTGTGGCAAGACAGGAATACCGTTTACTGATGAATTTGCCATCGCTACCGAATACTTCTTCGGCGACGATGACTTCAAAAACTATGGACTCGAAAAGGAACGATCCGCCGGAATTATCTGGGCATCGCTGAAAGGGAAACAGGAAATGCCGTTCCTTTGGAACATCTATCCCTTCCATCCTCACAAGGAATCAGTGCAAACCAACCGCACTCCGTCAAGTAAAGAGATACAAATAGGTCGCGACATCCTGATGGAATTGCTGTTCTTGTTTCGCTTTGAACAGTTTTATTGCATCGGCAAAACGTCATATAATGCACTGAAGGATGTTATTCCCGATGCCGTCTATGTGCGCCACCCGTCGCATGGTGGAATGAAAGAGTGCATGGCAAAGATTCGAGAAATCCTTAACTAATCCCATATTATGCTAAAATCAAAACTACTCTTTGCGGCAGTTATAGCTGCAATATCATTGACCGCTAACGCACAAGACCTTAAACTGCAACTCAACAAGCAAAGCGATGTGCAGGAAGTATTCAACACTCTCAGCAATAGCGAAGGAAAAAACGTCACCCTCACCGTTTCTCCTGGAGTATATTGGCTCGATAACCCCGACGACCCTGACGTAAGAATGAACCCCAACGGCGAGGGTACTCCTTACGCCGTAAGGATCAACTGCGAGGAACTGCGCATCATCGGCACCGACAGCGACGCTTCGCATACGGTTTTTGCAGTAAATCGCGGACAGACTCAGGGCGCAATAGGCAACTTCACCATGATCCTCTTCCGAGGAAAACGTCTTTACACCGAAAAAATCACTTACGGCAACTACTGCAATGTTGACCTTGTTTACGACCTGAACCCAGCACTCAACCGCGCTAAACGCAACGCAGCAATCGTACAGGCACAGCTTGCCCATTGTGCCGGAACGGAGAACGTCACAGCCCGCAACTGCCGTTTCATCAGCCGTCTCAACCTTTGCAACTTCACTGGCGCACGCCATGCCGAGTTCTACAACTGCCATCTCGAATGCACCGACGACGCCCTTGCTGGCAACTCGCTTTACAAGCAATGCGAGTTTATCTTCTATAGCAGCAAACCTTTCTATGCTACAGGAAAAGGTTCCACATTCGACGATTGCGACATCTATATCAAGACTCATGGCACACAGTATCTCACTAAAGCCACATCGCCCGTCACCCTCGTCAACACTCGTTTCCACTCTGACCACCCAATAAAACTCGGTTGGTGCCACGACAACGACCCAAGCATCTGCTCGGCAACTAACGTCACACTGAACGGAAAGCCTGCAAAGTTCGACAACAAAAAGCATATCTTCCACGTCGAGAAACTCTATATGCTCAGTGGCGAGAGAACCATAGGCAACAGCATCTTCACTTTCGACGCCTGCGAGACTAAAGACACACGCTTCCACAATTGGCATATTGATCTCACAAAGCCTACATGGTATTTCGGCACAGCACAGGATGGTGCCGAGGGACACACCGGATATGTTCAGGAGCAGAAAGGCGCACGAATGCTGATCCGACCAATCAAGGAAGGCAAGCAGTGCAAGAGCATCCAGTTCGTTGCAGCGCCATGCAAGAGTGCAGGACAAGGTTTCGGCTCGGCACTCGACCAGTACATGGAAGTCTGCATAGGCATGGACGTGGCAAGGCTCAACGGTTACGGGCTCCGCATCCAGCGCACCCCAGAGTACGACCATGCCGTTGCCGTGTCGCTCATAGAATACCACGATGGCGAAGTCAAGCACATAACCCAGCCACAGAAATGCGAGCTGTTCAAGACGCCATGCACGATAAAGGTCGCCCATAATGGCACCACCCTCACCGCAACCCTATCAAGAGGCAAGCAGACACAGCTGTTGACCGCCGATGTCGGCACACAGAAAGGCACCTCGTTCATGATCCAGCACACCGGCTCCGTCGGTGCATCAGCCACACTCATCAAGAACATCAAGGCAAAGTATAGGTAATAAGATTGTGGGTTATGGGTAAAAAAGTAACCGAAGAAACAAAGTAACACTTTATTTCACAAGCAACCGTTCCTATATTTTGTATTTGATTTTTAGTTACGGTTTTGCAGTTTTGAACTGCCCCGAAAAAAGTGTCCTATTAAACAACCCAAATTGTACGCTTAATTCGGGCGAATTATATAGACAATTTGCTAAAATTATATAGACATTTTCCAGCATTTAAATAGACAACTTCCAACATTCATTTTGACAACTCAATACCTCTATCAGAGATAGAGCCAATTGTTCCCGTCAACACCTTCAATGCCTAATAAAAAATTCCCATGTTTTTGTAAATTTTTCTTAAAATAATTTTGTTTTTAAGGTTACATTGTTTATATTTGCAATCGATTTCTTTAGCGTGATTTCTTTGAAGGTCTGCTATTGGAATTGCATACATAAGGCGTTTTCTGGACGCTTTAGTTTTGACAACCGTAATTAGAGTACAATGGCAGACAACCATATAAACATCCGTAAACTTGAAGCTGACCTTTGGGAGTCGGCAGATTTGCTTCGTGCAGGTAGTAAACTGACCAGCAGCCAATACTGTATGCCGGTATTGGCTTTGCTGTTTCTGAGATATGCATACAGTCGATTCAAGATGGTAGAGGCAGAATTGTTGAAGAACCGTCCAAGCCGTGGCAGTCGTGTGATGCCTGTGGAAGCAAGTGACTTTGCAGCGAAGAGTGCGCTCTATCTGCCTCGTGAAGCTCAGTTTGATTATCTGGTAAATCTCTCAGACGATCAGCCTTTGGGCGAAGCTGTTAATCATGCCATGACTTTGGTTGAGGAACAGAGCGAGCAGTTGACAGGTATTTTACCTAAGTCATACACCATGTTTAGCGATGAACTGTTGCGTGAACTCCTTCGCATATTCAATAACAAGACACTTGATGAGATTGGTGGTGATGTGATTGGTCGCATCTATGAGTACTTCCTCTCCAAGTTTGCCAAGGCAGTAGCCTCTGACGATGGCGTGTTCTTCACTCCTAAGTCATTGGTCAAGATGCTGGTCAATGTGCTGGAACCGGTACAGGGTGTGATGCTCGATCCTGCCTGCGGTTCAGGTGGCATGTTCGTGCAGACGGGAGACTTCGTGAACGATGCAGCCGAGCTGCAACGGACCGAACATGCAGCCAACACTCGCATGACGTTCTATGGTCAGGAGAAGGTGGAGTACAACGCCCAGCTCTGTTTGATGAATATGGCTGTGCATGGATTGAATGGTCGCATCGTCAGTGGTGACGAAGCCAACTCTTTCTATCATGATGCCCACAACCTTGCAGGCAAGTGCGACTACGTGATGGCTAATCCGCCATTCAATGTGGATAAAGTGAAGTCGGAATCGGCATCAGCTGCTGGGCGTCTGCCTTTCGGTTTGCCTGGTGTTAATGCCAAGACAAAGGAGATTGGCAATGCCAACTACCTGTGGATTTCCTATTTCTATGCCTACCTCAACGACCACGGTCGTGCAGGTTTCGTCATGGCATCGTCGGCAACGGACAGCGCCAACAAGGATCGTGACATTCGCGAGAAACTCGTCCTCACTGGCGATGTGGACGTTATGGTCTCTGTGGGCAACAACTTCTTCTACACCCTCTCACTCCCTTGCTCGCTTTGGTTCTTCGACAAGGCAAAGCGTCTGGAGAACAAGAACCGCGTGCTCTTCATCGATGCTCGAAACTATTACACAGTCGTTGACCGTACTCTCAATGAGTGGTCTGAATGGCAGTTGAAGAATCTACAAGCCATTGTTCACCTCTATCGTGGAGAACAAGACAAGTATAAGTCGCTTATCAAAGAGTATTGGAATGCTCTTAGCGAACATGCAGAAAGACATGATAATATTGCATGGCAAGATCGTGAAATGACTTTCGAGAAGGCTCTTGGTATTCTTGATTCTGAAGAGGCATCATACAAAAAGTACATCAAAGAACAGCAAGATACTCTCAAAAAAACGAAAGGGAAAAAGGATAAGGATGAATTGAAGGCTATCATTGCAGCCAATGAAGCAGAACTCGCCTATACCCTCGAAACCAAAGATATGGTCAATGAAGCCATCTGGCTGACTTCTAAATTCGGACTTGATGGCGAGTATCAGGACGTATTGGGTCTTTGCAAGATTGCTACCACCGACGAAATCAGCGAGAAGAACTACAGCCTTACTCCTGGTGCATACGTAGGAGTGGCAGAAGTTGAGGACGATGGTGTTGATTTCAATGAGCGTATGAGCGAGATCCACACAGAGCTCTCACAACTCAATGCAGAAGCCAATGTGCTTATGAGTGAGATAATGAAGGAATGGGAAACCCTTAATACGAAGTAAGTCATGGCAAACGAGATAAAACCAATAACATCAACCGAAATATCACCAATGGATGCAGTAGTCGGAAATTTGATGTCTGACCTTCGCCAAATCATTGACGAAGCGCGAATCCATGTGGCTTCTACTGCCAACTATGAACTTACCATGATGTACTGGCATATTGGTGAACGAATCAACCGTGATGTGCTTGGTAATGAACGTGCTGAATATGGAAAGCAGATTGTCGCGACAGTGTCACGACAATTACAGAATATCTATGGTCATAAAGGTTTTGATGTGAAAAGCCTGTATCGCCACATGCAGTTTGCGACTCTTTTTCCTGATGCTCAGATTGTCTCGACAGCGTCGCGACAATTATCATGGTCTCATTTCGTGGAGTTGTTGCCATTGAAGGATGAATTGCAACGTGATTATTATTTCACGCTGGCATCCGTCAATAGATGGAGCGTACGTCAACTTCGTAAGGAAATTGACGGTATGCTTTACGAGCGTACTGCATTAGCCTCCAAACCTGAGGAAGTTGTAAAACAGGAACTTGCCAACGTGAGAGACAACAAACTCGTTTCTCCCGATGTAGTATTCAAGAGCCCTTATTTCCTCGAATTTACAGGGTTGAATGGCATGTATAGCGAGAAGGACTTAGAAGATAGTCTTGTAGCACATTTAGAACAATTCATTCTTGAACTCGGAAATGGATTCTGCTTTGCTGAGCGACAGAAAC
>JAKSIZ010000062.1 GCA_024398515.1 Bacteroidaceae bacterium | reverse complement strand
GGTTCTTTGCCACTGAACCACAAATGCCTCCACACACATTGCTATTGGTTGATGAGACATTGCCGATGTTATAGCAACCTGAAATGGACGAAGAATGCCAACATGAACCAGCTATGCCGCCAGCGCAACAGTTATCCTTATCCGTGGAATTGGAGATTACTGTCGCACCGTTCCAGCAATTCTCAATCTTTCCCTTTGCCAAGTCACCGCAGATGCCTGCCACATGGCTCTTGCCACGGAAATAACTGTCCTTGATGCCGACATCGTGGATGTAGCCATTATTGTCGGCAATACCGAAAAGCCCGACTGGTGCCTTTGTTTCATCATTGAAGTAAAGTCCGCTGATGGTATGGCCGTCACCGTTGAACTCGCCGGCGAAGCCATTGTAAGTGTTGGGTTCACTGCCCCAACTGCCTATCGGAGTCCAAGTCTCAAACGTACCGCTATTGAGGTTGCCATCGCTGTCTAAAACGCCATTGTTCACCGTGATGTCTGCCGTAAGTATGGCACAGACAGTTACGTTTCCCTGGTTTACATGCTCTGCAAACCATAACAGGTGTTCCTTTGTGGCAATCTGATAAGGATTGACCGGTGTACCCTCGCCTGAAGGCTGAGTGCCCACTGCACTTGCGGTCATGCAGCACATCATCAGTACTGCGGAAAATAAAAGAAATTTTTTCATACTGCTTACATTTTTTCTTTATGATATTCTATTTGGTCTATTGATTATTATCATAATTTGGGTGCAAAGTTACAAAAAAGTTTGCACACATGAAACTTTCGAGTGTTAAAATACTGATTATTCGTATGCGCGCGCCCGCCCGCGCGCAATATTAATAAGGTGTAGTTTGCGGTTTTGCGGTCATGAGGGTTTTCGGGTAGATAAAATATAAATATCAACAAAATTGTAAATAAATTGTAAATAATAAATCATAAATAGTAATTTTTTATTAACTTTGTACGCCGTGAAGATGCTCCTTATATGAAAGAGGTGATAGAACATACTGGCATTGTAGAGTCGATTGATGCAGGACATGCTGTGGTAAGGATAGTGCAGACATCGTCATGCAGTGCATGCAAGGCACGTGAGTTCTGTGCTTCAAACGAGAATAAGGAGAAGTTTATTGATGTCTATGGCATACGGAGACCACTTGCTGTAGGCGATGAGGTTGTGGTATGCGCATCGGCTTCTATGGGCTGGCAAGCAATAGGGTTGGCATTCGTCGTACCGCTCGTAATAATGATGACTGTGCTTGGGGTGACGCTGTGGCAAACAGGTAGCGAACCGCTTTCAGCACTCATCGGCATTTCATCGTTGCTGCCTTATTACCTTATTATATATATGAATAAGGAAAGGCTGACGAAGAAGATGGCATTTTGGATAAAAGATTGATAGTTATAGATTATTGGGTTATAGGTTCAAAATTGTAAATTAAATTGTAAATATATAAGTGATATGATAGCAGTACTTGTTTTAGGAATCATCGGACTTATCGCTGCAGTGATACTGTTCGCTGCTTCAAAGAAATTTGCAGTAAAGGAAGACCCACGGCTGAAGCAGGTCAACGAGGTGTTGCCTGGCGCAAATTGTGGCGGATGCGGTTTCCCAGGCTGTTCAGGTTTTGCCGATGCCTGTGTGAAAGGAGCCGACGAAGGTTCGATTGATGGATTGGTATGCACGGTAGGTGGCAATGAGGTTATGGGCAAGGTTGCCGATATTCTCGGAATGAAAGCAAGCGATGTTGTGCCGAGAGTTGCAGTGATCCGCTGCAACGGAACGTGCGACAATCGTCCTCGCCGAGTGACATACGATGGTCGCATGACGTGTGCCAACGTAAACGCCAGTGGTGCTGGTGAGACAGAATGCGGCTATGGTTGCCTCGGTTGTGGCGACTGTGCCGAGGTTTGTACCATGAGTGCCATCACAATGAACCCTTCGACAGGGATGCCGGAAGTAGATACCGATGTCTGCGGAGCGTGTGGCGAATGCGTACGAGCATGTCCACGCGGTATAATAGAACTAAGGAAACGCGGGCCAAAAGACCGTCGCATCTGGGTTGACTGTGTGAACAAAGACAAAGGACCAGTGGCAAAGAAAGCCTGCTCGGCTGCTTGCATCGGCTGCGGACTATGCGCAAAGGAATGCAAGTTTGAGGCAATAACAGTTGCCGGTAACGTAGCATACATCGACGATGACAAATGCCGTTTGTGCCGCAGTTGCGTCAAGGTGTGTCCTACAAAGGCAATCCACGAGATAAACTTCCCTGCGCCACGTATCAGTGCGCCTCTCGAAACAACAACGATTACGCAAAATAACGCGACAGAAGAAACAAAGATATGAAACTGAAAACATTTAGAATCGGTGGCATTCACCCGAAGGATTACAAGATAACAGAGGAGATGATGGCTCAGATGGCACCTCTCCCAAAGCAGGTAGTGCTGCCACTTTCACAACATATTGGTGCTCCGGCAAAGCCTGTAGTGCAAAAAGGCGACAAGGTGAAGGTGGGAACTCTCGTGGCAGAACCGTCGGGATTCGTGTCGGCACCAGTGCATTCGTCAGTATCAGGCACAGTTGCAAAGATAGACAACTGCTGGGATGCGTCGGGTTATCGCAAGCCAGCAATACTGATTGACGTTGACGGCGACGAATGGGAAGAGACCATCGACCGCAGCGACAAGCTTGAGAAACTTGCTGATCACCCTGAGCTCACGGCAGAAGAAATAGTAAATCGCGTGAAACTTGCTGGCGTAACAGGTATGGGCGGCGCAGGTTTCCCTACATTCATAAAGCTTACTCCACCGCCAACGGCAAAGGCAGAATGCGTGATAATCAATGGCGTGGAGTGCGAACCATACATCACTGCCGACTATCGGTTGATGATGGAACACAGCGACGAGATTATCGAAGGCGTAAAGATACTGATGAAAGCCGTCAATGTTGACCGTGCATACATAGGAATAGAAGCCAATAAGCCAAAGGCTATAGACCTGTTCGAGATGAAATGTTATGGATTCCCGAACATAGAAGTAGTGGCATTGAAGCAGAGGTATCCGCAAGGAGGCGAGAAGCAACTCGTCGATGCGTGCATACGCAGACAAGTGCCTGCACCACCTGCAATACCTGTCAACGTGGGAGCAGTAGTGCAGAACGTTGGGACAACATACGCCGTATATCAAGCCGTGATGAAGCGTAAGCCACTGTTTGAACGCTACACCACGGTAACAGGAAAGGAAGTTGCACATCCTGGAAACTTCCTCGTGAGGATGGGAACACCAGTAAGCGTGCTCATTGATGCGTGCGGCGGCATACCTGATGGCGACAACAAAATACTCTCTGGAGGTCCGATGATGGGAAAATCACTGAACACTACGGAGGTGCCAGTATGCAAGGGCACGAACTCAATAACCATACTTACAGGCGAGGATGCCGTGAGGAAAGAGCCAACGCCTTGTATTCGCTGCGCAAAGTGCGTTAGTGCCTGCCCGATGGGATTGGAGCCTTATCTCCTTGCAAAGCTTTCAGAGATGCCTAAACCAGACTTGGACAAACTGGAGAAAGAGGATGTAGTAAGTTGCATTTCGTGTGGTTCATGCCAGTTCACATGCCCAGCCCACCGTCCGCTGCTCGACAGTATTTCAATAGGAAAAGGAAAAGTAATGGGTGCCATCCGTGCCCGTAATGCAAAATAAGAAAACAAATATGCACAATTTAATCGTATCATTATCGCCACACGCACATGGAGGCGACACGACTGAAAAGAATATGTACGGTGTCCTCATCGCACTTATTCCTGCACTCATCGTCTCATTTGTGTTCTTTGGACTCGGCGCATTCATTGTTTGTGCCACGAGCGTAGTGGCTTGTGTATTCTTTGAGTGGGTAATAACAAAGTTCCTGCTCAAACGTGAAAGGACAACAATCACCGACGGAAGTGCCATTCTTACAGGTATTCTTTTAGGTTTCAACATGCCGTCGAACCTTCCAATATGGATTATCATCATCGGTGCGCTCGTTGCAATAGGCATCGGCAAGATGACTTTCGGCGGTCTTGGTTGCAATCCATTCAACCCTGCACTTGTTGGCCGCGCGTTCCTGTTGGTTAGTTTCCCTGTTCAGATGACCTCATGGCCAGTGTCGGGACAACTGCTTACATACACCGATGCAACGACCGGAGCCACACCTCTTGCCATAATGAGCCAAGCCATCAAGGCTGGAGATGCGTCGATACTTGAGCAACTGCCAAAGAGTTTCGACCTGCTCATAGGCAATCATGGTGCGTTAGGCGGAGGATGCATAGGCGAGATTTGCGGTATTGCACTAATTCTTGGCGGCATCTATATGCTGGCAAAGAAGATTATCACATGGCATATTCCAGTGAGCATTCTCGGAACAGTGCTTGTAGTAAGCACATTGTTGCACACATGGAAACCATATTATGCTGATCCTGTAACAGTATTGTTCAGTGGTGGACTTATGCTTGGTGCTATCTTTATGGCAACGGACTACGTCACTTCGCCAATGACAAAGAAGGGACAAATAATATATGGTGTGTCAATTGGTTTGCTCACCATTATTATCCGCAACTTCGGTGCATATCCAGAAGGAATGTCGTTTGCTATTCTTATAATGAACGCATTCACTCCGCTAATCAACAATTATTGTAAACCTAAACGATTCGGGGAGAAAGTGAAATGAAGAAATTGGAATCGACATTGAAGAATATGGTCATAGTCCTCACTGGAACAGCAGTGTTGACTGGTGGAGTATTGGCTATAGTGAACAAGATAACAGAAAAACCTATTGCACAGGTTCAGGCAAAGCAGCTCACCGATGGTATTAAAGCGGTGATGAACTCTGACAGCATCGTGACTGACACTCCTGTCGTCATAAAGAAGGTTTTTGATGGCAAGGAGTATGAATTTGTGATTCACAACGCAAAGAATCCTTCAGGCGAAAGTGTTGGTGCGGCTGTTGAAAGCACAACACAGGGCTTTGGCGGTGACTTGCGAACACTGGTTGGATTTGACAAAGAAGGAAAAATTAGCGGTTACACTATCTTGCAAAGTGCCGAGACTCCTGGACTCGGAGCAAAGGCAGACCAATGGTTCCAAAAGGGACAAAAGGGCGACATAATAGGCAAGAAAGCCGGTGCACTTATCACAAACAAAGATGACGGTTCGATTCGGAAGGTTGATGTAGTCTCAGCTGCGATTGGTGTATTAGATCATTTAACGCAAGGTGCGGATCCTCTGAAGGTTGATGCAATCACAGCCTCGACAATCACATCGCGAGCATTCCTCAAAGCAGTCAATCAAGCCTACTTTGCATATATGAATACTGATTCGGTAGATTGCGCAACAGGCGCAAGCCAAAAACATAAGGAGGACAAGAAATGATGAATTACCTTAATATTATAAAGAACGGCATAACCAAGGAGAACCCTACGTTTGTTCTCATGCTTGGTATGTGCCCAACGTTGGCAACTACGACATCGGCAGAAAACGGCATGTCAATGGGATTGGCAACTATGTTTGTGCTTATCTGCTCAAACCTCGTCATATCGTTGATAAAGAATCTTACTCCCGACATGATTCGTATTCCTGTATTCATTGCAGTAATAGCGACATTCGTGACAGTGCTGCAACTGCTTATGCAGGCTTACGTTCCAGGAATCTACGAGACTCTCGGCTTGTTCATTCCGCTGATTGTTGTCAACTGCATCATCCTTGGTCGTGCAGAGTCGTTTGCTTCGAAGAACGAACCTGTGGCAAGCATCTTCGATGGTATCGGCATCGGACTTGGATTTACTCTCGGACTAACATTGCTTGGTTCATGCCGTGAACTTCTCGGCACAGGCAAGGTATTCGGCTACACTGTTTTCCCTGAAGACTACGGCATGTTGATGTTTGTACTTGCTCCAGGCGCATTCATTACTCTCGGTTATCTTGTTGCAATCATTAATAAGTTCAAGAAATAAAGATTATGGAATACTTATTGATTTTCATCACAGCGATATTTGTAAACAACATCGTCTTCTCGCAGTTCCTTGGCATTTGTCCGTTCCTTGGCGTGTCGAAGAAGATTTCCACTGCTACAGGCATGGGATTGGCAGTGACGTTTGTCCTTACACTTTCAACCATTGTGACATACCTCATTCAGATCTATGTGCTCAATCCTAACGGACTTGGTTACTTGCAAACGCTGGTTTTCATCCTCGTCATTGCCGCACTTGTGCAGATGGTTGAGATTATTTTAAAGAAAGTATCGCCTCCTCTATACCAAGCCCTTGGTATTTTTCTCCCATTGATTACTACAAACTGTGCCGTTCTCGGCGTTGCAATACTCGTAATACAAAAAGAGTTTTCACTTCTCCAGAGCATCGTCTATGCAGTCTCAACAGCAATAGGCTTTGCCGTGGCATTGATAATCTTTGCCGGTATTCGCGAACAACTGGAACTTGTGAACATTCCAAAAGGTATGCGTGGTATCTCGATTGTACTTATTACTGCCGGACTCATTTCGCTTGCATTCATGGGATTCAGCGGTGTCGATGGCGGACTTAAAATGTTATTTGGATTAGACTAAATTATGGAAAAGATATTAGTTACAGGTGGCGCAGGCTACATAGGCAGCCACACATTGATTGAACTTGCTGGTGCAGGTTATGACTTTGTTGTTGTAGATAACTTCTGCAACTCTAATCCCGAATCGCTTCGCAGGGTTTCCGACATCATCGGACGCGAGGTGAAGTACTATAATGTTGACATTCGCGACCGTGAAGGTCTTGACCGTGTGATGAACGAAAACGACTTCTTCGCATGTATTCACTTCGCTGGGTTGAAGGCTGTCGGCGAATCTGTTGCCAAACCTTTCGAGTATTACGAGAACAACATTGCAGGAACTCTCGTGCTTATCGACGTTCTTCGTCGTCACAACTGCAAGAACATCATCTTCTCATCTTCGGCTACCGTCTATGGCAATCCAGCAATGATTCCTATCACAGAAGAATGTCCTAAGGGCCATTGCACCAATCCATACGGTCAGACCAAGAGTATGCTTGAGGAGATTTTTATGGATATACAGAAGGCTGACAATGAGTGGAACATCGTACTTCTCCGCTACTTCAACCCAATAGGTGCCCACAAGACTGGTCGCATAGGCGAAGATCCTAACGGAATTCCTAACAACCTTATGCCATACATCACGCAGGTGGCAGTAGGAAAACGCGCCGAACTTGGTGTCTTCGGCAATGATTACGACACTCACGATGGTACAGGAGTACGCGACTACATCCATGTTGTTGACCTCGCCAATGGTCATGTCAAGGCACTTCAAGCCATAGAGCGCGAGTGCGGACTTGCCATCTACAACCTCGGCACAGGTCATGGCTACAGCGTTCTCGACGTTGTCAATGCCTTCACCAAGGTTAACGGCGTGCCAGTGCCTTATTCCATCAAACCTCGTCGCCCAGGCGATATTGCCACATGCTACAGTGACCCAGCCAAGGCAGAACGTGA
This sequence comes from Bacteroidaceae bacterium, assembly GCA_024398515.1. Lineage (GTDB taxonomy): Bacteria > Bacteroidota > Bacteroidia > Bacteroidales > Bacteroidaceae > Prevotella. The sequence goes on along the minus strand of JAKSIZ010000062.1, from coordinate 4,370 downwards.
ACTCGGCTGGAAAGCACAGTATGGTATCGAAGAAATGTGCCGCGACTCATGGAATTGGCAAAAGAACAATCCGAATGGATATGGAGGTGAATAACCCCCAAGAACTATAAACCTCGAAATCTCGAAACCTCGAAATCTCGAAAAACCGCATAACCGTATAACCGCAAACATAAATATGCGAAAGATTATAGTCACCGTTGCACCTGTGTGCCATGTGGGGCACGAGATTCCTCAGGGGTGCAAGAATCCTCTCACACCAGAGGAGATAACTGAGGACGTAATAAACTGTTATAAGGCCGGTGCGTGTGAAGTACACCTCCACACCCGCGACCTTAAAGGCGAACAAACATTCGACCTCGACGTATTCAGCGACACAATCCGTCGCATACACGAACAATCGGACATGATCATCCAGGGCTCTACTGGCGGACTGTCGTCGCTCACCCTTGCCGAACGTTGCGTATGTCTCAACGTGCCTGAAGTGGAAGTGGCATCACTCAACATGGGATCAGTCAACTTTGGCGAGACTGTATATGTCAACACTCTGCCCGACATACGCTACTGGGCAAAGCGACTGAAGGAGACAAACACCATTCCAGAAATGGAACTCTTCGACCTCAGCATGGTCGAGACCTGCACAAAACTTGCCGACGAAGGCGTACTCGACCGTCCGTTGCATTACAACTTCTGCCTTGGCCGAGGCACTTCGAGCAACCTCTCTGCCACGGCTCGCAACCTCTGTTTTCTCAATGAACTGCGCGAACCAGGCACCAGTTGGGGCATAACCCACGACTCTATGGACGATTTCTCGTTCCTCGCTTGTGCAATAGGCATGGGAGCAAGTGCCGTGCGTATAGGTTTTGAAGACAGTTTCTATTATGCCGAAGGCAAGACAGCCAGGACCAATGCCGAACTCGTAGAACGACTCGTTGCCCTCATCCGTGCCATGGGATGCGAACCAGCCACCCCAGCCGAAGCACGCGCAATGCAAGGGATAAAGTAAACATCATCGAGCCTCAATATCATCATAGGCGCATTCCTATCATTGGAATGCGCCTTTTTTATTTTCCTTTTGATTTTATAATGACAAAGACAATAATCAACGAGTCAGTGGTCATCGGCTTTGCCGTTTGGATAGTCCAAGAAAAATGCTGAGGGAGAATGTCTATTTGCTGGCACTCTTTACAAGAACCAAGATAAACCCCTTGAAGAGTATGGGTGCTTTCAGCACCTGATGCTATGAGTGCGAGAATTTCCTGAAGAACAAGTTCTTCGTTAAATTCTCGCACTCATAGCATCACCTTCTTCGAAGGCTATCATACTCTTCAAAGCGATAAACAGAAATATAAACATCTACGCATCAGAAACTTTGAACTTGATAGGTTTATTTTTGTTTATCGCTTGGGATTGTTGCAAAACCCGATAGGGGGATGATGTGGGTGACTGAAAATATCTGTGAACTTGTTCACAAGGATTCTTCGACAAACGAAGCGCTACGCGATTATTCATCCACCTGCAACATCAATAGCTCTTTAGAGACATTTACAACAATCCCAAGGGGTGGATTTCTGTTTTTGTCTAAATCCGAGTCCCCCCAGTAAATTTCCAATGATCCATTTTTTTTGCCTAAAAGTTTGGCGGAAAGAAAAATAATTATTATTTTTGCACCGTCCTTTCATAACAAAGCCCATTGGTGATGGGTGAATGTGAGGACGTATATAATTTATTAGGAAAGCGTTTACTCTCGCTTGTTCTTGATGATTCGAAACCTGAGAAATTTCTAATCACTATCAGGACATAAGCAGCGGTAGATGTTCATGTGTCTGTATTGACATCACTATGGGATATTGGCTTTGTGCTGATGGCTTATTGTGTGATAAATGCAGTATTATGCGTGGGCTTCTGCGTTGCTCGTTCAATAGTGATGGGCAATCTCAGGGCCTCGAATCGTGGGACGAGTAATTGTATAGACTCTCACGCTTTTTTGTGTCCCAAATGGTAACATTCAAGCACAAGCCTACATTAAAAAATGCCCGATTTGAGAGTAGAAGGCGCAAATTATTAATAAATATGCCAGATTTTTCAACAAATTTGAGTTCTTTTTTAAGACATTTGGAAAATTTCAGTGAATCTGAAATTGGCTCTCTTCACAAGATGGGAGAATCTTATGCTTTGAACAAAATTACTCGTGACGAAATCTACAACTTTATTTATGCTTGTAGAAAACTATCCCACAAAGATTTAGTATCTTACATGAACTTTTTTGACTTATCAGTTGACATCAACACTGACCCGATAGAGCAGGGCAGATGTACAAACGATGACGGGGTTATTTGCGGTTAGTAACATTAATATGTTTTATAGATATGAAAAAGATTCGATTATTATTGATTGGTACACTTCTAAGTATAACAATTTGTGCAAGTGCAGAGATATTTGCAAGTGGAAGCTGCGGTGCAAACGCTAAATGGGCCTTTGATTTAGATGCTGGTTTGCTTACAATTTATGGTTCTGGAGATATTTCAAATTACATTAGTAAAAGTAATGCCCCATGGTACTACTATCATGACGAAATAACATCGATAGACATACGAGATGGAATAACTTCGATTGGAGATTATGCCTTTTCTGAATTAAAAATAACCAGGCTGTCTATCCCAAATTCCGTAAAAACAATAGGATACTGTAATTTCTCTGACTGTACAAGTTTGACGAGTGTTGTGATATCTGATTATGTGACATCAATTGGAGTTGGTGCTTTTGAAAATTGCACTAACTTGAAAAGTTTACAGATAGGTAAACGCGTTGAAACTTTAAACGGCTTTGACGGTTGCATTGGGTTGACGAGTTTAGAAATTCCCAATAGTGTAACATCAATAGATGCTTTTGATGGTTGTACAAGGTTGACAAGCTTGATAATTCCTGATAATGTAACTTCTATAACTGGTTTTTATAATTGCACCAGTTTGTCTTCTATAAGTATTCCTCACCATGTCAAAATTTTTGTGCCAGCGTTCAATAATTGCCCATTGAAAAATGTTGAACTTAGAATTGTTGATTGGTCGAAAGACAATCATACAACAGCGTTGAGCAAATCAGAAATATATTCGTATCGTGGAGCGAAAATTCAAGGCGAGTTCGCTATTCCAGATGGAGTTACAAAAATAGGCAGTTGGGCATTGGCTCAATGCAGCGATATTTCAAAACTAATTATTCCAAATTCCGTAGAGGCTATAGGTGATTATGCTTTTTCAGGGACAAGTATAAAAAGCGTTGAAGTAGGAAATTCAGTAACTTTAGGTTTTGGTGTGTTTAGCGAATGCAATAACTTGACAAGTATTTCAATACCTTTATCAATGAGTTCTACGGGAAATTCCACTTATGCGAATTGCCTTGGTTTAACAGATATCGTGATTCCAAATCATGTAACTTCAATTGGAGAAGGTTCTTTTACTGGATGTCGCAATTTACGAAATGTTGTAATGCCGAATTCAGTTACATTGATCGGAGAAACTGCTTTTAATGGCTGTGTAAGTTTGACTACGATGAAATTGCCGAAATCTCTTATTTCAATAGACACTGGCGCCTTCCTTAATTGTTCAAATATAACGAGCATAAATCTTCCTTGTTCTTTACTTTCTATTAGAAGTTCTGCTTTTGGTGGTTGTACAAAATTGAAAGAAATAATTGCAGATGGTATTAACGCACCAACCACAGATTATAGTTTTAGTTCTGTAAAAAATTGTGTTCTGCACGTTCCATTAGGTAGTGAGGGGGCATACGCTTCTAATTTTGGAACATATTTTAAGTCAGGCAATTCTTATGGCAATACTATCGTGCCTTACTCTGCTTACTTTAAGAACAGTGCTGGGGAGTATAGCTTTGAGGTTTGGGATGCTTCTTCTGACGTGGAGTTGAGCGAAGGGGCGGATAAGGTTTATGTGCCTGTGGAGGCTACGGTAAACGATTTGCAGTATAAGCGTACGTTCAACAATACCGATTGGCAGGCGTTGTACGTGCCGTTTGAACTGGATGTAAAGAACGACCTCGCTGGTTTCAATGTCTATGAAGTCTCAACATCTTCGGCAGATGCAATCAATGTGACGCTGATAACTGAAGGCAAAACCTCGGCAAACACCCCTTATCTGATAAAGGCAAAGGCTACAGGCGAGCAGACAATACCTGTTTCGAGTAAGACTGTTAAGGTGACAGTGGAGAACACAAACAGCGACCTTTCCGACTTCGAGATAGTTGGCACATACGAAAAACTGAACTATGGCGACATCGATGGTGACTGGTACGCACTGAAGGGCGGGAAGTTCATGAAGGCAGGCGAAGGTGCTTTCCTCAACCCATACCGTTTCTACCTG
>JAKSIZ010000061.1 GCA_024398515.1 Bacteroidaceae bacterium | reverse complement strand
GAACTTGTTCATATAAGCACAGACGCAACCACCACATCAAGGCTGCCAAAGGCAGACACACATAATGAAATGTATTTTTTTCTATTATGTTTACACGAAGCAACAGACCTCTTTTCATCGGTTGAAGCATGGATTTTGGGAAGATGAGCGTTAAAGTCGTTTGCACATTCTTAGAATGTTCCGCGGTACATTCTTAGAATGTTCACGTGAACATTCTAAGAATGTTATTTTACCCCCTCCACAGATACCTACAGAGGGGTAGGCTCAAAAGGGGGAAAAGAGGCGTTGGGAATTATGATTTTTTAACAACGCAGAAAGCGAAAATCAATGCAAATTACAAAATAATTTGCTAATTTTGCAGTCGTATGATATATTTGATTATTGCAATAGTATGCGGATCGCTCTTTGCCGTGGTGCTTAGACTGTTCCAGCAATTTAAGATAAACAGCGAACAAGGTATCCTATTCAACTACATCACTGGTACAATAGTGAGCCTCGTCACATTGTTTGCAGCCGACGCCCCAGTGACCGAGGCGCTCATCGACAACTCAGTGTTCAGTTACCGCATAATGCTGACCGCCATGATTGGAGCCCTGTTCACGTCGGGGTTCATCATTATGGACATGTCAACATGGCGCAACGGCATAGCACTGACAACGGTCATAGCACGTGCATCGCTCATGCTTCCGGTGGTGTTCAGTTGGCTGTTTCTCAATCAGCAACAGCCTTCGTGGCTTGCCGTGATGCTTGTGCTCATTGCACTCTTACTCATAGTTCTGCCCAACCGACCGCAGGAACGCAGCGAGAAACGCTCTGCAACCGACGCCATCAGACGCCGGAAAGCACTGCTGACACTGACCAGTGTGTTCCTCGTATTCGGTACGTCGGACTTCCTGATGAAGATATTGCAGTATTCGGTAGAGGTGGATTTCGGCACCGACAAGGTTATGAGCGAGCAACTGATAAACATGCTCACCGCCACGATATTCGTCATGGCATCAATCTTTGCGCTTATTATCTGCCTGTGCAAAGGCAGTTTCAGGCAAAGCAGAACGGATTGGCGCACCATTGTTGGCGGCGTAGTGCTCGGAATAATAAACACAGGTAGTGCTGCATGTATGCTTCGCGGACTGGGTTGTCTGCCTACAAGTCTGTACTATCCAGTGTATAATATAGGCATCGTAAGCCTTGCCACCATCATCGGAGTAATCTTCTTCCACGAGAAGATAAAGCCTCTGCAAGTGCTTGGACTGGCCCTTGCCGTCGTAGCAATAGCGTTGAATACCTAATTAAATATTATGAATATGAAAACAATTATCACATTAGTTTGCCTGATTTCACTGTCAACAGCGGTCATGGCACAGGGTGAAACATCAATAGACAAGTCGCTTTCACGCCACGATTTTATGTATGCCGGCGAGAGCACAACGCCACAAATGTTCATCGTAAAGGAAGGAAAAGTGACGTGGCAATACCTGAACACCGTCGGGAAAGGCGAGATCAGCGACGCCGTTTTGCTTAAAGACGGCAATATACTCATAGCACATCAGTACGGAATAGCAGAGGTTGCACCCGACAAGAGCGTTGTCTGGCACATGGATGCAACGGCGGGAACGGAGATTCATACCATACAACCAGCCGGAAGAAACCATGTAGTCTTCGTGGAAAATGCCCCGACAGCAAAGTGTGTTGTCATGAGCATACCCGACCTGAAGCGTGTCCACGAGTTCGTTTTACCAACAAACAAGAAGGCATCAGTGCACGGTCAGTTCCGCTCATGCTGCCTTACATCGCACGGAACAATACTGATTGCCAACATGAACCTTGGTTTCCTGAGCGAATATGACATCGACGGAAACGAACTCCTGCACATAGATTTCCCTAAAGTGTGGGGCGTGGAAGAGACTGATAAGGGTACAATACTCGTAAGCAACAACAAGGGACTCGTGTGCGAATACGACTTCGATGGCAAGAAATTGTGGGAATATGACGCACGCAACACTGGAGGATACGAAACTTTTTCGGGGCAAAAGGCTCACAGACTCAAAAACGGAAACACTATAATGACCAGTTGGTTCAACGAATGGGGCGGCAAGAAACCCGATCCGAACAACCTTCCTGTGCAGGCAATAGAGGTAACTCCGGAAGGAAAAGTGGTGTGGGAACTCTGCGAATGGGTTAATCCTAACCTCGGACCAGCAACAACGATACAACCATTAAGCCAAGCCGTTGACCGCGACAAGTGTAAGTTTGGCAAGTATTCATACTTCAAGTGGCCAAAATTATTCGTTGAACCAAACCAACCTATAGGCAAGGGCGTGGGCATTCATCCAGGAAGAGTGGTGTGGGCTCATGCTCCTGGCGTGGCAAAATGGGACGGAAAGACAGGACTTTGGGTTGAGGACAGATGGAACGATCAGGCTAAAGCTGACGAGATGGTAAGGGTGGCAGTGGAAAACCTGACGGACGAAATGGATACAAAGAAAGCGTGGACAGCATTGTTCAAGGACTTCAACAAACGCCACGGAAAGGGAAACAAAGGCTATAAGAAAGGCGAGATGATAGCAATAAAACTGAACACGAACAATGCTATTACCCATCATGACACGATAGAATTGAACTCGTCGCCGTATGTCACACTGGCTATTGTGAAGAGTCTCGTGCGCGATGGCGGTGTTCGGGAAAAGGATATTGTGGTGTGCGAACCGAGCCGCGCCATTACCGACAGCATATACAACAAGATACACAGGCTGTTCCCGAGAGTAAGATTTATCGACAATCTCGGTGGCCGCGGTAGGGAAAAAAACGAAAACTATGAACATCAGATACCATATTCCATCGATAACGGCAAGATGGCACAAGGCTTGGCAAAGTGTATCGTAGATGCCAAATACCTGATAAATTCCGCTCTGCTGAAGACACACAACGGCCCAGGCGTGACGCTGACAGGGAAGAACTGGTATGGTGCGACCGATATAAAACTGCTTTGGCGACAGAATGCACACAACAATGTATCGCAGGACAAACGAAACGGCAAGATAGGCTACAAGACTTTTGTAGATTTCATTGGGCATAAAGATCTTGGGCAGAAGTGCCTGCTGTTCGTTATCGACGGCACATACGGTTCGTGCAATGTGAATGGTGCACCGTATCCGAAATGGCAGAAAGAGCCTTTCAACAACGACTGGTGCTGTTCACTTATCGTGTCGCAAGACCCTTTGGCATGTGATGCTGTGGGCATGGACATGCTGATAGGCGAATGGCCTGACTATAAGAGTCTGCCTTATTGCGACGAATATCTGCGTGAGGCAGCAATGATACCAGCCCCTCCTTCAGGCACGAAATATGACCCTGAACGCGACGGGAAGCCTCTCGTCGAACCTCTCGGACTTATGGAACATTGGAATAATCCTACCGAAAGGAAATATGAGAAGATTGATCTTGTTTATAAAATCATAAAATAACAGAATGAACAAATCATTGCTTTCTACGTTACTATGCCTTGTCGCGATGTGCGCTACGGCTCAAGAACGAATATGCCTTAATGGAACTTGGGAATTTAGCCTTTTCAACGACAAGAACACTCCGCTATATGAAAAGGCAAATATAGCAGTGCCCTGCAACTGGGAAATGCAGGGTTTCGGCGAACCAGTGTATGGAGAGAAGACACGCAACGAAACGGCTCACTATAGCCGTAAGTTCACTGTGCCGAAAACATGGAAAAAGAAAAACGTATTCATTGCCTTTGAAGGTGTACAAGCAGGCTACACCTTATATATAAATAAGGATTCAGTTGGGACATTTGCCAGTTCATTCAACAAAAAGGACTTCGACATAACCCGTCACCTGAAGTATGGCAAGGAGAACGAAATAGAGGTAAAAGTTATCACCCATCCTAAGGGATACGAGTTTGATACCAACGACGACTGGAGCCTTCACGGCATATACCGCGATGTCTATTTGTATGCTTTGCCTAAGGCATATATCGAACATGTGAGCATTATTGCCGATGCCGACTACAGCCTGAAGACAGAATACAAGGTTGTAGGCATAAAGAAATACAAAATTTTAGAAGAGGTGCTGCTGCCTCAGAAGCAATGGACAGCCGAGACACCCAACATGAACATACTGCGCTCAACGCTGAAAGACATGAAGGGCCACACTCTCCATCAGGTAGAAACAAGGTTCGGCTATCGCACAATATCAACCGAAGGAGGCATTTTTACAGTTAACGGCAAACCAGTAAAACTGCATGGAGTGAACTATCACGACCTCTCCCACACTCATGGGCGCGGTCTTTCAAAGGAAGAAATAGACCGTGACGTAAGGATGATGAAAGAGGCAAACGTCAACTTCATACGCTGTGCCCATTATCCGCCACAGCAATATCTGCTTGAACTATGCGACTCACTTGGGATTTATGTTGCCAATGAAGTGCCCTTTGGCTTTGGCGACAAGCATCTGAGCGACACCACCTACCTGCCGATATTAAAGGAAAGGGCTTTCCATACGTGGGTACGCGACTGCAATCACCCTTCAATCATACTATGGACAATAGGCAACGAGAACCCGTTGACGCCTATATGTGTCACCACTGGCGAATATATGCACCAACTCGATCCTACGCGCCCATACGCTTTTCCGCAGTATTCAAGGGCATTCAACAAGATGATCGACAATCCACCTGCCGACCTTCCTCTTTGGGATTACCACTATGCGTCGCCTGGAACATTGCGCAGCATAAAGGACAAACTGAAGGGAAGACCACTATTTCAGGGTGAGTTTGCTCATGCTTTGGGACTCGACTTTGGCAATTTGGAAAACGCTTACGAGGAACTATACCGCACCCCGCAATTCATGGGAGGTGCCGTGTGGATGTTCCAAGACCAAGGCATAGTCAAGCACAAAGCACCCTCACCGCTCCCTTTAGGTGGAGTGATTGACACCCTTGAGGGGGGCTCCTTCAACTTTTACGACACAAGCGACATCCTCGGCACTGACGGCATAGTATATGCCAACCGCATTCCACAAACCGACTACTTCGACATGAAAGGCGTATTCTGTCCCGTCAGGCTCAAAGGTAACACCATGACCGACGGCGGAATCGACATAGAGTTTGAAAACAGATACGACTTCCTCAACCTTAACACGGTGAAAATCAGGTGGACATTGATGCGCAACACTAAACAGATTGGGGATGGAAATGTTATTGCCGATGCCCTTCCCCACTCTATCGGAAAGGTACACATCCCTCTGCCAAACGTAACGCCAGATGCCTACCATTATCTTGTGCTGGATTACGTTGCCGATGGGATTGAGATAGGAAAAGACGTGATACAGTTGACATCACTCCCCCTTGGGGGAGTTGGAAGGGGCTGTTCATCCCTCCTTGGGGGGAATGAGGGAGGCTTGGAGCTTTCTTTCTTCACTCGCTATGGGCGCAAAGTGTCGATGACGCAAGATGCAATAGAAAAGCAGAAGGACCAAATGAAGAAACACTCACTCAGCCATAGTGCCGACGACTGGCAACTCGACCTGACGACCGACACCAATGGTCTTGTATCCTATACCCTCACACCGACAACCGACACCGAGGCACTTGAATGCGGACTGTCATTCCTCTTGCCAAACGACATTACCGAGGTTAGATGGGTTGGCATGGGACCCTACCCTACTTACCCAAACAAACATGCCGGAAGCAAGTTTGGCATATACCATCTTAACACTGCCGACTTGTACCTACCAGGCAACAGGAGCGGGGTTGACATAGCACTGTTCACAGATAAGCAAGGCCAAGGCTTCGCAATGCTGATGGACAAGGGCGACTTTGCCATAGAGCGTACGGAAGCGGGCATCGTCGTTAGCCACAACCTGCGCGTAGGAGGGCGGTTCAACAAAAACGTATGGCCATCAGGAATACCGAAACTGCAAAAAGGAGAAAGCCAAAGCGGCAGTTTCACCCTCATACCCATAACTGCTGCAAACCAGCCACTACTGAACGATATTTTCGGCAACATCAATGAACAGGCCAAACCGTTCACCCCATTCTCCCACTCCTACGACGAATGAAAAAGGTTTGAAATAGTTCACTCAAGTGCAGAATAGATTTATATCAAGAATCGCATCGGCAAAAGGAATTTATCGTTCAAAGTTGAGACTTTGAGGTGTAAAAACACTGATACTTTGTACGCGCGTGCACACACGCGCGTATATTAATAAGGTGTATGCAAATGGTTATGGGTTGTAGGTTATCAATCAACAACCCATAATTCTTATACGGAAAATTCCTGCAAGTGGACAGGGAGTAGCACACTCCAGTTTATGATTTATTCATCAACGATGTTGAACTTGGCGAATTTTAGCAGCAGTTGTTTTGTGCCAAGGTTGCGGAACTCGACGGTAGCCTTTGCCATTTCGCCCTCGCCTTCAACCTTCACAACTCGACCGCGACCAAACCTATCATGCTCAATTGTCATACCAGGTTGAAGAGGTCGAAGAACCTCCCCCTTGCCCCTCCCAAGGAGGGGTGAACAGCCCCCTCCAACTCCCCCAAGGGGGAGAGAATGACTGTTCACTCCCCTTTGGGGGAGCAAGGAGGGGGCTTTTATCTCTCGAAGGAATCGGCTTGGCGTTCCGTACTCTATCTTGCCGTATCGCCAACGGTTTTGTGCTGAGGTGATGATGCAATGACGTTCAGCTCTGGTGATGGCGACATAGAAAAGCCGACGTTCTTCCTCAAGTTGACGCGGGGAGTCGAGGCTCATCGGCGACGGAAATATGTTTTCCTCTACACCAACAATAAACACTGTGGGGAACTCCAGTCCCTTTGCGCTGTGGATTGTCATGAGACTTACTCGCGGCATGTCCTTGTCGTGGTCGCTATCGGCATCGGTGAGCAACGCCACTTCCTGCACAAATTGCATAAGGTTTGTCTGGTCTCCTCGTCCTTCCTCTCGCCTTGACTCGACAAACTCCTGAAGGCTGTTTACGAATTCTTGAAGGTTCTCCTGACGCGTTATGTCGTCAGCTTCTGCCGAAGAGTATATGTCGTCCTTAATGCCTGAATGTATGATAATGTCCTTTCCAAGGCTATATGCGTCGTCGTTCTCAAGGCGTTCGGTGAAGCGAACAATCATATTGCGGAAGGTTTCGGTTTTTGGCGTTGGTTCCTGACAAATGACATCCCAAAGACTTACATGAGTTTCGTTGGCACGTGAAATGATTCTGTTCAGCGTGGTGTCGCCTATGCCTCGGGCTGGGTAATTGACGATTCGCTTGAATGCCTCCTCGTCGTTGGGGTTGCACACAAGACGAAAATATGCCATCACATCCTTTATTTCCTTGCGCTGGTAGAAACTTGTTCCGCCATAGATGCGGTATGGGATGTTGTCCTTGCGCATTTCTTCCTCAAGAGGACGACTTTGACTGTTGGTGCGGTAGAGCACGGCAAAGTCGGCAAAGGTTCCTCCTTCGCTACGAAGTAGGCTATGTATGCGACGACAGACGATGGCTGCTTCCTCCTTGTCGCTGTAGGCATTCTTTATTTCAATTGGTTCTCCATCGACATTCTCGCTATAGACTTCCTTATGGATTTGCCTCTCGTTGTGCTTTATCAGTGCATTTGCAGCGGCAACAATACGTTTGGTGCTGCGATAGTTACGTTCGAGTTTGAAGGTCTGCACATTATTGTATTGCTTTGAAAAACCGAGGATATTGTCGATGTTTGCACCTCGGAAACTATAGATACTCTGTGCATCATCGCCAACGACACACACTTGTTGGCGTTCGTGGGTAAGCTGGAGAACGATTTGATGCTGAGCAAAATTGGTATCCTGGTACTCATCCACGAGAACGAAACGAAACTTTCCTGCCCATCGAGCCTGTGCTTCCGGATTGTTGTGGAAGAGGTTGTAGGTGTTTACAAGCAAATCGTCGAAGTCCATGGCATTTGCCTGTCGGCATCGGTCACAGTAGTTTTTGTATATCTCGTACAGTGCTGGCATCTTGGCATTATCGTCGCGAGTGCGGGCATAACGGTCGTTTTCATACGTTTCAGGGGAAATCAACTTATTTTTTGCTTCGCTGATACGTGCTACTACATTGCCGACCTTATACATTTTGTCGTCAAGTCCCATCTCCTTGATGATTCGTTTTGCCAATGACTTTGAGTCGGATTCATCGTAGATAGTGAAGTTTGGCTCATAGTTTATGTTTCTTGACTCGATACGGAGAATACGTGCAAAGATGGAATGGAATGTTCCCATCCACAGTTGTGATGCCTGTTCCTCGCCAACGAGTCTGCCGATACGTGTACGCATTTCGCGTGCTGCCTTGTTGGTGAAAGTCAGTGCAAGGATATGATATGGTTCCATTCCTTGCTGCAACAGGTAGGCTATCTTATATGTGAGGACACGAGTTTTGCCAGAGCCTGCTCCGGCAATGACAAGCGATGGTCCGTCGCAGTACTCTACTGCTTTCCATTGGCTTTCGTTAAGTTCTTCGCGGATGTTCATTTTTTAAGTCTAAGGTCTAAAGTCTAAGGTTCTAAGGCTTTTGACTTTCAATTTTACTACAAGTATTCCTATTTGTTCGGGTTGGGATGCCTGATATTCATACATCGACTTTTCTTCTTCCGTCACCTTGCGATGGATCATCGAGGCATCGATCATGTGCAGTTCTTCGCCATGCCATACAGCAAAGCCGAGATGAGCCACGTCGAGTATTCCTGCCGACGTGACCATGCAGAGGATATCACCGTCGTGGATGCACGACAACTGTTTCCTATTGCCCTTGAGCAGCGATTTAGGTATATAGCGGAAAGGTGTCCCTCGCAAGTTTTCCTCACACTTGGCTATCTTTGGCACCAGCGTTGGGTCGGCAACGAGTTGTCTGTATTTGTGTCGCAACCGTGTCATGCACCTATAAGAGCATATTTTCTGCTCGGAAAAAGGAGGATTTGGCGACTGTATCCACTCCACAAATCCGTGTTGTTGGTTGTTGCGTATCCAGTCGGTGAAATAATGCAGCCGCGAGGAGAAGTCGGTGATGATGCCGTCCCTATAGCGAAGTGTGCGTAGGATGCGGCAGTAGTCGGCGAACGACCTTGCCCTACGCTTGGCGCAAATGCTCAGTGCTGCAACAGTCTCCACGAACGTTGTGCAGTCGAGGTGGCGCAAATCTACGATGAGTTGTTCTTTCTTTGTTTGCTCGAGGATATAGTTCTCATACTTCACTCCCACAAGGCTTCGTGCAAAATGCAGGGTGAAATTAGATGATCGTGGCATCGTCGCTGCCTCTTCGAGAAGGTATGTGACGAGCGTAGAGTCAGTCCTGTCATATACGACATTACTTGCCCCAGCACTTTGCCCAATAGTCAGGAAGAGCAAGAGAAGGAGTTGGATGAACCTCCCCCTTACCCTTCCCAAGGAGGGGTGAACAGCCCCCTCCAACTCCCCCAAGGGGGAGAGAATGACTGTATAACCCAAAACCAAAAACCAAAAACCGTATCTTATCATTTTCGTCTGCTGAAGTTTATTCCTACGTAAAAATTTAGGTTACTGAATATGTTCATCGTCGAGAACCCTCTGTCACGGTAGGTATATGTATGGAGAATGAAACTCGAACCAGCAAACCATTTGCCGTTGTTGTAGAGCAACGCAAATCTTCCTATGCCGTCAACGTTCACCTCGTCCATCGAGAATCCTATCTTTTCATACCATTTCCTGTTCGGGTTCTTCTCGTACTTGCTCGTGACTCTATCTATCGCCAACGCTGCCGACAGGGATGCATTGAAAAGGAAATTGCGGGCAAAAACCCAGTTGTAACTATAGCCCACGGAGAAATTCAAGTCGTGATAGTCAACCGACTGTACGCGCAACGTGCTGTCGAGGATTGATATCGGTATGTTGTTTTCCGAAAGCACACTGTCCATCCTGGTATGATCGTAGTCCAGCTTATGCTTTGTATAGCCTATTCCGGCAATCAGCGAACCGGCACTGCGTCGCTGCTGGGTGCTCTGGCTGTATGCTGCTGGGTACGAGAACTTCTTATGGTTGAAGATGTAATATAGGTTGACTCCCGACACTCCGACGTTGATTCCGTCAAACGAAGCGTTGTGCAGGAAGTCGGCATCCACGTCCTTGCCCAAATCCATCGACTTTATCTTATAGTGCGACCCTGTCTTTCTATGAAACACGTCGATGCCAAACAGTGCTGTATAGAGGCTCACGTCGAAGTCTTGCCGCGTACCGTCGCTTGAAAAACTGATGTTCTTTACATCGAACGTATAGCCCAGGAATATCCATCGCCACCCGAAATACGGTCCTATGCGTGGATTGAGGTCAGGGCCGAGCATCACCGATTTCTTGTCGTCGGTCTTCAGCCGGTAGCGTTCCATCGACTGTGTCCCCTGCAGCATAGCGGTGAAGTTATAGTGGTTTGGTTCTATATAAGTGGTGTCGTAGTCGTTGAATGCCTCGATGAAATTGTTTACCGTCTTCCCTACCTTACGCATAAACGAAGTCTTTGCCACGGCAGCAGAGTCTTCCTGACAATACGCCACGGCAAAACAAATCGACATTAATATGGATAGAAGATATCGCATTTTTTATATCTTCCCCAACATCTTATCGAGCACCCAGTTGGTCGGGGTTACCGCGACGCTGTCGCAGTCGCACACTGCCCAACCTTGCAGATGCTTCACCACTGCCTCTATCAGCGGCAACTGCACATACCGAGGGTTTGGTATCGCATAGCGCATGTCGCCCGACGACGTGTGCAGCTCGATAGGTTCATAGTTGAACACCGAGAACTTCACCGACCCTCTGTCGCCAATTATCTCTATACGGTCCTCGGCAGCAGAGTCATCGGCAACAAAGCACCACGACCCGCTCCCTATCAGTCCATTCTCAAACTTGAAGCATCCGCTCACGCTGTCCTCTGCCTGATACAGTCCCTTCCTGTTCACTGCCATCCCCTCAGCCTCGGTGATCACTCCGAACAGCGACTGCAGCAGGTCTATCTGATGTGGCGCAAGGTCGTAGAAGTAGCCGCCTCCAGCTATGTCGGGTTGCAGTCGCCAGGGCAGGTTACTGCTGTTATAGTCTAAGTCTCTCGGCGGCACGGCAAAGCGTATTATCACGCTCACCGGCAGCCCAATGACATTGCTGCCTATTATCTCCTTCACCTTGAGGAAATAGGGCAAGTAGCGGCGATAGTATGCCACGAAGCATGGGACGCCAGTGTTCATCGATACCCTGTTCACCCGTGCACAGTCCTCATACGACGATGCCAAAGGCTTCTCCACATATACAGGTTTTCCAGCCGTCATAGCCATGATGGCAAACGTGGCGTGCGACGATGGCGGCGTAGCTATATATACGGCGTTCACCTCTTCGTCGGCAATCAGTTCCTGTGCATCGGTATAATACCGCCCTATCCCATGACGCTGTGCATACGACCGTGCCCTCTCCCTGTCGCGGCTCATCACTGCCACTATCTCCGACCCAGCCACCTCGCGGAACGCAGGCCCACTCTTCTTCTCGGTCACCTCACCGCAACCGATAAATCCCCATCTTATATTTTTCATCAGGTCTTTCTCTCTCTCTTTTTATATGCGAATGCAAAGATAATAAATAATTTTCAATTCCCCCCAAATTTACAAAACAAAAAAAAGTAACCGAAGTAACGAAGTGACAAAGTAACCGAAGTAACTGAAGTACCAAAGTAACAAAGTAACAAAAGAAACGGCTACTTTCACAAGCAACCGTTTCCCACCACCAGATTTTGAGTTTGATTTTCAGTTAGATTTTGAGCGTAGCGACCACACAAAGCCTCACTCTTATTTTTTGTTGTATTTTTAATTCGGATTTTAGTTAGTAATTAAAATCGACTTCAGTCGCTTCGATAGTCGAAGAAATCTTTTGGAAAATCATTATAAAAATCAAAGATTAAGGTTTCAGGCTATTGCTTAGCGGATGACAATAAAACCTTTTCGTGTGTAGTTATAATAGATAAAAAATAAATTTTGGTTATGAGTTATGAGGTTGTACGGCTATACGGACCTTAAACCGTAATAGCATATTTATTTTTTACGAACGAAGTGAGATATTTTTTATGCGAAGCATATTTT
>JAKSIZ010000060.1 GCA_024398515.1 Bacteroidaceae bacterium | reverse complement strand
ATATATAAGGCATAATATGCGCATAATCATTGAAGAACATAAATATGCAGCCGCTGATGTGAAGGACGTTCTAAAGGGCATTGATGCTCTTGAGAATGTTGAAGGTTATGTCAGTATAAACTATGTCGGCTATTTCTACAATACCGACAAGAATGTTCGTGACTGTGTGTTTATCCTTCCAAAAGTGCTGTTAGAGGATGTTGATGGCAAGGAACTTGTCTTTGGCAAGTATGCGCCAGAAGAGATTATCAATCTCGATGCCCATAACCCTCTCACTCAGCAAGAGAAGGACTTCATCTACGAGTTTGCCGTATGGATATACCGTGCAATCGTTGTGTTCCATAACGACAAGCGGAACAAGACTAACATCGTCTATCACAAGAAAATTGCTGAAGTTGGCAAGGGTAGCAAGCATTTGAGTAACACCTTCCTCGACATTCTGTTGTCATTGGTGAAGTTTAACAAGGACAATCAGGATTTCTTCTTCTATATTCTACGCAATATCCATGCAGGTTTCAACAAGATTAACTGGAACCGAACAATAGCGACAACTCCGGCTATCATCCAAGATGGCAATGCCGTGTATCTTCGTCCTGTCAATAAGAAGAGGCAAATCAACTTCGACGAAGAGTTACTTGTCATCTTCTTCTCTATCCTGAACTATATACATGACCATTACGGATTTCCCGTTGACATCAACTGCAACTTTGATCTGATTACTGGTAAGCAGTTCGATGCCTATTTGAACGGTATGGGCAAGATGCGTCTGAAGCAGATAAAGTACAAATATTTCTCTGACAAGGCACTGGAATTGTGGAATTTGTGTTATGCTTTCTTCGATTCTGCCCGGCAAATATATGTAAGTTCGGAACAGAAGGAATACCTCCTGGTCAAGAACTTCAACATAGTCTTTGAGTCAATCATAGATGAACTGGTTGGTGACAGAAACATCCCTGCAGGACTGAAGGAGCAAGATGATGGCAAGCGTATTGACCACATGTATAGTTACAAAGGATTGACCACATACGAAGAGGATAAGCCTATATACTACATCGGTGACTCAAAGTATTATAAGCGTGGAAACCAGATTGGCAAGGAGTCTGTATATAAGCAGTTCACATATGCAAGAAATGTCATTCAGTGGAACCTGAACCTATTCATGAATGATGATAGAGAGGACAAAGAATTACAGTATGACAAGAAGAACTTTGGCAATGTACCTAAGTTACGTGATGATGTCACAGAGGGCTACAACGTGATACCAAACTTCTTCATCAGCGCAAGGCTAAACAAGGAACTGAGCTATAAGGATGAAGTTGAGATAACAGATAAGCAGAAAACTCACTTCTCCAACAGTCACTTTGAAAACAGGCTCTTTGACCGTGATACGCTGCTCATCTGCCACTATGATGTGAATTTCTTATATGTCATATCGCTCTATGCGCGAAACAACAGTCTTCAGAAGGATGCCTGGAAAAAGGACGTACGAGCCAAGTTCCGCTCCGAGATACAGAGGATGTTGACGGAACGATACGACTTCTACGCTATGCAAGCGCACCCAAATGTGGATGCCAAGACCTATCTAAAGGAACACTTCCAGCAGACTCTCGGCAAAATCTATACTCCCTTTGGCAATGATGAGGTTTTCTCACTGGCTCTTGACAAAGAAGATCCAGAGGGAAACAACGAAGCATTGCTGACAGAACTGCGCAAGCATTTCTTTGTAGTGGAGAATGGTATTGGCGAGAATCCGGAACCTGCGATTACAAAGATAGTAGAGATAGAAGGAGAAAAGTACTCAGCTCAACATCTTGACGATTCCCTTATCTTGGTTGGTTGTATGCGAAACACAGCACAGCGAGAATGGGTATTCGCACAAGGCAAGTATAACATACGTATTAACACTGGTGACCAACGTGAAGGTGCAGTAATACCAGATGGTATGTTCTTCAATATCAAACATCTGTTGCTTTATATGGAAGATAGACTATATGCAAGCGAGTATTATGATGTCGCTACGGACAAACCACTGGAATATGCTGGATTAGATAGACTGAAAGAACTGCATTATCCATTTAATGTTAAACGATTACCGATAGACACCTTTGAATCACGAGTTGACCGGCAATACATGAAACGCATGTATATGCTTTATAGACTTGAAGCTATTCCAAACAAGTTTCCAGGTGAAAAGAAAATCGACATTACACGTTTGCTGAGCGACTTCATTAAAGATGACGAACCTCTTGGAAGGCCATTCGTCATGAAAATGTCTGATTTGACAAACTATCTTGTATAATCAAATTTGATAGCCCTATATTTATTGATATATGACAGACCATCACACTCCTGAGCAACGCCACAAAAATATGGCAGCAATTCGTGCCAAAAACACGAAGCCTGAGATTATTGTGCGCAAATATCTGTGGAGTCATGGCTTTAGATATAGATTAAATCATCCTCGGTTGCCAGGAAAACCAGACATTGTAATGAGGAAGTATAGGATCTGCATCTTCATAAATGGTTGCTTTTGGCATGGTCATGAGGGGTGCAAATACTTTGTAATGCCAAAATCAAGAACAGACTTTTGGCAAGCGAAGATAACCCGAAACCAAGAGCGTGACAAAGAGGTGAAAAAGCAACTTGCTAAAATGGGGTGGCATAGCATGACTATCTGGGAATGCGAGTTAAAAACGACAAAGAGGGATGCTACCCTCGAATCGCTTCAATATACTTTAAATAAAATATATCTGCAAAATCATCAAGTCCGAAAGTATGAGATACCAAAAGACGAAACGCAAATGATGGTAGCGGAAGACAATATAGTTCTATATGAAAAAGGTAATTCATATAAAGATACTTAACGGTCTTTTGCGTCAGCATAATGGGCATACGCTCATTGAGCTGATGTCAATATTGGATGTTGAAGAACGTACGATTCGTAAGGATCTGAAACAAAAAAAGGCAAGTTTCCACAAAAGATATGGAAACTTGCCTTTTTTGTATTGTAACGAATTGTAAAAACGTTTACTTTCCCATGAGTTGCTTGGCGAGGGCTACGGCTGCATTGGCATTGTCGCTGTAGCCGTCGGCATGGATTTCGTCGGAGAACTCTTGCGACAGTGGTGCTCCACCAATCATTATCTTCACCCGACGGCGCAGGCCAGCATCTTCGATTGCACGGATGACTTCTGGCATGTAGGTCATTGTGGTGGTGAGCAATGCACTCATACAGAGTATGTCGGCATCGTGGGCTTTTATTTCTTCGACAAACTTCTCTGCCGTCACATCAACGCCGATGTTGAAGACTTCGAAGCCGCAGCCTTCGAGCATTGATGCCACGAGGTTCTTGCCAATATCGTGAAGGTCGCCCTTGACGGTGCCTATGACAACCTTGCCGAGCGATGTCGTCTCCTTGCCAGCCATGAGAGGTTTTAGGATTTCGAGTGCTGCCTTCATGGCACGTGCAGCCATGAGGAGTTGCGGCACGAATGCTGTTCCCTCTTCAAACTGGCGGCCTATCTCGCTCATGGCAATCACCATCTTGGTGTTGATGATGGCTTGTGGGTCTTCGCCTTTCTCAACAAGTTCCTTAGTAGCTTCAATGGCTTCAGGAGCTTTACCTTTAACTATGGCTTGTGTCAGAACTTCAGGTGAATCCGATGTTTCTGGAATTTCTGGGATATCTGGAGTTTCTGTAATGACTTCTTTTACCACACCTCGTCTTGGTGAAACGAAAAGACCGTCGTCAACCTTAACGAGTTTTGCTATTTCACGGATATGGCTGTCGTCAGTTCCGCAGCACCCACCTATAATATTAACAAGGTGTTCGTCGATGAGAGGCCATACAACCTTTTGCATCTTCTTTGGTGTCTGTTCGTACTTGCCATCCTTGTCAGGCAATCCGGCATTAGGGAATGCGATGACTTTCTGCGGTACGTTGGCAGCAATTTTGCGCAAGAACGGCATCATTTGTTCTGCTCCTAAAGAACAGTTAAGCCCTACAGCCATGATAGGTTCGTCATTGAGGCTGAGCATGAACTGCAACAAATCCTGTCCGAGCATGTTGAATCCCTTCGGGTCTTTTATTGTGAAACTCATGATAACAGGTATCTTGCTACCTGTCTTCTTGTATGCTTCGAGTGCAGTAAGTGCGTTTGCCGTGTCGAAGATTGTTTCTATCAGCAGACAGTCAACGCCACCTTCAACAAGGGCTGAGATTTGTTCGTAGTAAGCTTCAAAGAGTTCTTCCTTTGAAATATCGTTCAGCGATATGCATTTCGATGTAGGACCAACACCACCAGCAACGAAGATTGGCTTCTCTGGAGTGGAGTACATGCTGGCAACAGCCTTTGCTATGGCACATGCTGCGATGTTGATGTCGTGAACCTTATGGGCAAGTTTGAACCCACCAAGCGAGATGCGCTGTGCATTGAACGTATGGGTTGTCAGGATGTCGGCACCAGCCTCGCAGAAACGACGATGCACATCGGCACAAATACCAGGATTTGTAATATTCAGCAAATCGTTGCATCCCTTCAGTTCGCCATTGAAATCGGCAAAACTGCGGCCACGATATTGCTCTTCCGAGAGTTTGTATTGCTGGATGGTTGTGCCTTGTGCTCCGTCGAGAACAAGTATGCGCTTGTCCATCTCTTCCTCAATACTTCTTACTTGTGGATTAAGTAAACCCTCACGTTCTACGTGCTGATTGCCACAGCAGCAGTCGCTGTGCTTGAAATTTTCGATAATCTTCATAGCTTCTTCTACTTCTTTTTCGTTTTGGAAATCCACTTCAAGGTGTACGCCTTCGGTTCCAATGTTATTTAATAATGGTTTAATTTCGTCAACAGTCAGGTGGCAAGCCATGATGCTCTTGCCTGCATTAAGAATCTTTCTATACAGTTCATACCACTTCTCTGAACCTCCTTGCGGCTCGCCGACACCTGGTGTCCACTGGATTGCATTGAGTTCTTCTATTTCAAGCAAAGCAGGCAGATGGTGCATTGCTCCGACGCCATCGAGGTGATAGAGCGTATAAGGTATCTTCTGGCATTGTTCGCGTATGAAAGGTTGAACGAACCTGCGATAGTCTTCGGTGCTTATCATTGTCGAGATGTCGCACTGAAGTTTCGTCATCTTGCCAGGTGCCCACGCCGAGAAATAGCAGAATGCCATCTCGTCACCTTCGCGGATAATGTCGTACAACTCGTCAAAGACACGGAAATAAATGTCGTTTATCTTCTGCATCTGACGTTCAACAACCTCTGGCTGCATGGCAAGGTCGAGCAAAACCTTGTCTGTTCCTTTCATCGCAGCAAGCACATCAAGCCCTTCCATGAGGTCTGGCATCCCGACATAATAATGTCCCTGCGCCTTTTCTTTACATGCCTGAAGCAGTTGTTTGTGCAGTATGTAGTTCGGATGCTTCGGATTAAACTCAAAGTCATCTGTGTAATCTGGGTCGGGATGAATCCATATTGTATCGTCGCCACCCTCATAACGTGCACCGAGAATTGCCGCAAGCGAACCAGGCCCCAACTGCGTATTTGCCACTGGAAGCATATCTGCTTTCAAGCAACTATGTGCAACATACCAGTCAAGATACTCTGCTCGCCACTTTGGGTCAAACCATTTTTGATTATTGTCGAGTGCAGGTTTTGGCAAAGGGATGTTTGCATGTGGCGTTACTCCTTCCTGAAAATGCTCCCACATGTTCAGGATTACACCCCTGCCTTTCCACCAGTCAAGGTAGCGTTGTTTGGTTTCCCCAAGATTGTTCTTCCAAGTTTTCATAGACTGTAACCCGTAAAGTTATCGTCGAATTTCACTATCTCGACCTTCTCCATATCCATGTCGTCGGTACTTTCAACGTGCTCTGGATAGAAAGGTATCTCTGCGTCCTTGCGCACATAGACTGGCATTACCTGAAGCGGAATGTCCTCCTTGTGAATCCATTTGCCTTCGGAAACGATGTGTTCGCCATTGAAGAAATCAACCCATTCGCCTTTTGGCAAATATACATCGCGTGTATTCTCACTGTTCATCACTGGTGCAACGAGGAAATCATCGCCGAAGTAGTATTCATCATCAATGTGCCAGCAAATTTTGTCTTCTGGATGATGATAAATCAATGCCTGCAACAAGGTCGAACCACTGCATGTAGCCTTCTTGCTCTCCTTTATTATATAAGGAATAAGGGCGTAACGAAGGTTCCACCATTTCTTAACAATATCAGCAATGTTTGGATAATGCCACGGTTCACGCTTGTTTGTTCCGTGATAACGAATATGTGAAGTGAACACACCAAACTGTGTCCAGCGCACATAGACATCATCATCCACAATAGAATTCATAAAGTTTGGCAGTGTGTGGAAACCAGGTACGTCGTGACTCCAGAAGGCAAACCCTGAAAGATTGAAGTGCAAACCGCCCTTCAGCGAACCAGCCATTCCGTCCCATGAAGAGCAACTGTCGCCGCCCCAATGCAGAGGATAACGCTGACATCCTGCCCATCCAGCACGTGCCCAAACGATTCCGTCGCCTGTCACGTCCTTTGTCACCTCGTATGCTGCCTTTTGATAGAGCAGTGCGTAAAGGTTGTTCAGTAGTTCTGGCTTCATTCCCTTATACTCAGCATCCATGTGGATGTTCTCACCAAAATCGGTCTTTATGCACTTTACGCCCATTTCAAGCAGGTTCTTCAACAGATTCTTGTACCACTCTGTTGCCTTTGGGTAAGTGAAATCAATAGTCCCTGCATAGTCGAGCGACGAGAAGTTTGAACCTTCACGAACTTGTTTCTTTGTCAGTGGGCCGATATAGTCATTCTCCTGTGCCACGTCAATCTGCTCAGCATCTTCGGCGATATAAGGCAACTGCCACAATGAAACCTTGAAACCTTGCTTCAATAAACCTTGTATGAATTCCTTTGGATTCGGGAATCTTTCATCATTAAACTTCCATTCACAAAGCCAATCGGTCTTAAACCAACCAGTATCCAAATGAATAACGTCACATGGAAAATGCTCTTTTCTCAAGCGCTGGCATATCTCGTTTACCTCATCTGCCGAGAAATATGTCATTCTGCTCATCCACACACCAAAGCTCCAAAGCGGTGGCATGGCAGGATAGCCAGTTATATCTCTATAGCCTTTTACTATTTCTTCAATACTGTTTCCGCCAATGAGAAAGGCATCAAGCTTTGCCTGATTGCTTAAGAATTGCACGGAACGTGTGCTCTGTCCAGCAAGCGAGAGTTTGCAATATGAGCAAGTGTGATAGAAGCAACCATAAAGACGACTGGAAATGTAGAACGGAATGTTCTTATAAGTGCGGCGATTGTTTACGCCTTGGCCGTCTTGGTTCTTCAGGAAGAATGTCTGGCCACTGAGGTCCATCTTCATGAATCGCTCGCCTGTGCCGACGAAACACTCGTCAGCCTTACACTCAAACGAGAGTGTTGCACGTTCGTTTTCATCGTCGTTTTTGCAGAAAGCCAATGGCAAGGCATCGTATCTTGGCGGTGAGAAATGGTCGTATGCAGCAAGTCTTATCTCTTTCTTGCCGTCAGGAAACAGCCGAAGGTCGAATGTCTCCTGAGGGTCGGGTTGCAAGTCGCTCCATCTGTCGAGCAATGGTTCGCGGGTGTTTATCACTGCACGTTTCTTGCCATCCTTTGAATGAATCATCCATCCGTCCGAGGAATCCATATCTTCCGAGCCAAGACGAACTACGGAAAGAGGTTGTTTCTCCATCGCCTTGCTGAATGAAAGCATCTCCGACGGTTCGTCTATTCCGTCAGATTCCTCAGTGAAGTCGGCAAAAACGCGCAATATCTTGTCGCCATATTGCCGCAAGACGAGTGTGTATATCTCCTTTTTGTAGTCGGTATCTGCACTCATCTCTGCACTGAGTACCTGCTTCTGGAAAGGTACTTCAATCATCACGTCGCCATTCTTCTCGTAAACCTTCTGCGGTTTATAGGCTTTCCATAGAGATTCATCACGGTTCAACTCTGGATCGAAGTCCATGAAATCGAACAGATGGTAGTTTGTTACTTGCATTATATGATTATTTTTTATTTCTATATGTTCTATATATTCTAGAATTTCTATATATTCTAGTAGTACTATGGAATTAAATCCGTATTATTTCCATGTCACTTTCGGGCCTGGCTTATTGTCGCCGAATTTTGGAGCATCACACTTATTGCCGCTTATGGTGTAGCCATCCGTTGCCTCGTCCAAATATATGTAGAAGCCGCGGTCGTTGGTTGCGTATGGTGCTTCGCCCAATGCCTTTATCGTATTGTTGCTTATTTGCGATTCGGGTTGATTGCTGAGGGTATAGATTCCGCCTGCATCGTAGAGCATACGTGCGAAATCTGAAACCTGATTATTACTGATCTCATTGCAGCACATACCTGTATCGTGTGCCGTCCATCCCCATCCTACGCAGATGCCAGAATAGTTCAAACGGTTCAATTCGTTGCCTGTGATTACCGTATGGCGCACGTATCCTGCCCCAATGCCAACGGCTCCCCAGTCTTCATTGGTCGCATCGCTGATTGAGTTATTCTGAATCCTTATGTGTTCGGTATATTCCTCGTTGCCTATCACGAGCGGATTATGCACCTCTGTTGCACCTTCAGCAAACGAACCTACGAGTATTGCAGTGCCGCCAATGTCGGTAAATCTATTGGAACTTATCTGCGAATGTTTCATTCCTGTACGGTAATCAAGTGCCGTAGCAGCGAGATGCGAGAACCCACATGAACGGAAATTCACGTTTTTGCCCCATGCTACCTGCACTGCAGCCACTGGTCGTTCTATCCATGCTTGGTTTTCAAGATTGGCATTCCAAGGCAAACCGGCATCAAGAAGTTTGTATGCTTCGGTCACGGCAAATCCTCCTTGCAGGGTGACATGTCCCTTCACGCTTGGGCAATTCCACGCTGCATATTGAAAATCTATGTCTTCAATGTTCACGAAATCTACTTTTCTTAGAGGCGAGCCTTCTATTGTGAGCAGCCGTTCCAAGCGTGGAATGCGCACGTCAGCAGTCGTCATGTCCTCGCCTTTGTGCGGATAATAGTATATCTGTCCGCTCTCGTCTTCGTACCATTCGCCTTCTTCATCGACAAGACAGAGCGCATTCTGCAGGCAGAACGATGAACTTCCCTTCTCGCCGTCAATGATTGGTTGAGGCCAAGGGTGCAGAAATTCGAGGTGGCTCTCGGGTTCAAGGAAGCTGACTTCAGTCTTTCCGTCAGCCAAAACCTTCATATCTTTCACGCGAAGTATGGCTATTGCCCACCGCTGATGCACGAGCATCTCAAGTGAACTGGCATTTTTGAGTTGCTTGATGTTGCTTGGTGTAGGTATGGTTATAGTCCTTTTGTCGGTGTTGAAGTCGAGCATACGTTCGAGTTTGTATTCGCCAAACTGCGTGGCACGGAGTGCTTTCCTGCCGTTCACCCACATCTGTCGCACCTGCAATGTGCGTCCGTTTATGCGTGGTGCTTGTGCTACCCATAGTTTTCCCTGTCGTTTCCATCCTGTGACATTTGCACTACCCGATATGACAGCCCTTTCGCCAGTTGCGCTCTTTATGGTAAGCGTAGAGGCATTCGACCTTCCTCCATCCTCTGGTCGAAGCACAAGAGGGCGGTCGAGCACGTACTCTCCGCCACGGAGTATGATGTTGTAAGCCTGTGGCTGTTTGGCAAGTCGGCGCATGTTGCGCACTATCTGCAATGCATCGTAAAGGTTATCTCCAGGTTTGACAACGATATCGATAGCCATAGTTTCGGTTATCATGCCTGCCACGAAGGCAATAAGCAAAACGAGTCTTTTCATTCTATTTTTAGTTTTTAGGCTACAAAGATAATGAATTTTTACAATTTTATCGATAGTGAAAGGAATAAATTATATAAATGTGGAGAAAAAAAGGTCTGAAAGTCCCCTCCAACTCCCCCAAGGGGAAGCGATTGAACTCTTCATCCCTCCGCAACCTACACCTTATTAATAAACGCGCGCACGTGTGCGCGCGCATACGAAGTATCAACTTTTTAACATACAAAAGTTTCACATTTGTATGTCTTTTTCTTCTTCCTATACTAATTATTGAGATTTGTCAACGTTGCAATAATATAATAAACTCTATTGGTGTCCACTCACAAGACTTAGTTTTTACAAAAACATCAAAAACCCCTTGAAGAGTATGGGGTGCTTGTCAGCACCTGATGCTATGAGCGCAAGAATTTCCTGGAGAACAAGTTCTCCGATAAATTCTTGCGCTCATAGCATCACCTTCCTTCAGAAGGCTGTCATCCTCTTCAAGGAGATAAACCAAAAAAACAATTTGATACACCATCTGTATGTTGCTATGGACATAATGTTATGGTAAAGGTTTATTTCGGTTTTATTGGTGTCCGCTAAATTATAGCCTGAAAGGCTTACACCTATCAGCCCAGGGCAGAGCTCTAAGCGACACCCTGGGTAAGGCGTGTGTGTCTAATATCACGCCCTGTAAGGGCAAAAGCTTCCTTGCGGCATTGCGTTTTAATGCTTTTGCTCTTACAGAGCGTAGTTAGTCTGCGTCATTATACCCAGGGCGTCGCTACGCTCTGCCCTGGGCTGATGGCTTGTTGCTCCTCCGGAGCGCAGAAAATTGTTTATGCAGGGCTTATCCTTATATATTGTGAAAGATTTTAGCTTGTTAGAAATGTTTAGCGGACACCATTTATAAAAAATATGCTTCGCATAAAAAAATATCTCACTTCGTTCGTAAAAAATGAAGTTTGGTTGTTGGTTAATAACATACAGCCATCATTGTACTTATTTTTGAGTTTCTTCTTTGCTGAACTTTACATTCTCTATATTGTAAAGCTTGACTGTACTTCCATCCTTACCCTTCACCTCAACGGCAGGGCCTTCCTGCTCAGTGCCCATCGTGCCGAGGGCAGAGGATTTGCCTGAGTTGAAGTATTTGACAGGTATCTTCAGTTCGTTCAATACCGCCTCTTTAATGCTGTTTATAACTTCCGGCTTATCAGTGTTCAATATCTGATTTTTCGCCGTTTGGGCTTTGCTGAGAATCTCTTCATCGGTTACACCACTGATTAATGCATCTATTTCAGCAAAGGCTGCAGCAACGGCTGCTCTGTGATGGATAAATGCAAGCGCTTCCTCTTTGATTGCAACAGCGCTTCCTGGTGTAGTGGCCGACATAAGATTTGAAATATATTGGGAAATAGCTGTTTTATCGTCATTAGACAGAAGACTTGAAGCACTTTCTTTCAGTTTATTTATCTCGCCCTCGGCAATAGATTTGAATTCACTCAATGAAATTATCTTATCAGCAAAGGCACTTAAGGCTCCATTGTTTTTGTAATTATCGACCTGGCTATTTTGTACAACAATATACTTCAAATTATTACTAGAAAAAAAGACTCCATTACCAAAGGTAGGGGCAATACCGTCAAACGATACAGTAGTCAGATTGTAGCAACAAGAGAATGCCATATTTTCAATACTTTTAACGGGAACTGGAATGTTAATCGAGGTTAAACTTTCACAGCCGCAGAAAGCATTACTTCCAATACTTTCAACGGAATTCGGGATGCTGATAGAGACCAAACTTTTACAGTTATAGAATGCATTCGCTCCTATACTTTTTACGTAACTCGGAAGGGTAATAGAGGCAAGAGTATTACAATCTTTGAAAGCATCTTTTCCGATACTGATAACCGTGAAACTAAACCTAATAATACCAACTATAGACCCACTCTCGTTTATATCGGCCCCAAAAGCTTCTTTATTGTAAGGTTCAACCTTCCGCCCATCTGTTGAGGTGTACCAGATTTCGTTAGTTGGAATAGATTCGGCATTCGCCATCACTGTGCAGCAAAGGGCTGCGATGATTGTTAATAAGGACTTTTTCATTGTGTATATTATTTGTATTTGTTTATCACTATTATTATTTATGGTGCAAAATTAAGAATTATTTACGAGAAAACGCTATTTCCTTGCAAAAAAAAGAAGTTTTGGGTATTGGTTTTCCACTATAAAACACAAAAACCACGATTCATCGGCTTGCCGCTTGGCTAGTCCAAGAACCGCCCAAGGGCGATGAGCACAAAGCGCAGCGACTGCAAGAAACCCCTTGATACTCTTCCTGGCGATAAACAGAAAAAACATTTTCGTGTGTAGTTATAATAAATCAAAATACATTTCATTATGTGTGTCTGCCTTGGCAGCCTTGATGTGTTGGTTG
>JAKSIZ010000006.1 GCA_024398515.1 Bacteroidaceae bacterium | reverse complement strand
CAATTTTATCCTTGTTTAAGCATTTTATTAGCTGTCCATATACCGGCTGTCCGAAAAAATGTGTACCTTTGTGCATGTTATCGAAGTTTTGTCGCAGAAACAAAGGTAACAATTTGGGCTGACTCTACAAAATAGAATCAGCCCTTTATGCTTTTTTCTTGATAAAATGTTTAGCGGACAGTAATATATAGATATGAAACTTTCGAGTGTTAAAATACTGATTATTCGTATGCGCGCGCCCGCCCGCGCGCAATATTAATAAGGTGTAAGTTTGCGGTTATGAAGTTGTACGTAACTCGGGTATAGAAGATAACACGAATGCAAAGCCCTCAAAGTATCTTTCAGATACTGACGTGTGATGGGGTGCATGTCTGCCTGAAAACAAGTTTTCATTCAGCCATGCACCCCATCGCACTATATGTGCTTCACACATATTTGAGGGCTTTTATACAGGTTCGTTGAGCAACAAGCCGTCGGGGGTGATGGTGATAAGGCGTTTCTTGTAAAGGTCGCCCACTCCTTTCTTGAACACTTTCTTGCTGACATGAAAGCGTTCATATATATCCTCGGCTGGACTTTTGTCGTGAAGGAAGCATCTGCCGCCGTTGTTGCGAAGGTAGAACAGCAACTGGTCGGAGAACTCTTCCGTATGTTGGCGACCTGTAGTTTGCAGACTTACGTCGATCTTACCGTCAGCCCTCACCTGGTCTATGAATCCTTCGAGGCGGTCGCCAGTGGTGAGATAGCGGAACACTTGGTTGTCATAGACCAATCCAGGGTATCGGTTGTCGATAATCACCTTGAAGCCCAACTCGGTCTTTTGCCACACAAGCAGTTTGACTTTGTCGCCATTGCTGTATGGTGCAGGTTCTTTTTCAAGGAATTTATCGACTTTTGCCGATGCCATGATGCGGTAACTGTCCTCGTCGAGATGGACATGGACGATATACTTTTCGCCTATCTCCATCTTTTTCTTCTGTTCGCGGAACGGACAGAACAGGTCTTTCATAAGTCCCCAATCGAGGAAAGCACCATATTCATTCACCCACGAACACTTAAGGTAAGCGAAGTCGCCCACCTGTGCAAGCGGGTCTTGAGTTGTTGCAACGAGTCGTTCTTCATTGTCAAGATAGACAAAGACCTCGATTTCATCGCCAATTCTTATGCCTTCCGGCACATAACGTGAAGGCAACAATATCTCGCCGACGTCCTCTCCACCGTCGAGATAAAGTCCGAAATCGACTTTCTTTACAACTTTCAGCGTGTTATATTTTCCAAGTTCAACCATTGTTTTACGGTTATGCGGTTTAAATTATCAATTAGACAAATGCTTCTATTACGCCATCCTTCATCTCTATCTTGCGGTCGCAGATAGCAGCAAGGCCCTCGTCGTGAGTCACGATAACGAACGTCTGCCCAAACTTTTCGCGCAACTGGAAGAAGAGTTGATGCAGTTCTTCCTTGTTTTTACTGTCCAATGAGCCCGAAGGTTCGTCAGCAAGTACCACTGCAGGATTGTTGATCAGGGCACGTGCAACTGCCACTCTCTGCTTCTCACCGCCTGAAAGTTGGTTAGGCTTATGGTCGGCACGGTCGCTAAGGTTCATGAATTCCAGCAATTCCTTCGCACGAGTCTTGGCTTCCTTAGTGGAGACACCGGCAATGAAAGCGGGTATCATGATGTTTTCCAAAGCAGAGAACTCAGGCAGTAGCTGATGAAACTGGAACACAAAGCCGATGTTCTGGTTGCGGAAATCAGACAGTTTCTTCTTGCTGAGCGTTGATATCTTCACGCCATCAATGACAACTTCGCCCTCGTCAGGCTTGTCGAGCGTGCCGATAATCTGAAGCAGAGTGGTCTTTCCTGCGCCACTCGGACCAACGATACTGACAATTTCGCCTTTGCCAATCTCAAGGTTAATCCCTTTCAGCACCTGCAAATTGCCAAAACTTTTGCGTATGTTCTCAATCTTTATCATATCTTTTACTGTGGATTAACGAATGTCATCTCGTCCAAAGGACGTCCATATTGGTCAGGGAATACGACCATCTGGTTGCATTTAACCAAGTCTTTCGACAAATATACAGGAAGTTTATCGAAGTGCGACTGGTAGGAAACGGTGCCCTTACGCGCCGTGACAATAACGACAAGGTGGTCAGGCAATATCTTTTCAGGCAAAGCCGTGAGCTGTTCCCAACTGTTCATCTCCTCGTATTCCGCTGCTGCATTGCGATGATAACGCTTCATATAATCGCTGATAAGCGACAAAACCTGATGTTTGCCGTGGAAAATAATGCGGCACGAAAGGTTGGTAGCCATGCGTGCAACACGCTCCACCCATCGGTAAAAGCCTGGTTCGAAGTGGGCTTTGCTTGGAACAATGACCTGAATACGCCTCATCGTGCTGAGAGGTTGGTGGAAGTTGACGAAGATAATCTGTCGGTTCAACTGACTAATAAGCTGTTCGTCAACATAACCGTATGACGATATGACCTCGCCTTCCGCAACAGGATGCGTTCCTGCAATGATTTCACTGGCATCGTATTCCTTGAATGCGTGGGTTATTCCGTTTGCTATATTCGTTGCCAAGCGGCTCTGCGTCTGCATTCTCACGTCCATTCCAGCTGCGTTCTTCGCAAGACGTTCAAGAAGTTCGCGCCCTTCGCGCTGGTTTTGTGCACTGTTTGCATCGTCATAGACCACATTAAGTGCAATAAGTCCGCGGTTAAGTTTTTGGTTTCTTGTGCACACGGCAGTGCTGATAAGCGATTGCGCCTTGTTCTCATCCTTGACAAGAATAAGAATTTTTTCGTCGTCGGAACCGTTTTCAGCAGTCGGTATGATGTCGTCGTGCGATTGAAGAACAATCTGCTTTGCTGCATATTCAGTGACAAATGATGATATAATGCACGTGACGAGTATCATAACCACGATGCCATTAAGTATCTCGTCGCCTATCATGTATGTGCCTGGAGCAATTTCAAGCTTTGTTCCGACCATGATAATAGCAATGGCACCGGCTGCATGGGCTGATGTAAGACCAAACATAATGTGTCCGTCGCTCCAAGGCATCTTTAGTCCTCGGGCACTTACGTATGCTGCTATGCCCTTGCCAAGCGTACCCACGAGCACCATGAATATCATCATATTGACGGTCGAGACGTTGTTGTAAAGCGAATGAATGTTTATCAGCATTCCGACACCTATAAGAAAATAAGGAATAAAGAGTGCGTTGCCGACAAATTCTATCCTGTTCATCAGCGTAGAGACCTTAGGAATGTAGCGGTTTAAAATCAAACCAGCAAGGAATGCACCAAGTATTCCCTCAATGCCACACATTTCAGCCATTACCGATGACAGTATAAGTATGGCAATGACAAAGATAAACTGCGACACAGGATCAGAGAAATTCCGAAGAAAACCACGTGTGATGCGTGGTATGAGATAGATTGAAATGCCTCCGAAAGCAATGATTTTGCCAGCGAACAACAACCAGAACATCAGAGTGTCAAGCCCTGCGTTTGTGTCATTAGTGCTCTTGATTGTCCAGAAATTAGATAATGCTGCAACGATTACTAAAGAAAGCAAAAGTGAAATCATCGTTCCGCCTACGCTGAGACTGACGCTCTTGTGACGCCCAAGACCATAACGACTGACAATAGGATAGGCAATGAGCGTGTTGGAAGAGAGTATGCAACTGATGAGGAGTGACTGCACATTGGAGTACCCCAACAGCCAGCGACTGCCGATGAATGTGATTGCAAATGGTATTGCAAAGGTTGCAAAACCGAAGACGAGATACTTGCGCACATCCTTGAAAAGGCTTCGCGTGTCCATTTCAAGTGCCGCAAGGAACATGATGTAGTTGAGTCCGACCTCACCGAAAAGTTCAAACGACTTGTCGCGAGCCAATATGTTGAAGCCGAAAGGACCTATGACTACACCTGCGAGAATCATTCCAATGATATACGGAATCTTTAATGGGCGCAAAATCATTGGTGCAAACAGAATAATCAGCAGCACCATAAGGAAGATCCAAGTAGAATCTGTTATTGGCAAATGCGCAAAGACATGTTCCAGCATCTCATTGAAATTTCGCGCAAAATTACAAAATTATTGCCAATTATTCAAGTTTTTTCCCACCAAATTCAATAAATCATTCATTTACTGATATCATATTTGCCTTACTTCGGGCGTTGAACTCTGGCGAATATGCGCATTGAACCGTGACAGGTGCATATTGATATGTGCCCTCGCGGTCGATGTAATATTCTGATTCAAGCGTATGAGTGCCCTTCGACAACATAAGGACAAAGTAACGTGTAGCGCAATCTTTTGGAGAGATATAGTATCCCCAATGCTGACCACTAAGCTGTTCAACAGGTTCCATACATGCTGCGCGTTTGTCTTCTATCTGCACAAAGTCGTAGTCACGGTCGGCTTTTATCACAATTTTAACCTTTACCTTGTCGCCGACTCTAAGTCCTTCGGTCTTGTCAATACTGCGTGTCACAGTAATTCCGGTTGATGTGGCATCGACATCCTTCACTGGTTGCATGAACTGAGCATACACTGCGCCCCAACTTGTGCCGTCAGAAGTCTTATTGAATTCCACAGCCTTTTCATTATTATATGGTATAGCAGTCTTCACATAACCCAATCCTGCGCTCTTGTTCGAGAACTCGATTTGCTTGCCGTCGAGCATAATCTTCGATGGTTCTTTCGCTTCAAGGCTTGAACTATTGCCTATCATAAAGGCATAGATTGCGTCCATGCTGTTCAATGGCGTAGCCCAGAACTGCGTGCGTTTCTCCTGAAGTAGCCAGCGTTGCATTTCCTCCATGGTTTGCTTGTCGTCAGGAGTTATCTGACTTATTGCCTCAATTGCCGCAACTTCAGTCGGTATCTTGTAGTCGCGCCACGTATATCCCGCACGCTTTGTATCGTAATATCTGCCCATTTCTTCGGAATATACGCTCCATTCTTTCAGACTTTTCACATATTCTTTTGCCTTTGCTTGCTCGCCATGATGCTTGAGGATTATTGCTGTCAACCCTTTCTCGAAGATAGACCTGTTCTTTACGTCCTTCTTCAAAAGTGCAATAAGATAGTCATTTGCCTTTTTCGACTCAGCATCCAAGTCAATGTTTGCGATAGCACAAGTATAGAGATATTGCAAAGTCACGCCTCCAGGGAACGTCTGCCGATGTCCCTTTTTCTCCTCTTTCTTCATTTCGTCAACCATTTTATTTGTCTCTTTCGCCATCCACCTTATACCATTATATATAAGGTCAGCATTTTCATCTTTGCCAGTCATCATGTTGAGACGCACAAGATGTTCAACAACAGAGAGCGTCATATAGTAACTGCCACTCATTCCCTTAAACCATGTCCATGAGCCATCAGACAGTTGAAGGTCGGAAATCTTTTGCAAGTTATCGTTGATCTTAGTGTTGAGACTGTTCTCGTCATAGTAGTTCACGAGTCGTTGCATCCATTCTGTTTCGGTATCAGAATCGAATACCCATGGTGTTTCGTTCAATACAATCGACTTCAATTCCTCATTCTTTGCGAGTCGGCTTGTCAATGTTTCTTTGTTATCATTCGCCCATGCCTTGATAGTTGACTTCAACTGCGGATTGCTTTTTAGGAAATGACTTGCAAGGAAACTGCTATAGTATGCACGAAGATAACTGATTACGTTGTCGTCGGCAGGCGTATCAATTGATGGCAATGCCTGCACAATCATCCATGCAGGATTGTTTGTATATTCCACCGTAAGCCTTGTATCGCTTGCGTTCTTGCCTATTAGTTTGGTCAAGTCAACGGTCTTGTTGCCAGCAGCGTGCTGTGTCACAGCCACTGTATTCGTTACCATCTCTTTGTTTGGCAGCAATGGGAGGTAATGCTGTTCGCCATCGCTGAAGCCATTACCCGTTGCAAACACCCGACATATAAGGACTGACTGGTCGATATTTGCCAAAGAATGGTCGTCAGTGTCAATATCAAATACTACAGAAGTTGTCTTACCCTCGGCAACTTCATAGTTTGTCTGCTTTGAATAAACCACTTTTTCCGTTTCAGGGTTCACAAGTTCCATCCTTACAGTACCATTCAACGCCGCTTCCGACATGTTAATAATTGTCGAAGCCACCGTTGCCTTATCGCCCATACGAACAAATCGCGGCACGTTAGGCTGCACCATAAGGTCTTTCTTTGCCACTATCTCGCTGCTGATTTGACCGAAGTGCATATCCTTCGTATGTGCCAATCCCATGAATTTCCACGTTGTCAGACATTCAGGAAGAGTGAAAGAAATCGTTGCGATGCCATTATCATCGGTCGAGAGTTGTGGATAGAAAAGTGCGGTTTCATCGAGATTTTCGCGTACTTGAACATTGCTCGTTGCCTCCGGACTTTCTTCTCCTCCACCGTTTTTAGCCAAGAACATCGGCATTTGCTCAACTACATCATAGACCTTATTCTCTGCCAAATCTTCAACTTCTTCCATCTTCGCATCATTTGCCATGGCACTTCCTGTCGCCAACATTGGCGCTGTTTCCTTTAAGCTCATTCCTCGCACCATCATGGCCTTTCTTGTCAGTCGAGGATAGAAATAGAACAACTCGCCATCAAACGAACTCCACGTAATTTCGTCAACATTCAACGACGCATATTGCGCACTTGAATAATAGGAATAATTGCGTGGAGAGGTGAAAACCCACATTGCACTTGGCAAGTTTCTCTGTATGCCAAGTCCAAGACTCCATTTATGCGGAGTCAACTGGTCAAGGCTCTTGTCGTACATCGTTGCCATGAGTTGAACGGCATCAACCTTTCCGTCGGTTCGGCTGACCTTCAGTTTCCATTCTTCCTTCTGTCCAGGAGTGAGACGATCACGGAAAACTTCCCATTTCATCGACAGATTCTTGTCAGGAAGTGGCTTCTTGATTTCTGCATAATGTGAATAAATCTTTCCATCTTTTACCCACAAAAATGCTAAATACAAACCATCACCGTATTCTTCCTTATAGTTAAACTTACGGTTTATGAGTGTTGCATCCTTGTCAACACTTCCTTGTTCTAACACTTTCCCCTTTGCAAAAATTGCGTAAAGGATATGAAGATCCTTATCGCTTGAACCTACTTGTACGGTCGTTTTACCCTTATCGCTGAACTGATCGCTGCTTTGCCAGAACCAATCCTTTGTCTCGATGCATGGTTTTGTATCGTTTTCCGAGAACACTACAACGGTTTGTTTCAGCGTGTCGCCATCACTGATTGCCGTAAGCGTGTGCTGACCTATTGAAAGCCGTGACTTTATGTCAACCTTTTCGCCCGTCTTGCATGTTGTCTTCGCACCGTCATCAAAGCAAAAAACAACGGTTTCATCGACACTTTTGCCCGCTGCATTAGTCAGATTGAACGTCACTGTTGACAGCGAGCCTTGCTCAATCTTTGTTGGCAGGCTACACGAAAGCACCGCATCCTTGTAGCCGAGTGGCACAACATGAGTGCCTTCGTGGGTTTCGCCGTTAAGACTTGTTGCCTTAACCTTCAATTCAAAGTTGTAGAAATATCGCACTGCACCCTCCGGAAGTTCCAGTTTCATGTCGATTTTACACTTTCCATCGCCATCGGTTACAGCAGTTTCACTTTTCAAAACATCATCATTCCCATTTGCAAACCACCACCAACGAGCCTGTCGGCGAACAATCTCGTACTCAATTTTAGCCCCTTGCACAGGTGCCCCTGCAAATGTTTTTACCTGTGGTTCAATGGTCACAACGTCGTTTGCCTTGTATTTCTGCGTCAATTCTGGGAATATGATTTCAAACGTAGGACGCTTATACTCCTCCACGCTAACAAAAATCGAGGCATTGCCTGCACTTAAAGTAAACCTTCCGTTAAGCGCATCCTTTGGCAAAACGAACTCAGTTGTAGCCGTTCCAAACTCGTCAGATGTCACTTCCTTTGTGCTTATTATCTTCCAGTTGGCATCTTTCAGTGTCACCTTCAATGCCTTTCCAGCCACAACTTCTGTATTATCTGCCTCACGGATGAACGTCAGCGTTGACACTTTCACCGTTTGTCCTGGGCGATAAATAGCGCGATCGGTAAAGATATTGGTCGTTGTAGCCTTCGGTTTTGAGCCGCTGAAATAGTAATTTTGCGATGCATAAAGAGGTGTGGCGAACTTATCCTTATCGGTAAATGCATATATTTTCGACAGGCTCTTATCGCTTTTTTTCTCGATGAATTCGGCATTTTTGTCGGTTATCACCTCTTTTGTCGTTGCGCTTTTACCATAGCCGTAGGTCAGTTTCAGCCTTGCACCTGGGATAGGCTGTCCCGTTACAGAATTGAGAACGACAATCCTCAATGCCTTATCCGGCTGTCCAAGTTGCACGGCATAAACGCCAGTGACGTTAATCAGGGCATATTTCGCTGCGCATTTCGGGGCATTGAACTCGGCGAGATATACGCCTGGAGCAAGTCCATCAACCTCAATGCTGTCCTTGAACGACTCGTATTCTTCGTGCGCGGCAAACTCTTTTGTCGTTGTGAAGGCAAGAGAAACCACCCGTTTTTTCAGTTTTGCATATTGCGCATCATTGATACTTTCGGTCACATCCTCGCCTGTAAGGTTGGTCTTCGACAACTTTATCGTGAGTTTTTGAATGTTTCGAAGGTTCGTAAG
Organism: Bacteroidaceae bacterium; assembly: GCA_024398515.1. Taxonomy (GTDB): domain Bacteria; phylum Bacteroidota; class Bacteroidia; order Bacteroidales; family Bacteroidaceae; genus Prevotella. The sequence continues at coordinate 85,082 of JAKSIZ010000006.1, read as the reverse complement.
CTCAATTTTTATCGGTTTCATCGGCACATTTACCGGTTTATTGAGAACCACAGTGAACCTTGGATTGATGCGTTCCATGCGTGCATTCTTCAGTTCGTTTATCTGTTCGTAAGTGCTCCAACGTGCCAAAGCGTCGTCAATAACCTTCATTTCATCCGCTACTTTCACGTCGCTACAGCCATCCATGTAGTTCAACCTGTCGCGTGCAACCTGTCCGCACAAAGGCAAATCTTCGTATTTTTTCTCGATGGAATCGAGCAAAATCTTATATCGTGAACCTTCATACCTCGGCTGAACGAAGACGATTCCTTGCTGTGCTTCGGAGTTTTCCTTGCGTGCCAATTCGAGGATTGTGAGCAAAGCAGCCTCGCGATTGCCCACCTTGTCGTAGTAAAAGTTCAATGTCGCATAGTCATTCAACTCAAATCCTATCACACTGAGAAGGTCAAAGTTGAAATACTTAGCCACTGTTCCCTTGCTGATGAACGGTTCATAGTCGGTGCATCGAGCCTTTGCCAATACTTCGGGATGCGCAAGAGCACGCTGACGATAGTATTCAGGAGTAAGTCCAAGGCTCTTGTAATCAGCTTCATTACTATTATCTTTCACGAAGCACAGTGTCTTGTAGAGTGCCGCACAATATACTGCATCGAGTGCTTCGTCCTTTATATTTCGTTCTTTTGCGGCTATGCGTTCGATTGCAGGGCGCAAAGAATCCTGACTAATCTCCGTCTTCAGCTTCATTTCCATCAGTTCGGCTTTCAGCAGATTGCCGTATGATTTTTCTTTTTCAGCCTTTTGTTTCAGTTTCTGAAGCACTTCTATCTGACTTTGCGGAAGGTCTTTATCGCCGAAATCCTCCACTTGTTTCCACATCGAACTGTATGTCTGTGCCGACATCCAAGCGCCTTGAAGTATCATTACCATAATAAAAAGTATTCGTTTCATATCGTTCAAATTATATTCCTAATTTATTCTTATGACGCAAAAGTACATATAAAATCCTATCATTGCAACAAATTTTTTGTTTTTTTAATTATTTGGATGGATGAAATAGAAGAAATTTCTTCATTTATTTGTGCGTTAAAAAGAAATATTGTACTTTTGCAAAAAGATAGTTTACAGTCAAATGCTATAGTCCAGAAGACATAAGCCAGAAATAAATAGTGAGATTATGAAACACTCCGACAAACCATACGAATATCAGGAACTTGAGCCTACTGTTGCCAGCGAAGCTGCTGTTGCACTAAACTATAACGATAGTCTTGACAAGTTCGTAACTCATAGCTACGACCAATATAAGCAAGGAACGACACTATCTATGGAAGAGGTCAAGAACAGGCTTGATGCAACATGGGGCGCTCTATGAAAATAGAATGGACCGAAGACGCCCTCCAATCGTACGAAATGGTGTTAGGCTATACTGCCCAAAATTTTGGTATTCAACAAGTTCATAAGATAAGGTCAATTATTGAAGCGAAAGTAGCATCCTTATTAAGTTTTTCTTCTTTTGGCGTTCATGAATACGAGTGGAGTTACGAGCGTATGCGTTGCTTGGGACTTGCGGTTGGGGTTCTCGGATTGAACGCTTAACTCGGAAAAACATTGCTGCAATGTTGGTCCGAACATTGCTGCAATGTTGACTCCAACATTGGTGCAATGTTTGGCGGAGTATAAAGGTCGTTTTGAGAAAGTATTAACGTCGAGTCGTGAAATGATAAGCGTCGCATCGAAGAACTAAAGGCCTTATTGCAAAAAAAACGTAAAAATAAATTCTATTTTTTGCCGTGTGTGCAAATTGCATTACCTTTGTCATGTAAAACAACGAAATCAATAAAAAAACGTATGGTAAAGATTGAAATCATAAACAAAAGTCGTCACGACTTGCCACAGTATGCCACGCCACAAAGCGCAGGCATGGACCTTCGTGCGAACCTCGATGCACCAGTGACGCTGCGACCACTGGAACGTGCACTGATTCCTACGGGACTTTTCATTGCACTGCCCGATGGATACGAGGCACAGATACGCCCTCGCAGTGGGTTGGCAATAAAGAAAGGCATCTCGCTGGTCAATGCCCCTGGCACTATCGATGCCGACTATCGCGGCGAGATTGGCGTGATACTGGTCAACCTCAGCAATGAGGACTTCATAGTAGAAGACGGAGAGCGCATAGCCCAGATGGTGATAGCACGCTACGAACAGGCACAGTTCGTGCCGGTAGAGGTGCTGAACGAGACCGAACGAGGCGAAGGCGGATTCGGACATACGGGAGTGTGATTTACAAAATTACGGATTTTACGGATGTGCAGATTTATTTATATATTTACGATTTTCAATATATTCTTTCTTTTCTTCCCTCTTTGGGGGGACAGAGGGGGGCTTCGTGCCGAGACGGAAGAGGACAAGTTCCAGTATCTTTTCCTTGAAGGCGTGTCGCAACAGCAGAAGGGAAATGCTGCTGAAGCATTCGACTTGTTCGACCAATGCCGTCGCCTCAAGCCCGACAATGCCGATGTTCACTATAAGATGTCAATGCTTCTGTTCAATCTGAAAAGGCTTGACGAAGCACGAAAAGAGATGGAACTCGCATCGCAACTTGCTCCGAAGAACGATTATTACCTTGAAATGGTGGCAGAATTCTGCATACAAGAGAAGGAATATGACAAGGCCATTGCCGCTTATGAGCGTATATATGAGAATGATCATGAGCGTGGCGACGTGCTCGAACGCCTCATCCAACTCGGCGGACAGACTGAAAACTACGACAAGATGATTTGGGCTCTTGAGAAACTTGAGGTGCTTGAGGGCAAGAGTGAGCGTCTTTCGATGATGAAATACCGCATATACCTCGAACAGAAAAAGGACAAAGAAGCACTCGACGAACTGCAATCGCTTGCAAACAAATACTTCAACGACCTCGACTATAAGGTGCTGCTCGGCGATTATTACCTGCAACATGACCGCACTGACGAGGCTTATGCCACATATAAAGACGTGCTTGCACAGGAACCAGACAATGTAAGTGCGCAGACTTCAATGTACAGGTACTACCTCGCAAAGGAACAACTTGACAGTTCATACGTGGCAATGGAGCAACTTCTTTCGAACACTTCGGTGCAGAACGAAGGCAAACTACAGCTCATAGGATGGGCAATCGGCGAAAACAAACGCCAGAACAAGGACAGCACAGAGATAATAAACCTGTTCAAGACAGTGCTGTCAAAACCTCAGGATAATGCCTATCTGACACTCGTCTATGGTCATTATCTCGAATCAATAAGCATGGACAAGGATTCCATAACGCCCGTTTTCGAGCAAGCACTCGCACTTGAACCCGATAACATTGACGCAGCTGTGAAACTTATATCGTATGCCTGGGACGAAAAAGACTTTGACCGCGTCATTGCATTAAGCCGTCCGGCACGACAATATCACCCCGAGGAACTTGCCTTTTACTATTATGAAGGGATTGCAAACATGCAAAAGGAAGACCGCAAAGCATCTATCGACATATTCCAACGCGGCATAAGCACCATAAACGAAGACAGCAGTCCAGCTATCGTAGCCGACTTCTACGCCATCCTTGGCGACCTTTATTACCAAGAAGGAATGAAGCGCGAGGCATATTGTGCCTACGACTCGTGCCTGCAATGGCAAGAAGACAACATAGGATGCCTCAACAATTACGCCTATTATCTGAGCATTGAGGGCAAGGAACTCGATAAGGCTGAGCAAATGAGCTATAAGACAATAAAGAAAGAAAAGGAGAATGCAACGTATCTCGACACTTACGCATGGATTCTATTTAAGACAGAACGATACACCGAGGCGAAGATTTACATAGATAAGGCGCTTGAATTCATGGACTCAACTGCCGTGAATACGGAAATCTATACGCACGCCGGCGACATATATTATTATAATAATGATAGGGAAAAGGCTATAGAATACTGGTCGCAAGCGTTGAAACTAACGCCTGACGACAAGATTCTGCAAAAGAAAATAAGGAAATACCGGAAGAAGAAATGAGAAAAATACTAACTTTTATTACGGCAATCGCAGCGATTTACACGTTGACCGGCTGCAAGAGTACACGTAATGCAGTGAGCAGCAATAGCACAATTGTGGCATCTGCAACGAACGAAGAAGACATAAACTTCCTACGAAAAGTGACCGACAACTACCAGTATGCACAGTTTTTTACGTCAAAGGTTAAGTTTTCAGCAAGCATGAACGGACAAGGCATTACGCTTAGTGGCAACCTGAAGATGCACCGCGACGACGTGATTCAGATAAGCCTCACGGCACTCGGATTCATTGAAGCCGCAAGAATTGAACTGACGCCTGAGTATGCTTTACTCATCGACCGTCTGCACAAATGCTATGTAAAAGAGAAATATGAAGACTTTGATTTCCTCAAGGATAATGGGCTGAACTACTACGCAATGCAATCATTGTTCTGGAACGAACTCTTCTGCCCAGGCAAACAGTCGATTGGCGAATCCGATTTGCAGTTTTTTACCGTCAATCGCCAAGGCAACAATGCAGCAATCACACTTGCTGACGAAGCCAAGCCAAAGACAGCCTTGATGAAAGCCACAACGTTCAAGTGGCAAGCCGGACAGCAGAAGTCGAAGATTACATCGGCAGCAGTCAGTTATGCCGACGGCAAGGAGAAGGCACACATCACGTGGAACTACTCAAACTTTGCGACATTCTCGCGCAAACAATTCCCTATGACACAGGCTATCAGCATTGCTACCCCAGAGCTCAATCTCAAAGCAAACATCGAAATCAGCAATCCAGACAACAACAGCGACTGGGGCTATCGCACCAAACTTTCCGACAAATACCAGAAAGTAACAATCGAACAACTGTTCTCGCAACTAACAAAGTTTTGAAGAAAGTATATTCGCGAGGACTAATTCAATATCATACTTGCAATGGCGGTGATGTCGGCTACGTCGATAGTTCCGTCTTGGTTGGCATCGGCATTCACTTCATTGAATTCATCTGATGCTTGTCCGAGTATATATGCTGCGGTAGCGGTGATGTCGGATACGTCAACCGTGCCGTCGCCATTTGCATCGCCTCGAAGACCTGCAACCTTGATTATGCCGTTGGTGAACAGTGCTGATGTGTCCCAGATATACTCAGTTGGAGTAATTGTCTTGATTGTTCCTGTCGGTTTCGTTGTGCCGAGTACGAATATGTCAAATGATGTTCCAGGTGTAAGTGGCTCACTGTCGTCTGCAAGCTCAATGTTGAGCGTGGCATTGGTAAATGTTGCTCCGCCTGTGAGGGTAAGTTTGTTTTGGCGAACAAATCCGTCGTTATATGAAACAGGTATGGTCACATTACTGTTGTTCACCGTAAGTTTGCCCGTAAATGTCAGTTTGCTGCCATTGATTAACGTGTCGCCAGCATAGACTGTTGAGCCTGTGCTTATAGTAGTGTTGCCTGGAATCGTGCCTTTTCCTGCAAGTGTTGCACCGTTTGTAACCGAAACAAGTCCTTTGCCTGAGTGTGTGCCGTTGACAACGAGTGTGCCCTCTTTCACCAGTGTATTGCCACTATATTGGTTTGCACCAGTGAGTCGCCATACGCCACTACCGACCTTCGTGATGCTCGTAGTGCCTGTATGTCCGCTTCCTGAGCAAGAGTAGTCGTTGATTATGCCTTTGAAAGTCTCGTCGGTGTTTGCACTTCCCACAGTCCACGATGCCGTAAAGCCGTTAGTCTGTTTGCTCGAACCGCGGAGTTCTGTGCCTGTATCGCCCGAAAGACCACCGAGAGAATACACGCCATTAGTGTCCCATCCGACGCATACGGCACCATTCTTCAGCACTACAACGCCATTAGGAATACTCTTGTTCTTGTTGAGAAGGAAGAGATTACCGCTTGCCCCAGCATTGGCAATCACTCGTCCAGTGAAACCAGTCCAGTCACCTTCAATATATTCACGCACGTATGGGATGTTGATTTGCAGTGTTCCGCTACCCGAAACCTTACTGTCGATGTAGCAATTTCGGTTAGGCGAGAAGTAAGATGTAGTGCCCTCGCGCACTTCAATAGGGAATGCGTAGGTCTCATAGTTGGCACTTTCGCCAGCAGTGCGTAATGTTCCACCGGCAAATACAAGGCGAGAACTGTTGCCTATGCCTATATTTGCAAGTTCTGGAGTGGTAAGATATAGCGTGCTACCCTCAAGAACCGTCGCACCAGTGTAGTCAAAGAAGTTGGTGCTTGCGACGTTTATCTGTCCTTCACCTGCAAGTATGAAGTCGCAAGTGTCGCTTTCAATAGAGCCGCTCATTGTTACTGTTGCTCCCTTGGCAATGCTCAGACGCGAATCCTTAGTGAGTTTTGCACTGCGGTTTGTGGTTGTTGTGCCGCCAGTGTAACGGTATGTTCCACCATCCATAATCCAGTTTTGTGCAAACTCTGAACTTGCTCCGATGGCACTTGCCTCGCCACCATTCTTGAGAGAATTGAACTCTATCGTGCCACCATGCATTACCGTAGCACCACGATACGTATTAAGCGTATTGAGTACAAGCGTACCGTTACCACCCTTGTTCACTGAAGTGGTGTCGCCTGCAATGCTACCCGTGCCAGTGAAAGCGAAGTTGCCATCGCCTTTCACCACTACAGCACCAGGAGTTACAGTCTCGTTGATGCTCACGTTGGCAGTTTCATCAGGTATCGCATTCTCAAAGAGTACATTCTGTCCATCCTTATAAACATCTGTTCCAGCCCATCCTGTACTGCCGACGTTCCATGTTTCTACCGACTTTGTCCATTGTGCATCGGCGTTGAAATTATCTATGTCCATGATTGTGGTGTTAAGAGGCTTCGTGCGGAACGTGCCTGAATTGGAGTATTCAGAATACTCGTTACCCTTGAAAGCACGTATGCGAATATTATATGAAGCGTCAGGTGCAAGTCCTGTTACGTCGAAAGTCGTCTGATTTGCCTCTGTGCGTGCCACTTCCTTGCCGTTGACTTCGATGGCAAAACCGTCTTCGTCATACGTATAGTCGCGCCAACGCAGAGTGATTGTTGTGTTTGAACTGCCAGTTTGTTCCAGTCGCATCGGTGCACGAAGGAAGAAGTCGCGGTCGTCGGCAGTGATGCTGTTGATGTAGTTTTCAATGTTCACATACCCATTTGCCGAGACATTCATGGCGTCGTCTTTCGTTGGATCAGTACCGTTTTTCGTTTCCCATTCGTCAGGCATACCGTCGCCATCGCTGTCGGTGCGTGCCTTTCCCTGCCACATTGTCCATGTATCAGGCGCACCAATAAAGAGATTTTTCTCATTTGCGATGAGTGCTCCTTCTGTTCCGAACGACATGAGCTCGTCAACCATATAGCAATCGGCAAGGTCGCGATAAGGCAAACTTGCACCGACTGTTGGGATGAGATTGTCGATGAGGGTGTTTGCCTTCCATGCCTCAAGTGCTGGATAAGGGTAAGGTGACGCAACAACATCCGATCCGGCAAAGTTCGTCACAGCCGAAGGATTCAGTTTCCCGTCACGATTACTATCTTGAATATTATCGTTCACATAGCAGTGGAAGTTGCCGTTGCCCGTTGAAAAAGCATTACCACCACCTGCAGGACCGTTGATAAAGAGGTTGCCAACAATGTTGCAATAGCTTTGTCCTTCGGAATCTCCACCCATGATGTAGGCTCCATTATTCCAGTTATAGACCACATTGTTCACATATTGGTTCCTTCCTTTCACCTTATTATTACGCGTATTATTGTCGCAATAGAAGTTTCTGTAGAGCGTAATGCTGTCACCCTGCATTAATCCTCCGGCAGAGTGAGACATCAGACCTTGTCCGAAGATGCAGTTCGAGAGCGTAAAACTATGCATTTCGCCACTACCATCAGAGTTGATTGAGAAGGTTTCGTCCAATCCCCACGAGAATGAACAGTGGTCGAAAATCATGTTTGTACCGCGTGCAATGCCTGCACAGTCCTTGTCTTTCGTGCCAACTGCACCCATACGGAAGCGCATATAACGCACAATGATATTGTCCGAACCGCTAAACGAGACGCCATCTCCATAGACTGTTATGCCTTCGCCAGGTGCTGTCTGACCTGCAACATACAGATTCTTGCTAAACACCATACGGTCGGTTATGCGGATTACACCTGCCACATCGAACACGACAATGCGATTCGGCGAACTTACTGCATCGCGAAGTGAACCTGCACCACTGTCATTGAGGTTTGTCACGTGATATACTTTTCCGTATCGTCCTCCTTCAGCATAGCGTCCCCAACCCTTTGCTTCCGGGAATGCCGGCAGTCGATCTTCGCCTTTCTCGAACACAAGTGTGATGATATTTTCGCTTGGATTCTCGCTGAGGACAATAGCATTGTTGCCCGACGAGTATAAGTATCGGGTGCCATTATAGTCTATCGGCGCAAGATCATTGCCTGATGCCGAGACTTTATGCCCTACTATCACGCCTTCATGAACCACTGGCGACTTGAGTTCCTTGCCTTCTGTATCGACGAAACGCACGGTATATGACGTTGTCTTGTCGCCTGTAGTTACCATTTTCAACGTTGGTGCATACGTCGCAGAGCCTTTTCCATAGATATTTCCGCCCGCTGCACCATTGGACATTATGAATATGATTCGCTTCTTTCCTGCGTTGAGGAATGTGTTTATCACGTCGGTGACATCCGCTTTCTTTGCTGCATACGAGGTCGTAATGTCGCTAAAAGTTGCCACTTGCGTACCTGTGACACCGCAAAGTTGAAGGTTCTGATAGTCAATCTCAGTGCCTGCATCGAGATAGTTTATGTCAAATGTTCGTGTACCTTTTGCGCAATTCACAAACACCGTGAACTCTGCACCCGTCACTTTCTGCCCATCTGGCACGTTGCTGAAATCAAATTCCGCATACGCCTGAGCCACCCAAGCCGACGTTCCCCAGTTATTATAATAATGTGTTTCTTGGTCAATATACACCGCAGCCTCGTTTGATCCTCCCTGAACCGACGCTGTATGAAGCAGCGTGGCAGTGGTCTGAGAGTAGCCAGCCTCAAGATATTTCACCGTCAGCTTCAGGTCAGACACCTCCTGTTCACGTGCTGTGTAGGTGTAAATGGCAAATGCAACTTGCCCAAGACTGGCTGAAAGGTCGGTGAGTTGACCGGTCACGTCGATGGAAACCTTCACTGAACTCGTCGAAACATACGGTCCTGAAAGCGTTGGTTGAGCGTTGATGATTGATGCAACATTAGTATTATTCCACGTTGCCGACGCTGCATCCCACCCTATTCCTATGCGTGAAGCCTCAAGCATAGAGTTCTTGCCCGACACGGTACACTTTGAAGTGAAGTCGAGTGTCACCTCTGTCACCGTCACATCTGACGGAAGACTGCTGACATCGAACTTCGACAATACGATATACGACCCACCATATTGCGACTGGGAATCATTAAACTTTCCGCCGGCAACCGTTGCTTGCGTGCAAGTCCACTTTGTTGCACTCGCATCATACAGCACTGCATCAGGCTGCCCAGCATGAATCTTTGTTGTTTCTGACATTGGAAGTTGAATTGTTTTACCCTCTGCGGCAAATGCAATGACACTCCACATTGCCATAATCACAGTCATCAACACCGTGTTCCGAAATATACGTATTGTTTTCATATCTGTAAACAGTAAATTAAAAGTCGTCTTCCCTTGGCATCACTATCCACAGGATTATGTATGCCAAAACGCCACTGAATGCCGTGAACAAGGTCAGGAACACATAAATCAATCGCACTACTGCTGAATCCCAACCGAAATACTTTGCTATTCCACCACAAACTCCGCCTATCCACTTATCGCGAACTGTGCGGACTAATCTCTTTTCTGTCATAATTTTTTCTTTTTTAGTTACGTTAAACAATTCTGATATTTTGACGTATCAAGCATCCGAAATAGTTGCAGCGAACTTCAAATTTTCTGCAAATATAATATATTTTTTGTATATCTGTGCGAATTGGATGAAAAAAATATTTTGTTGGTGCGGCGAAGTTCTGCTTTATCGTTACGGCACCCGACGTTTATGCTTTCTGAAGTTGAACGCTTAACTCTGCCAAACATTGCTCCAATGTTCGGACCAACATTGCTCCAATGTTCGACTCAACATTGCAGCAATGTTTTTCCGACTTAAGCGTTCAATCCCGAGAGTCCGAGCGCTCGAATGCTCAAACTATAAGCGTCGTTATTGTTTTTTCTTGCGAAGATAGTTGATTGACTCACGCATGATCCTTGCTCCGCTGATGTATGTAATGCCTACATACAACACGGCGGCAATGACAATCTTTGCGCAGAGCAGGAGATAGATGTTCTCTATCGGTCGTGTCACCCACCACGTGAACACCATCACACCAGCGGCGAATACGAGGAACGGTACAACATCCTTCAACACGCTCCAAAGGCTGAGGCGTATGAGTCGCCATGCGAAATACTGCCACACAAACAGCCATGCAATGTTGATTGCAACGAAGAACGCAACCATCACATATAGTCCATACGACTGCAATAAGATGAGACTCGCCCAGATGATGATGCACAGAATAATGGTGCAAGCGGCATTGATGCCCGACTTTCCACGGCTTATCGCCATGTTGCTATAGAGTGTCGTTATTGGGAAAAAGGCTCCATATACGCTGAGCATACTGAGCAGCACGGCACTCTGTTCCCATGCCTCGCCCACGGTGATGAGTATAAACTCGCGAGCAATAAGGCCCATGCCGAGCATTGCAGGGAACGAGACGAAGCTGATGAAGCGCAACATCTTGCGGAAAACATTGCGGTATCGGTCGGTTTCATCCCTCACTTCAGCCAACACAGGCTGTGCCACGCCCGTCACCATGCCGTTGACCGTATTGATACACATGTCGTCCCACTTGCGTGCATTGTTATAAAGTCCTGCCATCTCAGTGTTGAAGAACTTGCCGAGAAGCACTCCGAATGCGTTTGAATTGAGTTGGTTGAACAGGTTTGTAATAAGAAGTTTGCTGCTGAAACCGAACATCTGCCATGCCGGACGCAGGTCTATATGCAAAGTAGGACGCCAGGAAGAGTAGTGCCAATTGAACAAAACAATCACCAATACGTAAATAAGCGTCTGCGTTGCAATGCCCCAGAAGGCAAATCCATACCACGCCAAGGCTATTCCTATCGTATTCGACACCACGATAGCAGTGAGAGTCGCAATGCTGCTTTGCTTCACCATGAGATTTCCAAAGAGGTATGCACGCTGCACAGTGCCGAAACTTGAGATGACAAAACTGAGGAAAAGATAGCGCGACAAAGGCACAAGTACCGGTTCGTGATAGAAGTCGGCGATGAGCGGAGCCGCAAAAAACAGTATAATATATATGCTGATAGCAACGATTATATTGAACCAGAACACTGCGTTGTAGTCTTCATGTCGCGGAGGTTTCTTGTTGCAGAGCGCAGCCACAAAGCCGCTTTCCTGCAAGTTGCTCGCAATGTTTGAGAACACAACAAGCACGGCAATCTTGCCGTAATCGTCGGGTGTGAGCAGTCTGAGCAGTGCAATGCCGAAAAGAGCACTGAGCACCTGGATGATTCCATTGCTCATTCCGCCCCACATAAGCCCTTTTGCCGTCTTGTCTTTTAGTGTCTGTTCAGCCATAATAATGCTCCTTCAGCGCTTTTCAACGACAAAAGTAATAAAAATTTACGATTTTACAATTTACAAATTACAATTTATTTACAATTTAGTTTAATTTACGATTTATTTACAATTCATTTACAATTTATTTTAATTTACGGTTTTACGATTCTCCTATTACCCCTCCTTCGGAGGGGCAAAGGGGATGTCTGGGGTTCCTTTTTACTTCAGATTCCTGATGTCACCACTGCCAATGACACGCTTTTTTAGGTTCTTCACATTGCATTCTATGTCGCCCGAACCAGTGATATTAGCGCTGCCTGAGCCTACGACAAGTGCCACAGCCTTGATATCACCCGAACCAGTAGTGGTATATTCAGCCTCATCGGCATTGCCGGCTAAGGTTATTGTGCCACTTCCCATCACAGCTGCATCGACTTCCTTGCAGATGATGTTGGCAATCTTTATGTCGCCGCTGCCTACCATTTTCGTTTCCAAATCCTTGCAATTAAGGTCCATTCCCTTGATTATACCCGACCCGCTGACGCAGCAGAGGAGTTCTTCAGTGTCGAGACCATCGGAAAAATCGATGCATCCAGAGCCCGCAAGAGCAAATTCTTCTACTGTCGGAGCATATACAGTGATGTCCATTTTCTTATATTTTATGTTGTTCGCGCCACTCTTGAAGCCAATTTTCAGCGCATCATCAACCACTTTTATGTCGAGCAGTTCCATGATATTATCGCAACAACTCACTTTCGCCTCATACTTTCCAGGTGCCTGGACGAATTTTACATCGAGGCTTCCAGCCACGTCAATCTCATCAAAATTGCCGAGATTGTAGGTTTTTTCAATAACATTTCCCGACTCTGTTACTGTCTTAAACGATTTCGAGATCACTCTTTTGCTGTCAATGGTGCAACTTGTACAAAGCAAAAACATGCACACTGAGAATAAGAAAAACTTTTTCATAACCTTTTTTATTTACTATTTACAATTTTATTTTATTTACTTTTTATTTCACTCCTCCTTGGGGGAGCAGGGAGGGAGTTCCTTTATTGCCTACGTTCATTTGACGCACAAAGATAAAAAAAAGTTGCAGTATGAGTCATTTTTTCTACTTTTTTTTAAGAACCCATTCTGCAACTTCGGTTATTTAAGGATTTTTCGATATTGCCTTTGACTTGTCTCGCAGTTTGTGGACAGGGGCGGTACGGCGTACCGTAGTCTTCAATTCCTTATCCTTCGACTTGCCTCGCCACACGAATATGTCGTTTTTATCGACCGGCCGGATGTATTCAAACCATGCAAACGACGGAAGGAAATCCTTGCCTGGAGGGATTTGAGTGAGCGGATACATCACTCCATCAAACTTTGGTGTCCAGATTCTGCTCAGTTTTCTTTCTTCCATAAACATCTTCATGAGCGTTGTCTCAAGTGTGTTCAGGCTTATAATAGTGGAATCTACATCGTTGATTGGGTAATAGCAGGTCAGCACATTGTCTATTGCCTGGAACTCTCGTATCTCGCCATTGGTGAAAAATGCCTTCATTTCCTTCGACGATATCTGATTGTACCTCGCAGTGTCTTCCTTCATCTGCTGCACCGAAAGGGCTTGGTTTATTACGTGAGCCCAGTCGATTGTGGAGTCGTTAACATACACCTTGATCTGTTCGCCTAATAGTTGCTGACCATTATTCCACAGTATCGGGTCCTTATACATCGTTGCACAAGAGTCGAGAGATATGTAAACCAACGAATCGCATACGCCCTGAACATCCCTGCGATAGGCACGTACATGGTTGTAAGCATGCACGCGACGATACATGGAATCGGTGTTGATATTGATTGTATAGAGTTTGAACGAGTCGGCATGAACGTAGAGCGTGTCCTGTTGGGAATAGTCTATTGCCACAGCATTGCCTGTAGCGAAGGCATAACCTGCCTTGTCGTCATAATAGCATACGTTACCCGTGAGTTGGTTTTTGTTTTGTTCGTCGGAATATACCACGTTATGGTAGGCTCGGCTTATGCCCGATTCGCTGTCGTGATATACGCTGTCGCCGATTAGTTTCTTGCCATCCTTATTGGTTATGACGGTGCGGTCGTACAGTTCCGACTGGTCTGTGCGAGTATTATAAAAGCCGTGTTCGGTATAGATATGGCTACTGTCTTGGAAGATGTCCGTCGGTCCGCACATCTCAGCCATAGAATTTCCCGTATTATAATATAAGGTGTCGGTCTTCACATTCGTTGTCTTGTTTTTCAACGAAACGTCATATTTGAAAACCGACTGCTTGGTTTCCGTGTCGTATTGTCCCCAATCTGATACCAGAGTATTCTGCTTGTCAACGAGCCGACCGCCATCAAAGAAATATCCAATGCCGTATGCCTTGTCATAGTTAAGGCTATCGGTATAAAGAGTAGTGCCGCGATGTTTCAGCACTACGTTATGTCTGGCTATGGCAAGTTCGTCATCTCCATCGTAGAAAGCGTAGTCGCTCTTTAGCGAAAGCGTATCGCCCTGCAACATCTTAACGTGACCGAAGGCACGGAAAGAGTTTGAACTCTCATAGAAATAGGCTGAGTCGCAAAAAAGCTGAGTGCCACCGTGGGTAAAATGTACGCGCCCATTAAGGATTTGCACATCTGGCATTTGGTATTGGTCAGTGTGGAGAACGTCGGCATGAACAAGGTGTACACGTCCATCACTTGGCTTTCGTTGCCGAGCCAAAAGCCCGCCTCCTGCTCCGCCAATGGGGAGAAGGCTAACCAAAAGGCAAAAAACAAATAATGGAAGAAGGAGTTTCCTCATGTCTTATTTTACCCATCCAGTATATTCGTATTCACAATCCCTGTATCTCGGATTGATGCGTACATACGTTGTCTTTATCTTGTCTTGTACCCATTTATGAAGAACTTCGGCACGACGTTTTTCAAGCACAACATCCTTTAGCACTTGGAAGTCATCGTTCATCGTTGCACGATGGCGTGGAATGCGGTTTTTCAGTTTCGCAAGCACGCAAGTTGTCTTGTTCTTTGTGTTTACCATGACGAAAGGCTTAGATATTTCGCCGACCTCAAGAGTATCGACCGCCTTTGCTATTTCAGGTGGAAGATCCTGCATCTGGAACTTAGACGTAAGAGAATATGTCATTGGGTCGGTGAAGAACATGTTTCCCTTATTGCTCTTTGTGTCCTTATCGTCGGAAATGAAAGTGGCAGCCTCATCGAAAGTTGTCTTTCCTTCACGAATGTCCATTGCAAGAGTATCAAGTTTCATGCACATGGAATCAACGGCAGCATCGGACACATGAGGCTTACGAAGTATATGACGCACCTTAATCTTGTCGCCGCGCTTGTCGATAAGTTGTATGATGTGGAAGCCAAATTCCGATTCAACAATCTTTGAAATCTTGTTAGGGTCGGTCAGGTTGAACGCTACTGCAGCAAACGCTGGATCAAGATGTGCACGGCCCATGTAGTCAAGTTCGCCACCCATACGTGCCGAGCCAGGGTCTTCGGAATAAAGTCTTGCAAGAGTAGAGAACGAAGTTTCTCCCTTTGTAATACGGTCTGTGTATTCGCGCAAGTCATTTTTCACTTTATTGACTTCTTCGGGGGCAAGGCGCGGAGTATGGGTGATTATCTGTACTTCAACCTGCGTAGGAACAAACGGAATACTGTCTTCTGGTAAATCCTTGAAGTATTTCCGTACTTCTGCAGGGGTGACCTTAACATCCTGTACAATCTGTTTTCTCATTTCTTCGGCAATTCGGTTGTTGCGCAATTCGTCTCTCAACTGGTTACGCATTTGTGCAATGGTCATCTTGCGGTATTCCTCAAGCTTTTCCTTTGAGCCGACCATTTGAATCCAATAGTTCAATTGGTTTTCCACATCGCCTGCTACTTCAGAATCAGTTACCTCGATACTGTCGATAACTGCTTGGTTAAGGAAAAGTTTTTGTATCGCTATCTGCTCCGGAATGGAACATTCAGGATTTCCTTTCCAATGAACACCTTCCTCCTGTCGCAGTGCTTCGACCTCGGATTTCAGTATTGGCTCGTCACCAACAATCCAGATTACCTCATCAACGATATTCGGTTCTTCCTCTGGTTCGGTTGTCGTAACCTTTGCAGTTGAATCGTTTACCTCTTGAGCAAGGCAGAATCCACTGCACAAGAGGCAAACCATCAATACGAATATCCTATTAGAAATAGTTCTCATAATTATAATTTGTGATTTTCAAATGCAAGTTCAACGAACATTTACAGTTTTCAAAACATCCTTGTTTACGCTGAATGTGTATTTACTTCTTAGATCTTTTATCCATTCTTTTTCCAGAACCTCTTGGTAGTCAGCAACGACAAGTCCTTGGACATCCATATAATCCTCTGGACCTTTCTTCAGCACTTTACCAAAAGCATCGTCGTAAGGATAATCTTTCACAGGTTTTGGTTCTGCATCTTTCTGCTTGAAGATGATTTTATCAACAAGCGCATTGTCGCCTTTCTTGAATATACCTTTTTCTGCACGAATGCGAAGTACCGAATCGTTGTTGAACGTGTTTTTCAACACTGGTGCCCACTGGTCGAAAGGAACATTCTTGATGCACTTCTTCACAGCCTTGATGTCAGCCTTGTCTCTTGTGTGATATGCAATTCCCTTGAAGCGAGGTTCATCCCATGCATACTTCTTCTTATTGTGTTCGAAATAATTCTTCAAGCCTACAGTATCCTTTGCAGCAGCATCCCATACTTTCTTATTGCTGATTTCATACAGAAGGAGTCCGTCATGATATTCCTGAATGAGATACTTTGTGTCCAAGTCCTTTGCAGAGAGTTCCTCTGCACGCTCGTCCATTAACTGCTCAGGAGAGATGTTTCTTTCCTTTGCAAGTGAATCGATATTTTGTTTTGCAATGCTTTCACGAATGTTGCGCTGCTCGATGAACTTCATAATGTCGTCGCGCAATTCCTCGTATGGTTCGAGTTGTTTCCTTTCCTTCATTAATATTATATGGTATCCGTATGACGAAAGCACGACTTCCGACATTTCCCCGACATTGAGTTTATACGCAGCTTCTTCAAACTCCTTTACCGTTTGATTAGGTCCGACCCAAGGAAGAAGACCACCATTCGGTGATGTGCCAATGTCCTCAGAATGCTTCTTTGCCAGTTCTGCGAAGTCGGCACCAGCCTTGACTGCGTCATACAAAGAGTCAGCAAGAGCTTTTTTCTTTGCTTGCTCCTCTGGAGTTGCATTCTGTGGCAGATGAACGAATATGTGTGCTGGGCGGATAAGTCCATTTGGTCCTATTGACGTCTTGGTGCTTTCATAAACTTTCATCGCCTCCTTTTCCACATCTGCATCTGTATAAAAAGATGAATACAACTGCTGGTCACGATAACCCACAAACTCCTTTTTGTATGAAGTCATCGTGTCCAAATGCGCATCAATAGCTGCAGCGACTTTTAACTTATAGTTGATGAACAGGTCAACATATTCATCAACACTTTTCTTGTCAATCACACCTTCTGAGTTGTTCTTGTTGAACGAATACTCAAATTCTGAACGTGGAACATCAACACCATTGATTGTCATAATGACAGGATCATTGCTTTGCGCCTGAGCAGTGCAAGCAAACAACAATGCTACTAATACAGACCAACTTTTTTTCATATTCTTTCTTTATTTAATTTGCAAGTTCCGAAATAAATTTTATCCTAACCAAACGAAGTTCTTCTTCTGAATACAAGTCTTCAAACTCCTCAAGTGCTTCATCTATTGAGCCGCTATCAGACTCACGGAAGTATTCAAATATATCTTCCACATCTTCTTCGTCAAGAAATTCTTCCAATATGTAATCTATGTTCAACTTTGTTCCTGAAAAGACTATTGCCTCAAGTTTTTCAATGAGAGCCTTCTCTTCCATTCCCTTTATAGTAGCAATGTTCTCAAAAGGAACCTTATGGTCAATCATACCGACAATTTCAACTTTTAGAAGCGACTTTTTCGGTTTGGTTCTGACTCGCATGTCATTCGGACGCTCGATGTCATTTTCCTCGCAATACTTCTTAATCAGTTTGCAAAACGGTTCGCCGTATTTCCTTGCCTTGCCATCGTTAACGCCATTTATATTCTTCAATTCCTCAATGGTCGTAGGATATACCGTTGCCATTTCCGTCAATATATTCTCCATGAATATTATATATGGTGGCAACTTCAGTTTTGAAGCCATAGATTTACGCAAGTCTTTCAATATGGCAAACAATGTAGGGTCAAGCACAGAGGCGCCAACATCTTCTGAATACTCTTCGTCATAAGCATCAAAGTCCATGTCTTCGACCATCATGAACGAAACAGGCTTCTTCATAAACTCGTGTCCCAAGTCTGTTATCTTAAGCAAACCATAGTTCTCGACTTCCTTCCTTATATATCCTGCAAGAAGGCCTTGGCGAATAACTGTATTCCAAACTTTTTCAGATTCGTTTTCTCCTATGCCGAACTCCTCAAGTTGGTCGTGCTTGTGTGCCGTTACCTCGTCTGTATCGTGACCACAAATGAAATCAACCAAATAATCGGTCTTGAACTTCTCCTTCAATGCAGATATTGCCTCAAGCACTTTCAGCAACTTGTCCTTGGCCTCAATCTTTGTTTTTGGATGCAAGCAATTGTCACAATTACCACAATTATCCTCTGTATATGTTTCTCCAAAGTAATGGAGCAGCAACTTGCGTCGGCATACTGAAGACTCTGCGTATGCTGCCGTCTCTTGCAGCAACTGCTTGCCTATGTCTTGTTCCGAAACAGGTTTACCCTCCATAAACTTTTCCAGTTTCTGCAGGTCCTTGTAAGTATAGAATGCTATGCACTTGCCTTCACCATTATCTCTTCCGGCACGGCCTGTTTCCTGATAGTAACCTTCAAGACTCTTTGGTATATCATAATGGATAACGAAACGAACATCTGGCTTGTCAATTCCCATACCAAATGCTATGGTTGCGACAATCACGTCGATACGTTCCATCAGGAAATCGTCTTGCGTTTCCGTTCTTACTACTGTATCAAGTCCTGCATGATATGCTGCTGCGCGAATATCGTTTATTTTCAATATCTCAGCAAGTTCCTCAACTTTCTTCCTTGAAAGACAATATATGATGCCACTCTTGCCAGGGTTTTGTTTTATAAACCTTATTATGTCTTTATCTATGTCCTTTGTTTTAGGGCGAACTTCATAATAAAGGTTTGGACGGTTAAACGAACTCTTGAATTCTTTTGCGTCATTTATGCCAAGACTTTTCTTTATGTCAATTCTTACCTTGTCGGTTGCCGTTGCCGTGAGGGCTATAACTGGTGCTTCACCGATTTGATTGATCAATGGTCTGATGTTTCTATATTCAGGTCGGAAATCGTGTCCCCACTCTGAAATACAGTGTGCTTCGTCTATAGCATAGAACGATACTTGCACGCGTCGAAGGAATTCAACGTTCTCAAACTTCGTTAATGATTCTGGCGCAACATACAGCAACTTTGTCTTTTCGCTTCGTACATCAGCCTTGACCTGCTCTATTGCAGCCTTGCTGAGTGATGAATTTAAGTAATGTGCCACCCCTTCTTCGCCAAGACCAGTCATCACGTCAACCTGATTTTTCATCAGTGCAATCAGTGGTGAAATGACTATGGCAGTTCCTTCCATCAGCAGGGCTGGCAACTGATAGCACAAGGATTTTCCTCCTCCCGTAGGCATAAGCACAAAGGTGTCATTGCCATCAAGTACATTTTGAATGATGGCCTCTTGGTCGCCCTTGAACTTGTCAAAACCAAAATAATATTTTAACGCCTCATTAGGTGTCATGTCAAATTGGATTTTTCGATTTGTTGTTTTGCGTAATCTGCCGTTACCTTAAATGTTTTTGTTTTCTTTGATGGTTCTTCAAACATTGCATCTACCATGATACTTTCCACTATCGAGCGCAATCCGCGTGCTCCGAGTTTGTATTCCATTGCTTTGTCAACAATGAAGTCAAGTGCTTCCTGAGTGAATGTAAGTTTCATTCCATCCATAAGGAACAACTTTTCATACTGCTTCACA
This sequence comes from Bacteroidaceae bacterium, assembly GCA_024398515.1. Taxonomy (GTDB): domain Bacteria; phylum Bacteroidota; class Bacteroidia; order Bacteroidales; family Bacteroidaceae; genus Prevotella. The sequence goes on along the minus strand of JAKSIZ010000006.1, from coordinate 65,317 downwards.
ATAGAGTTCTTCGGTTCAACGAGTATTCGTTGCAATGCTTCCTTGTTGAGCGGATTCAGGTAAGTAAGTACAGGAAGACGGCCAATGATTTCAGGTATCAGTCCGAACGACTTCAAGTCCTGTGGCATGATATACTTCATCAAGTCTTCCTTATCTATCTTCCTCACGTTCTGTACCGAGTTATAACCCACGGTATGAGTGTTGAGTCTCTGTGCAATCTTGCGCTCTATTCCGTCAAAAGCACCACCACATATAAACAGTATATTCTTCGTATCTACGTGTATATACTCTTGGTCAGGATGCTTTCGGCCTCCCTTTGGCGGAACATTGACTATACTTCCTTCAAGGAGTTTAAGCAGACTTTGCTGCACTCCTTCGCCACTTACGTCGCGAGTGATGGAAGGATTGTCACTCTTTCGTGCTATCTTATCGACTTCATCAATAAAGACAATACCCTTTTCAGCGGCTTCTACGTTATAGTCTGCCACCTGAAGCAGACGAGTGAGGATGCTTTCCACATCTTCGCCCACGTATCCTGCTTCGGTAAAGATTGTTGCATCGACAATGGTGAAAGGCACATTCAGTTTCTTGGCTATCGTACGGGCGAGCAGTGTCTTGCCCGTACCGGTAGTGCCCACCATTATAATATTGCTCTTTTCTATCTCAACATCGTCGGCTTCGTCTTTCTGTTTCAGTCGTTTGTAGTGGTTATACACTGCCACCGAAAGCGTTTTCTTTGCCTCGTCTTGCCCTATGACATACTGGTCAAGGTATTCCTTCATTTCCTTCGGCTTCGGTACATCTTTGATATTTATCTTGAATTCCCCCTCTGCCTTCGTCAGAAAACCATTCTCCTTCAGTACGTCGTATGCCGCCAAAACGCATTCGTCGCAGATGTAGGCGTTCATGCCTGTAAGCATCAGCCTTGCATTTGCGCCACTTTTTCCACAGAAACTACACTTGTCTTTAGCCATTTATCAGCCTCTCTTCGTTAGGATTGTATCAATCATTCCGTATGCCTTTGCCTCCTCGGCGGTCATCCAATAGTCGCGGTCGGAGTCTTTCCACACCTTGTTGAAAGGTGTCTTTGAATGATTGGAGATGATTGTGTAGAGTTCTTTCTTGAGTTTCTGTATCTCTTCGGCAACGATTTCTATGTCCGATGCCTGACCTTGTGCGCCTCCCATCGGCTGGTGAATCATCACTCGGGAATGCGTAAGGGCAGAACGTTTGCCTTCCTTACCTGCCACGAGCAGCACGCTTGCCATCGAAGCTGCCATGCCTGTACAGATTGTGGCAACGTCGCTCTGTATGAACTGCATCGTATCGTAGATGCCAAGTCCTGCATATACACTGCCACCAGGCGAGTTGATATAGATGCTTATGTCCTTGCCAGGGTCAGTAGAGTCAAGGTAGAGCAGCTGTGCCTGAAGGGTATTGGCAGTGTAATCGTCAATCTGAGTGCCCAGAAATATGATACGGTCCATCATCAAGCGTGAGAACACGTCCATCTGGGTGACGTTCAGCTGGCGCTCTTCCAATATATAAGGATTAAGGTATTGTCCCTGTGCCTTAACTACATCGTCGAGCACCAGGCCATTCATCCCGAGGTGCTGAGTGGCAAATTTCCTAAAATCGTTGTTCATTATTTCTCAAATAATTTATTGAATTCCTTCAATGTCACTTCCTTTACGTCTAACTTTACTACGTCTTTATACACGTCAGTTATCTTGCGGTCAATGCTGCGGTCAACGAGATTGTTTATCATTTCCTGCTTCTTCATCGACTCTTCTGCATACTTTTCAATGAGTTCCTGTGGCACATTGTTCATGCCATACTGTGCAAACTGTGCACGTGTTGCCTCTACAGCGGCTGCTTTTATGTCGGCATTCTCTATCTTTATCTCCTTTGCTTCTACGAGTTGTTCGCGAATGAGGTGCCACGTGAGTTCCTTTATGCTGCCTTCATAGTTGTCGTCAACAAACTTTGCATCCTTGTCAGGATTGTTACGGAGCATTATCTTCTTCATTAACTCGTCAGGATATTCAAGCTTACCAACCTTCTTTTCGCAGTGTTCACGAAGGTCGATGATGAAGCGGTAATCGCTGTCAGCAGTCATTTGTGCCTTGAGGTCGGCAACTATTCTGTTGCGGAATTCCTCTTCGCTCTTTACGTTTCCTTCGCCATATACGTTGTCGAAGAGCTCTTGGTTAATCTCGCCCTTCTCGTAACGAGTCACTTCTGTTACCTGATAAGTGAAGTCGGACTTCATTTCCTTTGCCTCTTCCTTGGTTATTTTGAGGAATGATGCAAGTTCAACGTCGCTTCCGTCGTATGCTTTGTATGGGTTGAACGTGATGATGTCGCCTGGTTTGCAACCGTCGAAGAGCTTCTTCTGGTCCTCATCCTTCATGTACTTCGGCATCATTATTGCGCTATCAACAGTCACTCCGCCTTCCTTTGTGTTGCCATTCTCAAGTTCGCGTATATCGCCTTTGAGCATGTCACCATCCTTATATTCCTTTACCTTTACGTGCTGACCGGTGCGTGATGTATAGACTTCTATCTGCTGGTTAATGAGTTCGTCGTCGATTTTAATCTCATAGAATGGGATTTTGTCGCGGCCTGAGAGGGCTACCTTGAACTCCGGAGCCACTGCTACGTCGAATACAAATGTGAAATCCTCGTCTTTTTCGAAGTCCATTCCTTCCTGTTGATTCTCTGCAGGGAGTGGATTGCCGAGCATTTGTATCTTGTTTTCGCGGATGTATTCATCCACTTTCTCGCCAAGCAGACGGTTTATCTCTTCTACCTTCACGGCTGTTCCGTATTGCTTTTCAATCATTCCGAAAGGAACTTTGCCTGGTCGGAAGCCTGGTACCGAGGCTTTCTTCTGGTAGTTTTTAAGTGCTTTCTTTACTCCTTCTTCATAATCAGCCTTCACAATTGAGGCTGTAACCTTGCCGTTAACTTTGTCGGCGCATTCAAATGTGATGTTCATAAATTTAATCTGTTATTTATAATTTATCATTTATTATGTATTTGCAATTCTATTTATTTTCTGTTTCTGCTTGTTCGGCAGCACGTTTTTGCTCGTCGATCAACTGGAAATCTTTCTTCCTGAGCACGAAACTTGTACTCAGATACTTCTCTCTTACTGTCTGGTTCGACGCCAGTTCCTCTGGTGTTCCCTGGAAAAGGATTCGTCCCTCGAACAGCATGTATGCACGATCCGTGATACAGAGTGTGTCCTGTACATTGTGGTCGGTGATGAGAATGCCTATGTTGCGGAACTTCAGTCGCCACACGATTGTCTGTATGTCTTCTACTGCGATAGGGTCAACGCCCGCAAAAGGTTCGTCGAGCATGATGAACTTTGGGTTGATTGCAAGGCATCGTGCTATCTCGGTGCGGCGTCGTTCGCCTCCCGACAACTGGTCGCCCTTGTTCTTCCTTACCTTTTCGAGTCGGAATTCGGATATTAGGCTTTCGAGTTTATCCTTGCGTTCTTCCTGCGTCATCTTCTTCATCTCAAGCACCGAGATGATGTTGTCCTCGACTGTCATCTTGCGGAACACGCTTGGTTCTTGCGGCAAGTAGCCTATGCCGCGACGTGCTCGCTTATAGACTGGTTCGGTGGTTATCTCCGTATCATTTATATATACGTGTCCGGCATTCGGCACCACGAGGCCTGTGGTCATATAGAACGAGGTGGTCTTTCCGGCTCCGTTTGGTCCGAGAAGGCCTACGATTTCGCCCTGCTTCACGTCGAAGCAGACTTCGTTTGCGACAATGCGCTTGCCATACCGCTTTACGAGTCCTTCGCAGCGCAGTATGTCCATATTTTCTGTCCTTTGCTCTATTTCAGGTTCCATTATAACGCGTTTGGAGTACAAATTTATAAAAAATCTGCAACATGACAAAAAAAATTAAGGTTTATTTGTATTATAGCACCATTTTATTATTATGCTTTTCATGATGTCTCCGATTGTGCCTTTTCAGACGAACGCTTAACTCGGAAAAAAGTTGTACAACTTTCGACTGAAAGTTGTACAACATTCGCGCGAAAGTTGTACAACTTTTTTTCGGGTATTACGTTCATGTCAAAAAACTTGTCCGAACATGTCGGACAAGCATAGCGCAGGATTGCGTTTTCCTATTATATTAAAAGCTTCTTATCCACGCAGCAAGTTCGGTCAGGATTTGCGTGTGGTAGAGGTATGTCGTGCGATAGCCAAAGCCGTGACCACCCGAAGGGTAGGCATGGATTGATGCCGGCACCTTGTTGTTGCACAATGCCTGATAGTATTCTATGCTGTTCTGCGGGATGACGGAGTGGTCGTCGCTTGCCAGCGTGATGAATGCCCGAGGGGTGTTTGGCGTCACCTTCAGCGCATTGCTGAACTCAAGTTCCATCTCCTTCTTCGGATTCTTTCCCAAGAAGTTGTCGTGTGACCCAATATGGGTTACGGCTGGATCCATCGACACAACCGGATAGAACAGTATTTGGAAGTTAGGGGCAGCGTCGCCGGTAGAATGCGTGGCAACGGTCGTGGCAAGGTGTCCGCCAGCCGATGAACCCATGATTCCTACTTCGTCAGGGTTTATCCCCCACTCTTTCGCGTGTGCCCTCACCGTCCTTATTGCCTGTTCGGCATCGTCAACAGGTATCGCATGGTTGCCGTGTGGCATCTTATACTTCAGTACTATAGTGGCAACTCCGAGCTGTCCAAAGAACTCCGCCCACTGGTAGCCCTCATGATCCATTGCGAGATGAGCGTAGCCTCCGCCAGGACAAACCACCACGGCACGCCCTGTAGCCACACGTTTGTTAGGAAGAAACACGCGGATTGTAGCCGAATCACTATGCACTCGGTTCAGTGTAATGTCAAATGGCTTCTGTGCTGAAGCCCCGACTGCCATCATCATAAGCACAAAAATTGATAAAAGTCTTGGTTTCATATCATCATTATTTTAATATTTATACATGGCACAAAGGTACAAACTTTTTTGGAACTATGTACTTTTTATGCAGAATAAATTTGTCATGTCGGAATTTTATGTTAATTTTGCACTCCGAAATATTATAATATATTATGAATATACTGGAATTAAGTGAACAGGAATTAGGCAGACGACAGAGTCTGCAAGAGTTGAGAGACATGGGTATTAACCCTTATCCGGCAGCAGCATACCCCACAAACGCGTATTCAATAGACATCAAAAACGAGTTCGACGATGAAGCCGAACAGCGAGAAGTGTGCATAGCCGGACGAATGATGAGCCGCAGAGTCATGGGCAAAGCATCATTCATTGAGCTGCAAGACTCGAAGGGTAGAATACAAGTTTATGTCACTCGCGACGACATTTGCGAAGGCGAGAACAAGGATATGTATAATGTCGTGTTCAAAAGACTGCTCGATATTGGCGATTTCATCGGAATAAAAGGCTTTGTCTTCCGCACACAGATGGGCGAGATTAGTGTTCACGCAAAGGAGATAACCCTCCTCTCAAAGAGCCTCAAGCCACTACCTATAGTAAAATATAAGGATGGCGTGGCATACGATAAGTTCGACGACCCAGAACTTCGCTACCGTCAGCGATACGTTGACCTCGTGGTAAACGACGGCGTAAAGGATACTTTCCTCAAACGTGCACAGATACTCCGCACCATGAGACAGGTGTTCGACGAGGCTGGATTCACTGAAGTCGAGACTCCTATACTGCAGCAAATAGCCGGTGGAGCGAGTGCCAGACCATTCATCACGCATCACAATGCACTCAACGTTGACTTGTACCTGCGCATTGCAACGGAACTTTACCTCAAGCGACTCATTGTAGGCGGCTTCGAAGGCGTGTATGAAATAGGAAGAAACTTCCGCAATGAGGGCATGGACAGAAGTCATAATCCAGAGTTTACTTGCATGGAATTGTATGTAAGCTACAAGGATTACAACTGGATGATGGAATTTACCGAACAACTCCTTGAGAAAATTTGTATCGCTGTAAACGGCAAGACAGAGGTTCAGATAGGCGAAAACATCGTTTCTTTCAAGGCTCCTTACCGCCGACTTCCTATTCTCGACGCAATAAAAGAGAAGACTGGCTACGACCTTGACGGCAAGAGCGAGGACGAAATACGCGAGATTGCAAAGAGACTTGAGATTGAAGTTGACGAGACAATGGGCAAAGGCAAGCTCATCGACGAGATATTCGGCGAGACTTGTGAGGGCACTTTCATCCAGCCAACGTTTATCATCGACTATCCTGTAGAGATGTCTCCACTCACGAAGATGCATCGTTCTAAGCCAGGATTAACCGAAAGGTTCGAGTTGATGGTCAATGGCAAGGAGGTTGCCAACGCATATTCCGAGCTGAACGACCCAATAGACCAAGAGGAAAGATTTGTCGAGCAAATGAAACTTGCCGATAAGGGCGACGACGAAGCAATGATAATCGACCAGGATTTCTTGCGCGCATTACAATATGGTATGCCTCCTACTTCGGGTATTGGTATCGGCATCGACCGCTTGGCAATACTTATGACTGGTCAGCCTACCATTCAGGAAGTGCTTCTCTTCCCAACAATGAAACCTGAAAAGAAGGCTCCGAAGAGCAGTGTTGCCGATTGGGCAGCAGTAGGAGTAACGGAAGAATGGGTGCCGGTATTCAACAAGGCAGGCTATTATCTCGTTAGCGACATAAAGGAAATAAACCCACAAAAACTCCAGATGGACGTCTGCGGAGTGAACAAGAAGTATAAACTCGGCTACGACAATCCGAAGGTTGAGGACTTCGCAAAGTTCATCGAAGCAGCACAAGGGTTATAATTGTATAGATACCAAGGCATCTATAAATATAGGAATAAGCAAAAATCATCATAATGTTTGATTGTGGCAAGATAGCGGTAATCGGTGGTGGCAGCTGGGCAACGGCTGTCGCCAAGATACTTATATCGCATACCCATCATCTCGGATGGTATATTCGCCGCGAAGATCGTATTGAGGATTTCCGTCGGCTTGGGCACAATCCGGCATACTTGGAGTCTGTACACTTCAACATTGACGAGATATTTTTCTCGACAGACATCAATGAAATAGTACAGAGCTACGATACCCTTGTCTTTGTCACCCCTTCGCCTTACCTGAAAAATCACTTGAAGAAGCTGAAAGTAAGGCTAAAGGACAAGTTCATTGTCACGGCAATCAAGGGAATTGTACCTGACGACAACCTCGTGTGCAGCGAATATTTTCATCAAGTCTTTGATGTTCCTTACGAAAATCTTGCCTGCATCGGCGGTCCGTCGCACGCTGAAGAAGTAGCACTTGAGCGCTTGACTTACCTCACAATAGGCTGTCACAACACCGACAAGGCACAATCATTTGCCAAAATCCTTGCCAACAGTTACGTCAAGACACAAGTCTCCGAAGATGTTCTGGGCATAGAATACTCGTCAGTCCTCAAGAATGTTTATTCCATTGCTTCGGGCATTTGCAGTGGATTGAAGTATGGCGACAACTTCCAGGCAGTATTGATTTCAAATGCAATAGCCGAAATGCAACGATTCCTCAACACTGTTTATCCTATGGATCGAAGCATGGTTGACTCGGTTTATCTTGGCGATTTGCTTGTCACGTCATATTCCAACTTCTCACGCAACCGCACATTCGGTACGATGATAGGCAAGGGCTACAGCGTAAAGAGCGCACAAATCGAAATGGAAATGATTGCAGAAGGCTTCTTCGGAACGAAATGTATGAAGGAAATCAATAGCCATCTGCACGTAAACATGCCTATCCTCGATGCAGTTTATAACATTCTCTACGAGCGTATCTCGCCTCAAATCGAGATAAAACTCCTCACGGATTCTTTCAGATAACACATTATATAATATATACGCACATGAAAAATTTTAGTTTAGACGCAACAAAAGCTGTCCAGTTCTTGGGCGCAAATGCTGTAAACGACCTTATGCCTCAGGTGAACGCTGCACAAAAAGCCTTGGAAGACGGCACTTGTCCTGGCAATGATTTCCTTGGTTGGCTGCACCTTCCATCGTCAATAAATGCCGATTTCATCGATGAAATTCAAGAAACCGCCGATACACTTCGCGCAAATTGTGAGGTCATCGTGGTTGCCGGCATCGGTGGAAGTTACCTCGGCGCAAAGGCAATTATCGAAGCTTTAAGCAATTCTTTTGCTTGGTTGAAGAATGAAAGTCCCGCAATCGTATTTGCAGGAAACAACATAGGCGAGGATTATCTTGCCGAACTTTCCGAATATCTTAAGGGAAAGAAGTTTGGTGTTATCAACATTTCTAAGTCAGGAACCACCACAGAGACCGCTCTCACCTTCCGACTTATGAAGAAGCAGTGCGAAGAACAGCGCGGCAAAGAAGAGGCAAAGAAGGTTATCGTTGCCATAACCGACGCTGTAAAGGGTGCCGCACGTGCCGCTGCAACAAAGGAAGGCTACAAAACTTTCGTCATTCCTGACAACGTAGGCGGTCGTTTCTCAGTGCTCACACCAGTAGGATTGTTGCCTATCGCATGCGCAGGCTTTGACATAAAGCAACTCATAGCAGGTGCTGTCGAGATGGAAAAGGCATGTGCCGCCGATGTTCCTTTCGAGCAAAATCCATCGGCACAATATGCTGCAGTACGCAACGCATTATATCAGAGTGGCAAAAAGATTGAAATTCTCGTGAACTATCAACCTAAGCTCCACTTCATGAGCGAATGGTGGAAGCAGCTCTACGGCGAGAGCGAAGGCAAGGAAAACAAGGGCATCTTCCCTGCATCGGTCGATTTCACTACCGACCTTCACTCTATGGGCCAATGGATTCAAGAGGGTGAACGCAGCATTTTCGAGACTGTAATCAGCGTTGAAGAGCCAAACAAGCAACTTCTTTTCCCATTCGACGAAGAAAATCTCGACGGTCTAAACTTCCTCGCCGGCAAGCGAGTTGACGAAGTAAATAAGATGGCAGAACTCGGAACGAAGCTTGCTCACGTTGATGGCGGCGTGCCAAACATACGCATTAGCATACCAAAGTTGAACGAATTTTATCTCGGTGAAATCGTATATTTCTTTGAATTGGGCTGCGGAATAAGCGGCAATGTGCTTGGTGTGAACGCTTTCAACCAGCCAGGCGTCGAAGCTTATAAGAAGAATATGTTTGCTTTGCTCAACAAACCAGGCTATGAGGCCGAGAGCAAAGCCATTCAGGAAAGGCTTAAGAATGAATAAAAAAGACGGCTTTGGGTTCGTACCTAAAGCCGTTCTTTTTGATATGGACGGCGTTATCTACGACTCAATGAAGTACCATGCAAAGGCATGGCACACGACAATGACACGCTTTGGCATTCCGATGAGCGAAGAAGACTGCTATGCACACGAGGGAATGCGAGGGTTAGAGACAATAAAGAAGCTCGCACATGAACGTTGCGGACTCGAATTATCTCCCGATGAAATCGCACATATTTACGATGAGAAGTGCAAATGCTTCGCTTCGTTTCCCAAACCTGAGATGATGCCTGGCACAAAACTTCTAATGGAAAAAATCAAAACCACCGGTGCAAAGATTGTCGTTGTCACTGGTAGTGGCCAGCTTACTGTGCTCAACCGTCTTGAAAGGGACTATGTCGGACTTGTAAATCATGACCTCATGGTGACGTGTTTCGACGTTGAACACGGCAAACCCATGCCTGATCCTTATCTCATGGGACTGAAAAAAGCAGGTGTCACTGCCGCTGAAGCCATCGTGGTTGAGAATGCTCCACTCGGAATCCGAGCAGGCAAAGCCGCTGGCATCTTCACTGTTGCAGTCAACACTGGCCCTCTCCCCGACTCGATGCTTGCAGCCGAAGGCGCAGACATCGTCCTTCCTTCAATGCAACATTTCGCTGATATCTGGGAAAAACTAATACATTAATCACTATAATTGGCAAAATCATACTTGCTGCAAATGCCGCCAAATATGATTTTGCCAATTAAATAGAATGATAAATAAGTGGGATTACCTGCCCACCTTGCCGTTTATACGTTAGCGTAGATATTGGCTGCGATGGTCTTGAACTCTTCTTCAGTAAGCTGAAGTTTGTTCTTGAAGTTCATGTCGCCCTCGGTATTCAGTGGTACGAGGTGTATATGAGCATGCGCAACTTCAAGTCCAAGAACTGCCATTCCTACCTTCTTGCAAGGATAAGCCTTCTTAATTCCGTTTGCAACCTTCTTTGCAAAGACTATCATTTCAGCCAATTCCTCGTCGCTGAGGTCAAAGATATAGTCCTCTTCCCTGCGTGGGATTACGAGCGTATGGCCCTTTGCTATTGGGTTAATGTCGAGAAAAGCATAGAACTTTTCGCTTTCTGCACACTTATAGCTTGGTATCTCACCAGCTGCTATCTTTGAAAAAATTCCCATAGTTGTTGATTATTATTGATGTTCCCGACCGCAAAGATGTTCCTGACTAAGCCGAAAACATTACATTATTATAAGCTTATGCTCTCTATTCTGAGTTCTATTGTGCCTTGAGGAATCTTTATTACTGCCGTGTCGCCAGCCTTCTTGCCGAGCAAACCCTGTGCTATTGGGGTGCTGATTGCTATCTTTCCTTCGCGCAGATTAGCTTCACTCTCGCTTACGATGGTATAAGTCATGCGTGCATTTGTCTTTACGTTTGTCATTTCAACTTTCGACAAAATCTGCACAATGTCGCCTTTCAGACGTGAAGTATCCACTATCTTTGCGTTCATCAGTTCGGTTTTCAGCTGGTTTATCTTTGCTTCGAGCTTTGCCTGTGCCTCTTTTGCAGAGTGATATTCATAGTTTTCGCTGAGGTCTCCCTTGTCTCTTGCTTCGGCGATTGCTGCCGATGCTGCAGGGCGATCAACTGTTTCAAGCTTATGCAGCTTGGCTACTAATTCCTCGTAGCCTTCTTTTGACATGTGTGCCATAATGTTTTTTATTTTTATAAGTTTTATAAATCTTGCTTGTCGAAAAGCAGAAAAACACTGAGTTCCAGCGTTTGCAGCTGAAACCCAACAATCTTTGCCTTTCGTAATTTCTGTGTGCAAAGTTATACTTATTTTGCGACACAACCAAACTTTTTACCAAAAATTATACGTCGTTCATGCATTTTTCATCATTAAAGCGTTGTGTCCAATCTTCGTTTTCGGCTATGTGCCACACGTGGAAGCCCAATTCGCGTGCCATCCGGCAATTGTCTGCCGAGTCGTCCAAGAGCAATGTTTCTTCAACCGATATGCCTGTGTCGGCTATCAGATGTTCGAATATGCGGCGGTCGGGCTTGCTCATCCCGAGTTCATACGAGAGGTAGAGCCGGTCGAAGTATAGGCTTGTGTCCTTGAAATACTCCTTTACGGAATACTCCCAGTGGAAAGCATTTGTGTTGCTCAGGAGATAGACGCGGTATTTCCGTCGCAGTGCGGCAAGCATGTCGAGCTTCTTTTGCGGTACGCCCACGAGCAATCTCTGCCATGCGTCTTCTATCGCTTCGTCGGGTGCGTCGATGCCTGTCATCTGACGTGCGCGGTTGCAGAACTCGTGAATGTCAATCTCGCCACGTTCAAGTTCGTTGAATATGCCGTCGGAACGGTAGTCGTTTATCAGTGCCGCAACGCCTTCCATGCCGAGGTCGCGGTATGCCGAGATGCTCGCAGACTTGTCAAGTTGCACAAGCACTCCACCAAAATCTATTACTATATTGCGTATCATTTTTATATGTCTTCGTTGTCATTTGAGAGGTCGAGTATTTGAAATCCCAAAGTTGAACGCTTTGCCCAAAAGAAAACTGTAGCAGTTTTCAAGTCAAAACTGTAGCAGTTTTCGATCGGAAACTGTAGCAGTTTTCTCCCGACTATAAAGCACACTCTGTTTCGCCCATGCGTTCATCGCAGTTTGAACGAAAAGAGAACTATCGGAAGTGTAGCCAAGATTATCGCTCCCCACTCTACTGCCGTGATTGGCACGGTGCGGAACATCTCGCCGCCGAACTGCACTATCAGCCATTGCCCGACGAGTACCAGCAGCATGACAAACCCAAGGCCTCGGCACTGGCTGAGGTGCGAGGTGATGGACTGCTGCGAGTTGAGCGTCTTGGCATTGAGCATGTTCCAGAACTGCAGCATCACGAATCCGGTGAAGAATATCGTCAGGTTGTGGGTTGAAACCTCGTGGTGCATCTCGGCATAGAGTATGAACCATACGAGATAGACCATCTCTGCCAATGCAACCATGCCGATGCTCGAAATCATCTTGCGTGTGATTATTGAGTCGCTTTCGTGTCGTGGTTTCTCGTCCATCACCTTCTCCGACGGAGGCAGCGACGAGAGTGCAAGCGATGCAAGCGTGTCCATGATGAGGTTCACCCATAGGATTTGCGTCACGGTAAGCGGCATCTTGGTGCCTATCAGCGGTCCTACGACTGAAAGCAATAGGGCGGCAACGTTGACCACAAGCTGGAAGAAGAGGAACCGTTGCAGGTTTTTGTAGAGCGAACGCCCCCACATGATGGCACGCACAATGCTGCCAAACGAGTCGTCAATCAGCGTAATGTCGCTCGCTTCCTTTGCTACGCTGGTGCCAGAACCGAGAGAAAGTCCCACATGAGCGTAGTTCAACGCCGGCGCATCGTTTGTTCCGTCGCCCGTCACAGCCACGACTTCGCCCATTTGTTGCAGCAATTGCACAAGGCGTTGCTTGTCTCCAGGCCGTGCACGACTCATAACTTTAATATAAGGTACGCGCGCGAGGGCTTCCTCATCGCTTAGATTTGCAAAGTCAGAACCAGTGATATGGCAATTTTTATCGGTTTCATCGACAGATATGCCCACTTCTCTTGCTATCTCAAGAGCAGTGGCAGACGTGTCGCCAGTGACTATTTTCACCTCTACACCCGCACGAATGCAGTCGGCAACAGCCATAGGAACATCATCGCGAAGTGGGTCGTTGATGGCAATCATAGCCTGAAGTTTGCCGTTCACAGCGAAGCCCAACGTGCGCATTCCGGCATGTTGACAGGCAAACAAACGCTCCTTCATGGCATCCACATCAGTGGCAGAAGTCATTTCGAGCACTATTTCCGGCGCACCTTTAGTGAAGGTATATGCCTCGCCAAATATCTCGACAGAGGTTTGCATGTATTTCCTTTCGGTAGAGAAAGGCACCTGCGAGGTGATTTTTATCTTCTTGCGCAGTTCCTTATAGTCATATCCTTCGCCCGAAAGCCATTGGAGGAGTGCCACTTCAGTAGGGTTTCCGATGCCTTTTCCGTCATCTGCCAGCTCGGCAGTAGTGTTGGCTGCAATGGCGTATGCGAAGAGGTCGGAAGGCGAAAAGTATTGACTCTGGCAGTCGAAACGCTTGTTTTCAATCACTTCAGCCACCGTCATCTTGTTTTGCGTCAGTGTTCCCGTCTTGTCTGTGCAGATAACCGTGACCGCTCCCATGGTTTCACAAGCATGCATCTTGCGCACAAGGTTGTTGCTTTTAAGCATCCTGCGCATGTTGAGAGCCAATGAAAGCGTGATAGCCATAGGCAGACCTTCGGGCACAGCCATTACTATCAGCGTCACCGAAACCATAAAATATTGCAGTATTGTGCGCACAATCGTGAGCACGTCATAGTCTGTCCAGTGGTTGTTGGTGATGTAATCCTTGCACGTAAATATGACAAAAGCAAGGACTGCAATGGTCGTTCCCCAGAACGAAATCTGCTTTCCGAGCTTGGTCAACTGCTTGTTCAGAGGTGTTTCAACCTCGGTTGTCTCCATCGATTTGTGTGCTACGCGACCTATTTCAGTGCTGTCGCCGACCTCAGTCACCCTCATCACGCCACGTCCATCCATTACCATCGTCGAACGATATACGCGGTTCACAGGATAAGCAAACGTCTCGCCAGCCAGTTTGGTGGCATTGTCGGGCATGGTTTGCTTGGCAGTTATCTGCTCTCCAGTCAACGAACTCTCGTTCACTTGCAGGCACATCGCCTCAAGCAAATCGCCATCGGCAGGTATCTCATCGCCCACATCGAGCAAGACAATGTCACCCACGACGATGTCCTGGCGTGCAATTTCCATCACCTTACCGTTGCGCCTGACCTTTACAGGCGTTTCCTCGTTGAAGGCAGTAAGCACGTCGAACTTCCTCGCAGCGTCCATTTCAAACACAAATCCTATTGTCGTAGCAAGGAAAATGGCGATAACAATGCCCAATGTCTCGATGATATTTCCCCCGAAAAACGACAAAATCACCGACAACAAAGCCGCAACAATAAGCACTTTTATAATAGGGTCGTCGTACTTTTCAATATACAGTCGCCACATAGAAGTGCGCTTTGCAGGCGTAAGAACGTTCCGCCCATATTGTTTCCTACTATGCTCCACCTGTTGCGAAGTGAGTCCTGCATAAAAAGCACTGCTTTTCAAAATCTCGTCAGCCATACGATAAAAACACTAATTTGTGAGGCGCAAAGTTACGAAAAAATACAATAAAACGCACGCTTTTGCTCATAAACATTAAACTTTAATGCAAAAAACTTTGGTAGAATGAAAAATTTTATTACCTTTGCACTCGCAAAACAAGAATTGCAGGGCTTTTAGCTCAGTTGGTTAGAGCAACAGACTCATAATCTGGAGGTCCCAGGTTCAAGCCCTGGATGGCCCACAAAAACAAAATCAAGCAGTTGATACGACTGCTTGATTTTGTTTTATAGTGACCTTCAAGTGAACTTTTTGGGGGTTAGCGGATAATAAATAGGCAAAAATAAACCCCTCTTTGAGAGGGGATTTCGGATTTATTGTTGCGGAGGCAGGATTTGTAACTGTCAAATAGCATCTATGTGCGTAAACGCAATAATGTACTAACATTGCATATAGAATAAAATTACTATTTTTTAGTCCGATTTTTGTCCGACTTGGCAAGATTGACAATTTGTTCCTGAGTCTTTTTAAGTGCCAGGATTTCGCCATCCTTTTTCTCGATCTGAGATTGAAGACTTTTAATTGTTTCTTGCATGGTCTTGATGGAAGATTTAAGTAAGGTTAAGTACAGAATTGAACTATCCTGCTGCGTGTTTCCTACATTATTGTTGTCTCCAATTACAACATTATCAGTGGCTGATGAGAACTTAGGAATCCCTAATAATTCATCAGCACTTACCTTGAACAAGAAACATAGTTTTGTCAGTAATTCTGTACTGATTTTTGTGCGGTTGTTGAAATAGGAGATTGTCCGATTTGCACCCGCACCCCATAATTCTTCAGAAAACTTTGATGCAGTCATTCCTGAATTGACGTAAAGCTCTTTTAGCAATTGATTGTTGAACATAATTCTGAATTTTATTAGTTGTTAATTACTATTATATGGTGTTTACGAATGTTAAAGAATAGCAAAAATATGCTTATTATAGCATAAAAATGCGATGTTTATATTTATATTTGCACTGCAAATTTACACATAAAATTTTTATTTGAGAAATTTATTATGGAAAAAATGGATTTTGTAGGACTCAGAGCCTATTACAAAAAAATGGAGACAGCTGAGAGGGACAAACTTGTATTCTATCTCGTACAGAATTATGGTAAGTCAATTATTACGTGGCGTCAGAAGTTACTAGGGTACGCCAACATTGACTTATGCGAACTAACTTGTATTAATAACGCAATTGAGGAATTAAATGGAAACAAAACGTGTTGAGTTCTGGAATACTCCAGAAGGTAAGGTACATTATCGTGTATCAGGGGATGAGAAAGAAAAAGAGTTTACTATTGAAGACAGGGAAATCATTGATGTTGTGATACGTTCACTCGAACAATTTTTCCCTGATGCTCTGGAAAGGCTTCAATCTAATAACGTTCAAAGCAAGCCTAACTATAGTTTCTATCGTTATCGCATTGCAGATGACTTCATCAGATGTAATTTTGGCCAGAGGGACAATCTTCATTATGACATAGATAATGGGATGTTCTCGATAGAAGAAGTGGTTTGCCCGAGAAGAGGTGTATGCCGTGACGAAGGAGTAATCTGTAAGCCTGAACTTAGATCTATTCTAGGTAGAGAGGAATTCAAAGTAGCTTTCGCTTATACGAAAGGATTCGAAACAGAAGAAATAGCTGATAGGCTTGGAAAGTCTGTTAAACTGTCAAGAATCAACTTCGTGTTGTAAGGGATAAACTTGGATTGAACAAAACTGGTCAAATTCGTAAAGTAATGAATTATATGCAGATTAACTTATGATTAAACATGAGCAGCATTGGGAATGCCGGATAAAGGGAGATGACAACAAATATATGTTTACATCTCTATCAGAAGCTGAAGACTTCGCAAACGATAGTCTGACGAAGTATCCATCTATAGATGAAGTAGAATTATGGATGATTGAATCTATAGAAGCAAGACGAATAATTATTAATAGAACGTAGAGTGTTATGATTTACAATATAGCTATTGTGTATAATGATGATAGTACGAAAGCTGAAGAAACTGAAAGTATTGATTTCCCCTCACTAATGCATGAGTTGGAACACTGCAGTATTCAGGCTTTTGCTATTTAACTCAAAAAGACATATGAGGAGTAGGCATGATTTGTCGTGGTATGAAAAGTGTGTTATACGATATCATATAGAGCATGGCTCAATGACGTCGGAAGAGATATCTAGACAATTTGAGTTAACAAGAAAACAATTGACTGCTTTTGTCAAAGAGAATAATATAGAAAGACCGTCTGACTGGAGAAGCAGAGCTGGTCGTAAAGGTGCAACAAGTTTAATCAGAAAAAATTATGGCAACAATAAAGCAATTTGAGGATGCTATCAATAAACATAAACAAGAAGGAATTCTTCCATTTGATTTTACAATAGATTCCATGCGCTGTACTACTGAAGGTGTTATACTCGTATATGGCCATAGCGATAAACATGACCGTTGTGTTAAATGGGATACGAAAGGAAATGCATGCAAGAGCTGCGGAAACCAAATGGATGGCATTATATACTGGGACTCCAATCAGGGTGGACCAGTTTATATTAGACCTTTGCAGTTTATCAATGCTCCAGAATATAATATTTCATTATAGGTATGTCAGACCTAAGCAAATACCGCCCACATAATTATGATTGGGTCAACGAATATATTGATAAGCTTGGAATTGACAAATTCCAGCAGATTGATAATTGGACTTGTAATGTTTTGAAGCAGCTTGAACCGGGAAGGTATTATGACATACAGAAAAATATTCCAGAGCAGCATCAAGACCTTTTCATAAAATTATGTGCGGACTACGTGATAAATCATGATGATTATTTGTTTAGCGATGACTATACCAAAATCAAAAGGCTTGTGACGCATGAATTGAACGGGAAAATATGGTACATGTAATAGGATCTCATTGGAGTGAGAAAGATAAGGAATTCATCCGAGAAAGTGTTGGTACAGGGATGACATTGGAGGCGATGGCAAAACATGTCCATCGCTCTCCAATGGCTGTCCGCTTATTGATACTTCGTAACAAGTGGACAGCACGGTCAGTAGTAAAACATAACTCTCTGATACGCCTTCTGAAGGTGCGTTTCAATCATCTTGAAGACTTTCAGCCTTCAAGGCAATTCTATAATTCTGTTCGTATGAGTCAGAAGCGGTTTTGGCAGATATACAGAGGAGAGAAAGTGATAACCAATGAAGAGTATCTTGCCATTGCAAGGTATCTTGATGTAGAACCTGTTGAAGCATTCGATGCTCTTCAATTAGAATTATTCGATGATTATGTATAATCGTGATTTCATAGATAAGGTACGAACAGCCAGTGATATAGTAGATGTTATCAGCGACTATATTACGCTGAAAAAGGCTAGAGTAAATTACAAGGGACTGTGTCCTTTTCACGGCGACAGGAATCCTTCTCTTGTAGTGAGCAAAGTCAAGCAATTTTATAAATGCTTCGTATGCGGAGAAGGAGGAGATGTGTTCTCTTTTGTAGAGAAATACGAGAACTGCTCATTTATCGAAGCTTTAAGGATTCTTGCTGACAGAGCGAATATAGAATTCCCTAAGCAGGAACTCACTGCTGAAGAGTTAGAAGAGTACAAAGAGAGAGAATCGAATTATAATGCAATTGATGCTGCAGCAAGATTGTTTCAAAATCGAATTGGAGAAGCTCAGTCGTTTTTGATATCGAGAGGATATGATTCATCAGACAAGGTCCTAACTGATTTTGGCGTTGGTTATGCTCCTGCAGGAAATACTATTGTCAAAGAACTTGTTGAAAAAGGATGGCCAACAGAAAGGTTGATATCAGTCGGCATAGCTAAGGAAAACGAACATGGACAGGCATACGACTTTTTCAGGGATCGTCTGATGTTTCCTTTCTATGATTTACATGGGAAAGTTATTGCTTTCTCAGGAAGAGCAATAGGGCCAACTAACGCTGGTAAATATATAAATACAGGTGAGACAAAGTTGTTCACAAAAGGTGAGCACATCTTCGGATTGTATCAGGCAAAAAGAAGTATAGCAAAGGAGGGGTTTGTTTATCTTGTCGAGGGGCAGTTCGATGTTCTAAGCCTTGTCCGCTTCGGAGTAGAAAACGTCGTCGGTGGAAGTGGTACCGCTTTTACGGATGGGCAGCTTAAACTTCTGTCCAGGCTAACAGATAAAGTAGTCATGGTCTATGACGGAGACTCTGCCGGTAACAAAGCTGCTTTGAAGAATTGCGAACTCTTCCTGAAGGAAGGAATGGTTGTGCAATGTGTATCGCTACCTTCAGGCGATGATCCTGATTCTTTCGCACAAAGATTGCGTGAGAAGACGAAAGAAAATCTAATCAAAAGGACAGAGGATTTCCATCTTTACTTTCGCAAGGTTCTTGTACCTAAGGGAAACAAAGATATCACGGTAAGCAATAATGCTCTTGAGACAATCTTGCGGTTAGTCGCCCATGTGGCAAGCGAGAGTATGCGTCGCTCATATGCTACAGAACTTAAAAATATGTTCAAGCAGGATGATGCTACGCTTATGCGAAGGTTACGCGATTTGCGCAGGAATATCAAAACTGCAGATAAATATACAGCTAATGCTGGCATCTATGGCGTTGACTCGTTGAAAGAGTATATCGAGGATGATAAACCTGCACAGATAACGTCTGACTACAACGAATTCGCTGAGAATTTTGAGGACAGTGCTATCGTATATGTGGCTGGTATTCCTACTCAGACGGATATTCAGCAATTGAGAAGTGTATATAACTATTTCGTCACAACTGACAAAGGCTGCTATATCGACAAGAATGGACTTGATTCACCATATCTGGCCGCTTTGTACGAAATATATAAATCTGGAGTGCAGAAGATAAATGTATGCCAGGGTTCATCCTCTACCGAAGTTGAAGAATCTTTCATCGATTATTACATTCGTCTGCATGGTGAATTTATCAAGGACTTCGAGGGGGAAAAAGATGGTATCGTATTAAGATGCATTGAACTTACTTGCTATGCAGAGGAATCAAAAATCACGCTGTCCAGGAATAAGTATCAGAAACAGCTTGATATTACCAAAGGACAATTTGACGAGATTCGTAAACCGATGATGTCAAAGCGCAAGTCATATCTGGCCAATAGCGCTTTTGATGACTTTGTTGCGGATGATACTTATGATGATGACGTACCTAAGTATGTAGAAGAGAATGAAGAATACAACAAGATGTATAAAGAGTGTGGGTATTATCCACGTCTGAACAAGAAAGGAGACCCCGTCTGTTACATGTTTCAGAATAAGAAGGGAGTTGGATATACACAAGTAGCTGACTTTTACATGGCACCGTTGCTGCATATCTTCAGCGATGACTTCGAAGTCAACAAGCGCATATTGAAGATTAACCGCAGATATTACGAGACACCTATATATATAGAGGTGCAGTCTAAGTCTCTGCTGAAGAAGTCAACTATCGAAGAGGTACTTATCAACTACGAGGCTGTGAACTTCTCGAATGGTGAAGAGTGGATGTGGACTAAAATCCGTGAATATATGAGCCGTCACTACATCACGTGTTCTGAGATAGACATCTACGGCAATCAACAGACGGACGGAATGTCACGCAAGGCAGACGAACAGTTCTTTGCATTTTCCAATGGAATCTATCATATTGTTGATGGTGTCGGCAAGTTCGAACCAGTCAACGAACTAGGAGTTGTCACACATAATAAGGATAACTACTACCTTCCTGCATACTCTACGATATACGCTGGAAGAAAGAAGAAGACAGAAAAATACGAACTTATATGCCAGCTAACATACAGGGATGTTCCGGAATCGAAAAGGGTTACATTCGAGCAATGGGCTAAACTTATGGTCGATGTGTATCGGCTCAATAACAATGGTCACTGGGCACTACTTTTTGCTATCATGTGTGCATTTCGCTCTAATATACATTGCATTGATCGTTTATTCACTGCACCATTCTTTATTGGTCCGATGTCATCTGGAAAAACACAAATCGCCGTATCGATACGCTCGCTGTTTGGTATTAACCCAAATGAGCCGATTTTCAACCTATGTTCAGGTAGTGATGCCGGTCTCTCGACACTCGTTGGTTTGTTCAGAGACGTTCCCGTGGTGCTCGAAGAATATAACAACAAGGATGTGAGTGAAGCGAAGTTTCAAGCATTGAAGGGTATTGTCTATGATGGAGACGGAAAGCAAAAGCGTAGAAATGCCACGAGCAAAGAAATTGCGATTGACAAGGTGTTTGCACCTGCTGTAATAGTCGGCCAGGAAACGCCAGAACGAGACGACAACTCTCTCATGAGTCGAGTTATTATATGTGAGGTTCCAAAGTCTAAGGACAGAACTCCCGATGAAGTAAGAATCTTCGAAAAACTGAAAGACATCGAGAACCCGAACAAAGTTGGTCTCAGTAATGTCCTTATCGAAATCCTCAAACTACGGCCAATGGTGATGGACCATTTTCGTGAATTAGCGAAAGAAGGCTACAATGAATTGAAAGAGGGAGTCGCTAATACCGGAGAGCGTGACCGTCTGATGAAGACGGTGTCTCTGTTCCTCGGAATGGTAAAACTAATTGAGCAATACTCGACACTGCAGCTTCCATTTACATATAGTGAATTCTTCCAATTGGCACAGGAAAAAATCGTATATCAGTTGTCATTAATCCAACGTACTGACAAGCTCGCTCTGTTCTTTAGCGCGATGTCTGTCATGGTCGAGAATGGCACTCTGCTTGAAGGTCGCGAATTTTCCATCGAGACACCAACTAAGATAACGGGGCAGACAGACAAAGGACCTAAAGCTTTCACCTTCGACCCTGGAACTCGGGTGATGTTCATAAGATTGAATACTGTGTTCGCAATCTATGACCACCAAAACTACAATAGAGAGGGTACGGCATATTCGCAGATTGAGAATAATCTAAAGTCGCACCCATCGTACATTACACCAGTCAAGTCTCATCGTTTTGTGTGGACGGAAACGGAAGAAACGCAACGCTCTGATAGTAATCCTGACATGAGCAAACAACGTGTCGAGCGTGAGAAGAATACATCGTGTATTGCCATAAACTATGACGTCTTCCGTGCTATGTACAATACAGACATGCAAAAACAACGGGTTAAACCACAAGATACGTCAGATCCGGCAGAAGCGACGTTGCCAGGCAATCTGCCGTTTGACTAATTTTCAAGTCTCTTGTTGCTGAGGGTGAGTGATTTTTTCATTCACCCTTTTTATTGCTGCAAAAATTCCCCCGTACCCCCATTAATAAGAGAATTACTCATACAGCAAGTTTTGAAAAATAAATTTCAAAAAAATGCTTCCAACGTTCCAACGTTCCAACAATCGACAATATTTTTCAAACCATTTATAGATATATTATATTATATATCAATATATTATATATAATGAAAAAGCTGTTGGAACTTGTTGGATTTTGTGTTGGATTGTTGGAAGTTGTTGGAAGTATAATTTGTGCAAAGTTATGTTAATTTTATGTTAAAATACTAATTTGCCCAACATAAGTTGGATTGTTGGAAGCATTTTGGACTAATGTTGTCCAAGTTTTTTCAAACATATTTACCTCGTTTTCAATTGAATGTATAACGCAGATATACAAATGTTGGACAGTTGGACGGTTGGAACTTAAAAAATGCCTTTTGCATTTTATTTAGCAAAAATATACGACATATAGCAAAAATGTGCTATCTTTGCATTCGATGAGTGCAATATGTCTATACCTGCAAGTTCCGGTCTATCTGCAACAGTACCTGAATCACCATTTTGGTGACCCGATAGTATTCGACAGGACATTGCCTATGAACAAGCTCATCAAGCTCTTCATAGAGCGTCAGCCATCTGATGTGCCGATAAGAACTGTAACAGATAATGATGTGGCAATAGCTATACCAGACCAATCTCTAAAGCCACCTGAATACTGGAACTATCTGCCTCCTGTTGCAGAACAAGCTTTACTTGAAAGCATTGAGGCAACTTTCGATTTGAATTTCTATAACGAGATGCTGCAGATTATGCCTTGTGGAGTCAAAGTAATGACAGCAATAAGAAGTTGGGCGAGATTGCATGGCATTGACATCGAATACGACAATACGCTCAAACAGAAATTTTATCGTATTCGGGATAAATTTGAGAAACAAGGAATCAATATTAAGAAAAAGACGAGATGCAGAGATTGATATTCATATAAAAATCTTTCTATAAAAACAGCGTTTTTGTTCGAGTTCGTACCATTTAGTACTAAAAGATAATTCAAAGCACAACCCCAAACAAAATGAAACTTAACAATATCATACGGATTGAAAGAATATCGGCTTCGAGTCTTGAAGTTGATAGAATTTCATTGGAAGAAGTAATAGTGCCAGATAATCTTGTCTGGTCTAAAGTAGATTGTGTCACTCCGGTCAAAGTAGAATCGACTGAGAAGGATGATAGGAAGAGTTCGATTTACACGATAAAAGTTACCCTTCAACTTAATAAGGAAGAAAAGTGGAGAGGTATTCCTGGTATATATGCTTTTAGGCTTACATCTGTTGATGGTAATAGTTATCTCATAGGGATGCCCGAAAGGCCATATCCAATAATTGAATCATCGAACGTTCATCCAGCAAAGGTCAGCGAAAGCCAGGGGAGGACGATAACAATCGAGTATCAGAGTACGTTTGACATACCATTGATTAAGGAATAGTATTTTTATCAAATCAGTAGATATTATATTATTGCAAACAAATTTAATGTGTATGAAATACGACATTTATCTCGAAGGTACAGTCGGATGGGCAATCTCATCTGGCTATGTTCGTTACATGTTGGATAAGTATAAAGACCAACATGTCAACATCAGACTGTCATCACTTGGCGGTGATGTCGTTACTGCTCTTAATATCTATTCGATGTTCAAAGAACATGGCGATGTTACAGTCTATTTGGTTGGAGCTGCTGCATCAGCTGCAACTATCATCGCTTGCGGAGCAAAGCAAGTGAAGATAGATTCTGCTTGCATGTTCCTTGTGCACAAGTGCTCTTCATACGTGGATGCATGGGGATCCTACAACGAGGAGGAAATTGGTACTCTCATTGGTAAGCTTACAAAAAAGCAGGAAGACCAGAAGGTAATCGATGGCATCATTGCAAATATATACAGTATGCGCAATGGAAAGAGCATTGAAGATAACATTGCTATAATGAGCAAGTCTGCATGGCTCAATGCTGAGAAAGCAAAAGAGTATGGACTTGTCGATGAAGTGTACGAGATTAAAGACGGAGCAGAGAAAAATCTGTCTAACCAGTTTAGAAATTCGATAGAGAATAATAAAGGTGTCGAGAAGCCACTTGATGTAGCTGCCATGGAGTCTGTGGCAGATGCTGATGGTGAACCAACAGAATCATTCTTGCAGAAGACCTTGCAGAAGATTTCTTCTCTATTCCAATGTGGTGGGCAAATGAAATCTAATTGTCAAATGCTTAAGATTTTTGCAATTATCAACGCTATTCTTGGCGTTGACGGTCTTGAAGAACATGAGGACAAAGTCGTCATGACACAGGACCAGGTCAAACAGATTGAAGGAGAGATTACAAATCTCCGAAATCAGGTTGACGCAAATGAGTCAAAGGTTTCAGATCTGAATAATCAGATTACTGATTTGCAGAATCAAGTTACAGAGAAGGACAACACTATCTCTGGCTTGAACGACAAAATCAGTAAACTCGAGGACGCACCAGGTGATGAAACCGACGACTTGAAGAGTGACGGTAATGGCGACTATGATGCTATCGCAGCTGGTCGCGAATTGTATGATTCAATTAAAGACTGCTAATTATGGCTAATTCACAAGGATCTGTTGTTATTACTCCGGAGTCGCTGGCACAAAGCTTTAAGAAATTCCGTCAGGAACTTCTTACAATGCCATTGTTTGCTTTGGCCGAACTCCTTCAGTATGTGACTGTCCGTACTGGTCTTCGCAACAGCGAGACTGTAGGACAGCTGTCGGGTGACATGCAGATGGCTCCATACAAGCCACAGCGTCATGACACTAACGACGTTAGTATTGTAGGTCGTACACTTCAAGTTTACTTTGGTAATGTGGTGAAGTCGTTCGACCCTAACTCTGTTGTTGACTCTATCTATGGCTCATCAATCACCAAAGGTGAAGGTTTGAAGAATGTTCCTATTACTAAGCAGGTATGTGCATACCTGATGAAGAAAATGGGTGAGCATCTCTTCGAGGAAATGTTCACAGCTGAGCGCGATGCAACCGGCGATACAACTCACGACTTGTTCGATGGTTGGAAAACAATCGCACAAAAAGAGATCAATAAGGGAGATATCTCTCTTGCCAAGAAGAATCTTCAGGTATTCTCAGCTATCACTGTTGAAAATGCTGAAGATAAGTTCAAGGAATTCTTCTGGGGCGCTAACGCTAAGTTGCGCGGTCAGAACACGAACCTCCTCTGTTCTCCTCTGTTGTATCATTACTACACTGAGGCATATCAGTACAACCATGGTGCTCTGCCTTACAACCAAGGCTACGAGAAGGCTTTCATCGAAGGTTCACAAAATAAGTGCCGTATTGCACCTGTTGCAAATGTTCCTGATGACTTCCTTTGCTTGTCACCAAAGAGCACCCTGCTCATCGGTTGCAACCTGAAGGGTGAAGAAGAGAAACTCGACGTTGTTAAGTCTCTCAGCTCTCACTTCTGGCTTGACTTCGTGGCCACTATGTTCTGGGGCTGTGAATTCGAAACTATCTCGCCTGAAATGCTTCAAATTGGTATGGTCATTGCAGACAGTATGTCTGTTGGTGAATCGACCAAGTCTGTAGCTATTGGCGCTAATGCTGATATCACTATCAGCAACGCTGTTGGTGTTGTTACTGCAACTGTTACTGGTGATGCTGCTGAAGACATTACTGCTACAGTCGCATCTGACATGAAAAAGGTTAATATTGCAGTTGCTGCTACAGGTACTGCAACTGAAACGGCTGTAGTGAAACTCACTGACGGCGCAGGACGTACAGCAAGCGTTACTGTTACAGTCGCAGCTGCTAGCTAAAAAAGGAGGTTGATATGAGTGAATGTGTTTTCCCTGATCTTTATGAAAACATGAAGGTCTGCATTGGCGAAAAATCGCTTCCTGGCGTTCGCGCACATGTGTATATCATACCGAAGGCGGACATCGCAGATTGGCCAGAACTGCCTGCTCTCGATGACGATGATGTAGAACTTGAGGACGTTGCTACTTATGATGGCGACTTCACCCTCGCTGCTTCTAAGTTCTGGAAGAAAATAGAACTTCGCGAGAACGTGAACGGCATCGTGTCAGAAGCACAGGGTGAAGATGGCAGCAAGTCTTTCAAGGACACTGCTACGCTCATCTATCCTGGAACTACTGCTCAGGCTGCTGGCTTCTGCCGTCAGATTGTGAATGATGACGTAGTTATTGCTGTTCCACAGCGTGACGGAAAAATTCGCATCCTTGGCAACGAGCAGTTCCGTACTCAGGTTAATCCTTCTATGGATACTGGCAAGGCATCTACCGATGCAAGCCAGACTCAGATAGAGGCTTCTGTTGACACTATATGCCCAGCTCCATTCTATCCTGGCAAACTCATGTTGTCGAGTACGACATACATTGATGGTGCTACCGATAAGGAGCAAGCCGTATCTCCAGGCGGCTAATCTGACATGTTTCTGTAAGGTGGTGGGGATTTAATTAATTTGCCACCACCTTTATTTTTTATGCAATCAGTAATAATTATGGACAAAATATTAAACGACAAGATTGGTGCTTTTTTGGAAATAGTCAACCCAACAGAAGATGATGTGCGCAGCGCATCACTACTGTTGTTGCAGGTCTATCCAAAACGCTATCGTGCGTTGTACAACACAATCAATTCGCGAGGTAATATACTTCGATTTGCAGATAAGGTGAAATATGAACTTTCCAAACATTATACTTATCTGAAGGATGAGAAAACAAG
The DNA here is from genome assembly GCA_024398515.1 of Bacteroidaceae bacterium. GTDB lineage: Bacteria > Bacteroidota > Bacteroidia > Bacteroidales > Bacteroidaceae > Prevotella. The sequence goes on along the minus strand of JAKSIZ010000006.1, from coordinate 38,798 downwards.
AGAGGATGTCGTCGCTGATGAGAAACGTGTCATAGGAGAAATGACAAAGTTCTTCGGTGAGGATAAACCGGTTGAATCAACAGGTGAGCTACACCGTGGCAAGCGTTCTGATCATGATTCTCTTCCCGAAGATATCAAGGCTATTTGGGAAGAGAATGCTAATCGGTACAAGGCTATGAAAAAACTTTTCCACACACTTAAAGGTATGGAAAATGCAGAACCTTGTGACCGTTACGAGACAGTCAAGCAACTGAAGGATGGTTACGACACATACAGAAAACGTATGCAAGAGTACGACACGTATGTGCCGAAGAGAGTAGAAGAAACAGCAGAAACTGCCAACGAACTGGCTAAAAAGGTCGCTTCGGCAAGAGCTTACATCTCTAAGAACAAAGACAAGGTCCTTGCTCTTAAGGATGATGAAAGCCAGGCAGCAGCTTACGCGAAAAAACTGACTGCTCTGAAGGAACGTGTTAATATCCTTATTGAAGCTAATGCGGAATTCGACCGCTCGATCCTGGAACTCTTTACATGATATCGCGGTACTCCGAATTATTCAAACCATTATGTGAATGTCCTCTGCAAGGTTATCTTGGCAGAGGCGTTCACACTTTAGGCTTAGTACGCTGGATACTGGAACAGACAGGTAAGGCAGATGTCTATGTATCCACCTTCTCTACGTCTGATGACTTCCTGTCGGGATTCTTCAGACTAAAGAAGGAGGGGCTCATTGGAGAGTCTTTCCTTCTTGCTGATCTGAAGGCTGCAGGAAAGACACTCCAACTCGCCAATCTGATGAAGAACTGTTTTACTAAGGTTTGTCTTGCACCAAACCACAGTAAAATCGTTCTTGTGAGCAATGAGAGTCACAAAGTGACTGTTATTTCCTCACAGAATCAGACATACGGCGACAGGCACGAAAGTACAGTTATAATGACTGACAGTATCGTTTTCGATACTTTCTACCGGCAATTCATGAACATAATAGACAAAAGTGTAAACATCGATGCAATTCTTGAACGACATCAGTCTGTCAACCGATCAGCTGAAGACAATAACTGACATGGGCGAACTCCTTACTCCTCCGGAGCAGGTCGCCATTGAACTTGACATCAACGAGGAAATTTTTCTCTCCTGTCTTACGACAGTGGGAAATCCTATCAGAATAGCCTACATTAAGGGAATGGCAAAGACGGAAAAAGTTTTGCGCACAGCTGCCATTGACTCTGCATCCGCAGGTTCTCCGGCAGCTATGGAACAATGCATGACTTTCCTGCGTAATATCACACATAAATTATGAGTGTTCCTGCTGAAATAGAAAAGTATCAGAAGGTACTTTTCTTGAACGCAGATGAGTTGAGCAAGGCTCAACTTCCTGCGATTATGCATGAGAGAGTCATTCGCTTGCGCTCTCTCTACTCTTATTGGCTGCAGTTCCCGCAGAAAGGTGAGAAGGAACTACTGCATTTCGACATGCAGAAGTTCTCTCTTCAGGAACGGCAGGCTTACGATGATATCTTCATCGTGAAATACCTTCTCGGCAACCTGCAGGTCGCCAGTAAGGAATTTCACCGGTGGAAGTTCAATAACATGATAATGGCTGCATACAAGGAGGCAGAACACAACCACGACGCAAGGTCGATGGCTGCTGCAGCAGACAAATACGGCAAATACAATAATCTCGACAAGGTTGACCAGGATGACATGGGCTTTGACAAGATAATACCGCAAGGTTTCGAGCCAACGTCAGATCCTCGCGTCATTGGCATCAACAAGGATGCCGGAGATATCAGAAAGCAAGTGAAGAAACTCATCGAGGAATGGAACAACGAAAAGATGAATGCCGTACAATACATCGACTACGAGAACGTGGAAGAAGAGAAGGATCCTTTCGATATCAATCCGAATCAAAACACTTAGTTAATGGTAAAGCAGTTCTTCAACGACGCACAGCAGTATCTGCTGTATGTGAACGCCCGCGATACTATCGTAACGGCTGGGCGTGGCTTCGGTAAAGGCGTTTTGCACGCCTATCGGATGCTGCGCTATTTCCAGACGATGCCAGGGTGTAACATCGGCATCGTTGCAGCTAACTGCAAACGATGCCTTGTCAACACGCTGCCATCGCTACTCATACATTGGGAACGATGGGGATACAAACGGGGCATCCACTATGCAATAGGCATGAAGCCACAGAAACAGTGGGGATGGAAGAAACCTATCTTCGAGCCTGCGAACTATGAGAATGTCATTACGTTCTACAACGGCTCGATAGCTACGATAATATCACAGGACCGTTCCGGCACTTCAAACTCACTGTCGCTCGACGGACTCGACATCGATGAAGCTAAGTTCATCGACTTCGAGCAGCTGAAGGACGAGACATTCCAGGCCAACCGCGGAAACGAAATGTATTTCGGTCACTGCTCCCTGCACCATGGTATGCTTGTCACAAGTGACATGCCTACCACGAAAGCTGGGCGCTGGTTCCTGAAATATGAGGAAGAGATGGACAAGAACCTTATCAGAATGATTGAGAGCCTTGTCTATGAGATATGGCGCGTGAAGCAGAAGTGCAAGGCTTCGCCTGACTATGCTTCACGGCACAGGAAAGACCTTTACCAGCTCAATACTTACCTCGAGAAGCTGCGCTCTCAGGCGGTATTGTATAAGGAGTATTCTTCTGTCGAGAACCTGGCGCTTCTCTCAGAAGAATACCTCAAACGTATGAAGCGTGAATTGCCGAAACTCACGTTTGCGACATCTATAATGTCGCTACGCATGGACTTTTCGGCAGATGGCTTCTACTCGGGGTTCTCTGATAATAACCTTTACTCAAAGGCTAACCAAAGCTACATCGATTCTCTGCAGTACAATTTTGATCCTCGCAAGGACAAAACTGACTGCAGAATGGATGGAGACCTCGAGATGGGTTCACCGCTGATAATATCATTCGACTACAATGCTCTGATCAACTGGCTCGTCGTCGGACAGATTGATGAACGGAACAACCTCAGAGTACTGAAGTCGTTCTATGTGAAGTATGAGCGCAAGATTCCTGAGCTGCTCGACGACTTCGATGAGTACTACAGGTTCATGCTTTACAAGAAGATTATCTTCTATTATGATGCCACTGCCGTCGGAAATAACTATGCACTGAAGAACGATGACTTCCATAAATATATTGTCAAACGCCTGAAACGCAAAGGATGGGCTGTCAAGGATGTCTATGTGGGAAAACCTATGGCACACCACCTGAAACAATTCATTATCTATCGTATGATGGTAGGACGTGCAGCACATCAGGTGCTTGTCAATCGCGACAATAACGAAGATCTGATAATCGCCATCAAGGCAACAGGGGTCTATAACGGTGGCAAGGATAAGAGAGGCGAGAAGCTTGCCGAAACCGAAACTGACCGTCTTGAAGCTAGAACCGACGGCACGGATGCGTTCGACACTTTGTGTATCGGCGTGGAAAAGTTCCCACAGCTCATCACCCATGCTGCAAGTGGTGGATTTGCTTCTTCAATGCTGTAATGTCTGTTCTTATCTTTCTCCCTATTGCTTTTATGTTAATTATTCTCATTACTACAAAGATTTGTAGTAAAATGTTTGCGTACTACAAATTATTGTAGTATTTTTGCATTCTCAAATTCAAACGATAAGAGAATATGAAAAAGAATATGAGAGTAGTAATGAAAATGCAGCACAATGGAGTTATTGTCGATATGAAGCAGCGTGTTAGCGATATTGCACTTGCTATCTCATGGAGAGAATTGTCGCGCACTTACTTCGATAAGTCGGCTTCGTGGTTCTATCACAAGATGGATGGTATCGACGGCAATGGCGGTGATGGTGGCTTCAATGAAGACGAAACACAGCAGTTGAAGTTCGCACTGATTGATTTATCGAATCGCATACGCAAGTGTGCCGACTCGATTTGAGGGCTCGGTTCTTATCGTCCGATTTGACAAAAGCCGCCAGTGCCCGCTGGCGCGAAGGTGATGAGCAAGGCTACGCCACGCTCGTCACCTTTTCTTTTATAGGAGTGTGCGAGTGTGACACGCGTGTCACACACGCACGATTGCCTGTTACCGCTGAAGAAAAAATCGTCGCTCAACGCGTCGCGTGCCGTGCCGTTTGGGTGTGCATATTCCGCTATGTAAAAGGGTGGCAATTGCCTCCCGAGCGTAGGGCGGTGGGGGCTCTTCTGAGCGACAAAGGCTGCGCCTTTGATGGCCTTGGAGAGTTAAATGCAGCGTTTGCAGCCATTTAACTTTTTGGAGAGTGCAAAAACATTGCAAAAACAACGTTTTTAAGCACTCTTTTTTTGCGATTTTTGTGAACAAATAATGAAAAAGTAGCAAATAATTGCTAAAATTAGCAAGAAATTGCTATTTATTCAATTTATTTATGTAACTTTGCATCGGTGAACAATTAACCACAATCGCCTACCGATAATTAGACATTACGGTATGGTTAACTTCACCTGCAATATGCAAGGCTTGGGGTTCCCAACTGGGAAGCTGGGAACCATTTTCAGGGAGGCTTCTTAAACATCCCCATATAAGTAAGCGATGTGTACTAACACGTTCCCCTCTCCTGAGAAAGCGAGAGGGGTTTTCATTTGGTAAAGATAAGTACAGATTTTAGTCAGTTTGTTATAAGTGTAATAATTGTTATAATTACTCCGCTAAAAAGGTTTTCGAATATTTTTTCAAAGGTTAGTTTTTTAGCAATTCCGGCATCCTCGTCTTGTGAAAGAAGGGGATGCTATTTTGTTAAACATGGTTAATTATTTGTGCAAAATAGCACAAAATAGCTACAATAGCCTATCTTTGTAGTCATAAAAGCGGAGTTAACTAAGAAAACCTAATGGAACTTGCACTTATCATAGGCACTGCTATCATACTTCTTGGCTTGTTTGGCAAAGGAGTGGAACGCGTGGGACATGCCGTCTCATCAGCGGCAGCCATTCAGGAACAGAAGGGAAACGACGGGAACTTAACCGTAAGCTGTTACTCGCCGAATGCCAAGGTGAAGTATGCCTATCCTATCGTTGACGGCTATTCTATATATATAATGAATGAGGCTGTGAATGACTATCGGAGCATTGAGACCGATACACCGGAAGCGCTGAAACTCGTGGCAGAGGAAGTGTTCCATTACTGGGCAAGAATTGAAGAGACGGGAAACTGGGATTTCACGAATATCGACCATAAGGAGCATACTGAAGACCTTGACATGATGTTCGACGTCATCGGTTCAAAACCTCTCGGCAACAGCGCATGGAGCGAAGCGAGGAAACTGAAAGTCGGCGACAAGCTGCTGCTCATCTACGACACCAGCGATATTGAGAACATTGGTGCTATCAAGGTACTTACTGAGTCGGGCATTCATATTGGTTACGTTGAAAAGGACATGCAGGATGGAGTAGGCACATTCTATCAAATGGGCTATGCATGGGTTGACGAGATCGACACAAACGGCAGGATTCCACGCATCTCGGCCGTCACCTATCAGGATGAACTCTTTGAGCCTAATCATAGCGAGTGGTTATGCGTGAATAATTGTTAATATGTGTAAATCTGAACTGCAAATTTACTAAAAGTTATTAACAAAGTATTTAACAATTCCTTTTTTGTTTTAACTTTGCAACACTAAAATAGTTATGAATATGGGAACTGATGCGTAAATAATACTTACCTCGATTTGTTTTAATGAAAACTTTTTTGAAATTTATTATTACTTTTGCACCATAAACTAATAAAACTAATTTATGAAACTCGTCTCAATCAAGGATTTTGCCAAGTTCATGGGCTTGTCTATGCTGCAGAGAAACATATCTGTAAGCCCTTTGAAGCTGCAGAAACTGCTGTATTATCAGCAGGCGTGGCACATGGTCTTTTTCGGAAGGGAGAACACTCTGTTTGCGGATGTTCCTGAAGCATGGGTAAATGGTCCTGTATATACATCGATATACCCTGTATATAAAGATAAGGTGGATGGCATGTGTGACCACATGAAGCCTGAGCATTTCCTTCAGGAAGGAGAGGATATGAATTCAGCCATTGAATCGCTTGCAAAGGAAATGGACCTTGAGGATGAAGAAATGAATCTCGCAAATGAGATTATCATGCTGTATGGCACAAAATCACAGAACTATCTGATATTCCTTACTCACAGCGAAGATCCTTGGGCTGAGAAAAGAATAGGATTGCAGCCATACGAGGCTTCCAGCACTCCAATATCATTGGACACAATGTACAGATATTACAAGGAACGTCACGACAAATACGGTAATAAACAATGAGCTTTCTCTGCGAGGACGAAATAGAGTTGAGACCTGTCAGCCTTAACACGAAGCTGAATAATGAGGAATATACGAGTTCGCTAAATCAGATTATATCTGTTCAGTATAACCAGATCGATCTGGGCAAGACAGGATACGGCTTTGACCAGAAGTTTGAAGGCAACGAGGCTAACCTATATTTCATGAGGATGAAGGAATTTGCAGGCAGGACTATTAATGACGTTATTAACGATGGCGGCAAGAACCTGCATTTCTTCAGGACTGATATACGGGGAAATATCAAGAAGGTTTTCGATGGTATTGACGAAAACATAGCAAAAACAAACCCTATGATTTTCCATTTTGCATTGGATCCGGAATACAAGGGGGAGTGTGCCGACAGAAAAAAGGGGACGAGAAACCCACGCATATACTTCATGGTCGGCATCTATGGAATGATACATATCCTGTTCTTCGACCCGTACCACGAGATAAACCCTAATATAAATATGTGATTCATTACAAAAGCCTGCAGCATCTGCAGGTTTTTTTTGCAAAAAAAATCCTCAAAAAATTTGGTAATTCAAAATTAATGTGTAAATTTGCACTCGGAAATTGGAAGGTTAAGTCCTTCTGTCGAGGGTAAACGACACGAAATATGTTACCGACACTTTATTGATACGTCACGAGGAAACAAAATTTTCCTCACGATGAAACTAAATTTAGGCTGTTGTCCTGAAGTTTATTCTCTTCGGAGGACTAAGACTTCCAATTTCCAAGGGACGGCAGCCTTTTTTGTCGTTATGGTACCGGCTGAATTCCGGAGGAAATTGGAAGCAATATGATGACAACAATTGCATTGAAGCGAATCCAATCTCGCACGTTCTCATTCAAGGAATGGCTGAACGCAAAGAATGGGCTCTTCTCGGCATGTGCAGGAGAGCAAGTGAGTAACCGAGTAGTTCTGAAGGTGGGCAATGCCCTGGCAGCGTTCCTCGTTGCCGTAGGCTCTGCTGAGACTTCTGCAGTAATGTGCACTGTCGCGCTTGCATGGTTCGCCATGGCAGCCATCAGTCTTAGAAAGGAAGGAGGCTTGTCATGAAATATGAGGAGTATATCCGACGCAACCAGGAACTCGAGGAGAGGATGGCCGAACTGCGTGAACAGGAAGCAGAACAGAAGGTGGCACTCCGCCGTGAATACGAAGACGGATGCGCCGACCGCGCAATGAGGATCAGAGGCTTGCAGGCAATGATCCGCGAGATTAAGGATGAAGGCAGGAAGGCAGAACGCGACTTCTCTGAGAGGAATCACGACATCAAAATGAGGATGAAACTTCAGAAAGGTGAAGTACATAATGAAATGATTGCATTGCGTATTAAATATAATTTAGAAAAGGAGATAGTAGTATGATAGAGTTTGAAGTATTTTTCACGAGTGTAAGGGAATTCGCTGGACAGGCAGCGAGTGTAGTTGACGAAATGTTTTGGCAGTTGAATGATGATGATATTGTCTTGAGTGATACGATGGACGACCATTTGAAGAGGTTCATCATGCTGCAGACGCAGTTAGAGATTCTTGAATCACTCATCCATACGCTTCATGAACGCACTGAGCAGTTCAAGGAACTGAAGGATATTAAGGTATTGTTAGATCAAATAAAGGAGAAATGCAATGGAAAAGGAACTGAGACAGAAAAGAGTGAATGATGACGTGCTGAAGGAGGTCATCAAAAAGGTGATACCTGTTTTGCATCATGAATACATGACATCACTTGAGATAGCAGATGCTATCAGAACCATTTGCGAATCTGACGTGAATCAGATTGCCAACATTATGCACGACATGGGTTACGAGGTCACGGAATGGAATGATGGCATTTATTGGGACCTTAGATAACAAGACGTATCTACAACATTTTTTTTACATTTCTTGGTGCACCCTCGCTGTGAAGCGGGGGTGTATTTTTATTTTTCTTGCTCTGAAATTACCTTTGTAATAAATAAAGCACGCGCTATGGCAATAACAGTTACTACGACTTTGGCTGAAGAGTACTTCTCAGCATCAATTCCGGATATTGACTTCTCTATAACCGGTGATGCTGCCGTCGTTACATTCACTGGCAACAGCGGTGAAGTGATCCTGGAAACAACCTTGTATCCGGTGGCTGGACATATTAGGCTCAGAGACCTATCGGGGCTTGTGGATGAATACGCCAGAGCTGCGCTTGTTCTGCATCTGTCGATAAGCATACAGGAAATGGTAGGGCAGAGTGCGTCGGGTAGTCCTACAGTCCTATCGACGGACGTCGTGTTCTGCCGTGCAGACATATCCGAGGATGCAGCTACGTTCTGTAGTGGTAGGTTCCTGAGCCTATTGATGGGTACTAAGATAACAGCACTTGGTCGGCTGGAATACCTGCACTTCGTCGGTACTGACATAGCATCTGTTACGGCTCATTATTCGGATGGGACTACAGAATCATTCACTCCGACGGTAATACAGGGCAATGATGATTATAAGACTATTGATGTCTCAGCCTCCAACTTTCTGACGGCGGAGAAAACACTTACCTACTACGTGGTGACTGTTGGCTCCAGAACACAAAGATACAATATCGACTTCGCTGCTCCTGATGCAGCACCTATACTTCTATTCACAAATTCGTTCGGGGTGCAAGAGCTGCTGTATTGCACCGGTGAACATGAAGTCAAGCCGGAATATACTCGTTCATCAGCGTACATGGACGGTATGATGCGCAACTACAAGATAGAGGAAGTACGGAAGTTTGAAGCTGATACTGGTGTTATGAACACGGCTATGGCCAACTGGGCAGATGAGCTGTTTCGCTCTGATGAAATTTACATCTGCAACTTCTATAACAACACTATCAACGTGGGCAAGGAGATAACGATTATCGACTCTAAATCCGAGCGTAGCAATCTGCTTAATGCTATTGATAGATTTACGTTTTCTTACCGTTATGCACAACGTAACAACAATGTCCTTCAGTTGCAGAGGGCAGGACGCATTTTCGACAATACATTCGACAACACATTTAACTGATGGCAGGAGCAATACACATAACAGAGATGCAAAGGCAGATAGGTGTTGCTAAGATCTATCGCCAGCAAGTCAACATCGAATGCTGGGAGTATTCGACTGGCGCTATCATCAAGTACAAAGGCTGGGAGGTACTTAACCAGTACTGGAAGGGTGGCACCACGAGGCTTCGCAATCCTCGCAATGGTGAGATACGTTCAGTGTGCGACATTCTTATATTCAGATTCAATAACCAGGAAGTATATTTATAATGAAAGAAGAAAACAGTTTTGATGTGGTGGTAGCACCATCGTTCATGGACTTTGCCGTCGATTCCGACAGCTACGGCAGCAACACCAGTGAAATCTTCGATGATGAAGATTACATTAACACCATTGACATTACAATTGGCAAGCAGAAGTTCAGCTATTATCCTTATGGTGCAGACAATGAACTGCCTTATAAGTTGATGCACCGTGTGAACAAGAACATGATACTGTCGCAGGATATGATGTTTAACGTGCTCACATGTTATGGCCAGGGACTGCAGTACATGGATGTTGAAACACATCATCCGACGACGGATGCCAAAATCAGGAAATTCATGCTCGCGAACTCGATGCGACGTTTCTTCCTGGAACAGATAACGGATATGAAGTATCATTTCTTCACTGTCGCTGTAATAATATTGAACAGGAAAGGTTCGAGAATCGTATCCGTTCGTCACAAGGAAGCATGTTATTGCCGTATCACCAAGAAGAATGGACTGCGCTCACAGTATGTCTTGTATGGCGACTTCAAGCAGAGAAATACACCAGACAAGGTTGAAGCGATACCTCTTCTCGATGAGATTAACCCTGTGGGCGATTTGCTGTCACGTATGGGGCTGTGCGAATGTCCATGGACAGGTAAAATGTTGAAGCGCGCGACGGAAAGAAAGTTCGCTGTTATCTGCCGTTTCCCAACACCTGGTAATCCTGTATATCCTGCTCCTTATTGGACGTCGGTTCTGCGCGATTGTTGGGCTGACATCTATCATCTGATAGGCATAGGTAAGCGTGCGAAGCTCAAGAACTACACGTCGGTGAAATATCATGTTGAGATTCACGACGATTATTGGGATAGGCTGTGTGATGCAGAGAATATCAGCGATGATAAGGAACGTGCTGCACGCATCGATCAAGAGAAGGAAAATATCAAGAACTTCCTCACGGGTGTGCATAACTCGGGTAAGGTATGGATAAGCGGATATTTCATTGATCCGAACGGCAAGGAGAATAATATGGTAAAGATAAACCTTGTCGATAAGGAGAAAGCAGGTGGTGACTGGGCTGAAGACATTCAGGAAGCTTCCAATATCCAGTGCTTTGCTACCGGTGTTCACCCAAACCTTGTTGGTGCTACTCCAGGCAAGAGCCAAATGAACAATTCAGGCTCGGACAAACGCGAACTCTTTACACTTAAGCAGGCAATAGAGAAGGCATTTCATGACATGCTCATGACCGTGCATGATGTGATAATCAATTATAATGGCTGGGAAGATAAAGTGTATGTTGATATACCTATGATTACTCTTACAACTCTGGACAAACATGAGGATGCCGAAACGGTAACAAATAACACAAATGGCAATGGCAACAATAACAATACAGAAGAATGAGTTTGAGCAGTTCGTGCCTGTTGCAACGACTCCAGCTAATCAGCCAAGTGTGTTTAATAGCGTATCAAAGGGATTTGGCAATGCTTTCGACACGCTGTGTAACACAATTCTTGGCTTAAATTACGACAGTCTTCCGGATGCTGTGAAGACTGTGTGCAAGAGATATGTGTCTATCTCTGCATTTATCAATGCATTCCGTCAGTTGGACGTGGTACTCACGGCAACAGGTTTTGGCATAGTTAACAACCAGAATGTAGCACCAGCATCTAAGGAAAGAGTTGATGCGCTGCTTACTGACTTATGGAGAGAACTCGACAAGTGTGAAGAGCAATTGCTTATACTCCTTACTCGAACAGAAGGATGGTCCGGTACCCGACAAGCTAAGATTTGCATAAGTAATCTGTATTGGCGCAGGTCGGATATGGAGGCGTGGCTTGGTATTGCTAATCCTACACGCGATGAACGTCTGAAGCTCCGTCAACAGGTGGATGCAGTGGAAGTGAAACTTGCTGAAAAGATTTCATGGGAGCAACGTGAAAAGTTGCTTGTGGCTATGCGTAGCAACAGTTTGACAGAATTAGAGCAGCAGCTTGTCGATAAGGCAATGCAGTTCATCAGCGCGAGCATCAAGCAGCAGCTGCAACAAGCAGCTTATCTGTTACGCAAGATTGTTGATTTTCTGAATGACAATGTTGATGAGTTCCTGGACTACAAGAACTCTCAGGCTTACGAAATAAATAACAATAGAGGATATCAGAATGCTAAACAAGATACGACCTATTTCTTCAAGTGATGGGCAGAAGATATTTCTTCGTGTACCTCTCAGATGGGAGGAGCTGACACAGAAACAACTGCGCTACGTCTTCACTCTCTTGTCGCTTTTTCCTCCGGAAGAAGTCAAGGCTTATTACATCATACGGATGGGTGGGCTTACAATAGGTAAGAGATCGGCGAAAGGGTGGATAGTTTCTATTCGTGAACGCTGGTGGAAGCCGCGAAAGTGGCTTAGTGTTAGTACTGATTCTATCGCAGAACTACTTCACCAGTGCGATTGGCTCGAGAGCTACGATAACCTGAATACGAGGTTGGTTAGCGTAGGCGGTTACCATGCTGTCGATACGGATCTTCACGGTGTCAGCTTCGAAGACTATCTTAACATCGAAGGTTTATATCAAATCTATCTTCGGACAAAGGATGACAAGTTCCTGCAGCAGATGGCTGTATATCTCTATAGAGATAATCATGGTAAGAAGGCGCTTGGAATCAAGTGTTCTGAAGTGGAAAGATTTGGATGCTTTATCTGGTGGAACTACGTCAAGAGCAACTTTGCAAGATGCTTTCAGAACTTCTTCAAGACGGTGAACACTTCCGTCGATGGCGATGATCAGATAGATGTAATGGGAGCAGTAAACGCACAGATAAGAGCTTTGACGGACGGCGATATCACCAAGGAAGAAGTGGTACTGAAGAAGGATTGCTGGAGAGCTTTGACAGAATTGGATGCCAAAGCAAAGGAAGCAGAAGATTTCAAGAAGAAGTATGGCAAATAATGTTTTGGACATAAACAGGATTAGCGACTATCTCTATACGTTGAACGTTAGAGATATGGATGTGGAGTATGCTAAAGAGTACTTTGAGAACAGGTATATCCCGCAGGAAATGGGAGGATGCTCATCAGTAAGGTTTGGTAAGTTTTATGCCAGGAACTACGACTACTATTACAATAACAATGTAGGATTTGTAGTCTCTGCAGCAGGCATTGGTCGTTTCCGTTCTATTGGCGTTGCAGGTGCAAATCCTATGCTGACTAAGGATTTCGTCGAGAGTGGTGAGTGGTACTGCGGTGACGTGGAGCCATACAAACTGATACCTTTCCAGATGCTTGACGGCGTGAATGAACATGGCGTATTTGCCAATATTAATGTTGTTCCTACAGGTGAAGAAGGATTTGAACCGACAACAGGCACTAATCCTCAAGCTGAGAATAAGATGTGTATCGTGATGCTTGTCAGGTATATACTCGACAACTTTAGGAATGCTGAAGAGATATTCTCACCGTCTAACCCTAAATCATTGGTCAACATCGACATCTATGCTCCTCATAGTGATATAAGGCAGGAGGTGCACTTTAAGGTTGGTGACAGAGAGCACACCTATGCCGTAGAGTTCATCAATAACAGTATAGAGGTGACAGATATCAGCTCACGGCCATATCTCACAAATTTTTATCTGCATGGAGTCGGGTACGGTGCAAATGGACACGTAATAGAGAATACAGTCACACCTCATGGCCAAGGATTGGAACGCTACAACCTCATTGCAGACAACCTCAATGCACTGACAGAACCAGGCAGCATAATGACGTTTATGGCAGAAGTGCTGAAATGTACGAATGCCTATACATGGTCGGAACTCAGCGAGGTATGGAAAACAGAGTTCACGGGCAATTATGGTGAGCAATATGGAGACCTCACTGTTCTGACACCTATAGAAACCTATCAGGAGTCTGGCATTCTTGATGCAGTCAAGCAGAAATATCTTAATAGGTCCAGAGATCCGGAAAGTCCCAATTACGGCACTTGGCATACAGTGCATACGTCTCTATACGACATCGAGAACCTTACATTGACTATCCGCGTACAGGAAGGTAGTGAAGAATACCTATTCAGGTTGAGCGAAGATGACAGCAACAATGAGTACGGCCAATTTGATGGGGTGAAATACTTTACTCGCATGGCGAAGAATAATAGATTGTGCAGACTTCATAACTTTGTTGTTACAAAAGTGTCAGGCATTGGCTATCTGGAACAGATGCTCGAGAACTTCAGGGACAATTCGAATTTTATCGGTGTCGAAGATACAACTTCAGAGCAGATAGTCAGCAATGGTAATGGGTACTTCTCTTCGAGAATCTTTACTGTATATGTTATCGCTGGTTATGATGTGCGCGATGTCGAAGACCATAACAGAAAAGCAGACTTATGTAAGGAGATAAAACGCCAGTTCCTTACTCGGATGCTTATCGACAAACCAAAATATGAAGACAAACTTATTTTCATGGATACAACCAAGGTCATGGGTCAAGGTCTTGGGTCGATGTTCTTGAATGGCGCTACAGGTTTGTACTTCCAAATGGCAGTGACAGAACCTCTGGAACTCATATATAATGAAGAGGAATGGGAGACAACGACATAATAATAGAGAGGGAACAGAAAATCGCTCTGTACGAGGATGAATGGACAGAGAAGATGGTGATGATATGGCACGAGAAATTGGATAAGTTCAAGGCCATAGACACAGGAAACCTATACATGTCGGTAAGAGGAGAGATTATACATGAAGATGTGAACGCACAGATAATGTTCTCATTTGCTCTGTATGGAATCTTTGTGAATAACGGCACTGGTAATTTTTACAAAAAAGGAAACGGAGGCGACCTTCCTTTTCTCGGGAAGGACTACAGGCGTGAGCACGGCCTTAACATTCCGAAGCGCGTAGGACCAGCTTGGGGAGGCAAAGTGGCTGGCGGACATCCGAGAAAGGAAAAGCCATGGGTGTTCAGGAGGTATTACGCCAGTTGCAGGAAACTTGGCAATGTGATAGCTGAAATGAGAGGAGAGGAATACATGAGCATATTATGCAGCACCTTCCGTACAATGTTCGATGACTTGGGAACTGTGACGGTAACTGAAGGAGGATATGTAAGGTAACTGTATTTTTATTTGAGTTTATGTAGATGTAATTTTGTATCAGATGAACGGAATAGTAGATATATTGAGGCAGATGTTTGAGCAGATTCGCGACGAGAGAAATATCGCTGCGAATACGGCTACGAGAATAGGCAATGCCTTTCTCGCTCTGTTGAACTATCTGCTTAACTCTCCGTTCATCAGAAAGGATGCTCCTGACCAGACAGAATATCTTCTTTCTCTTCTTGCCGGTGCCGTCATTGGTGAGAGCAACAGCATTACACTCAACCCAGATGGTTCTATTACATGTGGCAGCATCAGAGTTGACGGATCAGCTATCTTCGACGAACTTGTAATCAATCATCAGAATATCCTCGAAGGAGATACGTTCTTTACGGACAATGCAATCATAGAATCTGTCGAACGTATTGATATGAGTACGTATCAGCTGACGATGCGTAAACTGTATGATGATGATAGGGTAACATTCCATGTAAATGATGTACTGAAAGGAGTCCTCAATAATCTTGATACGCAACGCAGCTTCAAAACGTCATGGTTCAGAGTGCAGTCGATAGATACTTCCGACAACAGCATGGTTGTTGTGGTCTATGATGATGAAGATGTGCCAGGAGGAACGAACTACGCACCCCAGGCACCAATGAAGGTCGCACGTTGGGGTAATGCCACTGACGAAAACAGACAAAGCTGCTTCTTCGTATCTGCTACAGATGGTACATTCCTGTTCCTGCAGGGAGTGACACAGCCAATCATCGACGATACAAACTATAGTGCGTTCCTTGGCTTGCCTCCTGACATGAGGATTTTAGACGACCTTCCAATCAACAAGAAGCAGCCGTATATCTATGCCAAAGGTCTGATTGCTCAGGACATTATTAGAATAGACTATCTGGGAAATCCAGTCTATGAGATAAGGGACAGAGGTCAATGGAGTGCAACAGATTCGTACATCAAAGCCAAAGATACCGACAGCAACAACTACTACCAGGACCAAGTGTGGCATAATGGCTGCGTATGGCGTTGTGGGGTTACGAGTGCTACTGTCGGCAGAGAACCACGGTACAACAATCCAGACTGGATATGTGTTTCTGGTTCTGGTAATTTCAGTGTGGAAATATACTCTTCTGCAGGAAACTTCTTTAGGGCAGGAGCTCCATTTGCGACAACTCTCCAGACGGAAGTCAGACACGGCGAGGCAGTACTCACACAAAGCGAGATAGGGCTTGCCAATATAACGTGGACTCGCGAAAGTACTGATACAGCTGGAGATGCCGCTTGGAATGCACTTCATCAGCCAGGAACTGTTGGGTTGCATCTGTCCATTAATAATAGTGACATGCCTTCTGATTGGTTGACAGTTAAAAAGGTAGCATTCAAAATAGAGATAGTCTTGAATGAAACAGCTTTAACATCTAATTTCAATATACAGTTATGATAAAGACAACTCAGGCACACATTGTATATACTCCTCTGCTGACGACGTTCTGCATGAAAACAGTTGGTGGTTCTCCGCAGCAAAAATATGATGCGTTGCATCAAGTATATGTTCCGGACAGGCAAATTGCAGAACTCAGATTCATTCCTAACCTGCAGGTCCAGGATCCTGACGGTTATGTAACTCCTATTGGCGTTGCTGTTGACATGACTTCCCAACTCGTCAACTGCAAATGGTATCTCAACAATGTACAATTAGTCGCAGGTGAAGATTATGACTTTAACGATAATAACGATATCGGTTCTATTACTATCTATCATAACACGACCTGGCAAGAGTCCGGACAAACTCTAAGGTTCGAAGGTGAGTTCCTCGACCAGCGAAGACAAGAGGTACTGAAGTTTACTTGGGAGACAATAATGACTCTCACCGACTATACGGATTACAACATTACCTTTGAACTCAATGTACCATCTAAAACGTTGCTGTCTCCATTCAAGGATAGAGGTAATATTGTCGTATCTGCTTGCTTCTATAACGGACATGAAGCTATCTCTGCGAATAGATGCCAGTTCTTATGGCAGATATACGACGATAGAGTAAACGGTTGGCGTGACTTAGGACTTGAAGGTGGCAGTGATCAGATTCCTGAAGATGGTTTTTATGTCAGTGGTCAGGAAACGGCAAATCTTGTAGTTAGACAGGATTGCATCGAGGATGTCTTGATTCGTTGCTTTGGTGTATTTATGGATTGGGAGGAAACAAAAACCTTCAGAATGAAAAGATACTATGGTCAGTATGACGAGAGAATAGATATCGCCGTAGGTAAGTATATCTCTCCTGAAACACCACTCAGTAAAGCTATTGTGACTGTAACCAACAAACAAGGTGACATCGCAAATCCGGAGAAATTCTTCGATATTGAAATATTGTTCAAATCATCTTTCAGACAGAACTGGCAGAATGTTGCTTACGGAACAGAGGGAATTGTGTATAAGGAATCCCTCGGAACAGACTACAGCTCGAAGCCAACCTTCGGTTGTCTGGTGAGGGAGAAGACTGCCTTACTTCCTTTGGTAAAAGGAAATCGGATTCTTTCCGTTGGAGGCAAACCTATATATGTATCAGTACCTAAAGTTGAAAGGGATATAGAATGAAATACTATTGGATAAGTTATGAGTTGGCTGTACGTATCGGCATTGAGACGTTCAGATCTGGCAACGGGGATGGATACATAGGTTACACTGGTGACCTGGTTGGCGTTGACATCGAGGCAGAGACATCAGCTGGAAACCTAACAGTTCTTACGCCTGACGAAGCAAAACAATATATTAAGGAACATAAATTAAGGTAATACAAGTATGAATACACTTTCTGCAGTCAGACATCTCTATGCATACGATGACGGAGATGTTATCATCCCACAAATGGGTGTTTCTATGGCATCAGGCTATGGAATAGCACAATACATAAACCTTGATACAGGTAATATAAACCCAGATTTTGAAACACATCATCCAACGATTTATCCATTGGCTTATAGTAGCAAGCGAGGTGATTACGTTGACATCAAAAGAGGTTCTGGGGAGTTCTCATGGGCATACAACGTTCCAACCAATGTTATTACATTTGGTAGCGATGGTATATCTACAGGAACTCATGCCGGCACATTCAAATCTGTAACTATCCAGGTTAATGGCAAGACTTATCCAGCTCTTCAGATACTGAAGAACTTAATCTCAGACACGGATTATACTGACAAAAATATATATTTCATAGGCTATGCCGACGGAAACAAAGCATTCACGAGCAGCCAGCTCTTCCCTATGCAATCTACTGCAGGCTCAACGTACTATGTACTGTTGAATATGGTTGGCGCAGATGGAATTCAAGGGGACAATGTCCTGTCTAATGGAAATGACTACTGCCAGGTTACTCCATCTTTGCAAGAAGCAGGAGTCAGTGTAAGCGGAACTGTTACTTATCAGTTCCAGAAATTAGTTAAGCAGAACAATAATTGGGTTTGGCAGAATATCACTTCGGAAAGTGACGTAATAGAAGTTACTTCCAGCTGGATAAAGATATACGAAGCAGCTGTCGATGGGGTTGTACCTTTCAGAGTTGTTGCTACATATAATGGCTCAACTTATTATCAGGAATTCGAGATTACAGATATTCATGACCCATATTATATATATGACGGATGCTCACTCGGAGGTGACAATGTTAGAAGGAGTGAAACAGCAAGATTTGAGCCTAAAGTTATACGACGAGAAAATGGGGTTGACGTAACTGTCTCAGAGTGGTGGACTTTTAACTATGCTGTATATGCAAAGAATGATACAGAAAGAGAAACACCTATCCAGCATGGTGATGATGTGTCAGTATTCTCGGTTACAGGTGCGACGGTTGCCGATAATAATGGCGTGACAGTAGTCATTGAAGCAATACGAGATGAATCATGAGAATAACTGCTGTAACAACACTGGTTCCTACCGCTGAGAGTGTTACTGGCTATGCTATCAGGCTCTTGTCGAATACACTGTTCATACAGAATAACGTATGTACAGGTAGTATCACTGGAAATGTATTTAAGAAAGTCGGCAGTCAGGAGCAGCAGCTTGTTTGTGGGACAGAATGCAGAGCTCAGTTCAAATGGGATAATAGTAGCAGCTGGCTCGAGGCAGATTATATGTCAGGCGTGTTCCTTGATACTGCATTCTTGTCAGGAAGTTATAATGGAGGTAAGACGGTACAGATCCGTGCTACTAATAGGGCAGGTGATACTATCTTACAGCAGGAGGTTATATTTCCGAACTTTGCTGGGAATAATGGTAGTGCTGGTCCATTGCCATACCTTGCAGGAGAATGGAACGTCGCCACATCATATACCAGGACAGAAACTAAATGCCCTATTCTGGTTTACAGTAATCAATACTACTTCCTTAGGAAAATCGGAACGGTAACAGGTGGAAATAATCCAGCGTATGAAGCAGCACTGCCGAATGGTAAATGGATTCATGCTGACAATTTTCAGATGGTTATCACAGAATGTCTCATGGCTGCCTTCGGCAAGATAGCGTCAGCTGTTTTCTCAGGGGACTACATGATTTCTCAACATGGTATCTCTGGGGATGACCGCACTCCTTCACAGTCTTACACGAATTTCAGAGATGAAGATGAGGATCCATATAGCGCATCTAACTCTTTCCTTCCAAATGTTTGTATTGACTTCATGACTGGAAAGGCTTGGTTCGGTGCTGGCTCAACGCATTTCAATTCTAACGGTGCTGCCGTTTTGGCTAACGGTAATCTCTTATGGGATTCGTTTGGAAATTTGACGACAAAAGGTAACCTTAAGTCAAAGTTATTTTATCAAGATGTAGATACGCTTTCTGGAAATATACCCAAGACTTTTCCACAAAACTTTACCGGTTCTTTCATTAGTATTAATAATGAATACAGTGGTAGATTAACCTTGGAGAACCCAGCTAATCATTTAGGCTTGGAAGTGTATCTTTCCAAACTTGTTCTTACTAGATTAGGATTTTCCGAGAATGAAGTGTATAATCAGCAGGGCTTCCTTATAAAAACAAATTCCGGTTGGGAAAATTATTATAAATTTATGATGCCACCAGATGTGATTCGTTTGAAGGCAATAAAAATGCCAAACGATGATTCTTATTGGATGGTTTTGCAGGGATCTGATAGTATAACACAACATAATAATTTACAGTAATATGGATTTAGTAGAATTATCAGCACTGGAACAGATTGCCAGTGTATCGGCAAATGACAAAGTCCTTGTCCACAATGTTTCTGGCGATAAGGTTGGATGGACTATAGTAGGTAATATCAGTGGTACCGGATGGTGCGGGCGACGTTGGGCTTTGGATGCAAGCTCGCCGACAGGTCAAGCAGTCGGAAATATCAACAAGCTGGCGGAACTTCCGGACTTGTTAGGTCTTGGCGGATATCTTGTTCAGAATAACCACAGTCGTCGGAAATTGTCTCCTAATAATCACTACCAGTTCCTTGGTGGTGGTACTGCAGCTCTTGATGGAACAATGGGACACTACCAGTGGGGATGGGGAACGCCATTTTACTATGCCTTCTGGGTAGAAGGAGGGTATCTATATGAAGCAATTGACCTGGTTCCTATTAAAGGAAGGTATAATTATAGAATACCTGTTGCTTCTCGTTCTGCAAGTGGTTTCGCAACTATAGATAGAGTTAACGGAAATCTTGTCTCATATTGTAATACTTCCGCACAATATCGAGGTGGAAACAATGACTCTAGTAAGGATTCTGCATTCAACACACAACTTGGCGTTCCGGCTTCGAAAATGACAGCAAATGCTTTCGAGACCGCAGCAAGATTGAATGGTGACCGCTGGTGTGCAACATTTCATGGTATGGAATACATTACTGGAGCACTTGTCAGGATCATTATGGGTACGAGGAACGTACAGGCCTCTGTCGTTGCTGCACTTGATAGCAATGGACTGCATCAAGGGGGACTTGGTACCGGAGTATCAAGTCCTACGAACTGGGATACAACTTGGGGATATTACCCCTTCCTTCAGATGTCTGCAGGTGCTGAAGTTGGTGACGCTGTTGGGACAATTGCGCATACAATTACGGGAGAATTAGGGAGCGAAAGTAAGACGTTGAGTTGTTTTTTTGGTCTGAAGAACTGGTATCACTACTTGTCTAATATGTGTCCGTCTTTCGTCGGTGAAGGTAAGGCTAACAATACAATGGATTTCTATGCAACTACTGTTCTTAATACAGTTGCATTCAACAACACAACAAAGGATGGCAAGACAAAAGTATGTTCATCTCCTGCTTGTGGTGGTGATTGGGAATATAGCAAAAAAATAAACATGGACTATCTTCTCGGGGTGGCAACTGAAATAGGAGGAACTGAAAGTACATATTTCTGCGATGGCTTCTATAAAGATACCCAAACGTCGGGTCTTCGTTTGGCTCTGCTCGGTGGCGTTGCTGACTATGGTGGTCGCTGTGGTCTTTCGTTCATCAATGCGAGCAATGCGGTCTCGGTCTCCTCTGCGCACTGCGGCTCCTCGCTCTGCGAAGCAGCTGAAGACTGGAACACTGCACCTTTCTTGGCAGTCTAAGAAGGTAGAAAAAGTAAAGAAAACAAAGCACACTACCCCACATTTTTAAGAAAATGTGGGGTCGCGAGCAAAAAAAAATTAAAATATTTCGTTCTTTGACTTCTTGAATGACAAAAAAGTATTATCTTTGCATCGTCTAATTATCAGATAGGTGGATTCCTTAGAAGTCGGGTCTTCGTTTGGCTCTGCTCGGTGGCAATGCTGACAATGGTGGTCAATGTGGTCTTTCGTACCTCAATGCGAACAATGCGGTCTCGAACTCCAATGCGAACTACGGCTCCTCGCTACGCAATAATTTTATAAAAGGATGAACCTCGCCCCTTGGCGGAAAATATAGATAGATGGCAACCTGGTTGGTACGTTAGCGTTTGCTAACCGAACACCGTTCTTGTCGGACGATATTGCAGAAAATTTCTGCATATCTCCATGTACCCTAGTATTCACAATTAAATTGTGTTATGCGACGGTTAAAAGACAAGAACGGGGATGTCGCCAATATTGCGAATTTTCGGACAGCTTTCGGACAGTTCTCTAAGGGCAAACAGAATCGAAAGAGAATTCAAAAATTCATGAAGGACCTTGATGATAATCTTGAGGTTCTAATGGAGGAATATGCTTCTGAAACGTGGGAGTCTGGAGGATATAGGGCTAAAACTATTCATGAGAAAAAAGAAAGAGTTCTATTCTTTCACAGGCTCGAAAGTACTCATCGACCAGGCGGAGCAAGACTTCACAATTGAAGACCTGCCATGTCCAACAGTCATTCAGGAACAAGAGAAACATGGTAAGAAGTTTTATAAATTTGAATGATATGAAAGAATTATTTTCTGCGACTTATCGCGAACGTCGTACATACATGAAGTATGACAGTGAGAACATTATTGTGTACGCTAATGAGAGAGTTGTCCAGGATCCAGAGGACGAAACGCAATCTCTCTATGAATACACAGGTACAGAACGAGATGGAGGTACTGTTGTTAAAGCAATTGATACTACGGATGTAGGAGAGGTTGCCAACGCATTGATAAGGATCCGTTATACGGAGTCTAATGAGAATGCTATTCATCGTCATCACATGTTGCTGCTCGCAGATCCGACAATACCGAAGGCTGACGAGTACACAGAGGAATGGAATGAGTACAATGCTTATGCAGTACAATGTGTTGAAACAGCAAAGCAATGGATAGAATAAAAAACAAGAGGGTATATCTTTAATACCCTCTTGTTTTTTTGTTTTCTCTTGTCAGAATCTTGCGCATTGCAAATCGTTGACAATTGCCGTCATCGCTTGTGAGAGACGTTCGTATGTCTTCTCTCCTGCGCGGCTTAATCCTCTTGCATATTGTCGCAATAAAGAAGGATTTATTTCTGCACGTTTGGCAATTTCTGTAATATTCAAGTAACTGAAATAACTGAAGAATGACTGCAAGTCATATTTATACTCTAAATCTAATTCTTGAAGTGGTTGACCATGTTCTTCGGCGTATGCCTTAACTTCTTCTAAACTGCAGAGTAAATCTTCTTTTGCTTCTTTTACGCTTTGTCCACATGCTGTAAGCATTGTGTTCCCGTTAATTTCATTCATAGTCCTGCACCAATAACTACCATCATTGGCCCTCTCGACTATAATTTGACATTTTTTCTTCATAAATTAATTTTTGTAGATTTTTGTTATTGTTTTTTTGGGGGGGAGAGTCTGGTCTAATTTAACCAGCCAGACTCTTGAGAATTGAATTTGCTGTTCCTGTTGGAATTTCTTTGGCATGACGAGGAACAGAAGTAATCTTACCTGTCCTGGGATTCTTCCAAATATCATGTTTTTTACCATTTCGCTCTAAAAGACATCCTGCATCTTTGAGCAACTTGATTAGTTCGCTTTTTTTCATATTTTATAATAATTACTTTTTTATGGTGCAAAGATACGGATTTTATTTTATATAACAAAATAGTTATATAACAAAATGGTTATGTTTAACCTATTTTAACCTTCAAGTTTTGTTCTATTGTATTTTTATATCAATGTTTTGTTTCATATTTTTGTGTGTAAATTAAAAAATATGAAACACAAACTTTCTAAAAGTAAGTTTTTTTCTGGACTTGTGTTCTGGATTTGCCTAAGTCTGACGGCAATTCTTTGTGTCGTCGGTTTTCTTTTACCTCCACAAGGAGTTATTGATGGTTCTGTCCTTGAAGCAGGAGCTTTGTTTTTTGGATACGCAACATTAAACCGAGCTACTCAGCTAATACGTGAACACTATAACATAACACTGAGTAAGGGTGATGTGACTTTGAGCGTAACGAAAGAAGAATAAGAGAATAAATGTGAACAATAAAATACTAAGACATGAAAGTAATACTTGTTAGATTTGCAAAGAAAGCTTCTTATACAATAGGACATTGCTATATTAATGACAAACTATTCTGTGATACGTTGGAAGACAAAGATAGGGGTCTGACCCTTGATATGCCATTGAAAGAGATCCAGACAAAGAAAGTATATGGTAAAACAGCAATTCCTATAGGCAAGTATGTTGTGGTCTTAACCATATCAGACAAGTTCAAGAATCGTGCGTGGGCGAAGCCATACGGAGGTAAAGTTCCATTGTTGGTAAGGGCAAGTACAGGCAAAGAGGATTACGGATATTCTGGCGTAAGAATCCATCCGTTTAACACAGCAGAAGAGAGTTTGGGCTGCATTGCGTTGGGCGAAAACAAAATGGTAGGCAAAGTCATTAATTCAACGGCTTGGTTCAAAAAGTTCATGGATGAACATTTTATGCCGGCAATAAAGAGAGGCGAAAAAATTACACTCGAGGTTGTATGAAGAATTTGTTGTATGTTGAATATGTAATAGGTTGGTCTTTCGACGGACCTATTATTGTAAGACGCTATATCTAATGAAGACAATATCATTTATAATTTGCTTGCTGTTTGTTTGTGGCTGCAGATCTAAGAAAGAACTGACAGCTGAATATCAGCAAGAAATTAAGACAGAGGTAGAGATGCATACTGACACTTCTGCAAGTTACGCATCTAATTTTTGGAAATTGACGAATGTTTCCTTTGACTCCATGGAACTGCTGGTAGAACCGGTAGTTGTATATGCAGACGACAGTACATCATTCGTGGCACCTCGATATACGCTTAGAGCTAAAAAGGCTTCTAAGTTAGGCATAGTACACGAAATAGATACTGCTTCTTCCAACGTTCAAGTTAAACAGAATGTTTTCAGCAAGGAAAAAAATAAAGGTAAAGAGAAGAGCAAAGATGATACAACTTCAGTTGCGAAGCCTGGCAATCTGAATTTGCTTTTTACATGTATTGCTATTATAATAGTAGTTGGCGGTTTGTTATTAATTGTTCTAAAATCTGATATTTATGGCAGCAAGAAATAGTGAATACAATATGAGCATCAACTGCAATGCCGAGCAAGTAAAAAAAGAAATGCAGGACTTGTTAAAGGCGAATGAATTGCTCCGCAAAAAGAAATTAGAAGCAAGAAATGCAGGTGATATTGAAGGTGCTAAGGCATACGGCAAAGCGATTGATGCAAACAATAGAGAATTGAAAAAGTTAGAGACAAATCTGACATCAGTAAAAAAAGTCTTGTCAGACCTCTCGGGGGCTTCACTAAAAGACCTAAAAAATTCTCTAAAACTTGTAAGCAAGGAGATGGAAAAGACTCCGCGAAATACGGAGAGATATAGAGAACTTACAAATCAAATGAAGCAGCTTAAGACTGAGATTGCTAAAGTCGGGGTTGAGAGCAAAGCTTCAACTTCTATCATTTCAAAGATAGGCGTAATCGCAAATAGGTTTCAGGCTGCACTTTGGGGATTGGGCGCAGCTGTATCTGGCTTATCTCTTACCATAAGATCTGTAGTGCAGAACTATAGCGATATGGAAGAGCAAATGGCTAATGTTGAGAAGTACACGGGTCTCTCTACTGAGGCAGTTCATGAAATGAACGAAGAATTCAAGAAGATGGACACTCGTACTTCGAGAGAACAGTTGAACAAGTTGGCTGGTGATGCCGGACGATTGGGCATACAATCTAAGGAGGCTATTAAAGAATTTGTTGATGGCGCAGACAAGATACAGGTGGCTCTTGGAGATGACCTTGGCGAAAACGCTGTGAAAGATATTGGCAAACTGGCTCAAATGTTTGGCGAGGATAAAACGAAAGGTCTTCGTGGTGCGATGCTTGCCACAGGTTCTGCGGTCAATGAACTTGCTCAGAACTCTTCAGCAGCTGCAGGTTATATCGTTGACTTTACGGCGAGAATGTCTGGTGTTGGTAAACAAGCTGGGCTTACACAGGCACAAATTATGGGCTATGGCTCTGTTTTAGATCAGAATATGCAGAATCAGGAAACAGCTGCTACTGCTCTTTCACAACTTCTGACAAAAATGATGCAAGATACAAGTAAGTTTGCTGCTCTTGCTGGCCAGCCTGTTAAGGAATTTGCAAAAACACTTCGTGAAGATGCTAATAAAGCCTTATTACAGTTCCTCGAAGCAATGAACGCGAAGGGAGGTTTTTCGGACTTAGCACCGATGTTTGAGGGAATGGGGCTAAACGGATCGCGAGCTACAGGTATTCTCTCTGTATTAGCAGATAAGTTACAAGACGTGAAGACAGCGCAAGACCTTGCAAATTCTTCATACGAGGATGGGACATCTGTTCTAAAGGAATATGACAGGATGAACACAACTGTTCAGGCGGAAGTAGATAAGGCAAAAAAGAGATTTCACGATTTATCAGTAGAACTTGGAGAGAAACTTTTGCCGATAGCAAAATATACAATTTCGTCAACGTCTCTTATTGTTAACGCGTTGTCAACACTAATCGAATTCGTTTTCAAATTCAGGAGCACAATTGTTGTGACAACGCTTGCGTTGGCATTGTATAACGCGGCACTTATAGAATCTCTTGTGGTCTCGAAATTGAAAATAGCAATAGATGCCCTTAGAAAAGCATTCCTGTTATTGAATACTGCAATTAAAGCAAATCCATTAGGTATTGTTATTACTGCCGCTACTGCCACCGTTGCTGTTTTTTCAGATTTGACAAGGAAAACGAAGGAACTTTCTACTGCAACTAAGCAGCTTAACAACATAGAACGTGAGACAACAAGCAGTATTGAGACAGAAATGCTTAATTTCAAAAATCTCGTCAAGGTTGTTACTGATGTCAATGCTAGTACTGTGGCAAGGGAAACTGCGCTGAAAAAACTGAAAGAACAATATTCTGACTATTTGAGTGACTTGACTCTTGAAAAGATTAATACAGAAGAAGCAAAGGAGGCTATTGATAGAGCAACACAGTCTATTATTCTTAATGCTAAAGCTCGTGCTTTGCAGGCTCAGATCATGGCAAATGAACAAAAACTGCTTGATTCCAAGCAGAAGTTAGAGAATGGCGAGTATTCTGGTAACGCATTCCAATGGTTCCTTGATGATATTAATGTCGGATTAGATAAGGCATTTAAGAGTATAAGAACTTTCCAAGAAGGTGTACAGACTCTTTTGGCAAAGGGGCACTGGGCAGCAGGCAAACAAAATTCTTTGAGCCACGAACTAATTGAATATGGTCGATATCTGGATGATACAAAGGGGCTGACTGAAGCCAACGAAAAACTTAAAGAATCATTAGAGGATGTCAATAGTGAAATCCTTAACTTGGGGAAACCACATCAAAGTATAAAATCGACTTCGTATGCGGATCCTAAAAAGGTTGCCAAGGAAAAGGCAAAAGAAGAAAGAGAGAGAGCAAAACGTGAAGCTGCTTTTAGGAAAGAAACAAAGGAACATGATAACCATCTGAAGGCTGAAACACAGAGGGAGATTGCTCTACTCATGGACAAGTATGCCAAGGGTGAGATACTGGCTCGTGACTACCAGAAACAATTATACGAGATTCAGGAAAAAGGATTGAAGTCTAGAATTGACTACCTGATGACTCGTGATATTGATGCTGCTAATTCTCTAAAGGATGACCTGGAAAGGCTTGAGAAAGATAAAGTGGATAAACTTATTAAGATCGATGCCAAAGCAATTGAGAAAGGGCGAAAAGCCAAGGAAATAAAACTTAAGGGATCATTCTACGACACTAGTTCTGATATGTATATGAATGAAGTGGCTTTGAATGAGGCCCTCTTTCAAAACGACCTTGAAGCTTTGACGAAACGGCAAGGACTATATAAAAAGAATTCTGAGGAGTGGTTGCTGTTAGAAGAAGATATTAAAAATATGGAGAGCCAGCATAGCCTAGAGCAGAAGGAAAGATATTTCAATCTCTTAATGGAAATGACTGAACGATATGGCAAAGCTGATTATGAGATACAGCAGAAGATAGCAGAGGATGGTCTTAAAATGCTTCATTCTAAAGGTCTTGTTTCAGAAAAGGAATATCAGGAAATGCTACTTGCTTTGAAGGCTGAATATGCGTCGAGGAGTGTGCAGCATACTGGAGATAGGAAGAACTTGGATAATGCTCTCACTATTGCTAATGCTGAAGGTAATAAGGCTGTATCCGGTAATATCAATCAAGACTCTATAGGCTCTACCATCACAAGGTGGCAAGCAGCTACAGCGAAGCTGAAGGAAATATATGAAAGCGACAAAATCACTTATGCTGCTTATCAGCAAGGGAAAGCAGAACTCAATGCTCAGATGCTTGAAGGTATCGTCGGTGCTACACAGGGCGCTTACGATTCTATTAATAATATAATGAGTGCTGCTGCTTCTTATGCTGCTGCATGTTCCTCTCATGAGGAAGCAATGATAAAGAAGAAGTACCAAACAGATATCGATAAGGCAAAAGACGGCTCGAAAAAGAAGAAAAAACTTGAAGAAAAACGCGATAAAGAAATTGCTGTTGCCAAGAAAAAAGCAAACAAAAAAGCAATGAATATCGAGATTGCACAAGCTATAGCTTCGACTGCCATGGCCGCCATCAACTCGTATGCATCGGCTTCTAAGATAAGTTGGGTTCTCGGTCCAATCGCTGCAGCAATGGCTACTGCAGCTGGTATGCTTCAGATCGCTACAATCAAGAAGCAACATCAAGCAGAAGAAGCAGGATACTATGAAGGTGGCTTTACAGGTGGCAATAAGTACAGGCGTGAAGCTGGTGTCGTTCACGAAGGAGAGTTCGTCGCCAATCATAAAGCAGTTGGCAATTCAAATATTTTGCCGGTGCTTAACCTTATAGACAAGGCTCAGAAGAATAATACTGTCGGTTCTCTGACAGCAGAAGATGTCAGTCGTTCTGTCGGTACTCCAGGACCGATGAATATTGTTCAAGTTAGCGATAACGCGCAAGTGACAGAAACTATCGACCGCTTGTCAATGGTTATCGACAATCTTCAATCACAACTAGAAGAAGGTATAACAGCTATTGCTGCTATCGACGGGGAAAGAGGCATCGCTAAGCAACTGAAAAGATATAACAATTTATTGAAGAACAAATGATACAGCTATTTCTAAAGAAGGATGCTACTTTCCAGGAAGTGTTTCCTGATTTTGCCAACAATATCAAACTTACGAAGGAAAATCCGTATTTCACGCAGAGCGATTCATATACGTTGGAGATAATCCTACCGATGGCTGTTCTACAGAATCGTAAGTTCTTCGATAACTTGCAGAGATTCGATAAATCTAAGAACTCTGAAAGCTACGATGCTATGCTGATTGCAGAGAACGTTACACTAATGATGGGAACTGCTCATATAGTGGGCGTCACTGATAACCAGGTTAAGATACAACTTCTCGGAGGTAACAGCGAAGTTGCCTTTCTTAGTAATAATGGCGACAAATATATCGACGAAATGGACCTCGGAATCGTCCCAGTTCCTCCAGCATCAGATGGCGTATGGGATAAAGGGAGAAAATCCGGTTTCTCACTTTATGATGCTATCGTTACAAATGATACTGCACCATACGTTGGAATTCGCTCGCAATTTATTTATGTTCCTGTATATGATGAAGAAAATGACTTTATTGTTAATTCAGGAAATTTTGTTACCAGTTGGTTATCTGGGAACATAACTAATGTTATTGCTTGCGAAGTTCCACAAATGAATCTTTTGTATATTCTTCGTTTGATAATCGAGAAGTTTGGATATACTTTACAGCTAAACGAATTAAATGAAAAGCCTTTTAACCGTATATATATTGCAAATACGGTAGTCAATAAAGCGCAGCTTGTTATAGGAGACGAACCGCGTGAAGGACGGAATCTTGGCTGTAGAATTATCAACAAGTTGCTACCGCATTGGACAGTGAAGGAATTCCTGGAACAAATCCAGAACTTTTTTAATGTAACAATCGTTTTTGATTCTGTCGAGAAAAAGGCTTCAGCTATTAAGAATGCTGAGTATTTTGTTAATAGCATATGCGAACTTGAAGCAATTGATGAATTCTCCGTCGATGTTACAGAAGAGGATGAGGAAAGCGACATCAAGACATTGGCGTCGAGTAACCTGGAATATGACATGTCTTCTTCCGATGAACATTACATTGATTGCATGGCATCTGATATAGAGGATATTTTCGAGAAAAGGTCGTATAGTTCTTACGACGCACTTCTATCAGCTATGGCAAGTATGGAAGTTAACGAAAAGAAGAAGATAATCTTCTGCCATGATAACAACCAATGGATATATGATGATGAGAATGATAGAATTCTTAACATCAATCAGTTTGGCAGACTTTATAGAAATACAGATACAGACGATACAATATCACTTAAGATTTGTCCTGTGGCCACTACTATCCATGCTCTATCTGGTATGGGGCAACAAGGCGAGCAAGCACAATATTATTCTAATATATGCATGCCTTCTGTTAATAAACCTAAGGTGCCGATTGCCGAGACATCTACTGTATCGGTGTGGGAGGCAATAAACGGTGAGGAGAATGAAGTTATAGACAAGGAAGATAGAATTGAGGTGTTCTTCATGGATGAAGATCGACCTCTATTATGGCATGTTCTTAACCGTGAAGGTGAAGATACTGGACATGATTCGTATTATATGGGTGGTTGGACTGATAAAAACCTGAATACTACTGTACTCACGGCTCATGCAGACTGGTCGCTGTCGCTCAGAAGCAGGGCAACTGCTGTAGGAATAGGCAATTTGCACATTAACGGATTTTCAATTAACAACAAGGCTCAATATACTGTTGACTGCAAGACAAACAAGATTCTTGATGTGAACCAAATCTTTATCATCAAGAACCGTAAGTTTGTCTGCGAGAAGTTCGAATATACTATAGATAAAAATGGATTGCAACCTATTGCAAAGGGGTATTTCTACGAGCTTCTATAGTTTTCCCTTGAAGTGTTTGGCTTCATCATGGACAGGTGTGTTCTTGCCTTGCGCGTACAAATTTGTAACCGCCACACTTGAATGCCTTGCCTGGTCTCGTGCTATGATTACTCCTGACTTCTCGTCATTCATCAAGTCGCGGATGCCGGAGTCTTTCAAACTATAGAACTTGTAATGATCTGGAAAGTTAAGTGCTGTCCTTACTTTAGCAAACTCATCCCTGAAGATACGGCTATCTGCTCTTTCGTCAGATGGCCGGAAATCTTTGCCAAATATATAACAGTTGCCAGGATATCTAAAGATATTGAGCCTAATCATTAGCTTCAATATCTTGTCGTTCAACGCTACGTTCGCGTCTTTTTTATTTTTGGAAACATCAGCACTTACAAAAATTTTCTGTTCCTTGATGCTAATATCTCGCAATCTAAGTTGTACGAGTTCTACTGGTCGGATGAATGTGTAATATTCCATCAAACAAGCAAGATAAAAGAACTCGTTTTCGCGGCGAAGATAGCGAGCTAGTTTGTTCATGTCATCTGGAGAAAGAGGCTGCCTCTCTTTTTCAGATTCCTTTATCGTTGATACTTGCTCAACAGGGTTGATGTCAATATAGGCTTTTTTGACCATCCATGCACAGAAAGTAGATAGCCATGTCCTGTAGTTGTTCCTGGTTCTGGCGCTGTCATCTCTGTCGTATAGAATATAGTCCAGAAACTCATTGCACCAAAAAACGTCGATATCCTGTGCATATACAATAGTAAGAACTCTATTTTCAATGTATTCTCTTACTCTTTTCAGCCTGCTCGAATAGTCTATATATGTCTTATGTTTTAGCAATTTTTTGCGATAACTCTTTTCAAGGTGGACAGAGTATAGTGAGAGGACTTCGCCTATCGGAGTATATCCCCGAGTTTTGTTTGACTTAACCCAAGGGTTCCAGCCGTTCGACACCTTATTATATATATTAGCAATAATCTGGGCAACCATGAAGTTGCGCTCTTTGCCTTTACGGAAACGACCGACCATATATTTCTTACGTTTGAGCTTGCCAGAAAGGGGGTCGCGAGCATAAAAAGAGACGTACGGTTCGGTTTTACTGTTGTGAAATTTTGGTGGAATAAAGTTGATAACCTCTTTATTCGTGAATTTTTTTAGGTCTGAAGACAACATTTTTTTTACATTTCTTGGTGTGGAAATGCAACGTTAATATGTCCGTTTACTGTCCGAATTTTATGTTTCTATAAAACTAAGCCCCTCTTGAAGAGGGGTTTTCGGACTATTGTTGCGGAGGCAGGACTCGAACATGCGACCTCCAGGTTATGAGCCTGGCGAGCTACCAACTGCTCCACTCCGCGATTTTGCGAGTGCAAAGGTACAACTTTTTCTTCAAACTGCCAAATAATTTCACGAAAATTCTTATTTCTTAATTATTTTATGTAAGTTTGCAGTTGAAAAATTAAACAATTAAGAGTATAGATGCGCAACGGATTGATACTTTGGGTGGATGATGAGATGGAGTTGCTGAAGGCTCACATCCTGTTCCTTGAGAAAAAAGGTTACGAGGTGGTGACAGTGACAAACGGCACTGACGCTATAGAAGAATGCCAGCAAAAGACGTTCGACCTCATAATGCTTGACGAGATGATGCCTGGACTCAGCGGGCTTGAAACCTTGCAGAAGATAAAGGAAATAACTCCTGCAACGCCTGTGGTAATGTGTACAAAGAGCGAAGAGGAGAATATTATGGACCAGGCTATTGGCAGCAAAATAGCCGACTACCTGATAAAGCCTGTGAACCCGAACCAGATTCTTTTGACGTTGAAGAAATATATTCATCGTCAGGAGATCGTGGCAGAGGTTACACAAAACATTTATCAGCAGAACTTCCAGGATATTTCTATGCAGATTGCTGATTGTTCGAGCTATCAGGATTGGATTGACCTCTACAAGCGGCTCGTGTATTGGGAGTTGGAATTGTCGAGTGCTGACAGCAGCATGACCGAGATGCTCAAGATGCAAAAGGAGGAGGCAAACAATGCTTTCGCCAAGTTCATCAAAAAGAACTACCTCGACTGGGTTGATCCTGAGAAGATGAGTACTGTCAACAGGCCGCTGATGAGTCCTGACTTGTTCAAGACCGACGTGTTCCCGATACTTAACGAAGGCAAAAAGGTGTTCCTTATAGTAATCGACAATTTCCGTTTCGACCAATGGAGAGTGCTTGCAGCAGAGATTGGCGACATGTTCGACATCGAAGAAGACATCTATTACAGCATTCTGCCTACCGCAACACAATACTCGCGCAATGCCATATTCAGCGGTTTGATGCCTAACAAGATCTCAGAAATGTTCCCTGACCTATGGGTCGACGAAGACGAGGAAGAGGGTAAGAACCTCAATGAGTCGCCGTTGATTCAGACGCAATTTGAGCGTTATCGTCGCAAGAACACGTTTTCTTACAACAAGATTAACGACTTGAATGGCGCAGAACGCTTCCTCAGCCAATACAGCAACCTCGCAAAGAACGACCTGAATGTTGTCGTAATCAACTTCATTGATATGCTTAGCCATGCCAGGACTGAGGCTAAGATGGTGCGCGAACTTGCTAACAGCGAGTCGGCTTATCGCAGCATAACGCAGAGTTGGTACCGTCATTCGTTCCTTTCCGAGATGATGAAACGCCTTGCTGAAAGCGATTACCACATCATAATCACCACTGACCACGGATGTATTCGCTCAACAAATCCAATAAAGATTGTAGGCGACAAGAACACGAACACAAACCTTCGCTACAAGGTTGGCAAGAACCTCAGCTACAATGCAAAGGAAGTGTATGAGATAAAAGACCCTAAGCGTGCGCAGTTGCCGCAGTTAAATCTCAGTACGGCATACGTCTTTGCCACGGGCGACAAGTTCTTTGCCTACCCTAACAACTATAATTACTACGTATCCTATTTCAAGGACACATTCCAGCACGGAGGTGTGTCGATGGAAGAAATGCTCATACCGTTGATAACACTAAAAAGGAGATAACGATGAAACTTACATTAAATAATATTGAAGAAATCAACGAAGTTGCCAAGGCGTTCATTGCCGACATGGGCGACAACCGCATCTTTGCGTTCTATGGAAACATGGGTGCCGGCAAGACGACGTTCATCAAGGCCGTATGTGAGGAACTTGGAGTAAGCGACACGGTGACATCGCCGACGTTTGCCATCATCAACGAGTACGAGTCGGAAAGCCAAGGCTGCATCTACCATTTCGATTTCTACCGCATCAAGAAACTTGAGGAAGTCTATGACATGGGCTTCGAGGACTATTTCTACAGCGGCAACCTTTGCTTCATAGAATGGCCCGAACTAATCGAAGACGTATTACCGACCGAGGCGATAAAGGTTAAGATTACCCAACAAGCCGACGGAAAACGCACGATAGAATACTAATCAGAAACGTCGGGACGTGCCCAATGATTTGACCGCCCTGCGTTGATGCTTTCTCAAGTCGTGCCTTTATGCGTTTTGCACATTCTTAGAATGTTCGGCTTAACATTCTTAGAATGTTCACGTGAACATTCTAAGAATGTGCAAACGAGTATAAGCATCGTCCCTTGATTGCCCATCGCACGAGTGGCGCAAATAAAGCACTTGACAGGGAAAACTCGACCGAAGCATTTGCCCCATTTAATAAAAATGAACGATTTGGGGTAAAATAGCATAAAAGTAAAACAAATAGTGAAATAAATGACTTATTATTTTGTTATTCCATTTAGTTGGTGTAACTTTGTGGTCTTAAAATTGGAAAGTATTTTAATTTATTATTAAATAAACAAAAT
Organism: Bacteroidaceae bacterium; assembly: GCA_024398515.1. Taxonomy (GTDB): domain Bacteria; phylum Bacteroidota; class Bacteroidia; order Bacteroidales; family Bacteroidaceae; genus Prevotella. The sequence continues at coordinate 4,345 of JAKSIZ010000006.1, read as the reverse complement.
TTGTAATGGCAGAAAAATTGGAAGTTAAGGAGTTGGATCAAGTCGTTGTCCGCTTCTCCGGTGACTCTGGCGACGGAATGCAGCTGGCAGGAAACATTTTCTCTACAGTATCGGCAACCGTCGGTAACGACATTTCTACTTTCCCTGATTATCCTGCAGACATCCGCGCCCCGCAAGGTTCTTTGACAGGCGTCAGCGGTTTTCAGGTTCATATCGGCGAAGGTAAGGTTTATACACCTGGTGACAAATGCGATGTTCTCGTCGCTATGAACGCAGCAGCATTGAAGACTCAGTATCGCTACGCAAAGCCAGGTGCCTGCATTATTATCGACACAGACAGTTTCGGACCAAAGGATTTGGAGAAAGCTGAGTTTGCCACTCCTGATTATCTTGGCGAAATGGGCATCGACCCAGACCGCGTCATTGCCGCTCCTATCACTCAGATGGTGAAGGATTGCCTCGCTGACAGCGGTATGGACAACAAGGCAATGCTGAAGAGCCGCAATATGTTTGCGCTCGGATTGGTTTGCTGGTTGTTTAATCGCGACCTCAGCGTAGCAGAGAATTTCTTGAAGGAGAAGTTTGCAAAGAAGGCAGGTGTTGCCGAGAATAACATAAAGGTAATACATGCTGGTTACGACTACGGACACAATACTCACAGTAGCGTAGCCAACACTTACCGTATCGAATCGAAGAATAAGGTGAAGGGCCGCTATATGGACATCACGGGTAATAAGGCCACTGCATACGGTCTTATCGCTGCTGCAGAGAAGGCTGGACTGAAACTTTACCTCGGTTCTTACCCTATCACTCCTGCGACAGACATTCTTCACGAGTTGTCAAAGCACAAGAGTCTTGGCGTTACAACCGTTCAGTGCGAAGATGAAATCGCTGGTTGCGCATCAGCAGTAGGTGCATCGTTTGCCGGAGCATTGGCTGCAACGTCAACTTCTGGCCCTGGTATCTGCCTCAAGAGCGAAGCAATGAACCTCGCAGTTATCATGGAATTGCCGCTCGTAGTAGTCGATGTTCAGCGTGGAGGCCCTGCAACAGGTCTTCCTACAAAGTCAGAGCAGACCGACTTACTGCAGGTTCTCTTTGGCAGAAACGGTGAAAGCCCTATGCCAGTTGTAGCTGCAACAAGCCCAACAGACTGCTTCGACGCAGCTTATAACGCATGTAAGATAGCACTTGAGCACATGACTCCAGTGGTTCTTCTTACCGATGGTTATGTAGCAAATGGTTCTGGCGCATTCAAGTTGCCTAACCTTGCAGAATATCCAGCAATCAATCCTCCATACGTTCCTGAAGAAATGAAGGGCGCATGGGCTCCATATATGCGTAATGAGAATGGCACTCGCTATTGGGCAGTGCCTGGACGTGAGGGATTTGCCCACATCCTCGGTGGTCTTGAAAAGGACGACAAGACTGGTGCAATCTCTACAAACCCTGAAAACCACGACTTGATGACACGTAAACGTCAGCAGAAGATTGACAACATCGTCGTTCCTGACCTCGAAGTTCTCGGCGACAAGGACGATGCAGAACTCTTGATAGTTGGCTTCGGTGGCACATTCGGTCACTTGCATGCTGCAATGGACGAACTCCGTGCACAAGGCAAGAAGGTTGCTCTCGCTCATTTCAAATACATCTGTCCACTGCCAAAAAACACGGCTGAGGTGATGAAGAAATATAAGAAGGTTGTTGTTGCTGAACAGAACATGGGCCAACTTACAGCATATCTGCGCATGAAAGTTGATGGATTTGTTCCTTATCAGTTCAACGAAGTAAAGGGTCAGCCGTTCGTAGTTGCGGAACTTGTTGACAATTTCAAAACAATAATTGAAAAATAAGTCATTATGGAATATACAGCTAAAGATTATTCAAAAGGCAAACCACGTTGGTGTCCAGGTTGCGGCGACCATTTCTTCCTCGCATCCCTTCACAAGGCAATGGCTGAAATAGGCGTTGCCCCAGAGGACATAGCAGTTATCAGTGGTATAGGATGCTCATCGCGTCTGCCTCACTATATGGCTACCTACGGTATGAATACAATTCATGGTCGTGCCGCTGCCATTGCTACAGGTGCAAAGGTTGCCAACCCTAAGCTTACGGTATGGCAGGTTAGTGGCGACGGTGACGGTCTTGCAATTGGTGGTAATCACTTTATTCACGCCAACCGTAGGAACATCGACCTGAACATGATACTCCTTAACAACCGCATCTATGGCTTGACAAAGGGACAGTATTCACCGACTTCTCCACGCGGTTTCGTAAGCAAATCTTCTCCTTATGGAACGGTTGAAGACCCATTCCGCCCTGCAGAGCTCTGCTTCGGTGCACGCGGACACTTCTTTGCACGCGCCGTTGCGACTGACGCTCCTGCAACTATCGAAGTCTTGAAGGCTGCCTACAACCACAAGGGTGCATCGGTTTGCGAGATTCTTCAGAACTGCGTTATCTTCAATAATGGCACTCATGACAGCGTATATACTAAGGAAGGACGCGCAAAGAACGCCATCTACCTGAAGCATGGCGAAAAGATGATATTCGGCGAGAACAACGAATTCGGACTTGCACAAGAGGGCTTCGGGCTCAGAATTGTTGCAGCCGACGACCCAGCAGTACTCGTTCACGATGCTCATTGCATTGACAATACCCTGCAGTTGAAGCTTGCTCTCATGGGCGATGGCGATGGATTCCCTATTGCTCTCGGTGTCATCCGCGACGTTGAGGCCCCAACTTACAACGATGCTGTCGATGCTCAGATTGAAGAGGTCAAGGCAAAGAAGCCTTACCACAATTTCGCCGAGTTGCTCGAAACTAACGATATCTGGGAAGTTAAGTAAGGTCAAATCCCGATCTTTCGAGTTCTCGAAAACAGCGAAATCCCGAATTATCGAAATCTCGAGTTCTCGAAGGCCTAAATTCAAACACACATGAACGAGATTCAACAACTCGATAACCAACTTATTACTGCCATCAATTTCGATGGCAGTAATGGTTATGATGCCTTTTGGTGGACTTATACCAACGGACTTACATGGGCATTGCTTGCCGCAGTAGCAGTATTCTACATCGTCTGGTACAACCGTACCGACCGCAAGCAACTCCTTCTTACCGTACTTGCCTTTGCCGTTATGTTTACTCTTTGCGACCAAATCCCTTCGTCAGTAATCAAACCACTTGTGGCAAGATTTCGACCGTCACATAATCCAGACATAATGGACCAACTCTCATTTGTGAATGGATATACGGGGGGACGCTTTGGATTTCCATCCAATCATGCCTGCAACGGTTTTGGTGTAGCCATGTTCCTTACGCTTCTCTTTCGCAATCGCATCGTAAGCATTGCCGCATTCCTATGGGCTATAGGTTCATGTTATTCGCGAATGTACCTTGGAGTACACTACCCTACCGACATCCTCGTAGGTGCAATCCTTGGCATTTGTTTTGCACTGCTTGTCTATTATATATATAATAAGGTGGGAGGCAAGCCCGAAACCTATCGCAATCGCAACCCTTGGGCAATACCCGCTGCATTCCTTCTTACCATATTCGCCATATTGTGTCATTCTTCTTTTCTCGTCTGATTGACATTATTGCACCGCGAACATGTGCCGTATGTGGCAATCGCCTGATGCCCGACGAGGCAAGTGTTTGTCGCGATTGCCTTCAGCAGTTGCCATACACCGACTTCTACAAGTCGCCTTACGACAACTATCTTGCACGTTTGTTTTGGAAACAGTTTCCTATAGAAAAGGCATCATCGCTCTTTTTCTACTACCCACATGCCGAATACACCAGCATTATTATCGACCTGAAATACCACAGCCGACCAGAAATAGGCTTTGACTTGGGTGCTTACGCTGCTGAAAGACTTATGCCAAGTGGGTTCTTTGATGGCATAGACTGCATCATACCTGTGCCTTTGGCGCGCAAAAGACAACGCAATCGTGGTTACAACCAAAGCCTTGAGATAGCTAAGGGAATAAGTGAAGTAACAGGACTTCCCATTATTTCCAAGGCAATAACTCGTAAAATCTTCACCGAAACGCAAACGCATCTAACGTTTAACGACCGATTGGAGAACGTCAAAGACGTTTTTCGCCTCGACCACCCATCGCTCATTGACAACAAGCACGTGCTAATTGTTGACGACGTAATAACTACTGGTGCAACCATCTCAGCCTGCACCACTGAACTATGCAAGGCACAAAACATAAAGGTAAGCGTATTCTCCTTGGCATTTACTAAATCATAGGATTTTCTCTTGGCAAACTACAAAAAAAAGAGGGTGTGTCAAAAGTGGCACATCCTCTGTTTTTTTTATTTTTTAAACAAA
>JAKSIZ010000059.1 GCA_024398515.1 Bacteroidaceae bacterium | reverse complement strand
TTTTTCCTGACCATTATACTATGAAAAAATTGCGTTTCTACTTGGACTCTTCGGAATTTTGTTGTATCTTTGCACTTTGAGAAACAAAAAAAGATATAATTATGGCAGAAGAAGTTGACATAAGAGTGCAATTGAATGAATTGATGACTTTGTTTGCTGAAGCGAAACCAACGGACAGCAAGATGCGCGAACACTATGCTTGGATAATATGCAAGGTTCTTAATCGTGACAGTGCTTTGCTTGGCTCGGTGCAATGTCGGAGGTTGTTGGCTGAGTATATGCGGCTGGATATGGAACGACCTTCTAAACTCCATTCTGCAATGTTAGCATCGGCAGTGAAGGTAGCATCGGCATATTCTGACTTTCATTTCATTCCTTTTATTAATATGTGGGGATTGGAAAACCTGCGTGATGAAGACTATGAGCAACAAAAGAATAATGAAGGAAAGGTTTTTCCATCACTTGCTGATAGGGTTGGGAGAACTTATGTCACGGCATCGTTGATGAGACCAGACGAGAAACTTTCTGACATCTCACAGAAGAAGATGGATGGAATTATTGTAGCTATGGGCTTGCATAAACCGATACCGATGGTTGTTTCGAGGATTGTGGAAATGACTTCCGGCACTCGAAAGGTGCGGTTTGCATCGCTTGTGGCGGTGGATGGTACTGAAGCAACGTGCGAGTTGCACAGTCTTATGAAGAATCCTACAGTGGAATCGAATGCTAATGTAAGACATTTCGTTAATGTCGGACAACTATATGACGTCATTCTAAAGGAAAAAAGTTCATCCGAAGGCCGCAAAGTCTTCTTGGGACTCTTATCGCAGAAACGACTTGATGAAGTCTTTCCATGCTGTATAGGCTATGTAGAACATATTGACGTGGAGCATCGTCATATCCATATATATGATAATCAATCACGACATTTCGTGTCATCGGGACAGAAGGTGAGTCCGAAGGTAGGGCAGTATGTTAAGTTTGTACCGGTTGTTCCTGCCAAGAACAAGTTCAAGTCTGCAATAATTCTATCGTATGTCGTAGCATCTGACGGACCAACAATGTTTGGCATTCGAGAATTAGTCGTGACATATATTAATAAGGAGTCGGGTTACATTTCTTGGGATTTGGCAGATAAAGAAGTGCCAATTGTAGAGTTAGGCACAGAAGAACCAACGTTTACGGGCGGATACATTCCGACCAACTTCTTTGTGGAAAGAAATATTCCAATTCCAGAAGTTGGTCGAAAGTTAAAAGCCATCTTGTTCCTCAAGCGAGGCAAGAACCTGAACAAACACCCTTACATTGTTCAGGTCATTGGTTGAATTACACTATTTGCATACAGGGCGTATGTTGCAACCAGCGATGCGGTAATATGATGTAATATATGCGTAGCCACTACTAATCCCTATTGCATAAGCATACCAGTTACTTGTTTCGCAAATGTCCGTTGCCCAAATGTATGAGCCACTATAGAAGTCTTTTTCAAAATAGTATCCTATAGTTGGAATGAAGATTGACTTGCCATTCTTCTTACTTACCATCTTCACTCCTTCAACGCCCTTCAGAGTAGCTCCGATAGCAACGCAGTTATCCATTAGTTCTGTAATTTCAGCGAGTGTAGGCATTCGCCAATCGCCACCCATTATTACGCGTACTGCGTCGTCTTCAGGGTCGAGTACCCGCTTGCCACCTTCTATGTAATACTTTGCAAAAGCATAACCCCGACCATCTGTTGCGTCTGGATAAGTTGCCCAACTATATTCATCCTTTGTCTTTGTTTCGCCCCATGAATAATATCCGCCAGGTTCTTCAGGTGAGTTTGCACCGAGATTGCACTTTGCCCACTTGATGCCACTTGGCAGACCAAGGTCAACATAGAGTTGTTCAGGCGTTGGCTTGAGGATTGTTGAAGCAATGGCTGTGATGTCTGCCACGTCAACGAAACCGTCACCATTGGCATCGGCATTTGCAGGATTGAAGTCTTTGCCTGGATTACCAAGTATGTCGGCAGCAGTTGCCGTGATGTCTGCCACGTCAATCATGCCGTCGCCATTTGCATCACCAGGAAGCAATTCGAAGTAGATGTAACTTATTTCTGACGCACGTTCTTCGCCTCCACCTTTATAAATAGTCTGGATTCCAACGCGCTTGAATTGCTTCATAGGGAAGAGGAATGCGTGTGTTGCGTTGTAATCTATAAAGTCATCCCATCCGAGTTCGGTCTTGTCCTCCGACAATTCTGGGTAGTTCTTTACGGTAAAGACATATTCCTTGTCATCGTCACAGAATACCTTGAAGAAACATTGTTCAGGATTCAGCTTATACCCTTCAGCGTCGCAGTCAGGGTAATCGAACGAAATGCGGTAAGTTGTATTGTCATAGAAGCTGTAAGTGAAATTCTGTGCTTCCAATGGAGTTGCAGCTTTGTCTGCGTATGGCGTCAGCACTGGTTTGCCAAAGAAAGTAAAAGGATAAATATATTCTTCGCTAAATCCATTTGCATTTGTTATTCCGAACCCAACATTCTGCTCGGCATACATCAATACTTTTGTGTCGGGATTATATGTAAGTGAGAACTCTGGCGCATAGTAATAGTTGATATACTTCTGAGTTTCGCTCCAACTGTAGTAATCCATTTCATACTTTACTGCAATGGCGTAGTAGAAATCCTGACCGTCATAGCCTAAGAACTGCCCAGTAGGGAAGGTGATTGTGTTGCCAGATTTTTTACCTTTTATCCAAGAATTCTTGAAATACATCTGAGTGTTGAGGTAAACATCGTCGCCATCGAATGCAACTGAAGCAAATTTGGAATTATTGTCGTTATAGACTTCTTCGTATGACATGACGTAAGTCTGCGGCTTAAGGTTCTCAGGAAGCTTGATTCCTTCTTCTTTGAACTGAGTGAATACGGTGTTACAGTCGCCAAAAGCATAATATGTCTTGTCATACTCTGGGCAATCAGGACATTCGAGAATATATGCGAGCACTTTCTCTTCAGACGAGTTGTTAAGACGAATTTCATCGCCATCGACTGTGAGAGAGATTGGCGTGTCAGGATCTTCAACATAAGTGTCCTTTTCTATGCCGTCGATAGTTCGTCTTGCAAGCTTTGCCATTGAGATGCAGACTTTGGCACTAATTGGTTCCCACTCGCCTGATTCTGGATTGTAATGCCCAATACGATTGGTCATGCCAACGACTTGTTTCTCAAATGTGATGGTCTTTCCGTCAGCACTTAATGTGCCTTTGGCTTCAATTTCATTCTCAACAAACGACTCACTGATAAGTTTCTGCACCGTGACGATGTTGTTAGCCTTAAACGTGAATATTGCTCCACCATTTTGTTCGTGAGTGATAACGCGCTCGCCACCGTCATGCTTTTGGATACCAGTTCGAGTGTAATACTTGACTACTTCATTTGTGTCGGCCTTTGCTTCAATAAATGAAATTATTGAAAAAGCCATAATGTTTAATAATAAAAATGTAAATCTTTTCATAATAGCGAATTTTATAAATGCAGTTTATTTCATGATGCAAATATAAGTAAAAATAGGTGTTACAGTGTCACAAAAACTATGACATTAACAATTCGCGACTATGATTCTGTAAAAATGTGCAACTATCTCTGCGATTTCAACCAACGTTCCGGTGTGGTTCCTGTTACCTTTTTGAAGTTACGATAGAATGACGATTCATTCAAAAAACCGACCATTTCACCGATAGATTTCAATAAAACGCTGTCGTCGGACTTAAGCAAAAGTTCCTTTGAATGTTCAATCCTTTTTGTGTTTATGAATTCGGAGAACGACATGCCAAGTTCGTTGTTCAAATAACTCGAAAGATATGTGCGGTTTGTTCCAATTGCTTTCGACAAATCGTTTATCTTTATGTTCTTTTGCAGGTATATCTTATCTTCGTTTATGGCTATTTCGAGCTTATGCTTGATGATTGCTGTTATGTAATTTTTCTCTTTTTTGCGTTCTTCTTCCTCGGATTCTTCGATTGAAAACAGTTCTTTTGTCTTCAAAGGTATATCTGGAAGAACGTATCCTTCAAGGAATAAAATAAACAGCATAACCGAGAAAAGTGCCGATGGAATCGCAAGTTTTGCCTCGCCAATAAACATTTCGCGACCGATAACGCTGCATGTTATCGACAAAAACGACGTAATCACAAAACACACAAGAAGCATTCTTATCGGGCTGACATCCTTATCTTCCGTCTCGGTGAAGAAGTTGTTTACCTGTTTTTGAAACTTGTTCAGGCGTTTCAGCCCCATTGTCAGCACTATGATGATCTGCATGACATTGAGAATTTTTGCTACCAGAACAATGGCATCCGACGATGGAAAGGCAAATCTCAGCATACAAAGGATTGCCGCAGGAAGGAGAATAGTATAGCAGATGGCCTTTAACGGTTTATTGCTTGTCAGTCTTTGTATGTATAAATAATATAAAGGATAGACGGCAAGCGTGCAAAAAGTGTATATCCCTTCCATTATATATGTGGGTCGTCCTTCGTTTTTGAAGTATATGGCATGGCACAAATAGAGCAAAGTACATACTGCTGCAAACAGCATAAGAAACTTCTGGGCAGCGTATGTGTGCCTATATTTCCATGTAAATATTGCAAGCCACAACAGGCAAACAATGATTGGAAGTATGATTATTATCGCCATCATCTATAATAATAATGTGTAAATCAAATGCAAAATTACAAAAAAAACTGCAAACTGCAATGCAAAACTCTAAAACTTTTTGTATCTTTGCAGCGAAGAATTTTAAATTTATATAATTATGAAGAAAGCATTAATGTTTGTATTTGGCTGTTTTGTTTCTTTGGCAGCAATGTGTCAGACAGCCACAGTGACCGTTACTAATACCGAAAAGGTGCAACGTCAAGAGGTTGTAGAAGTGGATTTGCAACAGATTTGCAAGGCATTGAACTGCAAATCCGACGCAAGGTTTGTGGTGAAGAATGCCTTGAACCAGGAGGTTTCCTATCAAATAAGTTACGATGGCAAGATGCTTATCGACGCATCTGTACGCCCTTGCGGCGAGGCAGTGTTCACTGTGACGCTCGGAAATCCTGCACGTATGAAGACATTTGTATACGGTGCACACCATCCGGAACGCGTTGACGACATCGCATGGGAGAACGACCGCACGGCATATCGTCTCTATGGACCTGCTCTGCAGGCATCTGGCGAGAGGGCTTTCGGCAATGATGTATGGACAAAAAACACGCCTGACCTCGAAGTTGACAAGCGTTATAAGGTGGAACATGCCGCTGCTGGCAAGATAAAAGAACTCAAGGCACAGGGCAAGGAGAAGGAAGCTTTCGAACTCGAAGTGGCTACAACCTATCATTTTGATCACGGTTACGGACTCGATTGCTACAAGGTTGGTCCGTCGCTCGGCTGTGGAACTCCTGCAATTCTGCTCGATGGAGAGATTGTTTTCCCTTATTGTTATAAGGAATACAAGATATTGGACAACGGTCCGTTGCGCTTTACGGTTGACCTGACATACAATCCAACTACCATAGGCAAGACTAAGGATGTGGTGGAACATCGCATCCTGAGCCTCGACAAGGGCAGTAATTTCAACAAGATGATTGTATGGTACGAGGGTATGAAGAAGCCTTTCGAGGTGTGTGCCGGCATTGTTATTCATGCTGAAGATGTGGAAAGCGCAGTCGCTGGCAACGGTTTCGTGCAGTATGCCGACCCTACAGACAACCCTACGAAACAGAATTTCCAGATATACACGGCAGCCGTATTCCCCGACAATGCCGTTAAGACCAAGGTGCTGAAAGCCGCAAAAGTGGAGAATGGCATCGCTGGACACGTCATTGGCTACAAGACAATGCAGCCTAAAGAACGCTTCACATACTATTTCGGCAGTGCCTGGAGCAAGTTCGACGTACGCAATCAGAACGAATGGCAATGCCGCATCAACACGTTTATGGACGAAATAAACATGCCATTGCAGGTTAAGGTTGATTGAAAATATAAGGTTGAAATTAGAAGATTTAAGGTTGAAGACTGAAAGATGAAGGATAATTTTAAGGGATTGGGAATAGCTTTGGTTACGCCGTTCTGCGATGACGGAAGCGTGGACTACGCTGCTCTGACACGTATCATAGACTATCAGATAGCCAACGGAGCCGATTTCTTCTGCATCCTTGCCACTACTGGCGAGATACCTACACTTACCGAAGAGGAGAAGTCGTCGATAAGGAAACACGTAATCAACGCTGTTGCCGGTCGCACACCAATACTTATAGGATGCGGAGGCAACAATACGGCAGCCGTATGCGAGGAGTTGCGCACGGCAGATTTTACGGGCATCGACGGCGTGCTGAGCATTTGCCCATACTACAACAAGCCTACGCAGGAAGGACTGTATCGGCATTTCTGTGCCATCTCCGAGGCATCGCCACTGCCTATCGTGCTGTATAATGTGCCTGGGCGAACGGGTGTGAACCTCACTGCCGACACTACACTGCGGCTTGCCGCCGACTGCGACAACATCGTTGCAATAAAGGAAGCAAGCGGCAACATGACTCAGATTCTCGACATCCTGCATCGCAAGCCGGCAGATTTCGACGTATTCAGCGGCGACGACGCTCTGACGCTCGGCATGATGAAGGCTGGTGCTGTTGGCGTAATCTCGGTCATTGGCAATGCTCTCACCGAACGCTTTGCCACGCTCGTTCATCTTGCACAGCAGGGCAGATACGATGAGGCAATGGAAATAGACCGCACACTGACCGACCTCTACCGACTGCTCTTTGTTGATGGAAACCCTTCGGGAGTGAAGGAAGTGATGAACCAGATGGGGCTTCTCCGTAATGTGCTCCGTCTGCCACTCGTTCCGGTCACTGCCAAAACCGCACAAGATATCAAATCGTCATTGGAAGTTTTACGGTAACATCATTGTCGTTTCGTGGTACGAGCGTTAAGGTTTCTCACGACGACCTTAATACCCGCAAAAAAACTGTAGCAGTTTTGGATCGAAAACTGTAGCAGTTTTGACATGAAAACTGTAGCAGTTTTCATCGGAGTTAAGCGTTCAACTTCGAAATCCCAAACGCTCGGGTTCTCGAAGACTATCGCTCTTCCGTCGATTTTGAAGAATAGAATTTGTAAAAAACAGAACAATGGACAGATTCGGAACAGTCATAGAACGTCAGGATCAGTTGGAGTCACTGATAAAGGAGTTTGGCTTCTTGCCTTTCTTCAAAAATGGGATTGAAGGGTTTTCCATCGAGGAGATGACTCCGCCGGAACTGCTGTTTGGCGATGACTTTGAGAATGGACCTTGGCAGTGGAAAGGACCGATAATTGCAAACTGGGACTCGGCTTACGGCAAGTTCTTTGGCAAAAAGGCTGGATATGTAAGTCTTGAGTGGTTGCCCGACTTCATGAACTGGCGGCGTTCGCAGTATCCTCTGCGTAAAGAACCCACGGACGCCAAGCACATACACGAGGTGCTTGTAGAAAACGAATCGATGCTCAGCAAGCAATTGAAGGTGGCGAGTGGCTTTTCGTTGAGCAGGAAACGAAGCATGGTCAACCCTGATGATGCTTCTGAAACAATCGTAAACAAGAAAAATGGAATGGCATTTGATGCACTCATTGCCCAACTGCAGATGGGTACACACGTCTGTATAGCCGACTTTGAATACCTCATATCGAAGAAGGGTGAACCGTATGGATGGGGTGTTGCCCGTTACTGTACGCCCGAAGCAATGTATCCCGAACTGTTTCCAATAAAGGATAGGGTGGGGGAACGCACGCCAAATCAGTCGCGTAAACGAATCATCGACCATCTGCAAGGGCTGTTGCCTGACGTGGATAAGGCTAAGATTGAGAAACTGATTTAGACACAGTGCCCGACGGAAAGCATGAAAAAATACAATGAAACATAAAAAATATACAATATTAAATATAGGATTTACAAAAAAATGAGTAACTTTGCAGAAAAGTCGTCTGGTAGTATGAATAAGTTAAGAATGTTTTGGAAGGTGCTCGGCAAGGCAAAGTATGTCATAGTTATTGTAATTGCTGTGCTGGTAATAGGTTTTTTCGACAACAATAGTTTTATTGAGCGTTACAAGCATAAGCAGACAATCACGGAACTGAAATCGGAGATTGCCAAATATACAGACATGCATCGCAGGGATTCCATTCAGGTGAAGCGACTCGACCATAACCCTCGCTATATCGAGAAGATAGCGCGTGAACGTTACTTCATGAAGGCCGACGACGAGGACATTTTCGTGCTTAGCGATGACGAAGAATAATAGATATATGAAAAAATTAACCCGATTGCAATCCATAATATTCCTGCTCGGAGGCATTATGCTCGTTGCAGGTGCAGTGCTTTATATGTTCGAACCAGTGATTCTTGCACCTGCCGTGTTTGCTGCCGGAGCACTGTTTTACGTCGTAATGCAGTGGATGCAGACATACGAAGGCAACAACATCACCTTGATACGCCTTAGAAAGATACAACTCCTTAGCGGAGTGTTTATTATGCTGTCCGCAGTATTGATGATTTCAAATCGGTGGGTATATGATATTTTCACACTTTTTAAGATTGATATATACAATTCATGGATAATTTTTTTATTTATTGGCGTAATTTTACAATTATATACAATCTTAAGAATTGATAACGAATTGAAAATAGAATAAAAAAGTTTTTTTTTCCCAAACTAACTTTGTACATTTGCATTCGCAATAGATTTCAGAGATGAAAACAAGAGCGATATTCTACTCCGTATGCCTTATTCTGGGCTTCACGTCGTGCGCTGGTTCATACAACGTGCAAGGATCATCGTCGCTGACAAACCTCGATGGGCGAATGCTTTATATGAAAGGTTTGCAGGACAATGAGATGTTGGCAATGGACTCATGCGATGTTGTACACGGTGAGTTCCGTTTCTCTGGTGCCTTCGACACTGTGACTATGGTCAACCTCTTCATGGACGACGAGTGGCTCATGCCTTTCGTGCTTGAAGAAGGACCAATCACCATCAGCATCTCAAGCACTGCACAAAGAGTAAGTGGCACACCGCTCAACGATAAACTATACAACTTCCTCGACAAGAAACTGCAACTCCAGAACCAAATGCAGGAGCTGTCGCATGCCGAATCGCAGGCCATTATGAACGGCGACGACATTGATGCCGTGCACGCATCGCTCATGCAGCAGGCACAAAGACTTGCCATGGAACTCGATCGACTCGAAACAACTTTCATCACTGATAACTTCGACAACATTCTTGGACCAAGCATTTTTGAAACTATTTGCAGTAGTTTCCAATACCCGATACTTACTCCACAGATAGAAGACATCATGAGTAAGGCAACGGAAAAGTTCAAGAACAACCCATTCGTGAAGGACTTCTACCGCACAGCACAGGAAAACATGATGATGCTTCAGGGTTACGATCCGCAGGACATTACGCCAACATCGTCGAGCGCATCATCCCCTGCATCTATCTATCCTTCACAATCTCTACAAACCGACAGCGTTGAATAAATGTTTCTAAGGTTTCTTATTGTTCCCGTTGCTCTGGTTATCTTTGCAGGACTTCTGCTCTATGCCATAATTCACAACATCAGAAAACTTATAAAACCGCATAATCGCAAAGGAAAGTGGCTTAACATTGTAGGACTACTTATCCCCATTGCCATCATCGCTACAATAGCATACGGCTTCACGCTCGGATTCGCGGAACTGCGTGTAGTACATGCCGACTTCACGTTCAAGCAACTGCCCAAGTCGTTCGACGGCTACAAGATAGTGATGTTCACCGACGCACACGTAGGCACCTTCAACAGCCGGCCACACTTGTTGCAGCGAGACGTTGACAGCATCAATGCGCAACATGCCGATGCAATAGTTTTTTGTGGCGATATAGAGAACATCAGCCCAAACGAACTGGAACCGTTCCGTGAATTGCTCACCTCGCTCAAGGCAAACGACGGAGTCTTTTCCGTGCTTGGAAACCACGACTACTCGCTCTACATGCCCGATGCAACCGAGGAAGAAAAGTCGGCCATGCTGCAGAAGACCAAGGACACCGAGCGTAGTTTCGGATGGCACCTGCTGCTCAATGAGAACATGGTGATAAGGCGAGGCAACGACTCCATATTCATTGCAGGCGAAGAGAACGACGGCAACCCGCCATTTCCACGACGTGCCGACGCGAAGAAAACCATGCACGGCATCCATCACGACGACTTTACAATAATGCTCCAGCACGATCCTACCGCATGGCGCCGACAGGTGTTGCCGCAGACTACAGCCCAACTTACGCTGAGCGGACACACACATGCTGGGCAAATATCAATCCTCGGCTATTCGCCAACGCAAGGCCTATACCCCGAGAATCGCGGAGCATATCGCGAAGGCAACCGGCATCTATACGTCTCGTCAGGCCTCGGAGGCATAGTCCCTTTCCGCTTAGGAATGCCAGCAGAGATTGTCGTCATCACGCTGCATAGACAAGAGTAGTTCATTTTAGAAAAATAAAGCCCCTTGTTTGCGATTATATATGCGACCCCAAGTGTGCTAAAGTATGAAGAAAAGCCAGGCCAAGACGCTCAAAAACGTCCATTACGTGAAATATTCCACCAAAAGTGGCTATAGTCTCATATTTTATTTGTAACTTTGCCATGTCAATCAGATTTTCGCTTGATTTTTATTTGCAGCACTAAGTTAGGTGAAATTTCTGACATGGCAAAATCCCGGGCAACTTTTTGTTGCTCAGGACATTAAAAAAGTAAAAAAATATAGTGCTGCGGAATTAAGGAAATTGAAAAAACAGACATCCTATGATGCACCGAATAAGGAAAAGTATGTGGCGCATTGCCCTCTGTCTGGCAGCGACATTTGTATGTAGTCCAGCTGAGGCTGTTATCCAGGTAGATATCCGTCGTGCGGAAGGCATCGTGAAGCCTGTCAATGGCGTTGGGCAGGGTCCTTCCATGGGGCTGACCAATTTCAGCATGTTCAAATACCTGGGGCAAGCGGGCATCCCCTATTGTCGACTGCATGACGTGGGCGGTTCGTTTGGCATGAATGTGTTTGTGGACATCCCCAACGTGTTTCGCGACTTCGATGCGGATGAGAATGATCCCGAGAACTACGATTTCACCTTTACGGACCTCTATCTTAAGGCTCTCATCGACAATGGCGTGGAGCCTTACTATCGCCTGGGCGTGACGATTGAAAACGCTGCCAAGACGAAGGCCTACCGCATCCATCCGCCGAAGGATTATTCGAAGTGGGCAAGGATATGCGAGCACATCATCCGCCACTACACCGAGGGCTGGGCCAATGGCTATGAGTGGAACATCACTCACTGGGAGATATGGAACGAGCCCGAGAACAGCGGTCCCGACCCCAAAAATAACCAGATGTGGACCGGTACATGGCAGCAGTTTATGGACTTCTATGCCACGGCGGCTACATATCTCAAGAAACAGTTCCCCCACCTCAAGATTGGCGGCTACGGCAGTTGCGGTTTTTATGCTGACACAAGTATCCGCTTTGAGCATAAGGAACCTAATCCAGCCTACAAGTATTACATCGATTGCTTCGAGCAATTTCTGGCTTATGCTCGCGACAATCACCTGCCCTTGGACTTCTGCAGCATGCATAGTTATGCTACTGTGTTTGGGGCATCGGAGCATGTGAAATACTGCCGCAGGAAGCTGGACGAATACGGCTTCAAGGATACCGAAATCGACGTGAACGAATGGCTTCCATCACCCAAGTTGGAACTCATAGGGACGGCGAAGCAAGCCGCCATGCTGGGTGCCGAACTGGTGATGCTGCAAAACAGTGCCGCCACCAGTGCGATGTTGTATGATGCCCGTATCGATGCGCCCAATGCCTATGCACCGCTGTGGAATGCCAATACCATGGAGCCTTATAAGGCCTATTCGGCCTTCTTGATGTTCAACGAATTGCGCAAGTTGGGCAAGTCCACTCCTTTGCAAGGTGTACCCTCCGACCTCTGGGCCACAGCAGCCACCGACGGCCAAGGGCATGGCGCCATCATGCTGTCTAACATCACGGGAAAGACGGTGCCCCTCGTGCTCACCACGGCAGGTGGCGTATGCACCGAAGCCGTTATCGTAGACGAAGAGCACAACATGGATGTGGTGCCCATGCCCACTGAGATGAAGCCCAACACCCTGCTACTCCTCCGCCTGAATGCGGGTGAGTAGAGAGGGCGAGATCCTTATCGCTCATCTTCCAGTCGTTTGTGATGATGGCTCTATAGACATA
>JAKSIZ010000058.1 GCA_024398515.1 Bacteroidaceae bacterium | reverse complement strand
ATAACGACATCAAGGAGAAGGCATACTCAGAGTTCAAGGAGAAACTTGAAATCTGCCGTGACCTCCTTCATGGTTATGATTATAAAGGATTTCATCATGGCAGTCCTGCCGAACGCGCCCAATTGATTAAGGGAGCAGTCAACTTTATGATTGCTCCAGACAAAGCAGAGGCTTGCAAGACTTTCGTCAAGAATGCTTCACTTCTGCGTCAGGCTGTAACCCTTTGCCGTTCTCTGCTTGTAGAGGAAGAAAGGTTTGAGGTCAGCTTCATGGAATCGGTTCGTATTCTGATTGTCAGGCTTCAAAGCCCAGGAAAGGTGACGAAGAAGGAAATCAACCAGCGTATTGCAGCCCTCATTGAACAGAGTGTTATGAGCGATGGCGTGGTTAATCTCTTTGACGAACAAACAGAGTTCTCGCTTTTCGATGAGAAATTCATGGAAGAAATCAAGAAGATGAAGGAAAAGAACCTTGCAGCAAAGTTGCTTGAAGACTTGTTGCGTGGTCGTGTCCGTTCTCTGACTCGCTCAAACCTTGTCACTGGCGAATTGTTCAGTAACCGCTTTAGTGAAACTCTCAACCGTTATATCAATGGATTGTTGACAAACGAGGAAGTTATTCAGGAACTTCTAAAGATGGCTCAGGAAATGATAGATGCAGAGCAGCAAGGCAATGACCTCGGCTTATCAAACGAAGAAAAGGCTTTCTATGATGCTTTGACTCGTCCACAAGCTGTTAAGGACTTCTATTCTAATGAGCAGTTAGTTTCCTTGACAAAGGACCTGACAGATATGCTCCGCAAGAATAGAACCATAGATTGGAATCGCAGAGAGGCAGAACGTGCCAATATGCGAAGACTCGTTAAGCGATTGCTGAAACAGTATAAGTACCCACCAGAGGAAGCTGAAGAAGCTATGAATACAGTATTGAAACAATGTGAGCAGTGGGCGGAAAATCAAGACGTTGCTTAGTTTATATGAACATACAAAGACATGGGCTTCAGAATGAAGCACACCATACATCATATCATTTTGATCTTATAGATAATATTGGGCTTTACGGGTGAGCCAAATGCTTTTGCTCTTGCAGAGCGAATGTCTGCGTCAATATACCCAGGGCGTCGCTGTGCTATGCCCTGGGCTGATAGGTGTAAGCCTTTCAGGCTATAATTTTAGCTGATACCAATAAAAACTTTTATTTTTGTTTTGTTATTGCTCTACAACTTTTCGGAAATCGGTAATCGACTGTTTGATAGGCTCGGTCATGAACTCGGGGCGGTTGTAACTTTTTAGGCGGAGGCTGTTGTGCTCGGGGTCACGTTGTGGCAGTAAGAATGCTTTGTGGGCCTTGCTGCCATCGAAGTATGAGATATATACTCGACTGTAGTTGCCGTCGTCGCGCCGGCTTGCACACATGATCCACTTCCCGTTGCTCGACCATGTAGGATAACTGTCGGCGTTGCCCTTGCTGTTGAGAAGGGTGAGGTTATTGTCTGGTTGCTGGTTGTTAGTTATTGTTTGTAGGTTTCGTATGTCGGCATCGTGATGCCAGATGTTGAAGCATCCGTATGCGCTTTCGGCAAGAAGGATGTTCTTCCCGTCGGGACTAACTCGCGGCAGAGAGACGCTTCTGCCTCGGGAGGCAGCGTCATAGATAAGTTCCTCTTCGCCAAACTGGCGTGTCTTTACGTTGAACGGTCGGCGATAGAGGTTGTAGTGCAGCTTTTCGTATCCGGTAATTATGTTTGTCGTTGTAGAGTCGGGGAGTGTTGAGCAGTAGTAGAGGTATTTGCCGTCGGGCGACCATGTAGGGAACACTTCAAGACGTGTGGTGTCGGCAGCGATGATGGTCACCTCGTCGGTCAATACGTCGTAGAGGATAAGGTCGGAGGCATAGTCGAAGACCTCTGTCTTGTTCTTGTTCATGGTGTGGAACAGTTGCCGTGTTGTGTTAGTAGAGAAGGCGATAATCTTTTCCGTAGGATGCCATGCGGGATAGACGCCAGCACTGATGGTGTTCTCCCTCTTAAGGTCAACCTTTGATAGTTTTCCGTCGTTTACGATTACCGTGCCTCCGTTTGTTGCACGTACGTGGAAGAGCATATTGTCGGTGTGGTAGTTCTGATAGCTATGGCAGTTGATGCACTGTCCCTTCCCTTTCTCGCATGCCACCTTGTTGTTGAAGACTACGGTCTCGTCGAAATTCGTAATGTTGCGTTGTGAGATGTTCATTTCGTTATAGACGATGTACGAAGGCTCTATGAGACGATAAGAGATGTAGTTATCGATGGAGTCCTTAGCAACGTGGATGCAGAACTTCTTGAATGCCGTCCACTCGTTGCCCTTCTTTCCCCATACCTCAACGTCGATGGCTTTTCCACATGCGGCGGCAAGTATGTCCTGCCAGTCGCCCTGAGGGATGAGAACTTTTCTGTGCTTCCCGTATGTTGTGCTGTTGCCGTCGGGGGTGGTGATGCGTGCTACGCATGCGTCGAACGACTCATCTGACAGCATGAAGTTAAGTGGGGCGATATTGCAAGGCACGGTCACGTTGCAGTAGTCGGGGTAGATAGGTGGCAACGTCCCAACGTTCTTAGCATCGGCAGGGACATCTGGGTGCTGACTGCAAGAGACGAGAATAAGTGCCAGTGAGACAAGGATGGAGTGGAAATATATTTTTTGCATATCTGTTAATTTTTTATTTTTTACATTTTACATTGTATGTTTATGATTTGTTTTTCGTTGAGGTAACCATAACGGTACAACATAAACAATACAATTTACAACCTTATAACCTCACGACTAATATCTCTTTCTGCCGAAGGCATTGAACCACCAATATGTGCCGTTCCAGGAATCGAACATCTGTTGTCCCAAAACCTCTTCCGAAGAAGCATAATTGGCAAAAAGGTTGCCGTCGTTAGTGAAATTCTTGTAGTTGTCTATTGTTGACTGTCTGACATTTATTCTATATGGTATTTTGTCAGGGAACTCTGCAACGAAAAGGTAATATGCCTCCTCATAACTGGTTGGTACGTATTCGCCATCGTAGCCCTTTGCATAATCGTAGAATATCGTGCAGAAGAGTTCGGGATTTCTTATTATCATTGAGTAGAAAAGCGACAACTCGGTTATCAGTGGACTTTTCTTTTTGTATGGCCATGCAAAGGTATGCATGATGAAACGTTCAATATTATTGTCGTCGGCATCAAGTGCATCAGAGAATGAGGTGTAGAGCTCCTTCACTATTGCGGTAGGCTTCGCAGGAGTCCAATCCTTATAGAACAGCAATTGATGGAGACGATCGGAATAGCGTTTGGCAAGTGCTTTCTCGCCAGTGCATTCTGCGCATCGTACCAGATACTTGAGATAGAAAGGAGAGAACCCGTATGGAACAACCGACTCCATGCACCAGCGCATTGCGTAGTTCATCTTTCCATAATTATAATATATTGCAGGCGAAGCTATGTGCATGATGTTGATGCTCAGCGAGTCGGGGTTGTATATATCGACCCCGCTGTTACCCAGTTCAAATGAGCGCTCTCCAAGTTCGCCGGTGTTCATCAACGCAATGTTCTTGAGCATGACCATTGTGCGCGAAGGGTGCTTGGTTTTTTCAGCCACGCTGATAACCTTCTGCCAGTCTTCGTTAGTTATGGCTTGCGTCATCTGCATTTCGTAGATGTAGTTATCATCCTTGAATACTGATGCCCATACGTAATATGCCGAGAGCAATGCCAACGCTGCAGGGAATACTCCAACCATAATGCGTGAGATGCGCTTTGACGCCGAAAGTTCCTTCGAAACCATTCCGAGCGAAGCACATAGAAGTGTGAATGCTATGAGCACAAAGAACGGCATTGTCTGGCGGTAAGACTCGTCGGATGATGTCTTGAAGAATGGAAATCCAGCCTCAAGCACCTCGGCATGGTTGATGCATTCGTAAATAAGGTGATAGAAGACAAACGGTGCGGCTGCTGTAATTAATATACCTATGCCGTCAATCCACGACGGATGGGTGTGCTTTTCTCCATCTTTCGTGAATTGCAACAAAGCAAGACATGCTGTGAAGAGATACGAATACCAGCCTGTAAAAGGGAAACTCAAAAAGCCAACGACTACATACCATATAATACGTAATCGACGCGGAGTTGCTCTCGCTGCCCATAGCAGCAATAGGATACACAGGTAGGCCACCGACTGTGAGAACCAATAGCCAGGTATGTTGAGACTGTATATCCAATAGCCGAGGTCAACTTCTGAAGTCAGCAGACATGCCGCTGGTACAATCATCAGCCAGCGCCAAATACCTTTCAGGCTGAATGCCTTTATTCCGACAAACACGCATGCTGTCCACAATGCAATCAACATACCTGCACCGAGGGCAGGATAGTAGAAAAACTGTGTAAGAAAACCTCCGATATACTGAAACAAGCCAAACGGTCGGGCAATCGTGTTGCTGAAATACACGTAATCGCCCCCAAACATGTTGCGGTCTTGAGCTGTTATGAGGACGTCGTGACACATGGCTATGAGAATGCATGCGGCGTATGAGATAAGTGCAACGGCAATAACCGCTGTTACGATAAGTTGCGAATTACTTTTCTTATTCATGTGTTTTTTTTCAATTCTTCAATGACCAATTATAAGTTATTCAAAACGTAGTATGATACTGCCGCTGAACGACTGGTTCTTTGCCCAGAATGGTTGTGCTGATGGACCGTTGAGGTCGGTGCAGTTCACCTTGTTTCTTATCGCAGGGACGACCTTCAGCAGGCTGATGCCGCTTTCAGGCAGTTCGTACAGTATGTGGTCGCGTCCGTCGCGTGGGGAATATACTCCGATATAGTCGCCACGGTTGACTTGCGTGATAGTGATGCTACCTTCAGAAGTGTTCAGTTTCATCCAATCCGTGTTGGCAAAGTAGCCCTTGAACTCTGGGTATTCAAACGATTCGCCTGGTATCGGGTCGTTATAATCTGTTTCCCAATAGCCGTATTGCGGACCTTGCATACGGTTTTGCCATACGCGATACGGTCCGTCGCCTACCCAACTCTTGCTCTTCATCTTTGTTTCAGGGTAATCGAATGTTATGCCCATGAGGTCAACCACACCGCCAAAGTTATACGAATAATTCAACATCACGCTTTCGTCTTCGAGGAATCTCCATAGGGCTTTGTCGAAACTTCCTAACTTATAGTTTGCTGTGAGCGTGTTGCCTTCAACCTTGAAACCATCAAACTTACCAAGGTCAGGGTATTCCGTGTATTGCGTCTTCTTCTTTTCTGCTTGCTTGTCATCGTGGTTATAGAATTGGTCCATGCTGCGGTCGGCACGTTTGAGTGCTATGAAACGTGGTCCGTTGGCAAATGAAATTTCCTTATCACCCACCTTAACACCCATGAGATAGCCTGTTTCCTTAGAGAATGTATAAGTCCTGCCATCTTTTGTTACGGTTAGAGATTTGTCGTCTTCACTGAAGTTGCATTTTGTTCCAACATCATAAGACTGGTGTATCTTTAAAAGAAACTGAGTAAGATTGCTGTTCTGCCAAGTCTTTGACCAAGTAAATATCTCTTTACCATACATGTCGGTTGCTGTCAACGACATGGCATCGGTACCTTCTACAACTGGAATCTCTACATTAATACCTTTCTTTCCTGCAGGTGCATCTATTGTGGCAAGCGTGCCGCTCTTCAGGACTTTCACTTCGTCCTTGCCTGGTTCCGGCATCTGCAGCAACTTATATGTGAACTTGCACGTGTTAAGGTTCAGGAAGTTGTAGCAGTTGTCTATTATGGCAGCAAAACAATCTTTTTTGCATGTTATCGTTTGTACTTGCACAGGACTCCACACTTCTTTAATCGTATAGTAAGAACCTTCTTTCTCAAAGTGCGGACCAACGATTCCGTCGGCACCATAGTTTCCTACGTTGTCTATATAGCCGCCCATATCTACACGTTTCACTCCTTCGTCAGCCAAGTCCCAAAGGAAACCGCCGGCACAGCGTGGATTAGCCATCATCATGTCCCAGTAATCTTTCAGACCAGCCCCATGACCACCGTCGTAGAGACCGTGGAGGAACTCTGTTGGCATGAATATCTCTGGCTGGCGCATGTATTCCTGTGTCTCACCCCACGAGCGATAATGCTTTGTCTCAAAACCATTTCGGTTTGCCCAAGGATAGATGACAACACGTTTCTGTATGTCCCACTTTGCGTATTCAGGCTCCAATTCGTAGTTGAAGCCGCCTTCGTTGCCATTGCTCCAGAAGATAATCGACGGATGGTTTTGGTCGCGAGTGACCATCGACTTCACAAGTTTTTGTCCGTTCATCGTGTCGTGTGCCCAGTGCCAACCGCTTAATTCGCATTCAACATACAGGCCGAGTGAGTCGCAAGCATCGAGAAACTCAGGGTCGGCAGGGTAATGACTCAGTCGGACAGCATTCATGTTCATGCTCTTTATCAGCTCTACATCCTCAATGTTCTTCGCCTTGCTGAGTGTTCGTCCTGACTCTGGTCGGAAACTATGGCGGTTTACGCCTTTGAAGATAACCTTGCTGCCGTTTATATATACGCCATCAGACGTGCGGTATTCTATTGTGCGGAAACCAAATTTCTGCTCTTCCTTGTGCAGGGTGTTGCCCTTTGCATCGATAAGACTAAACACTGCCTTATATATATAAGGTGTCTCGGCTGTCCAAAGATCAGGGTTCTTAACCATGAAATCAATCTTTGCTATGTCCGTACTGCGAGGTTCGGTCGTGCTGCTTGCCACAACTTTTCCCTTGCTGTCAACGATTTCTGTCCTGACCTTTGCACCTTCAACAGCACGATTGAAGAAGCAATCGGCTATGAAATGTCCGTCCATTCCTGCATTTATTGCCACGCGTTCTATGTTTGTTGCAGGCTTGCTTACGATGAAAACTGGACGAATGATGCCGCCGAAGTTCCAATAGTCGGCACGCCGTTCAGCCATATTCACCTGAACGTTCTCACTCTCTTTGCTCACAGAAACCTCAATGCGATTCTTCTTTTTGCCGAAGAACACGCGGTCGCTGACGTCATACTGGAAACGATAGAAGCCCCCCTGATGCTTGCTGCCTGCCTTGCGACCGTTAATCTCAACGTATGTGTCGGTCATTGATGCCTCGAATACAAGCAGAATTTGTCTGCCTTCCCACTCTTGAGGGAGTGAAAACTCGTACTTATACTTGCCTTCTTCATTAGCAATGCCTTCAGGTTTTTCTTTGCCGTAGAACTTCATCCCATACTGAAATGTGCCGAATCCTTGCAGTTCCCAGCACGAAGGAACACCGATTTTTGTCCATTTGCCCGAGTTCAGACCGTCGGTACAGAAGAAATCCCATTGCACCATATCGTCGCAACCAGTGCCGCTGAGGTATTGGCGATGCGTCTCGGTGTCAACTTTTGTCATGTTTGCAGCCGTTGCAGAAATGTTTGTTCCCATTGCCAACAGCATAACTATTGCAATCAATGTCAATGCTAAGCGAAAATATCTTTCCATAGTTTTTATTATTTAGTTGGTTTTCGTTTCGTCAGGCAAAGGTAATATTATACTATCGCTTCAATCAGTGTGCGACCGTTTGACTCTACTGGTGGCAGCAAGCCTGGCTGCTTGTTTTTGTTGAAGCAGAAGGAGATGAGGTAGCCTATATTGTGCTTTTTGAGTTGTAAGTACTCGAATAACTGGCTCTCGCCTTTGGTATTATAACTGTCACCACGCCATATCTTCAATTCAATGACATACTCATGGTTGTTGTAGTTGATGATAAGGTCGGTACGAGTTTCATCGCGTGTCTCTGCTTCTACATAATAGTGACCTACACCATTGATTATCGGGCGTATGTAGAGCAAGAATTGCTTGCGGCCTTGTTTCTCTACAAACTTTACATCCATATTGCCATCTTCCGTGCGGAATATCTCATTAAAATGCTCAGAGAACTTTTGCAATAGCAATGGCATATCCAACCCGTCGCCTTTGAAGAATTGGGTTTTCTCAATTGAACCAGCCGAGTAAATCTCCGATTCGTGTTCTTCTGCCATGAAATACTCGTAGATTCTTGTCTCCATTATTCGGCAAGCGATTGCGAATGACCCATTACGAGCATTTATGATGTTGAACTGTTCTGCGAGTTGGAACGCCTGATTGTCGGGATTGTATTTGCGTGATTCACCAGCAAAGAGATGTTCTTTGAGCAGAGATTTCAAGTCGGGGAACTGTTCAATCTTCTTAATCATATCATCAAATAGCGTGTTGCGCTCGTTGAGCATCACCTTCACTGCATTCAGAAGTCCATCATGGCTCCAGTCGTTCTGTTCGTCCATCTGCTGACACAGGCGGGAAACGAGGAAAGGATAGCCGCCAGTATATTCGCGAACCCATGATGCCACTTCCTCAGTATCTATACCTACATGATGGTCGGCCTCATAGTCGTCAAGCATTCCCTTTATGCCTACGGCAGAAAGACTCATGTCAACATCAAAAGGCACTGCAATGTTCCATGGCGAATTATATTGGTGTTGTTCCTCTGGCCGCATCTTCAGCTTGAGGTTCTTGACGTCATAGACACCTGCAAGGATGACTGATTGGAAGGTTGGATGAGTTGTACGGTTTAGGAACATGTTTCTCAATCCACCAAGGAACTTGATAAATCCGTCGTTATTACCCGCTTGGTCCACTTCGTCAATCAGGATGACAACAGGCTTTGAGGATTGTGTGCAAAGTTCAGCAACAATATCTGCAAAATCGAAACTGTCAACAGATTTCAATCCTCTTGGAGCCACTTCGTCAAGTATGTTTTTGATTTTTTCTTCCTCGTTAGTCCATTGGGCATTCTGCCTCAGCAATCTCAGGAATGCTGCATTTGCAGTAGATGCGTCCTCAAAATAACTATCACCAACACCTTCGAAGCTAATCTGGAACACGCAATACTCGTCAGAAAGCTGCTTGCTTATGGCCTCCAGAGTTGTGGTCTTGCCATACTGTCTGCCACGGTTGATGCAGAAATAATCGCCTTGGGCTATCATCTTGCGTATGATTTCCACTCGTTCGGTGATGTCCACCATGTAATGCTCATTAGGGCGACAAGTGCCCGCGGTATTGAATCTCCTCATGCTATTGTCGTTTGTTTGCGTTGCAATTCATGCGCAAAGTTACAGATTTTTTCTTATTCTGCAAAGCAAAGAGCGATTATTTTTGATTCTTAGGGTAAGAGCACTGGTGAAATGTTCCAGCTTGAAAAATCAAAAAAACATCTGTCTCCACAAAGAGGGATGATAAACTACACCTTATTAATAAACGCGCGCGGGCGGGCGCGCGCGTACAAAGTATCAACTTTTTTTGACAAAAAAGTTTCACTTTTATAAAGTTTTTTGTAACTTTGTCGCCAGATATTAATTATAATCAAGTGTCTATATACTATGCAGGCGGTTGTAAAGTATAATAAAAGCAATCCTATTTTCTTAATACACAGCGTATTAGGGGGGGGTATGCTGCGCCGAAGATAATCAAAAAGACTTACTGTTATTTACAATCTGTTCAGATGCTTTCGTAAGGCACCTGAATGGTTTGCCGTGTCAATAATTCAGGATATTCAATATTTTATTAACAAAAAAACTGAAAAAAATGAAAAAGAAAAAGTATTTATCACCACAGATGAATGTGGTAAAAGTGACAACACAGCACTTACTTTCTGGCAGTGTAAGCACAGAAGAATTGACAGAACAAAATTTCGATTGGGATGACGACGAAGAGTTTTAACCATTAAAACAAGTAACGCAATGAAAAAGACATTTATTACTATGCTTGCTTTGGTGGCAGGCGCAATGGTGTTCACTGCATGTAGCAGCGATGAATTCGAGAACAATAACGAGACTCCTTCTGTACTCAAGCCAATGACCTTCTATGCCTCTATGGAAGAACAGGGCGGCGCTACACGTGCCACAATCAACGGTACTTTCATTAAGTGGGAAAATGACGACAAGATTGCTATCTTCGACGGAGTTGAAGGTGCTGACCACAATTTTGCCCATGAGTTCACACTTACTGGTGGTGCAGGCAGTACATCAGGTACATTCGAAGGCACTGCTGCCAAAAACGCTGAAGTTTACTATGCTCTCTATCCAAATGTAGTGTCAAAGAGCGAAAGCAAAATCCCGACTCGGGCAGACGCAGAGGCTGCGGCTGGCGATTACGGTTCCCATCTTATGATGTGGGAGGATTTTATTAGAGATGATGAAGAAATGGTTATTGAGGAAATGGAAATGTACGGAATTTCTGAACAAAACCAAGCCATAATCCTTGCGTATCTGAAAGACGAATCTGTAACCATCAAGACCGGTGTACAGCAAGATGGCGATAAGTTCGAAGATGTTGTTCTCCCAGCCGAGCAGATAGCAACGCCAGGCTCTGCCGACCCTAAGGCAATGCTGATGATTGCCAAGAGCACTGATGCAAGCACTCTTCAATTCAAGAATATATGTGCATACGTAAAGGTGACACCACAGTTTGACTGTTATGCCATCTGTCTCCGCAGCACTGATGCCACAAAGTATCTGGCAGGTACCGTGACAGTGGATTACAAAGAGGGCGCTCCTACCACTACCGTAACAGCAAACGGCACCAACGAGGTATTCCTTACCAGCACTACCGGCACCATCACTGCTGACAATGACTACTACATCGCAGTGCGTCCTGAGGCACTCAGCAGCGGCTTTACTATCGAGTTCCTGACCGCCGACAAGAGTCACTACTATGCACGCACCAGCAGCAAAGAACTTGGTCTTGTTCGCAGCTATGTTACCAACCTCGGTGAGTTCACTACAAGTGGGAAATGGAGCATCAACACACTTACATCGGGCACTGCAGATGGTCATGATTGGCGATTGGTTTCGCCAACACTAAAAATCGCCACTAGTCCTACGGGAGAGAAATACCAGTTATCTCAGGTAGCTGGAAATTTGAGCCTTTGGGGAAGCAACTGGGCGCTTCTTACATACGATGATTGCAAACCTCTTTCTGATGCAAAAGCAATAAGCAGTTCTAATGTTTCTGGTATAGGCGTTTTGAAATTTATAACCTTTACTATGAACAAGGATGAATGGCCTTCTAAAAACTTTTGGCTTGGTACTATGGATGGGACCTCTCGATATAATTATAATATAATTTTAGGGCAAATTAAATCTGTTTCTAAAAGCTTTGACATTCCTTCTTACGCCTATATGATCCTTTACAAATACATTGGCAAATAACATTACCCATTGCTTGTAAAGGCATAGAATAAGATGAGAGGCATGTCGCATGGGCTTGCCTCTCTTTTTTTTTGTTTGTATCTTAAGGCAACCGATAACCAATAACCTAACTTTATTTTTTACGAGCGAAGTGAGATTTTTATCTATTATATGATTACGCAGGATTTACGGGCGAGTTAAATGCTTTTAGCCCCCTCCTTGCTCCCCCAAGGGGGAGTGAACGATACCATTCTTTCAGTCGCAAGCTTTGTGAAAGCGGCAAGCCGATGACTTTCAGTCGCAAGCCGATGACATCCCCCCTTGGGGGGAATGAGGGGGGCTGCGCTATGCCCTGGGCTGATAGATGTAAGCCTTTCAGGCTATTGCTTAGCGGATGACAATAAACCCTTTTCGTGTGTAGTTATAAAAGATAAAAATACTTTTGCTGGTATGATGTCTGCACTATGTGCATACATTGATGTTGTATGTCGTAATGTCCCTGTCATGCAAGCATGCCGATGACATTCCGCCATCCACCATCACCCTTCTACGAAGGGCTACCATACCATCAAAAGAAAAAATACCTAACGGTAAAAAATGTGGCCTTTGGCCATAAAAAATAATATTAGTTTTTGGTTGTTGAGGTTGAGCTAACCTACATCTAACTTCATTTTTTACGAACGAAGTGAGATATTTTTTATGCGTTAGCAATTTTGTTTTTCATTGTCTTCTTGCAGGTGTGGGCAGTTGTTTTGTCTGAGAACTTGTTCTCAAGGAAAACAGATGACCACAACTGCAAAGGATGCACGAAGTGCAGACTTGCAAAGAAGAAGACAATGAAAAGATTTTTATCTATTATATGATTACGCAGGATTATCGGGTGTGCCAAATGCTTTTGCTCTTACAGAGCGTATGGTTGCGTCGATATACCCAGGGCGTCGCTGCGCTATGCCCTGGGCTGATAGGTGTAAGCCTTTCAGGCTATTACTTAGCGGACGACAATAAACCCTTTTCGTGTGTAGTTATAATAGAAAAAAATGATATGATGTATGGTGTGCTTCATACTGAAGCCCATGTCTTTGTGTGGTGTGTCGGTGCTTAAGAACAAGTTCTTGCACCACCACACCACACAAAGACACCACTGTCGTGGCCATC
>JAKSIZ010000057.1 GCA_024398515.1 Bacteroidaceae bacterium | reverse complement strand
TCGGTAATGTTATTATTATTTCGGTTTCGTTATTGTTTTGTGCAAATATGCCGCATCCACGGCGATGAGTGAACTGCGAATGGTCGCGAACAATCTGCCGACAAACAAGCATTTTTATGTTTTTTCCTTCAGGCGAGAAGAGTTGTTTGCACTCGTCGTCGGACAGTTTTACGTCGGGTTTTCGCAATGTGATGCGTAGATATTGTTCGTTTGTCTCATCAATCGTAGAGTTGTTTTCTGTCACTCCAAGCAATTCAAAGAGATATTCCAGCAGCAAACGATCGCCAAGGAACTTGTGTCCAAGCATATCAACGACACCAATATTTGGTTTGTAGTTATCAACTTCACGCATAGCCTGTGCGTCGAGGATGGTATATAATTCCTTATAATATGTAACCATTTCCGTCAGTTGACTGTCTTGTTCTGCCGATGGATTGGCTGCAAACTCCTCAACCAATTGGCGTATGCGGTTAGGATAATACATCGTCTCGTGCTTCAAAGTCGAAAGACAATTGTCGAGAACATTGTTGCTGACGTGCAGGTTTCCGTTCTCCATGTCGATACGACGGCATTCATCTTCTGCCAAATCAATGAAGTTTTGCTTGCTTTCAAGATGTTGCTGCGAGTCGCGCAAAGCCTGAATAATCTGCTCCACTACCCTCTTCAGCACATCAGGGAAATCATCTTTTATCAGAGGAAGTATCTCGTTGAGTTTGTCCTTTGGCTGTATGTCCTTCAACAGAATGCCATTGATTTGACGAATACGATCAACGCAAAGCATATAATATACCCTCTGACGATAGAACAGGAAATAATAAAGAGGAATAATACTAAGGAAAAGTATGACGAGAAGAATAATCGCGATGTTCTTGTTTGTCTGACTTTTCTGCAAGTCACTGCAATAGGTCGGGAGATTGCTATCGGTGGAAAGTTCCTTGAACAACTGCACATAATTTCGATTGTTCTCATCATAAACATCCCAGCGATGCAAGGCAAGTGCCGCAACAGCCGCTTCGTTATAGGCAGTCAACAAAGCATTGCCATCCTTTGTGCCAGTTGAAATACAACTGTCAGCATAAAGGATTGCTGATTCATACTCGCCCTTTACATTTTTTGAATATGCCGAATCAGCATATATTGCAGCCGTTTGTGCGCTGAGATTTGTGGCGAAGAATAACATCATAAGCATCATTGCAAAGTGTTTACCCTTTGGCAAACGGAAATAGAAACGACTACCTTCGCCCTTTTTGCTTTCAGCAGCAATCATTACATTGCGGAAAAGAGAACTTACTTTCTTGTACTTTTCGATGATACCTTTGCAGTTCATCAAACCAAAACCGAAGCCTTTTCCTCCATCTTTCGTCTGTTGGTTCTCGCTTACCTTGTGGTCGAAGACTGTTGAAAGTTGTTCTTCCGTCAAACCTTCGCCTGTATCAGCAACGCTTATCTCGACGCAATCGTCAACTGATGTTGCCGAAACGTGTATTTTGCCGCCTTTTGGAGTATATTTTCGTGCATTATCGACAAGCGTATTAAGCATGAAAAGCGTCAGCGTGCGGTCGGCTTTTACGGTTTCGTCAGTGTCGTCAACCGTGAGCGAAACGCCTTTTATCTGGCACGCCACCTTTGCTTTGCTTACAATGTCGAAGAGTGATTTAAGACTGAAACTCTCTATCTTCAGGCTCAATTCGCCTTGTCGCATCTTAATCCATTCGGTGAGGAGCGAATTGTATTCGTTTACCTTGTCAGTAAGTTCGGCAACATACGTCAAGTCTTTATGTCTGTTTTCAGCATTCACTTCCTTTATCATGCGGTCAATGAACGGCACAATTGAATTGACTAAAGATATTTTTGCCCTCGACTCAACGTTCTTCCTGATGTTATCAGTATATTTTAGTTTGCCCAGGTTAATCTGCTCTTTTGTCTCTACGTACGTGTCTTCAAGAGCTTCGAGTTGTTGCTGATTGTTGTCACTCCACTTTTGCAGAGGCGTTAGGAGTTGGTTAATGTCATAATGTTCCTCGCGACGTTTCTTCATCTTGTAGAAGACAATCATCAAAACTACAAGCAAAATTATTGCAGCAGCGACACAGAAAAGCATAATATTAAGCTGCCGTTCCGACTTTCCAAGTTCCTCGGCACGACTTTCAAGATAACGGTCTTGACGTGTTCCATCCTGCAAATCGAGGTAAAAGTTGCGGTTTAAGTCGCTCTCTGGTTTGTTGTCGAGGGCAGAATAAACCACACAAAGGCGTTCATGAATAGATGCAACCAACTCTGGTGCAAGGTCTATGCGAATGTCATTGTTGAGTGCCGACTTCAGATTCGCAAGCGAAGATTCGTAGTCACCCTTTGACCAATAACAACTTGCAAGCGTTCGATACGCACCTGCAATCTGATAAATATCGCCATATTGTTCAAACAGTTGCAGCGATTGTTGTGCTTCTTCGATAGCCAAGTCTATGTCGGTCGCAATATGTTGCTCAGCCAAAGCTTGCAAAGCATTTGCCTGCCAGAACACATAACCGCACTTTCTTGCCACATATTGACACTGCAACAGATACTCAATTTCGGCTTCAGTAACTGCATCCTTCGTCTCCGCCGTAATTATTCCTCCTGCACCAATATTATATAGGTAGTCGGCTACCTGTGCAGAATCCACTTGAATCAGTTCATCGGCATTGATGCTGAAAATAGCCTCACGCGATTTTTCTTCAAGACCGACATAGTAATAATACGTAGAACTGACGATGTAAAATTCGGATTCTGCGTATGCAATGCGCTTTAACAGTCGCAGATATCTTGTTCCACGCAACGTGGAAAGTGTAGTTTCATTGAATGTTTCCTTTATTCTGTCTAATCGGTTTTGAGCAGAATTTTGGTAGAGATAATAGTCTTTGTTCTCCGACTTACGCTGGCAAATTCGCATGTGTTGCACATCTGCAACAAGCAACTCCACCTCATTGTCGGTCGTCTTTGTTACTTCATTTAGTATAGAATCTGCCGTTGCAAAGTTCATTTTTACAATATCATAGAAAGCGATATTGTTTAATGCCTCGGCTTTTCCGTTTTCATAGTTATTAGATTCGGCAAGTGCTTTCTCGGCATAATACAATGTCGAATCAATGTTACGATAGTGAAAATAATATGCTTTGTCGTTCAGCTCGTCAACAAACGCTTGTTGTTTTCTGTCTGTACAAGCCGAATAAATCAAAAGGCTCCACGCACATAGCAGTGCCATGAAGCCTTTCGACAGTATAAATTTAATTTTAGGAACGTGCATCCTTTATGTAACCGAGGGCATCCTTGCAAATGTCTGTTACATATTTCCAGTCGCCAGCAGCCACTTTGTCCTTAGGGAAAAGCTTTGAGCCCATGCCAACGCAGAACACGCCTGCCTTGAACCATGCCGTCAAGTTGTCCTTCTCAGGAGCAACACCACCAGTTACCATTATCTTGCTCCATGGCATTGGAGCCTTCAGACCCTTCACCATGTTAGGTCCATAAACGTCACCTGGGAACAACTTTGTAATGTCGCAACCCATTTCCTGAGCCTTTCCCATCTCGCTTACCGTACCACAGCCTGGGCAGTAAGGCACAAGGCGACGGTTGCATACAGGTGCAACATCAGGGTTGAACAATGGTCCTACTACGAAGTTTGCGCCCAACTGAATGTAAAGTGCAGCCGTTGGAGCATCGACAACACTACCTATACCGAGTGCCAACTCTGGGCATTCCTTGTCTGCCCACTTGACAAGTTCACCGAAAATCTCGTGTGCGAAGTCGCCACGGTTAGTAAACTCGAAAGCACGGACGCCACCTTCGTAACATGCTTTCACTACATTCTTGCATATTTCAAAATCCTTGTTGTAGAATACAGGAACCATTCCCGTATCACCTATCTTCGCCATAACGGCGAGCTTATCAAACTTTGCCATAAGTATTTCTTTTGATTTTCGAGTTTTCGAAATTTCGGTTTTTCGAGTTTTCGAATGGTTTAACGTTGAACTCTTCCCGAAGCATTTCCGCCCGCGAGGCTCAATACCTCTTGTTCACTGACGAGATTAAAGTCGCCATTTATCGTATGCTTCAGGGCTGATGCTGCCACTGCAAACTCAAGAGCCTGTGCCTGGTCTTCCTTATATTTCAACATGCCATGAATCAAACCACCTGAGAAAGAGTCGCCACCGCCTACTCGGTCGATGATTGGATTTATTTCATATCGTTTGCTCTGATAGAATTCCTTACCATTATAGATAAGTGCCTTC
This sequence comes from Bacteroidaceae bacterium, assembly GCA_024398515.1. Taxonomy (GTDB): domain Bacteria; phylum Bacteroidota; class Bacteroidia; order Bacteroidales; family Bacteroidaceae; genus Prevotella. The sequence continues at coordinate 8,185 of JAKSIZ010000057.1, read as the reverse complement.
CATCCATTGAACGTTGCAGAATAACTTTCGCGAAGTGTTGAAACAACATACTTGAAGCCAAACTCCCTCATCATTGCCTTGAAGATGCCTTCATATCCTGCTGCATCGGTCTTGCCACCTTCTACATCTGCGTCTGGCTTGAAGCCTAAGCAGAGTTCTGCATCTTCCTCGTTGCCTATACAAACGTCAACATATTTCATCAACGGACGCATGATGCTTATTGCCTTTTCCGATGTCCAAAGTTTCTTGCGGAAGTTAAGGTCAACGCTGACTGTTACTCCATGACGCTTTGCTGCTTCGCAAGCAAGGCGTGTAAGCTCTGCTGCCTTGTCGCTGACTGCTGGCGTGATGCCGCTCCAATGGAACCAATCTGCACCTTCCATGATTGCGTCAAAGTCGAAATCTTCTGGCATTGCCTCTGCTATCGAACTATGAGCGCGGTCGTAAATAACCTTTGATGGACGCATTGAAGCACCAGTCTCAGCATAATACAAACCCACACGATCACCACCACGAGCAATGAACTTTGTGTTCACGCCATAGCGACGAAGTGCGTTTACTGCTATCTGACCTATCTCATGGTCAGGCAACTTTGTCACGAAATAAGCATCGTGACCATAGTTTGCACAACTGATTGCTACATTTGCCTCACCGCCACCAGGGATGATGCGGAACATGTCGGTCTGGATAAACCTGTCCTGACCATTAGGAGAAAGGCGAAGCATAATCTCGCCTAAAGTAACTACTTTTCCCATTTCTCTAATTAAAGTTTTCTTTGTTAGTTTATATTTATCCTACAATTATTATTTCTCTCTGCAATAAACACGTTCATCTTTCAATAAACGCCAGTTTATCATTTCGGGGCGTAAAGTTACACATTATTTAACACATGGCAAAATAATTTTGCATTTTTTTCCTAAAACTCGCCTTTCTATCTCATAATTTGGTGTCAATCATTACAAAACCACACCTTATTTTAACGCGCACGCACGCGTAAATAGACATCTTGACCAACGCAAATTAATGAAGTCCGTACTCGCCATTATCTTTTAGGTGACTACGGACTTCCTTGATTTCTATTTCCAACGAGCCTTAAGAATGCGATAACCAAACCGCGACTGAAGGTCGTGAGCATTTGGACAATTCTTTCGATGAATCTTTATTCCGCCATTGATTGTGACGAAAGCAAATATCTCATCGCCCTTCTGTGGGTCACAACATTTGGCAAACTGATAGTCAACTCCCTTCAGGTTTCGCTCAATAACAAGTTCACCAATGCCATCGGTGATGCTTTCTGTTTCCTTCTTTTCAGGTCGTGAAGGCAACGATTGATGCACTGCAGGTGCCTGCATCTCTATATACTTATCAAGAACAAGGTTGATGTCGAGCACCTCATCGGCTATATCTTTATAGAACAATGTGGCTTCCTTATAGCCCAGTTTCTTAATCAGACGGAACATGACGGCCTCTTCAAGCTCAATCTTTCGGTTCTTGAAACGTCGCTCCACAAGTTCTTTTGCTATCACAACCTGTTTCGTTTCCTGTTCTTTCAGCGCAAGACGTATCTTGCTTTTAGCACGACTTGAGCGGACTATCTTCAGCCAATCGCGCTTTGGCGACTGATTATTTGAGGTGATTATTTCCACTTCGTCACCGCTATGCAACTCTTGCCGGATTGTAACTATGCGCCCATTAACGCGTCCACCAGTACAATGATTGCCTACATTGGAGTGAATACGGTATGCGAAGTCGAGTACAGTCGCACCTTTCTGGAGCTTTATCAAGTCGCCCTTAGGCGTGAACACATATACTTCGTCTTCTTCAAGTTGCATCTGGAACTGGTCCATTGCAGCCATTCCTTCGTTGTTCTCAAGGATACTGCGAATGTTCGACAGCCAACTTTCTATGCCTGAATCGCTCTCTTTTACGCCTTTGTAACGCCAATGAGCCGCAAGACCATGCTCGGCTATGTCGTCCATTCGCTCTGTTCGAATCTGCACCTCCACCCATTTCTGCTGTGGACCAAGCACGGTTGTATGTAGTGACTCGTATCCGTTTTCCTTTGGCTTCGAAATCCAATCGCGCATTCGCTTGGGATTTGGCTGGTATAAGTCGGCAACTATGGAATAGACTTGCCAACATTGCATCTTTTCCTGCTTATCGTTGGCATCAATGTCGAGTATGATTCTTATGGCAAACAGGTCATACACACCCTCAAAGTCACAGTTCTGCTTCTTCATCTTTTGCCAGATACTGTATATACTCTTGGTTCTCGACTTGATATGAAACTTGAAACCCGCCATCATCAATTTGCCTTCAATAGGCTTCACAAACTGGCGAATGTACTGATTGCGCTCCTCTTCCGACTCTTTTAGTTTGCCATTGATAAGGTTGTATGGCTCTGGCTCAAGATACTTCAGGCTGAGGTCTTCAATCTCCTTTTTTATTTTATAAAGCCCAAGCTTGTGTGCCAACGGGGCATAGAGGAACAATGCTTCACGTGCAACAGCATCGCGAGACTCTAAGTTTGTCGTGTCGTCTATGCTGCGCAACACGCTTATTCTATCAACAACAGCAATCAACACGACTCGAATATCCTCGGCAAATGTTACGAGAAGATTACGGAAGTTTTCGGTTTCGACCGACGTGTTGCGGCGATAGAGATTACTTATTTTCGCAAGTCCACGGACAATCTTAGCCACATCTTTGCCAAAATCATTCTCAACATTCGCAATCGACTCAGGCCTTGACTTGCAAAGAGTGTAGAGAAGCAAACCCAGCAACGCTTCACGCATCTCGCCAATCTCGTCGATGAATATCTTCGCAGTCCTAAGACTCATGACGAAAGGATTGAAGCCAAACGCATCGACAGCATCACTGCATGTCAGCATTATTTCATTAAAATACTTCTGCAGTTTCTGGTCGTCTTCCTTATTAAAATATCTCGATATTTCAGCGATAATTTCTTTCATACACCGCAAAGTTAGGAAAATAATTCCGAAATACGCAAGAAAAGAAGATTTTTTATAAAAGTTTATATTTTGGTAGCACGTCGCCTTTATTCTCATGACCAATAGCGATTCCAAGAACGACCGTTAAAGTCGAAAGAAAACTGCTACAGTTTTGACATGGAAACTGCTACAGTTTTCGATCCAAAACTGCTACAGTTTTTTCCCGAGTATAAAGCTCCTTCCGCAAAACCCATGCCCTCACCCCAAGATGCGATTATCACGAAAAAACATCAAAAAATATGTGGATTGCAATTTATATAAAGAAAAGACAGTAAAAATTTGGTAGTTACGAAAAAAAATAGTACCTTTGCGCCGCAAAATTAAAGTCTGCCTCCGAAAGGTGCAGGCAAAGTTTAACAAATTATTAATTTAAAAGTATGTACAATTACGAAACCGTTTTCATTTTAACTCCCGTTTTGTCTGACGAACAGATGAAGGAAACGGTCGCTAAGTTCAAGAAGGTTCTCACCGACAATGGTGCAGAAATGCTGAACGAAGAGGCCTGGGGATTGAAGAAGATGGCTTATCCTATCGAAAAGAAATCAACAGGTTTCTACAACCTCTTTGAGTTCAAGGCTGAGCCAACTATCGTTAACACTCTCGAAGTTGCTTTCCGTCGTGACGAGAAAGTTATCCGTTTCTTGACAGTTAAGCTTGACAAGTATGCTGTTGAGTATGCAGAGAAAAGACGCAAGAAGTATTCATCAAAAGCAGAGGAGGCTTAAATTATGGCACAAGATCAAGAAGTACGTTATTTGACTCCAGTTGCAGTCGATACAAAGAAGAAGAAATACTGCCGTTTCAAGAAGAGTGGTATTAAGTATATTGATTATAAGGATGCAGAATTCCTCAAGAAGTTCCTCAACGAGCAAGGTAAGATCCTTCCTCGCCGCATCACAGGTAACTCTCTGAAGTATCAGCGTCGCGTAGCACAGGCTGTTAAGCGTGCACGCCAGATTGCTTTGCTTCCTTACGTAACAGACATGATGAAATAAAAATAGGAGGTAGTTATGGAAATTATACTGAAACAAGATATCATAGGATTAGGCTTCAAGAACGAAATCGTTAACGTAAAGCCTGGTTACGGTCGTAACTATCTTATTCCTACAGGAAAGGCAGTCGTTGCTACAGAGGCAGCAAAGAAGATCCTTGCAGAAAACCTTAAGCAGCAGGCTCGCAAGCTCGAAGCTATAAAGGCTGAAGCACAGAAGAAGGGCGACGCATTGAAGGATGTTGCTGTTGAAATAGCAGTTAAGGTAAGTGCAAACGGTGTGGCTTACGGTTCAGTAGGTGCAGCACAGGTTGCTGAAGCTCTTAAGGAAAAGGGTATTGAAGTTGACCGCAAGATTATTACAATGAAGGAAGTGAAGAAGGTTGGCGACTTTGTTGCTCTCGTTCACTACCACAAGGAAGTAATCGTTGAAGTTCCTGTAAAGGTTGTTGCAGAAAACGCTGAAGAACTTGCTGCTGAAGCAAAGGCTCGCAAGAAAGAGGCTATTGCTAAGAAGGAAGCTGATGAAGCCGCTGCTGCTGAAGAAGCTGCAGACGAGGCTGAAGCTCTTGAAGAAATGGGCGTAGCAACTGAAGAACCAAAAGCAGAATAGTTTTTATTTGATTAATAATATAGGAGAACTCCCTGATTTCGCATTGAGATCAGGGAGTTTTTTATGTGTAGATATTGCTTATTATATCAGAAACCAAAAGCAAGTAAATGCTACCATAAATGGTGAACTGACGCGCGGATATTACTGTTGTATATCCTTTCAACCGTTGCCATCTGCTCTGGTGTGAACGGCGGCAACTCACTTGCCTTAACGTTTTCAACAATCTGTTCAGGGCGACTGGCACCAGGAATGATTACTCCTACCTCTGGGAACATCAATATCCAGCGCAAAGCAGCACCCGCAAGGTCGTTCGTCGCAAGTTCGTCTTTCAGTTGTTGTGCTGTACGAAGACCAGTAGCATAGTCAACACCAGAGAACGTTTCGCCCTTATCAAAGACTTCACCGTTACGATTATATGAACGATGATCGTCTGGTCCAAACGTCGTATTCATTGTATATTTGCCTGTCAGCAATCCACTTGCAAGCGGAACACGAACAATAATACCCACATTCTTCTCCTTGCACTTTGCAAAAAGTTCCTCGGCAGGTTTTATGCGGAACATGTTGAAGATAACTTCAATTGCCGAAATGTCGTGCTCAAGTGCAGCAAAACCTTCCTCAACCTTTTCAATGCTTACACCATAATGGCGTACCATTCCTTCTGATTTCATGCGGTCAAGAGCAGCAAAAACCTCTTTGTTGCTGAATACCGATGTCGGAGGACAATGTAAAAGTGTCAGGTCGAGAGCATCACGTTGCTGGTTTCTCAACGAACGTTCCACGAAACCACGCAGGTTTTTCTCGTTGTATCCTTCGGCAACGTGTGGATTAAGGTCACGTCCCATCTTTGTTACGACAAAGACCTCCTTGTCAGGATTTGCCTTGAGGAAACGCCCGATTGCAGGTTCGCTCAAGCCACCCTGATAGATGTCAGCAGTGTCAAAAAGGTTAATACCATTGGCAACAGCAGCTTCAAGTGTCTGCATTGCCACTTCTTCATTAAACGGATCGCCCCATCGCGAACCCAATTGCCATGTGCCAAGCGATATCTCGCTTACCTTATAGCCTGTCTTTCCTAATGTACGATAGTTCATATTGATTACAAATAATTATTCATTTTACTTCCTTATTAACTGCACGACATTCTCAACATGTGTCGTGTGAGGGAACATATCCACCGGCTGCACCTTGGTTACAGCATAGTCACATCCAAGTGCAGCGAGGTCACGAGCTTGAGTTGCAGGATTGCAACTTACATAAACAATACGCTTCGGTGCGGCACGAAGTATGGTGTCAACAACGTCTGGATGCATTCCGGCACGTGGTGGATCGGTAATGATTACGTCTGGTTGTCCGTGCTCAGCAATGAATTCATCGGTCAGGATGTCCTTCATGTCACCCGCATAGAACAGTGTATTGTCAATGCCATTAAGCTGAGAATTGACTTTCGCATCCTCTATTGCCTCGGGCACATACTCTATTCCAACAACCTTACAAGCGTTGCGCGACACGAAATTGGCTATCGTGCCAGTGCCGGTATAGAGGTCATATACGAGTTCTTCACCCGTAAGTTCGGCAAAATCACGCGCCACCTTATATAATATATAGGCTTGGTCGGTGTTTGTTTGATAGAAACTCTTTGGTCCGACCTTAAATCTCAGCCCTTCCATCTCCTCAAAGATATGGTCTTCGCCCTTGTATGTAAGCACGTCAAGGTCGCCTATCGTATCGTTGCACTTGTTATTTACAACGTACATCAGTGCAATAATCTGTGGAAATTCATTGCCCAGAGCCGTCATCAATCCGTCTATTTGTTGCTTTGCATCAGTCAGTTCCTTATCGCAGAACTGCACAACGACCATGTATTCTCCCTTGTTATTGTTGCGAATCATAATGTTGCGGAGCAGTCCCACCTGTGCTCTTGCATCAAAGAACGACATCTCATGCGCCACGGCATAGTCACATACAAAGTTGCGAATCTTATTGTTCAAGTCGTCCATCAACCAGCATTTCTCTATCGGAAGTATCTTATCCCAAAAGCCAGTAACGTGGAAACCAATGCAGTCCAACTCATCTGTTTCGCCCGCATGCATCTGCTCCTTGGTCAGCCACTGCTTGTTTGAGCAACCAAATTCAAGTTTGTTTCTGTATGCAGTAGTCTTTTCCGAACCGAGAATAGGCGAAATCTCTGGAAGTTCTACCTTTCCTATTCGTGTAAGTTGGTCGGACACTTGCTTCTGCTTGAACGCCAATTGCTCCTTGTAAGGTAACTGTTGCCATTTGCATCCACCGCATGTGCCGAAATGTTTGCAGAATGGTTCGGTGCGAAGTTCGCTATATTTGTGGTATCTGATAACCTCTGCCTCGCAATAGTTATGCTTCTTTTTTCTGACCTGCAAATCAACGACATCGCCTGGAACAACCCACGGCACGAACACAACCATATCATTAACCCTTGCCAATGATTTACCCTCAGCGGCAATGTCGGTAATCAGTATCTCCTCCAGTATCGGTAATTCTTTTTTCTTTCTACTCATTTCTCGATTGTTTTTTATTCAAATGCAAAAGTACAAAAAAATAATGAATTCTTCACACATAAACAAACAAATAAAGCACACGACCACATAAATTGCAAAAGTTAGCCATGTACCACACCCCATTTCGCAGTAAAAGTCATGCATTTTACCAATATAATTGAGAATAGCACCTTCTTCACGCCCACCCTTTGCTGAGCGATTGAGGGTTATTCTTTTTCAAACACCAAAGAAGTGGTGAAGTTCGGGTGAGTGATATGCAGTGCACCCTGACACAAGACATCCATGCCAAGTATCATATCAATGTTAGTTAGACATCCTTCTATAGCTTGAATGTATTCAATGTGAATGTCATTAAGCCATATATCAATATTATAAGTATTTGCCTTTATATGGGTTCCATAAAATCCACGTATCGTAGTTATATCAGTTGGTATCAATCCAAGCTGTTGTACCATAATACTTGATATGACGGTGACAGTTGACCCTGTATCCCATAAAGCTTTTGCATTTTTGTATATATCATTGCATTTTTCGTCAGTCACATAATCTGCAATGTCAACCGTAACTGGCGAAATAATCTTGTCTATTATACCGTTATTCACAAACTCATACTTTCTCATACTGCTACACAACTATTGATAGTGTGAACAACATTAAGACTGCCAGGTTCACATTTGTGCAATAAAAAATGACCTGCGCCAAAGTTCTTGATACCAAATTGGTAGCCTTCTTTTGGCGATAAGAATGGATATACTTGAAGCATATCAGAAATAACCAAATGCTTTCCTTGATATTGCTTCAGCAATTCAGCCTCGTGCGTCTTGTAGTAGTCGTACTGTGTTTCTAATAACAATGCCATAGTCAAATCGTAAATATCGTTTGGCAAACGATAGAAAATCATTTCTATTCCACCAAATTATTTAACAGGTTTTATGCGTATAACATATATTTTCGCAATAACACATAGAAAAAAACATAAAACCATTTTGTAAATTCCAATTTTATTTATACCTTTGCATTGTCCATCATGAAG
>JAKSIZ010000056.1 GCA_024398515.1 Bacteroidaceae bacterium | reverse complement strand
AGAAAATTTGCAAAATCTCCGATTTTTTATCTACTTTTGTCACCCATATATTCGATATCTATTCGATACATATCCGAAATATTTTCGATACATATTCGATAAACGATGGGATATATTTCGAATAAATAGTGAAAAAGTAATGAGTAAATTATGAGGTTATGAGGTTGTAAGGTTATGAGGTTATGAGGTTATAAGGTTATGAGGTTGTAAGGTTATATGGTTGTAGAAGCCTACCCCTTGCAAGTCGCTTCGCTCCCTCACTTTGTCAGCTAAAGCTGAGTCGCTCGCAAGCAAGGCTAGATTAACAGCCTTGCCCTCCCGAAGGGAGGGAAAAGGTTATGAGGTTTTAAGGTTGTTGGTTGATAACCTAAAATCAGTAAACCATAACCAACAACCTAAAACCATTAATTTATGTTTTTTCAGTCGGCAAGGATTTTTACTGAATACGTTTGGCCTTGCTTGTTGGTGGTTTTCATTATGTAGGTCTCGCAGTGGTGGAGGCGGGTTACTTCCTTTCCATCGAGTGTGTAGAACTTGCGCGAGACTACATCTTCCGGTTTCTTTTCGTCGGATACTGTCTTTATTGCCGTTGCATTGCCGCTTACTGCTACGTTGAGAGGCAATGTGAGCGACGCTCCGTCGGCATCCACAACGCTTACCTGCAGCGTAGTAACCAGGCAGTCCTTGCCTGCTTTCACCGTGATCACAGAATCAGAAACTACTGCATTGACATCCTTATTGTCGGCTACCGAGTATATCGGCGACTTTGTATATCCGCGGAAATACTGTGCCAGATTAACTTCTGTCTGCTCTTCCGGAGCAAGAACTACGTAAGGATGAGCCATGAACTCAAGGTAATCCTCTAATAATGTCCATCCGTCATGATTAGGATCGTCGTTGTTGTTGGCAGTGCTCCCGTCGCTTCCTATCAGTATCTCGAACCAGTTTGGAATGCCATCCCCGTCGGTATCGAAGCTTTCGTCGCGCGTATCCTCTGGGAATACTTCGAAGCCACCACAGTCACTTTCATTGTCGATCTGCCCCTTGATGCCCGAACGGCTGCCTACGTAGGTGTAGGTTCCTGTTGAAGTCTCGCGAATCATGCGCAGATGTTGTTCGTCGCGGCACGGCATTGTTGCGCCCACATCACTGAGCACAATCTTGTAAGCCTCCTCTGCACTATGGATAGTTGCGTATGATGGGAAGAAAGGTTTATCTACAAACACATCCCAGTCGAGCGTCTGACCTCCCGAAAGCGTGTATTTATATGTGTCGCCATACTTGTCGTACGAGTATGCGCCATTGTTTATTGCCTGTCGGATGTTGCCGCTTACATAGTAACTCTGTGTGCCCAGACCTGTACCTTCGAGCTGAGCCTTGAGCAAAGTCTTCGTGCCGTTTGCAGGTCCAACCTTATAGAAATTGTTTACGAAGTTCACTTCATGCGCTCCACCATCGGTTGCACGTCCGCCCCAGTTATATACAACATTGTTGAAAATGTCTAATCGTCCGGCGTAATATCCGTCGCCTGTAAGTCCACCACCAAGGCTCCAGTTGCGTCCCTGACAGTCAGCAAGCAGGTTGTGCGAGAATGTTCCTATGTCGCCACCAATGGTTGCAGCGAATCCATGATTCGTTCCTGAGCTGTAGTTCTTATGGTCGGCAATGCCGAGAGCTTCGGCTATCATGTTATACTGGAACGTGATGTTCTTTCCGTTTCGGCTTGAGAAGGTCTCGTCGGTACCCCAAAGAGCTGAGCTATGGTCGATAATCGCATGGTCGGCACCGGTTATTCCCATTGCATTTCCTGTGTCGCCGTATCCACGACGGGCACGAAGGAAGCGGCAGATATTGTCTGATCCTATGTTCAGATTAGAGTGTTTCAGGCAGATACCCTTGCCTGGAGCGGTCTGTGCTGCTATTGTTACATAGTCGTCAACAAACACTGCGGCATAGTCCATGTCGATGATACCGCTGACGTCGAACACAATGGTACGAGGTCCTTCAACGTCAACAAGGCCATAGAGGAACGATCCTGGCTGATGGTCATTCTTTAAGTTTGTCACGTGATATACGCTTCCACCACGTCCACCGATAGCAAAACGTCCGTATCCTTCGGCTCCTGGGAACGCAAGCTGACGCGGACGGAACGACCAGATGTTGCCTGTAGTGACGTTACCCTTGCCGTCAACTTCGTCAACACGCCACCAATAAGTGTTCAGATTATTCAAATCAGTAAGCAAAAGTGTGGTGTCGTTCTTCGCCTGAGAATACATTGGAGTGGTCATCTCTGCCACTTCCGTTGAGTCAGTTCCTACATAAATAAGGTGTTGAACAACGCTTTCGTTGGCTGGACTCCAACTTAAAAGACACGTGCCATCATCGGCATCAGCGTGCATATTGCCCGATGTTGGCGACGGACGCTTTGCCTGTTCTACGGCATTGGCTGTGTTCAACTCGAAGCCATTGAGTATAGGCGTGCGGTCGAACTTCGTCTTCGATGCGTCTTCAGGACCTTCACTCTCGCGTGTGATGAACGTCAGCACGGCTTCATCCCCTGCGTTTTGTATGGCGAAAGTAGTCAGCAGAACTGTCACATCCGACGCAATGATGCCCTGGAATGTGGTTGATACTGCGGTATGAACTTCCTTATCGTTGCACTTCACTGATATAGGCCACTTGGTGAATTGTGCTGGGTCTTGCCAGCGGTTGTGGTATGTCTGTATGGTATGCGTGCCTACAGGCAGACCTTTTATAGTGAGCGAAAACTCGCCACACTCGTTAGGATCGAGGTTTACTCCGTCGCCTGTCAGTCGTCCATTCTTTGCCTTGTTCTCTGCTTTCTGTATGAAAGCCTTGTTCCACCCCGTACGTAGTGAAGCAGTTGCACCCGTAGGCACACTCAGAGAGAAGGTTACGCCTTCGACGGTTAAGTCTTCACCCATGTTTTGCCAAGCCGTATAGCCTGGTTCGACAACCTCATCAGCCTGACGTCCCGACTGGCTGATATCAACCTTGCATTGCGGCATCTGAGCCTCTGCGTGCAGCATGGCAGCAGTCAATGCCATTAGTAGAATAAATCTTTTCTTCATTTTTAGTTTAGTTAAAATGTCAGTAAATTATGCTGCAAATATAATAATTTCGCAAAACCTGCACAAATAAATTGCCAAGAAAATTAATTGTATCCAATAAATTTATAGCCTGAAAAGGCTCACCCGTATAGTTATCTATGCAATCATAAAAGATAAAAATGATATGATGTATGGTGTGCTTCATTCTGAAGCCCATGTCTATGTGTGGTATTGCAGTGCTAAAGAACAAGTTCTTGCGCTGCAATACCACACATAGACACCACTATCGTGGCCATCCATACATCATATAAAAAATATGCTAACGCATAAAAAATATCTCACTTCGTTCGTAAAAAATGGAGGGGGCTTCATTTTTTATGGCCAAAGGCCACATTTTTTACCGTAAGGTATTTTGTCATTTCATTATGTGTGGCTCTTCGGTACGAAGAGCGATGTGGTGGTTACGGCTGGGCGTTATGAGCCTGCTCATACAAGCACAGACGAAACCACCGCATCATGGCTGCCAAAGGCAGACACACATAATGAAATGTATTTTTCTCTTATTTACAACAACGGGATATAACATGTTAGGGATGTATAACGGACACAAGTATGTTTTTTTTGCAAATCGTGCGTTTGCATTGTTCAACTCGTGCGATAAGGGAACGAAGATTGAACGCTTAACTCCGCCAAACATTGCTCCAATGTTCGAGTCAACATTGCTCCAATGTTCGGACCAACATTGCTGCAATGTTTTTCGGACTTTAACGCTCGACCTCGAAAACTATACGCGAGGTCCGACCGATTTATTAACGTGTAAGTGAGAATTTCATACTGAGTCCGAAGTCGTGGGTTGTCGTTGGGTATGAACTTGAACTCATAAGCGGCGTGTTCTTCTGCATGTCGTAGTATGCACTCATGGTGAGGAGTTTCGACATGGTATAGTCAGCACTGAACGAAACTTTAATGGCGGTGTTTCCGCTGTTTGCTGCGCTGGTCATGGTTGCAATGTCGCGAATGATTGCAGCCTGACTGCGAAGTGAGAAGTCGCAACGCAGGTTGAGGTCGTGCTTGGTCGAAGAGTTATTCCTGCCCGACGAGGTGTTTTTCGCCGTGTTTTTGGTGTTGTCGTTTGTTCCGTTCTTTTTCGCAGTGGAAGCAGGCTTCTTCTTTGTCTTGCTGTAGCCGAAGAGGTCAACGTCGGTGATACGATAACCCATGCCTAATACCCAGTCCTTGCTTGTGGTTTCATTTATCTGCACGCTTGTCATGCTGAGATTAAGCACACGTGTCGAGCGGTATTCAGCCTTGAGCGTCATGTTGTTTTGCAGCGTCACATCAACTCCGAGGAGTGGCGAGAACGACTCGTTGATGCTGACCGTACCGATGTTGTACATACTGCTTGGCACTGGTAAGCCTGATGTTGCATTGTTGACAAAGCCAAGTCCATTCATGTATTCCATGTAACTGCTGAATGAACTGTAGGAACCTATAGCGAAGACGCTCTTGTAAGAATGGTTGATGTTGACGCTCTTGAAGCGGTCGCTGAACCATGTAAGCTTGCCGAGTCCACTGTAGCGTAGTGTCCAGTTAGGCAACAATCGCTTTAGTGTATGGAAGATATCAAGGTCGTTGCCGCCACCGCAATATGCCGATATGAACGCTGGAATCATTACATCGGCACTATACTTGCTTATGGTTCCGTAATCCGGAGTCTCTGTAGGATTGAAGTTTTTGCCTGCCAAAGCAGAGTTTTCAGGGTAAGGTACGCCAACATATTGTGCCTCGACACGACGTTGGAAGGCATCAAGCGAGTTGCAGAACTTCTCGAAAGTCTTGGAATAATACCCGTTGTTTGCGTCGCCAGTGGCTTCAAATGCACTTCCTATGCTGACGGTTGTCATGGTGAAAGTGCCGCTTTGAGTCGTTGGACGGCCTGCATACATGTACTGTATGCTCTTCTGTTTGGTGACTGTACGCGACGCATTGAGGTCTATCTTGAAGTCTTTTATAGGTTCAAGCGTGAGTCTTACCTGAAGATCTTCGGTGAGACTCGTTGCGGCAGGCGTTGCCACACTGTCGTTTACGAGTAGCCAGTTGTTGTCCAAAGCCTTGTCGATGTAGTTATCACCTATGAATCCAAAGGCGAAATCAAGTCCTGGGCTCATGACAGAACCTACGTTGCGCTGTCCGAAAGCCTTGCCTACGGTAGGCAAGAAGCCTGGCAACGACATAGAATAGTTGTTGCGGTAGGTGATGCTTGCGGTGCGAGCCATCATGAGAACACGTGCCACGCTTTGGCTTACACGGTACCAAGTCTTATCCTCAAGTGGCGGTTTGGCGGTTACTGAGAGCTTTAGGTCGATAGTATCCTTGCCCTTGATACGGATTTTATTGTCGTCAACGACTTTGAATTTCACATTATATGCCTTGCCATCCTTGGTCTTTGCGGTAACTACAAGACGCTTGCTCTTGCGTCCATGGTTTATCTCGATGGCAGAATCAGGGAAGAGTTTTATCTCCTTGGTGAACATTTTGGCGTTCTTGGCGTTTGCATTCTTGTCATCTTTAGCGTTCTTTGCATCCTTTGAATCCTTCGCATTCTTGTCGTTTGCGTTTTTATCCTTGGCGTTCTTTGCCTTGTTGGCGGTTGTATTCTTCTTCGCATTCTGCTTGTTGCCCGAGGATGAGAAGCGCTTGTTAGTAGCTTCGAGGAACGGAATGAGGTTGTAAAGCTTCTCGAAGTTGAGGTTTCCGTTGATGTTGAGAGCACGGTTATTGCCGATGGTATTGCCGAGAGTTGAACCATCTTCGCGTTCAGTTCCACGATTCCAGTTGTACGAAGCATTGTATGAAGCATCGGCAGTAATCCATTCAAATATAGGAATCTTGTTGAGTGGCAACTGGTATGAGGCAGTGAAACTCTGTTGATATGTGAGAGGAGCACCGAAGTTCTTAATACTCTGCCATACCGAATCCTTCCATGCTTCGTAGCGTTCAGGGTAAAGGTCTTTGTTGACTGGAGTATAAGGTTCTTCGATTTCGGCATTCGTTGCGCTTTGGAAGTTCATGTGAAGGTTCTTTGTCAAGTCCCAACGCAATGAGAAGTTGCGGTTCCAGAGGAACTGCTGACTGAAAGTGAGTGGTAGTTGCTCATTGAGATTTTCCATGTCTCGCTCCTGGAGTTCGAAGTAATTACGAGTCATCTCAGTGTTGAACGTGATATTCTGCGGCAACCAGTTAATGCCAAACTCCTTGACAATGGTGAGCCACTTGCTCTTACTATTGAGACCTTTTGCAGGTTCGAAAGGTTTATATACCGGTGTGTATGAATAGTTGAGCGAACCGCGCCAGTTGTCTTCCTTCTCATATACGGTAGTTTCACCCGATGAGTATTTGTGGCTATGGCTATAACTGAACGTGAAGTTGCCTGGATCGTATGGCATCGGATGGCGTTTCGTCGTTATGCCAATCTTTGCATTAGAAATGGAGAAGTTTGTATTCGTGACCTTCTTCACTGTAATATTCTCTACAGAATCGCGTTCGCGACCTTCATAGCCCTCAAGAGCATCGTCCATAAGCATGTCGGTGTCAAGAGGATTATATTTAGGCTTAGTCTTTTCCTTCGATACGGAATAATATACCGGAATGCTAACCTTTGCCTTTTCTGGGAAGAACTTTCCGAGTTCAAAGTTTGCAGTTACGTCGTAACGAGTATAGTTGTCGTTGGAACGATCGGCTATACCCTGTTCAAGTCCACCGAATCCTTCCGTTTCTATCTTGCCTGCAACGTTGAGAGTACCAAAGTCAGAGAGTTGCATGTTGAGTGTTCCTTGTGCAGCCCAACCGCCTTCGTTGTTGGTTTCGAGCAGTCGCAACTCGTTAACCCACACTTCACCCGACTTGATTTCTGCCGAGTTGTTGCGCACACCTATTACCATTGTCTTGACTTCACCAATGGTAGGATTACCGATGATGCTTATCTTGTTTTGTTCTTTGTCTTCGTCATATTGCGAGAACAATTGGTTGAAAGATGCTTCATTTGCATTCTTAGCCTTGTTGCGTGCCTTCTTAATTGCAGTGAACTTACTGAGATTGATGTCGAGCATATTCTCTTCCGGCCATACCTTATAGCAGTCGGCAGAGCTGTATGTGCTGTAACTGCCGGCAGGAGTGAGAGTAAGAGGAATCTCATATTCGTAGTAGTTGCTCTTGTAGTCACTACCGAGACGAATGAAAAGGCTGAGTTGTCCCTTGTCGAGTTTCGTATAGTTTGGATCGTCAATAGCGAGAGCATTGGCGTGAACAAACATCTGCAAACGCTTGTAGTTGCGCAAGTCAAGCGTAGTATTCTTATAAACAGCCTTTGCCTCACCGTGTGAAAGGTTCTTCACAACGATGTCAAGTGCTTGCTCGTTATTCTCTGTAAGCTGTGGTTGCGACGGATCTACTACTCGACTTATGCCTGGAGGGAGCACGTAATTAACAGGAGTCTTGTCGCTATTCTCCTCAATGCTTACGCCACTTGCCTCGATAAGTCCCGACTGTGCACCGCCTGAAAGGTTCTGCTGATATGTTCTCCATTCGCCACGAACAAGGTCAAACGTACCAAATCGCAAGACAATAGGCTTCTTAAATCCCTTCATATATACACGCATGAAGCGTATCGACGAGAAGTCCGTGATGTTGCCCACCTTGGTTTCAAACTGATCGACCGGTATGCGGAACTTATACCAAGTCACAGGCTCAGTATTGCCGTTGCGGAGTGTAGGGCTTGCTTCGTGTTTGTCAACGACAAAGTTCTTGCCGACAACAATATCATTTGGTCGAATGCTTACCTTATATTGATAATACTTCTCGTATTCGTTCAGCGTATAATCCTGGTTTATGTCCTCAAGGTCAGGCATTGTCTTGTACGACGTATCGTAATTCTCCGTACGATTGTCGCTGTCAGGCGAGTTGCCTTGCGGCATGTTTATCCTCTTGTAACGATTAAGAATTGAGAGAGTATCCCTGTCGAAATCGCTACCACGGAAGTAATGGTAGTTGTCGTTGGCAGGGTCTTTTTCTATTTGTCTCAATGCTGTAGTGTCAGTGACATTTGTACGGGCATAGTTGAGGAAATCCTGATATGGCTGCCAATTCCTTTCTTGTGTATCGTTGAGACCGTTAAGACCTAAGTCTTGCTTCTCTCTCGAACCAGAAGTTGTGGTAAATGCATAGACAACTGTTGTCTGTCGAGGTATGTATCCCCACTGTGTACTGTCGAGTGCCACGTAGTTTGCATTATCATCTACAGGCATTCCACTCTCGTAGAACTTCTTTCCGTCGCGCAAGATGTCCTCGCTTACTTCACCGAGATTGAACACGAGGTCGCCGCCATACTCGTTGGCATCCGACTCCTTATTAGTATATATGAAAGGATCGAGAAGCCAAAACTCGATGTATTCGATGTTTGAACTTTCAAAATCGCTCGTCTCAAGTCGTCGCATCATACCGCCCCAATTACTTGTCGGGTCCTTCAATGTTCCTGCCGGAGTCAGTTTTGTCGAGAAGTTATAAGGTCCACGCTCCTCTGGATAGAACGCCATGTTGAATATGTTGAGCGTTGCTGTGCTTCCACTATAACTGCTGAGGTCGCGGTTCGGGAACAGTTCATGAACATAAACCTCACGCACATAGTGGTTAGAAAGTTGCTCAAGGTCGCTCTTTATATGCGATGGCGTAAGCGAAGAACTGCGTCGTGTGAACAATGGGTCAACGTAATACCACGACAACAAGGCACGATTCATACCACTTCTCAACGTTGTCTTGTCATCATAATAAGGTATATCCTTGTCCGACGGCACACTTGAAAGCATCCAAGCCGACGGAGTAGATATGTCGATATTATTCTTTGTATTCTCAAAGTCGTCGAGGTAAGAGGCGTTGTCCTGCGTTCCGCTTGCCGTACCTGCTATTAATTGTGCAAACTCACCTTGGAAAGAAATCTGCGAAGGCTGGCTTACATTGAGGAAAGGTATCTTGTCGAGCAGGTTGGTAAGAAGCTGACTCTCCTTCTTCCAGTTGATATTCAATCCCCAGATAGTATTGTTCAGCGGCTCGGCTCCCATGGCAACCTTTGTTGTCAACGACTGTTCCGACAAGTGCTGTATGGTACCTCCTATCTGGAAATCCTTTGAAATGTCGTATTCAAAATTTAGTCCCACCATCGTCTTTCGCTGCTGACCATAGTCGGTATTACTTTCGAGCGAGACATTGATGTTCGTTCCGGCATCGATGATGCTTTGGTTGATAATCGTAACCTCACCGGCAGAATAGTCCACGGTGTAGTCACTGTTCTCAGTCAGCGTCACTCCACCTGCCGTGACCACAACGGAACCTTGCGGCACATTGTACGCTCCGAGCGAGATGACATTCTCTCTCGAACCCTTGTACTGGCCCATAAAGATATATTTATCCTTCTCTGCAATCTGTTTCGCCACGGTCTTCGTGGAGTCATACAATTCGTAATAACAGTATTTCTTTGCCTCAGCATCCGACAAGCCCTTGTCTCTCAAAGCCCCATACAGGAACCTTCCGAACGGTTCTGCTTCAGGCAAGAATACACGACCTTCGCTTACCGTATAGCCTTGCACGTAGTCAAAGTATCCGTTAGAATGCGCTTTGTTGTTATTATCCAAGCGGTCGGCATTGATAAGTCTGAGCAATGTTGTGCCTTTTGTTCTCACGTCAGGCAAGTAGGTGAGATATACTCCAGCCGTATCGCTCTGGTATTTTATGTCGAAACGGAACTTTTCCTTCTCCACATTGCCCGCAAGATAATACACGTTCTTCATCATCAACTTCCAGTTTCCTTGGCTTGGGTTGTTGCTTACATTCCTCAAAGCCTTCACGAAGAGGCATTGCGATGCGTCGGTATTGTCTGTTGAGAACTCGCCTACCTGATATGTTGCGCCGCCATAAGTGTATTCGTATGCTACGGCGAGCACTTGGTCGGGCTGCAATGTGGTATTGAGCGTGATGTAACCGAGGGCAGAGTTGACGCGATACTCGCTTGACGAGAGCAGACGTGCGTTCTCAAGTTTCTCGTAGTCGGTGCCTCCGTAGAAGTCGGAGAGCATTTCGAGTGTGCTGCTTGCCTGGTCAATAGTTCTTATTCCAAGGCTATTCATCACCGAAAACTCATCGTTGGCATCGTTGCGCGGCACTTCAGGTCCGCCGGATGAAAGCCATCTGCTGTTTGAAATCTTCTTGCTTTCGCCCAAATCCGTGAATGCAAGTATGCCTCGGGAATTGGCTGTCGTACCGGTTTTGTTTGTTATCCACACCTCAACTCGCGTTATGTTGATGCCCGTAGCAAGGTTTGGCAGCGTTGCCATGGCGTTATCGTAGTTGTCGCGGAAGTAATGCGCGAGGAAGAAGTGCCGGTTTTCTTCGTAGTCGGCAGCGTCAATCTCGAATGAAGTGAGCTGAGTTCCGCCTTGCGACGACACACTTTTCGAGTTGGATTTCTTTTGAGAAACGACTGTCTGCAGCTTTAATTTGCCGAATTGCATGTCGGCTCGAACGCCAAACAGTGCGCTTGCACCCTGCACGAGCGAGTTGTTTGACGGGAACGACACGTTACCTCCTTCAAGGAGTTTAATGATTTCGTCCTCCTTCCCTTCATATCTGAGCTTGAGGTTTTGCGTATCGAAGTCGAAAGTTGCATCGGTGTTGTAGTTGAGGTTGAGGTTCATCTTGTCGCCAACCTTACCGTTGAGGCTCAGGTTTACCTTCTCATCGAAGTCGAGAGTGGTAGTATTTCGGTTCTGAGGCGGCAGACTTGGATTGTCAATTTTCTTCACATTGGCACCGAGTTTGATCTCTGCCGTACCCTGAGTCTTTATTCTTACACCGCCAGGACCGAATATCTTTTCAGCCGGACCGAGGTCAAATTGCATGTCGGTGAAGTCAAATTTCTCCTTGCCTCCACTCTTTTTCTCTTCGTCGTTCTTCTGTTTCCAGAAGGCGTTCATGCTTTTGCGCAGGCGATATTGCTGGTATTCCTCGTCGTTCATGAACACTGGAACGTTGAGATAACTGTCGCCCATTTTGCTTCCTACAAGGTAATAACCCAACGTATCGCGGTATTCTCCCTCCTGTTTTATGTTTTCTGGGAAGTCAAGGTCGGCACTTCCGCGGTCGAGGTCGTCGTTGGTTATAGGCGTAGTTCGCTGTATGTTCCAGCGTGGATGAAGCAAAGAGTCAGGTATTTCCTCCTCATCGATTATCAATTCCGGTGCATTGTCCTTGGCTTTTACAACCCTTCCGCGACTATCCTTTGCCGTTTTGCCTGCCGGAGTTGAGGCATCAGGTTGGTTGCCTTCAGTCGTATTCTTCTTCGGCAACGCCGCCGTGGCACGAGGTTTTGACTTCGTGTCATCGTCGTCGCCTTGCGCTATCACGTTAAGACTGACGAATAGAATTAATATGTATAAGTAAAACTTTTTCACTTTATGAGCGTCAGAGCCCTCTTTATCACCTGTTCGACGGTGATGTCAGGCTGCTCTTTCACTATTTCGTTTACTACTTTGTGTGTCGGTGCCGATGCAAATCCGAGCATTGTGAGAGCCGAAACAGCTTCGGAAACGACCTTTTGGTTTACTGCTGCCGGTGCATTGACTGGCACGGTTTGATAGGACAACTCGGCAGCCTTGTCCTGTAGTTCCACTATGATGCGTGCGGCACTGCGTGGTCCGATGCCCTTTATGCGCTTCAGCATCTTCTCATCGCCTTGAGCTATTACAGTGCAGAGTTCATCGACTGTCATCTCCGACAGTATCATCCTTGCCGTATTGCTGCCTATGCCATTGACGGTAATGAGCAGCAGAAACATCTCCCGTTCCCTCTTCGACGCAAAGCCAAAGAGGTCGTGGCTGTCCTCGCGAATAGCCTCATAGACGTAGAGTTTGCCCTCCTTTTGTCCTTGCAGGGCAGTGTAAGTGTTGACTGAGATTCCCATGCCATAGCCTACCCCATTGGCATCGACAACAACGAATGCCGGCGTCAGCTCAGCAATCTCACCTTTGATGTATTCAATCATTTTCCGCTAAAAACTGTTATATATAACAATAATAAAACGCATGCGTCGCGGGTTTATTGTATAGTGTAGGAAAAAAAGATGCTATTCATTGTTCGGGGCGAGCATTAAGGGTTTCAGGGACGAGCGTTAAGAGTTTCTTGGGCGAGCGCTATAGTTGCAAATCATCGACGCTTGCGTCGGTTCTTGCAGTCGTCGCTGGCTCCTTTGTGCAAGCGCTAACGCGATGATTACAAAGCGCAGCGACTAAAAGAAAACTGCTACAGTTTTCAAGTCAAAACTGCTACAGTTTTCGATCCAAAACTGCTACAGTTTTTTCCCGACTATAAGGCACGTCTTCAGACATCCTTGCGTTCACCACAAGCCCCCATCAATGACACCTTCGCAAATCAGCTTTGATTTTTATAATGATTTTCCAAATCAAGCAAAAAAAGAATAGCCTGAAAGAAAGGTTTGTTGCCAATCACTCCCCCTTGGGGGAGCAAGGAGGGGGCTAAAAGCTTTTAACTCACCCGTAAATCCTATGTAATCATATAAAAGATAAAAATGATATGATGTATGGTGTGCTTCA
>JAKSIZ010000055.1 GCA_024398515.1 Bacteroidaceae bacterium | reverse complement strand
ATAGTCATAATAGTAGTTGCCATCCTCTTGTTCTGTTACAGGATTGCCATAGATATACGGGTCGAATCTCGTATAGAAATATCCGATTCCTGCTGAGAACTCAAGACGCCAACGCTTGTTCCTGCTGATGTTCATCACATATCCTACTTCGAGGCCACCGCCTCCGCCTTCGCCTTCCCAGCCTTTCTCCTTGTTCAGACCTATTCCATACTTTGCAAAGTGTGCATATAAGGCTGCGTACCATCCGAGATACTCTGCATTGTCGTCCTTTGCAGGCTTGAAGTAGCGGCGAACAGAAAGTTCATAGTCGCGTATCTGGAAGAACTTATGATGCGACCAACGATGGTAATATGGGAACATGAATGCGGCATTGTAAGTGTAATGCCCGTTCAGTGGATAGTATTCTGCATGTATGTTTATGGCTGGTGCCATGCCGTAGTTAGGCATCCAGAATGCGTCGTGCAGCAGGTTTGTCTTCAATGACAGTATGTGTACGCGTTCTTTTTCATACAATACTGAGTCTATCGCAGCCGTTGCTGTACTGTCTGCACGCAGTGTATCCGGCTGAACAATCTGCATTGAACCTGTCGTTTCTTGTGGACTAACAAGTTCTGGCTGCACTATTTGTGGCTGTGGTTGTGGCTCTTGTTTTGGTTCGGGTTCTGGTTCTGGCTTAGGTTGCTCGAAGTATAATTTCACCTTCGCTGTACGCAAGTCTGGGTAGTATGTCTTGAGTACGTGTGCCCAAAGTCTTCCCCTGTCGGCAATCCTGAGACGGCGTTTCAGTTCAATTTCATTGTCGATGTACTTCTCATACAAACCCAATACAGTGTTGTAATACCTGTCGTTGCTCTCCTTCATTATAAGCAACAGGTTG
This sequence comes from Bacteroidaceae bacterium, assembly GCA_024398515.1. GTDB lineage: Bacteria > Bacteroidota > Bacteroidia > Bacteroidales > Bacteroidaceae > Prevotella. The sequence continues at coordinate 13,165 of JAKSIZ010000055.1, read as the reverse complement.
GCGTAATCCTCTATCACAATCTCACTCTTAATGTCTGCAGGCATGGTTATGAGCTTTGAAATTGTGTCCAGCAATGCGGCATTACGTCTTTCACTAAGCATTTTGTTGTGTTCGCGACGGCCTTCAGGCGATGCTGTACCGACGATTTCTACCTTGACGAGTTTGGCATTCTGCTCCTTCATCTCAGGTAGCGTTTTGTTCTTGAACTCCTCAAGGAACGATGATCCTTTCGGAATTACGTAGCGATTAACTGGAAATATCACCTTGCCAGTGACGACTTTCGTGTCTGGGCCTTCCGCAAGTGCGGTATTGACCAAGGCAAGTGCCGCTATGGCTGTGATGAATAATCGCTTGATAGAAATGAATTTCATATATATCTTTTTTTGTGTTGTTGTCTCTTTTGCCGCTTTTACCCAATGTAATAAAGCGTGCAAAGATAGCAATTTTTTCTGTTGTGGCATCGATTTTTTTATATATTTTAATATATACGACCGTTTTTTGGCGTAATTTCCATTATATTTTGCACAAATGGGCGCAAAGTGTGAATGAAGTCCGACGGTTTCCGGTTTTTAGCCGTGTCGCTTTTGGTTTTGTGGCATACTGTGCAGTATTGTGTTAAATAGAGTTAAACGCGCTGTTAAATTAACAGTACTTAAATAGTGTTTGGATTGTAAAAGAATGTTAAGGTGTGTTTTTGTTTTTGCGTACTTGTCAGATATAACTGATGAAGTTGAGCGAAATCGTGAAAAAAACTGTGCTTTTCCCTATTTTTATCGTGCTTTTTGGTCTTTTGAAAGTTGTACGACTTTCGTTGAAAAGTTGTACAACTTTTGCGTGAAAGTCGTACAACTTTCACGCAACTTTTCCAATGGTGCCGTATGATGGCTTCGTTGCTCTGCAGAAGGGCTAAATGTCGTGCTGAAACACGACAAATGATGACTTCTTTTGGGAGGGCACTTTTTTATGTTAAAGTTTCTGAAATATTGGAACTTTCAGGTGTTAATAAACTGATAATTCGTGCGCACACAGGCGGGCGCGCGTTTTTAATAAGGTGTAGTAAATTCCCGTGATAGTGCAATATGCTGAACCAATTAGCAGCCTATGCTGACCAACGATTTTTCTCAATTTTTTCTCATATTTTTATGTTTATTATTTCGTGTTTTGAGGAAAAATTTGTAAATTTGCACCTATAAAACTGCAAAACTTATTATATTTATGAAAAAGGTCTTTTCTATCATATTGTTTTTCTTTGCTTTATCGGCATCAGCACAGCCGTATTTCTCCTTTGGAACGGCAACAAACCCACGTGGCGAAAAGTTTCTTGTCGATGCTCATGGCTTCGAGATTGGCGGCAAAAAGGTGCTGCCTGTGATGGGCGAGATACACTATGCACGCGTACCAGCATACGATTGGAAGCGCGAAATCCTGAAGATGAAAGCGGGTGGAGTGACCATTGTTTCCACATACGTGTTCTGGATTCACCACGAGTTTGAGGAAGGCGTATGGGACTGGAGCGGCAACCGTAACCTGCGAAAGTTTGTCGAGACATGCCGTGAGTGCGAAATGCCACTTGTCTTGCGCATAGGTCCTTTCTGTCATGGTGAAGTTTATCAGGGAGGTGTTCCGTCGTGGATACTGAAGCGTCTCAGCGATAAAAATGCCAAGCCGAGAAGTCTGACGAAGGTCTGGATTGATGCAACCGAAAAACTCTATCAGAACATATTCTCGCAGGTGAAAGGATTGCTGTGGAAGGACGGTGGACCTATCGTCGGCATACAGCTCGAAAACGAATGTCGGGGCCCTTGGCAATACTATCAGACGCTGAAGGACATGGCTGTGAAGATAGGTTTCGACACTCCTTTCTATACGCGCACAGGCTGGCCCAAGCTGAGCGGAAACGAGAAATTCGGCGAGATGTTGCCTCTCTACGGCGACTATGCCGACGGGTTCTGGGACAAGAGCATGGCTGATATGCCTGGCGATTACCCAAAGGCATTCCTGATGAAAGCGTCGCAAGTGTCGGCGACTATTGCCACCGAGACCTTTAGTAAGGGAGAACTGACCGATGTAAACGAAAATATACCGATGAAATCGGCAATTTCTTACCCATACCTTACGTGTGAACTCGGCGGAGGAATGATGACGAGTTACCACAGAAGAATAAACATTTTCGACCAGGATGCACTTGCTCTTGCCGTGTGTAAAGTGGGCAGTGGCAGCAATCTTCCAGGCTATTACATGTATCATGGCGGAACAAATCCGTATAATTCACAGCAGTCTATGGCTGAGATGCAGGACACTCCGTACGGTTTTACAAGTCATAACGACATGCCTTATATGTCATACGACTTCCAAAGTCCGCTCGGCGAGGTCGGTCAGGTGAATGAATCGTTCCATCGTACACGTATGTTTCATCAATTTTTGTCCGATTGGGGCGACGAACTTTCACAACTTGATGCAACGATTATTAACGATACTTTGGCAAAGCGTGGCGACTATCAATTCGTAAATACATACGTCAGAATGCTTAATCCTTCGGGCCATTCCTACGTTGTTGACGGCAAGATAATGGCACAACCATTCTGCAAAATAGGCAATAAGACGTATTATGTAGAGATACCAGGAGTGACACCGAAAGGACTTTCTAACGTCATTTCATTCGACAAAGCCCATCGCGCTTACAAGATCGACGGCAAACTTCGATATGCAAAGCATGATTGCGGAGTACTTTTCAAGGATGGAAGCAAGGTTAAAGAAGAGTGGTGGGAGCGAAAAAAGCCGATTTCATCGACACTTTTGAGGCCAGCATCGACATTGCGGCAAGTGAAGAAAGGCGTCGATAAAGTGGCTGAAATGCCAAACGATTCCGACTTTGCTAAGGCGGCAGTGTTCACTTTTGACAGCAAAGATATAGAGGTGAAGAAGGCTGAAACCGAAGATTTATTCATACGCATAGCCTATCATGGAGATGTCTGTAGGGTATATGCCGACGGAAAATTGGTTGAAGATAACTTCTGGAATGGCAAACCTTTCTATGTCCGTGCGACGGATTTGGTCGGAAAGAAAGTAGAAATCAGAATACTTCCACTGACAAAGTCGGGCATGATATACCTCCAGCCAGACCAAAAATCCGAACTCGACTCTGCCGACAAATACCTATTATCTCTCGATAAAATCGATGTTTTTCAGCGCATGACCAAATAAAATAACATAGAAAATTATGAAAAAACAATTTATCTACTTCATCTGTTCAGTGGCTGCAATGGGCGGTCTGCTGTTTGGTTACGACTGGGTTGTAATCGGTGGTGCTAAACCTTTCTACGAAGCATTCTTTGGAATTGCTGACGATCCCGTTATGCAAGGTCTGGCAATGACCACGGCAAACATCGGTTGTTTGTTCGGTGCAATGGTCGCAGGGCTTCTTGCCGACCGATATGGTCGCAAACCCTTGTTGATTACAGCATCCATTTTGTTCCTTACATCTGCCCTCGGCACTGGAGCATTCAATGATTTTACTCTCTTTAATATTGCAAGGTTCTGGGGTGGAATAGGCATCGGACTGGCTTCAGCACTGTCGCCAATGTATATTGCAGAGGTCGCTCCGGCAAACATCAGAGGTAAACTCGTGTCGTTAAACCAAATGACAATAGTGCTCGGAATACTTGGTGCGCAGATAATAAACATGTTGTTGGCGCAGAACGTAGGCGACGTTCAGGACATTCTAAACACATGGAACGGCCAATGGGGATGGAGATGGATGTTCTGGGCAGAGGCTGTTCCGGCATTCCTGTTCCTTGTATTGGCATTTTTTATACCAGAGTCTCCGCGATATCTATCGATTAAATCGGGAAAAATTGCAGATGATGCAGCAAATGGCAATGGTGGTTTGAAGACATTATTCCAAAGCAAATACTCAAAGATTTTAGTGCTTGGACTTGTGATAGCCGTATTCCAGCAGTGGTGTGGAACTAATGTAATCTTCAACTATGCGGAGGAAATCTTTGCCGGTGCAGGCTATAATGTCGATTCAATGTTCATCAATATCGTGGTTACAGGCATTGCGAATGTCATCTTTACCTTTGTAGCCATCTATACTGTAGAGAAACTTGGTCGCAGAAAACTGATGCTTATCGGTGCCGGAGGGCTTGGATTCATCTATCTCACATTGGGAACTTGCTATTTCCTGCATGTTGAGGGCATCTTCATGGTCGTGCTTGTAGTGCTGGCAATAAGTTGTTATGCCATGACGCTTGGACCTATAACTTGGGTGTTGTTGAGTGAGATATTCCCAGACAAGATAAGAGGTGTGGCAATGGCAACGTGTACGTTTGCACTCTGGGTGGGATGCTGTACGCTTACATTTACCTTCCCATCGCTGAACGCAGCACTCGGCACATACGGAACATTCTGGATTTACAGTGGAGTTTGTATATGCAGTTTCATATATTTATATAAGGTGTGCCCTGAAACAAAAGGCAAGACACTTGAAGAACTTGAAAAGGAATTAACGAAATAAACTAATAATATGTGCAAGGTCAAAGCTTGGCGGGAGGATGTTGTCATCCCGACCTACGAAGTGGGAAAACCAGAAAAGAACCCGATTTTCCTTGAAAAGAGAGTATATCAAGGCAGTAGTGGAGTGGTTTATCCGTACCCAGTAATCGAGAGTATTAGTAATGAAAAGGTGGATCATACCTACCATGCGATATATCTTGAGAATGAATATATCAAGGTAATGATATTACCGGAGCTTGGTGGACGTGTGCAGATGGCATTCGACAAGATAAAACAACGTCATTTCATCTACTATAATCAGGTGATAAAACCAGCCTTGGTAGGTTTGGCAGGTCCTTGGATTAGTGGAGGAATCGAGTTTAACTGGCCACAGCATCACCGTCCGTCAACGTTTATGCCCATTGATTCAAAGATAGAAGAGAATGCAGATGGCAGCGTAACAGTGTGGGTGAACGAACAGGAACGTATGTTCCATCAGAAAGGTATGGCTGGTTTCACGCTGCGACCAGGCTGTGCATATCTTGAAATAAAGGGTGTTGTCTATAATCGTACTGATATGCCTCAGACATTCCTTTGGTGGGCAAACCCTGCCGTGGCAGTAAACGATGCCTACCAGAGCGTGTTCCCACCTGACATCAATGCCGTTTTCGACCATGGCAAGAGAGCTGTCAGTTCGTTCCCAATCGCAACAGGTACATATTATAATATGGACTATTCTGCTGGAGTTGACATTTCAAATTACAAGAATATCTATGTGCCTACGAGTTATATGGCGGTCAATTCCAAGTATGATTTCGAAGGCGGATATGAAAACGACACGAAGGCAGGAATGCTTCATGTGGCAAATCACCATGTTTCTCCAGGTAAAAAACAATGGACATGGGGCAATGGTGACTTTGGACGAGCATGGGACAGAAACCTTACAGACGAAGACGGACCATACATTGAGTTGATGGCAGGAGTGTTTACAGAGAACCAACCCGACTTCACATGGATTATGCCACACGAAGAAAAGTCGTTTGTGCAGTATTTCATGCCGTATCGTGAACTCGGCATAGTCAAACAGGCAAGCAAGGACTTCATGATAAATGTGGAGAAAGTGCCGCAAGGAGTGAATGTAAAAGTATTTGCTACGTCGCGACAAAATGTGCAAATACGACTGAAGGGCTCTGATGATGTAGTATATTTCAATGCTGACGTTGAACTTTCTCCTGAGAATCTTTTGGACAAAGACATTGCTGTGGCAGGTCTTTTCGACGATTTGCGACTTGAAATAATAAAGGAAGGAAAGGTTCTGTTGACGTGGACTCCAGAACCAAATGAGATAAAACCAATACCAGATCCTGCCGAAGCAGCACTGCGTCCAGAGGAGATAAAGACCGTAGAACAGCTTTATCTGACGGGACTTCATCTGGAACAATACCGTCATGCAACCTATAATCCACTTGAGTATTACGAGGAAGGACTGCGACGCGAACCTTTAGATACGCGATGCAACAATGCTATCGGCTTGTGGTATGTACGTCGTGGAAGGTTTGATAAAGCGGAACCTTATTTGCGCACGGCAGTGAAAGTGCTTCAGAAACGCAATCCTAATCCGTATTGGGGTGAGCCTTTGTATAATCTGGGATTGTGTCTGCGCTATCAGGCTTTAATGAAAAAGAGCGAGGATTTGCTGAACGAAGCATACGACTGGTTCTATAAATCTACGTGGAATGCAGAGTGGCAGTCAGTGGGTTTCTTCGCTTGTGCTCAGATAAGTTGCATGCAAGGTCGTCTTGAAGATGCGTTGGAAGAACTAAATAAATCGTTGATTCGCAATTGGCATAACCATAAGACGAGAGCCTTGAAGGCTGCTGTAATGAAGAGAATAGGTGCTGACAGTGCTGAGTTTGAAACTTTCTGCAAGGAATCGTTGGCCATTGATCCATTCAATTTTGGAGTCATTTATGAGTTGGGTGACATTGAAGGATTGAAAAAATTGCTTCACAACGACAGCAACAACTACAATGAACTTGCTCTCGACTATTGGAATGCCGGTTTCAAGGATGAAGCAGAGAAGATTTGGAAGATGAAAGAAACCGAATGCGAAGATGATAAATGTTTCCCAAATCGACTTGAAGACATCATTTTGTTGAACGATGATTATAAGTTGGGATGCCTTTATTACGATAAGCGACAATACGATTTGGCACAAAAGTATTGGGAAGATTATGCCGATTCGCACCCAGATTTTCCACAGGTTCATCGCTGTTTGGCATTGGTTTATTATAACAAGTTGCATAACTCGGCTGCTGCCATTGCCGAAATGGAACGTGCATTTACGCTCGACCAAACTGACAGCCGCATATTTATGGAGCTTGACCAACTCTACAAAAAAGAGCAGTATCCACATGCAGAACGCCTGAAAAAGTTTGAAGAGCACAAAGAACTCATTGCAGAACGCGATGATTTGCTCTTGGAATATATCACGTTGCTCAACATGACGGGCGAGTATCTCAAGGCAAAAGACCTTCTTGATGGTCATAAATTCCATCCATGGGAAGGTGGCGAAGGTAAAGTTCCGGCACAATATCACCTTTCACGTATTGCCCTGGCAGTAGAGGCAATAGGCAAAGAAAAGACTGAAGAAGCACACGAGTTGCTGAAAGAGTGCCTTGTTTATCCTCACAATCTTGGTGAAGGTAAGCTTTACAATGCTCAGGACAATGACTTCTATTACCTTCTGGGTGAGTATGAGAAGGGAACTGTTGGCCCTACAACTCCTGCTGCTGCACTTTATTATAATGATGCGAAACCAGACAAAATCTTCTATGCAGGCCTATGTTATCTGCAACTCGGACAGTCGGATAAGGCAAAGTCTCTGTTCAATAAGTTGATTTCATTCGGTAAACAGCACATCTTTGACGATGTAAAGATGGATTATTTTGCAGTGTCATTGCCTGACCTTCAGGTTTGGGATGGCGATTTGAACGTAATGAATCGCATACATTGTTACTTTATGTTGGCTTTAGGCTACAAGGGTTTGTCCATTGCTAACGGTAATGATGCCGAAAATGAAGCCCTGTCGGCAAAGTATCTTGCCGAAGCCGAAAAGTTGGACATCAATCATCTTGGTATAAAAGAGTTTAAGATAGTCGTTTAGGAGATGAGTCGTTTAGGCTCCCAAACAACCAAACGACAAAAGTAAAACATAATAATGATATGAAAAAGATCGTAATTTTTGCATTGGCAGTGCTGATGTGCTGTGGTGCGGAGGCAAAAGGATTTGTAACTACATGGGCATGTTCACCGCAACCTTTCCGTAAGGACGATGTGCCAGAACGCATCAAACTTGATGAAGTGACTATAAAGCAGACCATACACGTCTCTGTTGGTGGCAAGGCAGTGAAGCTGAAACTGTCAAACGAATACAGTGATTCTATCATAGAGATACGTTCGGTGCGCTTGGAAGATGCCGATTACCTGACTTTCAACGGCAGTCGCAGTGTTGACATTCCAAAGGGTGAAGCCGTCTGGAGTGATGAATTGAAATATGACTTGAAGCCACTGCAGATACTGAACATCACTGTAGAATACGGAAAAATGCCAAAACAACCAACGGTACATTCCGGTTCACGCACTACTTCTGTGATAACAAAAGGAACGGAAACAGAAGGTGTCCTGCATTGGTACACCATTGCAGCACTCGACGTTAAGACAAGCAAAGCAGAATGTATTCCAGCCATCGGCAACTCAATCACCGATGGCCGTGGCACTACCAACGACAAGCAGAACCGCTGGACAGACATTGCAAACGAGACTCTCGGCGCAAGTTCAAAGGTCGGCGTGGTAAATCTTGGCATCGGAGGTAATGCTGTCTGCTTCGGAGGCATTGGTCCTACGGCTTTGAAACGCTTTGACAGTGACGTGCTTGGACAGCATGGAATTAAGCGAATCATCATTTTCGAGGGCGTAAACGACATAGGAGGCTCGCGCGATGCAGACAAGACGAAGGAGTTTTTGATAAAAGGCTACATGGAAATGATACGCAAGGCCCACGAAAAAGGTCTTATAGTGTATGGTGCAACGATAACTCCTTTTGGCAAAAGCTTCTATTATAATGAAGAACATGAGCGTTGTCGCGTGGCAGTAAATGAATGGATCCGCACCAGCGGAGCCTTTGATGTGGTCATGGACTTCGACAAGGCTCTTGCCGATCCAAAGCAACCATCGCAGTTAATGGAGGAATGGCAATCGGATTGGCTGCATCCAAATGCCGAAGGATATAAGGTCCTGGGGCAATATGCAGGCGAAATACTAAAGAAAAAAGTAACTAAAACTAAACAAAAACATGAAAAGAATCTTTACGTTGGCGTTGCTGCTGGCGTTACTTTCTAACGCTTCCAATGCTGCAACTGGCACATGGACAAGCACCGTGGCAGGCAAGATTTCGTATAAATCGACTGCTGCGACAAAGGCAAAAAAGGATTATAACGGCAAACTTTTTACCGTAGTATATCTTGAAAACCTTGGTTTCGACAAGATAGGCGGCAATACAAATGCCGAAGATGTACAGTGGTTGCGCGACAATGGCTTCGCTGTAATTGAGCTCGACTATGGCAAAAACCCGCAAGCAATATCGCCATACATCAACCAAGACATCATTGCAATCAATTCAGAACTAAGCAAAGGCACGTTCTGCGGAATTAATAACATTTCGCAGAAACGTGCCTTTATTCTTTTCGAGGGATACAGAATCCAGACCGACGTGAGCTATTACCTCGACGATCCTACGGTTTATAACTACCCAGATTATTATAAGGCAACGGCAGGCGACTCGCTTTATATGGACATTATCTACCCTGCAAATGCCTCAAAACAAGTGCCGGCATTGTTGTCGTTCTCGTATAGCAACAGCTGGGGACACAAGAGTTCTGCCTCGGCACGTGGCGAAAACGCACATCTGAGGATGTATTTGCCTTATACACTTGCGTGCGGAACTTTCTATGATTCTATACTCGAAGGTGCTCCGGCACGCGGTATTGCATGGGCAATTGCCGACCATCCTAAGTATTGTGAATGGGGTCAAGGCAAGCGCACGGGCGGTGCTAACAAGGAATATGCCTCTATTGCCGCCAATCCTGATGCGGCTTGCAAGGTGAAGTCGGCCGTCAGAACTCTCCGAACCGTGGGTAAAAGTCTCGGATTATCCGATGAAATCGGCATTTATGGCTTCTCTCGTGGTAGCACGACTGGTGCTTTGGCTGTGGGCGACAGAAGCATTGAAGATTTCGAAACCAACGCTCGCGGACGGTTTGCCGACGTTGATTCCAAGGTTCAGGCAGCCATCTTGGGGCCTGGAGTGTTCGACTACACGTTGCTTGCCGACGGCTTTACCGACAAGAATGAATACAAAAACGCAGTGAAAGTGTGGGGTGATTTGGCTTCAAACCAAGGCAAATGGCAACTGCAAGGAGCCAATTATCTCGTTGAAACCGCCAATTCTGCGCCATGTCTCTTCTTTTACAACAGCGACGATGAAGGCTTCTACGGCAAGTGTGCAGAGGCTATGCGCGAGAAACTCAACGCTCTTGGAGTCGAGACAGAACTGATAAAAGACTATCGCAACGGGCATTGTGTGCCGAATGATGACGCTAACCTCACGAAGATTTACGACTTCCTCGTCAAGCAATTCACCAATACAACAGGCATAACCACCATAAACCGTATGCCGAAATGCGGCAAAGAAGTCATCTACGACATCAATGGACGCCGTATGCCACAGGATTCTGTTTTGCCAAAAGGAATATATATCAGCGACAACAAGAAGTATCAAGTGAAGTAAATCCACGCATAAACTGCATCAGAACGCTATGACTACAACCAGCTATTCTTTCGCTCAACTCACTCCAACCGTGCTGTATGAAATAATGAAGGCACGGCAAGGGGTGTTTACTGTTGAGCAAGAGATACTCTACAACGACCTTGACGACGTTGATTTCCACGCATGGCACACCTGTGTTTGGCATGAAGGACATGTCGTATGCTACGCACGAACCTATTGCGAAGAGTCTGGAAGTGGTGTGGTTCATATAGGCAGAGTGTTGACGGCAAAGGATTTCCGTCGTCAACACATTGCCACTCGCGTCATGCAAGAAGCCATAAAGGTTGCGGCGGAGCAGTTCAATGCCGCCGAAGTCATGGTTCATGCGCAGAGTTACATTGTAGATTTTTACAAGTCGTTAGGCTTTACCGTATGTTCCGACGAGTTCATCGAAGCCGACATCCCACACTATGCCATGCGCCTAACCTTGGCATAGAATCCCCAAAAACTCCCGATTACACCTTATTAATAAACGCGCGCACACGTACGCGCGCGCACACGAAATATCAACTCTTTTCATTTGAAAAGTTTCACTTTTTCCTAATTTTTTTTTGATATATCCTATTTTATTTTTAACTTTGCGAAAAATTATGGCTTAATACGCACTAAAAAATCATGATGATTAAGTTTATTGATTTGTTTGCAGGTATGGGCGGCATACGCAAAGGCTTTGAATTGGCGTGTGCTGGTCGTGCTATTGAGACGAGTTGCGCATTGACCTCCGAGATAAAACCATCTGCTATTGATGTGCTGAAACAAAATCATCCTGAAGACAAACAATGGGGTGACATAACCCACATCAATGCATCTGACATACCTGACTTCGATGTATTGCTTGCGGGATTTCCTTGTCAGGCATTTTCGTCAGCAGGCAAGCGCCAAGGATTTCTTGATACAAGAGGTACAATGTTCTTTGAAGTAGAGCGTATTCTGAAAGAAAAGAAACCGAAGGCCTTTTTACTCGAAAACGTTGAAGGACTAATAAACCATGATAAAGTATCGTCGAAGGATGACATTGGTCGTACGCTTTCAACTATATTGTCACATCTTCTTGCCTTGGGATACAGTGTAAAATGGAGGCTTCTCAATGCCCGGAATTTTGGATTGGCACAAGATAGAAAACGTGTTTATATCACAGGTGTACTTGATGGAGCAGTCAATCTCGATGATTTCAAAGTGCAACACAGCACTCTGGCATCCGTTATAGATAAAGGCCTCCCTATATCTGATACGCCGTTTGTGAAGCGTCTATTGGCTCATTATAGCGTTGAGGAGCTATACGGCAAGTCTCTAAAAGACAAGCGTGGAGGTGAAAGCAACATCCATTCATGGGATATAGAACTAAAAGGTCCTGTTACAGAGATCCAAAAACAGTTGCTTAACGAATTGTTTAAGCAACGTAGAAAAAAGCAATGGGCAGAGGAGATGGGAATAAAATGGATGGATGGCATGAGCCTTTCGCTTGAACAAATTCAAACTTTTGCCCCATTTCCCAATTTGAAAGAATTGCTTGACGACCTCGTAGCAAAGGGTTATCTGAAACGCGAACACCCTAAGACATTAGTCGAGGAACGCCTTCTTGATGGCTCTGTGCGTACTTATCGCGCTCAAAATCCGCGTCTTCCGCTCGGATATAACATCGTTGCAGGGAAATTGAGTTTTGAGGTTGCCAAGGTGCTTGACCCAAATGATGTCGCTCCGACACTTGTTGCAATGGATATGCAGAAACTATATGTGCCAGATGGCAAGGGAATAAGACGACTCACTCTACGTGAAGGACTTCGGCTATTCGGTTATCCAGACGACTTCAAATTCAATGTTAGTGAACAAGATGGTTATGATCTTTTGGGTAATACGGTAGCTGTTCCTGTTATCACAGCCGTTTCAAACAGAATATTAGATGCAATATAATAATATACAATCACTATGAAACTAACAGCGGAACAAGTTTATGAGCGTTTAATAAACGACGATAAAATACTCGAAGTAAAAGGTCAAATCCGTTTCTATCTTGGAAATGTTGACATCGTTGTAAAGCAACGTGACGTTGTAGGAAACATAATGCAAGAATGGCTTGAGGGCTGGCTTCGCAAGAATGATATTGAATATTCGCCCAATCCAAACACTCAAATGCCACCAGATATTTATCTTTCGCCAGATGATAAAACCGCAAATCTGTTGGAAGTAAAGGCTTTCAATTATCAAGCTACGCCTGGTTTTGACATTGCTGATTTCAATGCATTTCAACAGGAAATAATCGCAAAGCCATATATGCTCCATGTGAAATATCTCATATTCGGCTATGTGATGACTGAAGACGGCTATGTGGAAATAAAAAAACTATGGCTGAAGGATGTTTGGAATATATGCCGTCCAATGAATAAGTGGCCATTGAATTTGCAGATTAAGGAAAATGTAGTACATAAAATACGCCCAGCCAAATGGTATTCCAATGCAAGGTCAAATTTCAGGCCATTTGAGACATTGGAAGATTTTATTTCAGCCATACAAGAAACCATGTATCAAAATCCAAAAACCCATAATAGTGCAGGGACATGGCTTCCAGATTTCATCTCGTCATACAAGAAATTCTATGGAGTTAGGCTCGACGTAAAGCGATGGGGTGAAATAGCAGACAAGTATATTTCATAACGCATCTTTTCCTCTTGCACTCGTAATGAGTAGTCAACCCGTGCGGTTGGAAAGATTGGGGTGAATTTGATGGGCGGAAAAAAGAGGTCGTGTCAAAAGTAACTGACACGACCTCTTTTTGAATATATTCAT
>JAKSIZ010000054.1 GCA_024398515.1 Bacteroidaceae bacterium | reverse complement strand
TTGTACAACTTTTTTCCACCCCCACCAGAGGCTACTGTAGAGCCTATCGCTCACCCCTTGATTTTTATTTATTGTTATCCGCACAAGACTTAGTTTTTACAAAAACATCAAAAACCCCTTGAAGAGTATGGGGTGCTTGTCAGCACCTGATGCTATGAGCGCAAGAATTTCCTGGAGAACAAGTTCTCCGATAAATTCTTGCGCTCATAGCATCACCTTCCTTCAGAAGGCTGTCATCCTCTTCAAGGAGATAAACCAAAAAAACAATTTGATACACCATCTGTATGTTGCTATGGACATAATGTAATGGTAAAGGTTTATTTCGGTTTATTGCCTTGGCATTGTTGCAGAACCCGAAAGGGTGATGTTGTAGGTGGATGAAAATATCTTTGAACTTGTTCACAAGGATTTTCATCCACCTGCAACATCAATGACTCGTAAGAGACATTTGCAACAATGCCAAGGTGTTTTTTTTGTTTTTGTCAAAAAAGAGTTCCCCTAACGTTTTTCCGCTGTACCTAAAAAATATCTCACTTCGTTCGTAAAAAATGATTGCAAATCACACTCCCCTTGGGCTTTATTTTTTATGGCCAAAGGCCACATTTTTTACCGTAAGGTATTTTTTCTTTTGATGGTATGGTAGCCCTTCGTAAGAAGGGTGATGGTGTATGACGGAATGTCATCGGCATGCTTGCATGACAGGGACATTACGACATACAACATCAATGTATGCACAAAGTGCAGACATCATACCAGCAAAAGTATTTTTATCTATTATAATAGCACGCGAAAAGTGCGCTTAATTCAAGCGAATTAAATAGACAATTTGCAACAATTAAATAGACAACTTGCAACAATTAAATAGACAACTTCCTACATTTATATTGACAACTCAATGCCACCATAAGAGATATGCCCATAAATGTAAAAGAAAAAAAACATCACCAAACATTTGGCGAAAAGAAAAATAATCATTACTTTTGCAAATGATGTGAAATGTATATAAATATTATAGGAATAAAAATAAATGAATTATGAAAAAGATTAATCTTTTCTTTCTTATTGGCTTATTCTGCATGATAAGTATAGGAGCAAGTGCAGAAGTTTATTCTGGTTCGTGTGGCAATAATGCTAAGTGGTCGTTAGACACCGCTACAGGTCTGCTTTCCATTACAGGCAGCGGAGATATGGCGGATTATTCTTATTCTTCATCTGCACCTTGGTACAAATATCGCAATGATATTACATCGTTATCTATCGGAGACCAGATAACTTCGATTGGAAGTTATGCTTTTCGTGATTGTTCTGGCTTGGCAAGTGTAACAATCCCTAATTCAGTGACTTCGATTGGAAATTCGGCTTTTTGGGGCTGTTCAGGCTTGACAAGTGTGACAATCCCTAATTCCGTGACTTCGATTGGCCAAAGTGCTTTTGAATACTGTTCTGGCTTGACAAGTGTGACAATAGGAAATTCCGTAACTTCGATTGGAGGTTGGGCTTTTGAGAACTGTTCAGGCTTGATAAGTGTGACAATCGGAAATTCCGTAACTTCGATTGGAGATGGTGCTTTTCGTGGTTGTTCTGGCTTGTCAAGTGTAACTATCCCTAATTCAGTGACTTCGATTGGAAGGTCTGCTTTTTATAACTGTTTAGGCTTGACAAGTGTGACTATCGGAAATTCCGTGACTTCGATTGGAAATTTTGCTTTTGGTTACTGTTCAGGCTTGACAAGTGTGACAATCCCTAATTCCGTGACTTCGATTGGCGATGATGCTTTTTATGGTTGTTCAGGCTTGACAAGTGTGACAATCCCTAATTCCGTGACTTCGATAGGAAATTATGCTTTTTATGGCTGTAATAATGTAAAAGAACTTATTTATGCCGAAGGCACAAAGACTGCCTTGAGCACATGGCTCACATCAATAACGAGTGTGACAATCCCTAATTCCGTGACTGAGATTGGAGATTATGCTTTTAGAGGCTGTTCAGGCTTGACAAGTGTGACAATCCCTAATTCCGTGACTTCAATTGGAAGTTCTGCTTTTAGTGGCTGTTCAGGCTTGACAAGTATGACAATCCCTAATTCTGTAACTTCAATTGGAAGTTCTGCTTTTTCTGGTTGTTCTGGATTGAAATCGATAACTGTAAATTGGAGTCGCCCTCTGTCAATTACAGACAATGTCTTTTCGGGGGTAGATTACGACAATTGTGTATTGTACGTGCCAAAAGGGACGAGTATGATGTATATGGTTGCGCCAGTATGGATTAACTTCAAGAACATTCAGGAAATAGATGCACCAGATCCAACTCCATCAATCCGAGGTGATGTGAATGGTGACGGTGTGGTGGATGTTGCAGACATTACGGAGGTCGCAAAGATTATCCTCACCGGCAAGGCGAAAGAAGAGGAAGATTTAGAAGAAGAATGGTAGTGCTACTGATAAACAAAAATAACGGCGAAGCTTATGGTGAGTTTCGCCGTTGTTTTTTGGAGAAAGGTTTTATTTTGGTTTATCTGTTTTTTTGTTTTATACGGAATTACTCACCTGTGCCGTGAATGTTAAAAAAGTATAGTATTTGAAAAATAATTGTCGGAAAGTGAAACTTTCGAATGTTAAAAAGTTGATACTTTGTATGCGCGCGCACGCACGCGCGCAATATTAATAAGGTGTAAATTGAGGCTTTGAAGCCCCCATCTGTCCCCCCAAGGGAAGATGAAGGGTTTGTTTTGACAATGTTTTTTGGAAAAAAGTTGGAAAATGTTTGCCGTTTGTGAAAAATGTTGTACTTTTGCATATTGTTTTTAGGATAGAGCAAAACAAAAGCAAAAATGAAAGATATAAAGAAGGTTCTCGTACTCGGCAGCGGTGCGTTCAAGATAGGACAGGCTGGCGAATTTGACTACTCTGGTTCTCAGGCTTTGAAGGTGCTGCGCGAAGAAGGCATCAGTTCGGTACTAATCAATCCAAACATTGCAACCTATCAGACATCGGAAGGCGTTGCCGACAAAGTATATTTCCTGCCAATAACCCCATTCTTTGTAGAAAAGATAATAGCCAAGGAGCAGCCCGACGGCATATTGTTGTCGTTTGGAGGGCAGACGGCATTGAACTGTGGCGTTGAACTCTATCAGAAGGGAGTGCTTGAGAAGTATGGCGTAAAGGTTCTTGGCACGCCGGTAAGCGTCATTATGGACACAGAGGACCGCGAGTTGTTTGTGAACCGATTGGATGAGATAAACATCAATACCATTCGTTCCTATCCAGCAGTAAACATGGCAGAGGCGCAGAAGGCAGCCGACGACTTGGGCTATCCGCTTATCATCCGCGCTGCATATTCGTTGGGCGGTTTGGGTTCAGACTTTGTTGACAACGACGAAGAGCTCCGTACGGTTTGCGAAAAGTGTTTCTCGTTTGCTCCACAGGTACTCGTGGAGAAGTCGTATAAGGGATGGAAGGAGATAGAGTACGAGGTGGTACGCGACGGCGACGACCAGTGCCTGACGGTTTGCAACATGGAAAACTTCGATCCTCTCGGCATACATACAGGCGAAAGTATTGTAGTCGCTCCCGCACAGACGCTTTCCGATGAAGAGAATACATACCTCAGCGACTTGGCAGTAAAGATAGTGAAGCACCTCGGCATAGTAGGCGAATGCAATATACAGTTTGCATACGAAGGCCTTGTTGACGGTAAACCAGGCGACTATAGGGTAATTGAAGTAAATGCACGACTGAGCCGATCGTCGGCACTTGCATCAAAGGCAACAGGCTATCCGCTTGCCTGCGTCGCAGCAAAGATAGGTCTGGGCTATTCGCTTGATAATATATATAGGAAAGGAAACGGACGGTCGGCCATTGATGCTCCGCAATTAGACTATATCATCTGTAAGATTCCACGCTGGGATCTAAGCAAGTTCCACGGAGTTTCACGCCAGATAGGAACAAGCATGAAGTCGGTTGGTGAAGTAATGGCAATTGGCCGCAGTTTTGAAGAAGCAATACAGAAAGGTCTGCGCATGATAGGGCAGGGGGCAAATGGCTTCGTAGGCAACAAGGAACTGAAGGTTGACGACATAGACGAAGCACTTGCCAATCCTACCGACAGCCGCATCTTTGTAATCTCGAAAGCATTGCAAGCAGGATATACGGTTGAGCAGATAGAACGATTGACAAAGATTGACGCATGGTTCATAGAGCGACTTAACGGAATCGTTGAAACGCTGAACGAACTGAAGTCAGACCTTGAAGGCACATTAGAGAAAGCAAAGCAGCAAGGATTCTCGGATGTTCAGATTGCCGATGCCGTCGGAAAGACTGAAAAGGAAATTCGCAGTCAAAGATTGACAAGAGGCATAGTGCCGCAAGCACGAACAATAGAAACACTCACAACCGAGGTGTCGAATTATTGGTATCTCACGTATAACAAGATTGATAGTGCTTCCAAAAAGGTAGGAAAATCAAGGTTGAAGCCATCAATCATAGTTATCGGAAGCGGTGCATACAGGATTGGCAGTTCGGTTGAGTTCGACTGGTGTTCGGTATATTGCCTGAAGGAACTGCAACGACAAGGTTATCGTGGCATCATGATAAACTGCAATCCAGAGACAGTTTCGACCGACTATGACATGTGCGACCAGTTGTATTTCGAGGAACTTTCGCTTGAGCGTGTGCTTGATATCGTTGATATAGAGCATCCGTTTGGCGTTGTGGTAAGCGTAGGTGGTCAGATACCAAACAACCTTGCACTGCCTCTCTACAACAATGGAATAAACATACTCGGCACATCGGCGATTGATATAGACCGTGCTGAAGACCGACATAAGTTCTCGACCATCATTGACCAGTTGGGCATTGACCAACCAAGATGGCAGGAAGCATCGTCGATGGAGGACATAAACAAATTCATTGGCGAGGTTGGATATCCAGTGCTTGTGCGACCATCATACGTGCTTTCGGGTGCTGCGATGAATGTTTGTTATACAGAAAGCAAATTGAAACAGTATCTTTCGCTTGCGGCAGACGTGTCAGATGAACATCCGGTAGTGGTTAGTCAGTTTATGACAGGTTGCAAGGAGATAGAGTTTGATGCAGTTGCCGACGAAGGAAATGTATTGGTATATGCGATATCGGAACATATAGAATATGCCGGTGTGCATTCAGGCGATGCCACAATACAATGTCCGCCACAGAGGTTATATGTCGAAACCGTAAGAAAGATAAAGCGAATGGCTCGCAGCATTGCACAGGCATTGCACATATCAGGACCGTTTAACATACAGTTCCTTGCACGCGACAATGAGATAAAGGTGATTGAATGTAACCTGCGTGCGTCGCGCAGTTTCCCATTTGTATCAAAGGTGCTGCGAACAAATCTTATTGAAACAGCAACGAAGGTTATGCTTGGCTTGCATCCAGAACCATTAGAGAAGAGCGAGTTTGAACTCGATTATGTCGGTGTGAAGTCGTCGCAGTTCTCTTTTGCACGCCTCTCGAATGCCGATCCTTTGCTTGGTGTTGACATGGCTTCAACAGGAGAGGTTGGCTGCCTTGGCGACACGTTGAATGAGGCATTGTTGTCATCATCAATATCGGTAGGCAACATTACGCCAAAGAAGACGGTATTGATTTCTTCAGGTACGGCAAAGCAAAAGGCAGACATGCTCGATGCTTGCAAGCAACTTGTGGATAACGGGTACGACATAATGGCTACAGGCGGAACGCATCGATACCTGAAGGAGAACGGCATACCTTCGACTCATGTGCATTGGCAAAACGAGTCGTTGGAAAATGGCGAGAGAAATGTGCTTGATGTCATTCGTGACCATGAGGTTGATATGGTTGTCAACATACCAAAGAACTTCACCGACCAGGAATTGGACAACGGTTTCCAGATTCGACGATGTGCGATAGATAGCAACATACCACTGTTTACCAACGCACGTTTGGCAAGTGCTTTTATCAATGCATTCTGCGTATTGCCGCTTGACGACATCAAGATAAAAGCATGGAATGAATACGAAAAATCAAAGAATAAGAATACAAATAAAAACAAAGTCATCATGAAAGAAATCAAAGTTGAGATTGCAAGGGAAGAACACATTCATTACATCCCTGAAATTCTGAAAACCATTGAAGATGCTACGAAAGTTCGTGGAACAGGAATAGCAAAACGTCGTCCGGAATATGTAGAGCAGAAGATGCGTGAAGGCAAGGCAATCATTGCCACCTGCGACGGTGAGTTTGCAGGTTTCTGCTATATCGAATGCTGGGATGGCGAAGACTATGTTGCCAATTCAGGTCTTATTGTAAAGGACACATTCCGTGGCAACGGACTTGCAAAGCGCATTAAGCGTATGGCATTTGAACTTTCAAGACAGCGTTTCCCACATGCAAAACTATTTGGTCTGACAACTGGTCTTGCCGTAATGAAGATTAACACAGAACTGGGCTATGTACCTGTTACCTTCTCCGAACTTACAGACGATCCTACATTCTGGAAAGGCTGCGAAAGCTGTATCAACTTCGACGTCCTCAGTCGCAACAACTATCAGCGTTGCCTTTGCACAGGAATGCTCTTCGACCCTAAAAAGAAAAAAGATTAGATAATGGTTTTGGGTTTTTGGTTTTGGGTTTTTGGTTGATTTACCTATAACCCACAACCTATAACCTATAACCGATATCAAATCTTAGGTTTCAGCTCATCGGGACTATCCTTAGTGTACATGTCGAGGACAGGTGCATCTTTTACAAATAAGGTTTGTATCTGTTCTTTTTTTATTGTATATTTCGGATTGAAGTCGGTGCTGTTCATATAGTCGAGTATTGACTTGCGCAATTGGCGTGCAACGATACGACGATTAAGGTCTGTGTCGATGTCGATGGTTGTCATAATCAACTTGCCATTCAGCACGTTTGCCTCGAAGAGCATACCTATCTTGCGGCTTACAAACCATGTGTCGATACTCTGTACTATAGGCTGGAAGTCGGTAGGGAACTCCGTGAACTGCATCACCTGCTGCTTGTTCATAAGTTCCCACCAATTGAGGTTAGTCCAATCATCTGTAGGGAAATCACGGAATATCGGATGCTGATTGTCTATGTATGCGCCAGTAGTATGTGGCGGACGCATCTTGAACCAACTTGTGTTCCAGAATACTGGAAGGTATTGTTGCTGCACATCCTTGCCATAACGAATCTTGCCGGCAGCACAGACGAGAACCTTTCCGCCACGTTGCAGGGTTGCAATAGCCTTTTCATCCAGGTTGTCGGTTATAAGAATGTCCTTTGTGGTTTCCTTCGTACGGTCGGAAGGGTAAACCCAGAAATCATAATGATTGCATATTGGCGAGGTGCTCATACCAAGTGAAAGTGTGAACTTAGTCGCCTTATTGATGCTCGACAAATCAACCTCGATAGTGCCAATCTTCGTGTTTCCTCCTTGTTTTATAGTAGTTGCAGGGAACTCACCAGCTACAAAAGATTGTCCTTTTTCATTGGTTATACTGTATGTAACCTTCTCATCAAGGTCCGAAAGCACATAGTTCGTCATCTCAATTGGGATGTTGAGTGTTTCTGTGTTCTCGAATGTAAACTTAGGTAAACGAGCAAGGATTACGCTCGGTTGGCAGAACTCATTGAAGTCCTCAGCACTGCAATAGCCTTTTTCATTAAAGAACACGTTCAACATACCTACGAGTGCCGACCCTTGTCCACTGTAGTCATTGAGCGAGAGCAACTGGAAACCTGCATAGTCAGGCGTGCGCATCAGTCGTTCAATCTCATATTTATAACAGAGTTTCTGCAGTTTGCCACTACTCATTAGGAACTTTCGATCCATTTTGCCCATACCATTGTCGTTGAGTAAGTCGCGGAATATCTCAAAGTTCTTTGCCTTGTATGTTCCTTGATACTGTGGTATCTCGTAGAAGTCAGGGAATGCACACCATTGCCCCATCTCATGAGCAATGAATGGTTCGTTTATCTCGTAGGTGTGTTTTGTAGCCTTGTCGTAGAACGATGTGATTTCCCTTGTGTAGTCATCTGTAGAATTAGGCTGATGTCTGTCCCATGTAAGTCCTCTTGCACCAGCTTTCACGTGATACTGGTTCTTTGGTTGCCATTGCCAACTGCCACCAACAGAAGCACCAGTGTATATGCGTCGGGAGTCGGTTGCCTTCCAGTAATCAACAAAGTCGGAACACCATTTAACCCAATTTCCACGAGGTTCGTTGCCTGCAGCAAGCATGGCAAACGATGGATGATTTCCGTATGCTTTTACCATGCGTTGTGTTTCTTCCATAAGGTATTTGTCAATCATCTCGCCTCGACCTAACGACACACCATGATTTGGCCATGATGGTCCTTCGGGTTGAAGGTAGAAACCAACTTCATCGGCTGCCTCGAATGCTGCCTCTGGTGGACAATAAGAATGGAAACGCATGTGGTTCAATCCGTAATCCTTACATTTGCGGAATACTTTTATCCACGCTTCCTTGTCCATTGGAGCATAGCCTGTGTTAGGGAAGCAACAGTTCTCAACCGTTCCACGCATCTGTGTCTTTATGTCGTTCACGTATATCGACTTGCCTTCTGTTCTTATTTCGCGCATACCGAAAGTCGTTTCTTTCTTGTAGCCGTTGTCGAGCGTCACCGACACTTTATATAAATGAGTCTCAAACTCATTCCATTCTTTTAACCTTTCGTCTTTAATCCTAAGCGTCAAAACTGAATCGTCCTGATTCACTTTTTCTTCCACAATTACCTTTTCATTATCAAGGTTGATCTCTGCCATCACCTTTTTTGCTTTCCCAACTATCTTCGTGCGTATTGATACGCTCTTTTCTTTCACGTTAGGGAACACGTCAACCTGGTCAATATAGGTCTTTGGCATGGCAATGAGTTCCATCTTGCCGACGATACCATTCCAGTCACCTTGAGTTTGGTCGGTAACACTATGTGAGTCCATGCCAACGCCAACAAGTTTCGGATTGTTATCAACACAAACAAGCAACTCGTTTGTCCCTGCTTTAATAAAATCGGTTACATCCCATTCGTGCGCTACACAAAGTGAATTTTGTGTGCCTACTTCCTTGCCATTAACCCATAAGGTTGACACTATGTGAGGTCGTTCAAGGCTAAGCACAAGATGCTTTTTTCTCCAAGTCTTTGGCACGTTGACTGTTCTATGGTAATATGCCTTGCCCACATAGTGCTTCGCTGGAGTGAGGAAAAATGGGAATTTGATGTTTTCCTTCGTGCGATATTTTGCCATGTAAGGGTTGAAGTAGAACGAAGAGTCGTAAAGACTGCCAACCCATTTTGTGTCGATGGTCACATCGTCGCCTTTCATCCTTTCGGGCATACTGCCTGGCAGGAGAATTTTATCGGTGAGTTGTTCCTTGGTATAACCAAAGTCCCATTCTCCTTGCAGGTTTATCACTTCGCGTTGTGCCTCAGCAATTGTAGGCAGCAGAATCATAACGATGGCTGTAAGCCACGACTTAATGGCAAAATTTTTATTCATGATGATATTTTTCTCCTTTTAATATTGTGCACGCACGATAAAGTTGTTCTGTAAAGATTACTCTGACCATCTGGTGCGAGAAGGTCATCTTTGAAAGACTGACCATCTCGTTGGCACGGTCATAGACTTCCTTTGAGAATCCGAAAGGACCGCCAATAACAAAGACCACACGTTTGGCTGTGTTCATCTTCTGTTGCAACCAACTGGCAAACTCGATGCTGCGCCGTTCTGCACCTCGTTCATCAAGCAGTACGACGGTGTCCTGTGGTTGGATTATTTTCATTATCTGTTCATCCTTTATTTCCTTATACTCGAATGGCAGATAATGTTTCAGCCGTGAAGAATAATCTTCAAGACCAACCTTGCAGATTCCGTTTTCGGTCTTATCGACCATTAGCAGCAGTATCTTCATTCTTGCTTGTCGTAAGCATCGTCTTGCTTATAGTAGGCATTGTCTAAAGACTTTGCTTCGTATTCTGCTTTTAAGTCTTCGTAGTAGTGAGCAAATGTTGTGTACATGTACGGAATAAGCCACAGTAAACCGATTCCTAATGTCAGCATTGCAAGCAGTACCCATCCGATGAAACTTAAATAGAGCAGGAAATACTGCATCTTGTGCCCCTTCATCATGTCCATACTCTTGCGCAATGCCTTCCAATAGCCGATGCTTTCATCGTCTTTCATGATGAATTGAACCTGTGAGAACATACAGAATGCAATAAATCCTGGGACGATAAGTAGTATGGTACCGATACACACAATGATGCTCTGCAACAGAATGGTAAGCATTGTGCGGACGAAGTAATTTTTAGTGTATCCGTCAAAGATGTCTTTCAACTGGTACTTTCCTCTTACGAAGTTAAGGAAATATACCATAAATCCCCAACCGAAAGGAAGCAAGAGGATTGATACAAAACTTACGACGCTATTTTGAACTCTGTTAAGTACAAATGGCAGAGTAAGTGTTTGTGAGAGTACAAGTGCTATTGCAAAATAAACGAGTGTTGTAATCACAACGTCTTCCCACTTGCCCTTCAACGAAGCAAGTGCACGGTCTTTATAAACTGAAATCCTTTCCATAATGTATTATTATAATTATTATTTAAACAAATCGCTATGCGAACCTGTGTTCGTCAAATGAAGAATGAGTTCTTCATCAAATTGTTGCCATATCAATAACCAATCTGGTTGAATATGGCATTCCCAGTATCCAGTATATCTCCCGATCAATTTGTGTGGACGATACTCTTGTGGCAAACAGCCTTCAGTTGCAAGAAGCCTGATAGTCTTATCCAGCAAAGCCATTTCAAGCCCACGCTTTTTACATAGTTTGTAATCACGTTTAAATTGTTTTGTATATTTTACGGAATACATTTGCACTCTATGAATTTAGTTGTTCAAAAAGGTCGTCTAAGTCTTTCGCTTCATATAATTTCCCCTCTTGAACCTCCTTCATTGAGCGTTCTATTGGTGATATCCTCTTCATTCGAGGCTTTCTAACTGTTTTTACTCCTTGAATAGATGCAATTGCCTTTCTGACCTTGTCAATAAGTGACACGTCTGTAAGGGTTACCACTAATTGGTTTGGTGTTTGTTGTAATGTAGATATTGCCATATAAATTATTTTTTGCAAATATACATAAAAATAATCAAAAACTACGCATTTTAGATAAAAAAATCATCCCCTCCATTATTTTTGAAGGGGATGACATCTATTGAAAACTATAATTATTCCTCAACTATTTGCTCTGCATCGGCAGTTTCCGCCTTTTTCTTTGCAAGATATTCCGGCAGATCTAAACCGGCTTGATTGAACAGGTCGTGGAGTGGGGGAACACTCTTCATCAAACCTGAAAGGAAGTTTGCCGTCGAACCTTTGCCATCAGCACCATTGCCACTGTCCCAAACTGTTACGTGGTCGATGTTGATACCCTTGATTGCCTCAACTTGAGTGCTTACAAGTTCTGGCAACTTTTCTATAAGCAACAGCTGATAAGCCTTGTCAGCATCACCTCCGGCAGCCTGTACCATCTTGTCGTAACCTGCAGCCTGCTTGGTCAATACCTCATAGTAACCCTTTGCTTCTGCTTCCATCTTTGCAAAGATTGCATCAGCCTCACCCTTTGCCTTTACGCGAATCTTCTCTGCTTCTGCTTCAGCCTCGATGATGCGACGGCGTTTTTCTATTTCCTGTGCAACGATGACGTTGGCATTCTGTGTCGAACGCTCACGTTCTGCACGTGCTTCTTCTGCTTCACGCTGTGCTGAATAAGCCTCTTGCAATGCTCGTGCCTCGGCTACTTTTTCTGCTGCACTTGCCTTACGCTGTGCCTCAGCCTCTGCTTCGCGGCGTGTTGCATCTGAGTTTGCTATCTCGATTTTTGCAGCATTTTCACCCTGAACGGCCTTTGCATTGGCTTCACTTGTACGGATGCGTGCGTCTTTTTCTGCATCTGCCTTACCGATTTCACCGACCTTATCCTGCTCAGCTACGCGAACCTTTGCCTCGTTGATAGCCTTTGCAGCGGCTTCACGACCAAGTGCTTCGATGTAACCACTCTCATCTTTTATGTCGGTAACGTTCACGTTGATGAGTCGCAGACCTATCTTCTTCAACTCTACTTCCACATTTGCGCTGATGGCTTCAAGGAATTTGTCGCGGTCGTTGTTGAGTTCCTCGATAGACATTGTCGCAATAACCAGACGCAACTGACCGAAAAGAATATCGCGTGCAAGTTCCTGAATCTGCGTTGGGCTCTGTCCGAGCAGTCGCTCAGCAGCGGCATTCATGTATTCTGGGTCGGTTGAGATACCTACTGTGAAACGGCTTGGCACGTCAACACGAATGTTCTGGCGTGAAAGTGCGTTAGTCAGATTGGCATCAATTGAGATTGGTGTCAGGCTAAGATAGGCATAATCCTGGATGATAGGCCATACAAAAGTACCTCCACCATGAATACATTTTGCCGAGCCTTTGTTGCCTGTGGTGCCATAGACAACCAATACTTTGTCCGACGGACAACGGCGGTAACGGTTCACTATTGATATAAAAAGGAACACGGCTACCAAAATCACTACGATAGTTAAAACTACTGGTCCCATAATTTGTTGTATTTAATTGGTTAAACTTATATTACTAAATTGTGTTGTTCGTTGATTACTTTCACTGTTTCGTTGTCAACAATCTCGACGATCTTCACTGTCTGTCCCGATTTTATTTCGTCTTCATCGGTCAGGGCGTCGATTTCGTGAACCGAACCATTGATGCTGATTTGCACTTTTCCTTTGCCTTCGCCGCCCGAAGGGATGCGCAGATATACGCTTGCCGTCTTGTCAAGGCAGTCGGCGATACGGAATGTGCCATCCTTGTCGAGCTTTCTGCCTTGCTTATAGATAAATATAAACATTGCGACGAAGAGGCATCCTACAAGCAAAGCCACGAGAATAAGCAGGAATGCTGAGGTTATGCTGCTATAGAAACAAACGCCTGCCCAACCGAAACCTACAAGAAATCCTATGACATTCTTCACTGTAAAGAGGTTGAGGCTACCGCCAAGGTCGAGTGTATCGCCGTCGTGAACGTCGAAATCCATGTCGCCGTGGTCTATGCCTATAAGCATAAGCACGAACTGGATGACCAATACCAACGATGCAACCAAGGCACAAATCCAAAATGCCTGAAGCAATGTGTCCATGCTCTGAAAGGCTGTCATTAACTCATTCATAGTGTAACGTGTTTAATTGTTTCTATTTATTCTTTTCTTCCCATGCTTTCATGCGCCCTTGCAGCTCCTTTGCAAACGGCACGATATTGCCCATGAACTTGGTTGTTCCTTCGCTGAAATGCTTGTAAGCCTCTGTCTTGCTAAGCTTTTGCAATGCCTTGAGATCGTCTGTGCTTACGTTGCCGTAGAACTTATTGGCAAGTATCGTAGGCATATTCGACTTCAAATAGCCTACAATATTATTGAGCATTCCGCTTGCATTGCCTGTTGGTACCGACTGTAACATTGCATCAATCATGTTGGTTGCACCCGATACTTCGCAGTACTCCTTGCAAAGTTTCGCATACTTTTTGCTTATTCCTTGCTTCAGTTCTATGTCATCTGGCGTCTTACCCATGACGAACGACATTGCTGATCCTGTTAATTCCTGCGCCAATTCTTCACTGAAGTTGCCTGCCATCGATGCCTGAATATGCTCGCGTGCCTGTTTCATCTTTGGCTGCTTGAATGCTTCGTAGAGCTCTTTCATGTCGTCGGAACTCATTGTAGCTTCGTAATATGGACGAATAAGCTCGGCAATGTCGCTTGCCATTTGCTCTTTTGCATAGGCCTTTACTGCCTCACTGTTTCCGATATTCAGCAGCTTATTGTCAGGTTTTAAGAAGTTGAAGCTACTGATGTCGCCTGTAATAACTTCGTCGAAGAACTCCTTGAATGTCTGTGCCGATGCCGTGAGCGATGCGCTTACAGCCATCAGAATTGTAATTACTAAATGTTTCATCTTTCCTTTCCTATTTATATGATAATACTTATAATGTTTCGCTCTCGTTGCGGAACTCGAGTACGTCGCCTGGCGTGCAGTCGAGTGCGCGGCAGATTGAGTCGAGTGTCGTGAACCGAACTGCCTTAGCCTTACCTGTCTTGAGTATTGAAAGGTTGGCTGGCGTGATGCCAATCTTCTCGGCAAGTTCGCTGAGCGACATCTTCCTCTTCGCCATCATTACATCCACGTTTACTACTATTGACATATCTTTTCTTTTGTTTTTATTCGTTTCGACGATGCAAAAATATATTGTTTCTCGATAAAAACCAAATAAATTTGCAATTATTTTATTGTTTTACGATAAATATAACATTCATTAACAAATCGTATATTTTTGTGGATTCACCTTATTGTTTTCGTTGCTCGAGCGTATGTGTTCGGGCAGTTGTGCGATACCCCTCTACAGGGCGTTCTGTTGGGGGTGAAAAAAGTTGTACAACTTTCACTCGAAAGTTGTACAACATTCAGTTGAAAGTTGT
>JAKSIZ010000053.1 GCA_024398515.1 Bacteroidaceae bacterium | reverse complement strand
AAAAAAGTTGTACAACTTTCACTCGAAAGTTGTACAACATTCAGTTGAAAGTTGTACAACTTTTTTTCGACTTAAGCGTTCGTCTCAATCAATGCATACGCTCGGATGCAAAATTGATGATGGTTATTGCTTATAGTTTGTTGCTTGTAGTTTGCCCCAAAATCGAAATCTCGAAAACTCGAAATTTCGAAAAATCAAAAAACCGGAAGAAAAACTACTCCTCGATGAGGTATTCGATGTCGGTGATGGTAAGCGTGGCGCGGCTTACGGCATCGGGAAGGTTTTGCAGAATCAGATGGCACTTGGTGTTGGCAGTATCGGCAGCAAACTCATTGTAGTCGGTGACCACCGTGAAGTCCGACGGCATGATGTCGTGCATGTTCTTCAATCCTGCAACGAAATGAACTATTGCCTTCGACGGGAATGTGCGGAGAGTCTTGCCTGGGGGAAGGTTTATGCAAGTGATAGGCACCTCTATGTCAGCCTCGGCATATATGTCGGGGTAGAGGTTTACTTTTACTTTATTAGGTGCAAACTTGACGCCTTTTATCGAAACAAGGTTCACGCTTACAGTCATTGTATCGGACAGGTTGCTGATGTTCAGCGGTCGGGTAGGGGCGTACTTTATGCTGTCGAGCATAGATTCAATGGCATAAACATTAACGCTGTCGGGTAACAGACGTATTGACGAAAGGTAATAAAGTTCGGCAGGCGTGATGTGTCCCTCAAGTTTTACGGGCACTTTCTTGTGTTTGCCATAGTTATAATAGAATTCGAGACGCTCTGGTTTCACGGATGTGATGTTTGCATGGTTGAAACGTGAGCGTATCTGCCGCATCAGTGCAGAGGTCGGTATTGCGCCGCTGTACTCTGATGTGTTGTAGTCTTCAAACTTAACGTAGATTGGTTTTTCGTCTTTCTTGAAGAAGTATTTGAGTAGTGCGAAGCCTTTGTCGCGCATGGTTACGTGCAGACTATCCTGTATCTCGGTCGTGATAACGATGTTCGACGGTACTTTTGTGAGCTGAACCGGCACGACGATTTCCATCTCATAACTCTCGTTCATCGTATTTATGAACCAGAACAATGTGGAGAGTATGAGGAAAAAGAAGAATATCAGGAACTCTTTGTTAAGGCTTCTGACCCTCAAGTTCCTGATATATGAGGTAATATGACTGATAAATCCGGTCATTTATTTCTTCTGTGGCTGACCGGCAAGAGCCGACATATCCTTGAAGACAGAGTTCTTGTCAACGCGGATTGACACGCCTTTCGACACTTCAACTTCGATGACATTGGCAGCAGTGTCGATGTATTTCACTGTTCCATAGATGCCTCCGCCGATGATTACAGGTTGTCCTACTTCAAGACTGTTCTGGAATTTCTGGATTTCTTTCTGCTTTTTCTGCTGAGGACGAATCATGAAAAACCACATGATAACGAAGAGAATGACCATCATTACGAGGAAACTCATTCCTCCACCGCCCTGTGCTTGCAATAATACTGAGTGTAACATAAGATTGATTTTTAGTGTTTATAATATTAATAATGTGTGAAATTCTTTTAGTTTATTCGTTGCTGAACCATTCATCAAGCGAGCGTCGCTCCTTCTTTGTAGGTCGTCCGGTGCCACGAGCACGGTCAACGAAGCCACTTATTTTGCTCAGTTCGAGCAGTTCGTATTGCTCCGGAGCGGTGATGTTCTCGTAGATTTCAGGCAGGAGCTTGGCTCCGACACGCTGTTCTATAGGCTTCAGCACCCGAAACGTATAGGTGATTGGCGGCTTCTTTACGTCGATTATGTCGCCAGCCTTTATCGTTCGTGAGGGTTTCACGTTGACGCCTCCGATGGTGACACGGCTGTTTTTTATTGCTTCAACCGCAATAGTTCGGGTTTTATATACCCTTGCTGCCCATAGCCATTTGTCAATCCTTGCCTCTTCCATCGGTGTTTTCAGATTAGTTTCCTAATATGATTGATGCCGTACCAGTGATGTCTGAAACGGTGATTTGCCCGTCTTTGTCAACATCGGCGTTTGTGAAATTGAATGTCTCAGGGTTCATTCCGAGTATGTACGACGCAATAGTCGTGATGTCAGCAACGTCGATGTGACCGTCGTTATTGGCATCGCCAAGCAAGACAGACGAACCCAAAACGACTTCAATGCTGTTGCTCCATTCGGATTCACCGTCCTTGTTGATTGCTTTTAAGCGATATGAATACTTGAAATCAGGCGTGAGACCAACGAATGAATACGACTCGCCCTCAATTCCTTCGACCGTTCGTGTCTGCGAAGATGCACCTCCGCCAGCAACAATTTCAATGCTCTGCATGTAGTAACGTTGTCCTGATGGTGTGCTGAAGCTAACCTTGTAGTCGGTATTTACACCGTTGAACTGCACGGTATGCGTCGTTCCTTCGGCTGTCACGGCTTGTGTCTGAACAGCATCACCGTCGGCATTAAGCAGACTTACGGTTATTGTCGTTGCGTCTTTGTTGTATTTTCCTTCGCTGAATGTGACGATAACGTGACCATTAGGGTTCGTGAGCAGTGGCGAAGTCAGTTGACTTGCCTTTTTACCAGATGCAAGTCGAAGCTTTTTATCGTCAGGGAATATGCCGGAACCTGTCCATCCTTCGTTGTCCATATACTTGCAACTATTGTCCTCAGCACTGCCAGAACCAGAACATTTGGCAAAAGTCTCGGTAAGGACAGTCATGTCTTCCGACACACTGTTCTGCGTCATTCGCAGTTCAATGGTGTAAGTCTCGGCATTGTCAGCTTCAATCCAGTTGGCAGTAAAGCCGCTTGAAGTGATGTTTGTGGCTGCAATGGCAGTAGGAACATCAGGGATTATTACAGGCGTAACGCCAGAATAATTGTCGTAAGAAAATACCTTGTCCTGATTTGTACCCCATATATACTGCTCCAATTTAGGATAGTCAACGAAAGGATTGCGGTTGCCCTGAATCTTTGCAACGGCATTGTTGCGGTCTATTTCCTTTTGCGACACCGGATCGTTCTCTGCCCATCGCAGCAACATAGTGATGAACCACGACTTGAAACTTGGATATTTCGAGCCGTCGAAACACGTGTTGCCCACTGATTGAGTGAAGCTGCTCATTCGGTTTTCATAGCATGTTGCCATGTAGAAATAGATGCGTGCGAAGTCGCCTTTGTATTCGTCGTTAGGCTCAAACACTGTTCCCGAGTAGCCTGTAGTGACGCATTTGCCAAGTTTAGAGAATCCGTTCTTTGATGTCTTGGTTGGTGTGCCCACTTCTCCGTAAGGATAATTGCCGCGCATATTGTTGACGAAGGCATCTGTAGGCAGTACATGGAACATGTCAGACTTCATAGGTGTTGCCTCGCCAAACCAACTCTGCGGAACAGAATGCTCTTTATTCCATCCTGCACCCTCGGAACTATTGCCACCATTATTGCTGAACGAGTAGTTCGTGATGTTGGAATACATGTCCCACAACTTACCATCGGCACGAGCATCAGTCTTGTCGTAGTAATTGCCAAGGCTGCTGTAAGCAATAGTTGTATGTTTGTTAATGATGTTATACAACGCAGTCTTGAGCACAGAACCTTTCGTTCCGCTTGCATTTCTGTAATATGTACCAGAGTTGTTAGGGCCCTGTGCGTTAATTGTGTTGCAGATGGCAAGCAAGCCAAGCAAAAAATATACAGTTCTCGATTTGAAAGTCATACTCCTTATTATATATATGAATGAGGATGCAAAGTTAATACAACAAAAAGACAAAACCAAATAAAGGACAGACTTTTTAACTTTTCATCGTTTCGCAATGCTATTTGAAGAGGTTTTTAGCAACTGCTTCAAGGTAATCTCGGCAGTTCATCCATGTATGTCCACCGCCTGGATTATAGAAAGTATGCTTCAAACCGAGTTCATCCAAATACTGATTCAGGCTCAGCGATGCTTGCAACAAGAAGTCGTCTTTGCCTGTACCAAGGTACATGTATCGCACGTTTGCCTTTATTTTATTCGCATCGGCATATACTCCATTGCTGAAGTTTGCCTTATATTCCTCGCCAAATATGGCTGGTGCGAATGCGCATACGTAATGGAACATGTCTGGATGACCAAATCCTGTAGCCAAAGCCTGACGTCCTCCAAGCGAGAAACCAGCAACTGCACGATGGTCAGCGTCGGTCAGAACCTTGTAATTCTCCTCAATGTATGGCTTCACATTATTTATTATCTCCTTCACCACAATCTCTGTATTCATTGGGTCGTAGCGTTCAGCAAGCTTGCGTTGAATCATTTCTGGGTAAGGATTGGCGTATGGCATTACTACAATCATCTTCTTTGCAAGTCCCTGGGCAATCAAATTGTCGAGTATAACATTCGCACGACCAACCTTCCACCATGTTTCGTAAGTGTCAGTCATACCATGAATGAGGTAGAGCACAGGATATTTTTCCTTTCCTGCTGGGTCGTAACCTGCTGGTGTATAAACGCACATAGGGCGGTCGAAGCCCAAATCTGAATGATAATACTTGTAGGTTATCTTGCCGTGAGGAACGTTCTGAACGTCCTGCATCGTTGGTTCCGGACCTCTGACATCGACTAATGAGTTCTTGAAACCTTCGTTAGGAAATATCTCGGCATTCTCTGGATCTGCCACTTGCATACCGTCAACAATGAAGCAGTAAGGATAAATGTCGGGCTGGTCGGGCTTAACAGTTATCGACCACACGCCTGATGTGTCCCTTTCCATAGGCTTATTGCCGGCAAACATCTGGCAGTTGAGTTCAACTTTCTGCGCATCTTTGTTCCTGAAACGGAACGTAACGCTGCCGTCCTTATTCACTTCAGGCGAGATAACTCCACGTGGAAACAGGCGTGCCATAACCTTTGCATCCATTCGTCCGCCTGGTACTTGGGCGAAACATGACACTGTATTTGCAAAAATTGCTGCTATAAATAATATGCTAATCTTTTTCATAATTTGCGAATTTATGTTGTTTTTTTCGAGATTTCGAACTTTCGAGTACTCGAGATCTCGTTAATTCGGTTGCTAACTACTCCTATTTAAACAATAATCTGAGTGATTTGTCGAGGAAATAACGGGCATTCATCCAAGTGTGGCCATGCTTGTCATCGGTAAACACCTTCGTGTTCTTTATTCCACTCTTATCAAGAAGATCCATGTAATCTTTTGCATTCTGGTACAGGAAGTCATCAGTTCCTACGCCAAGCCAGAAGAGTTTTATCTTCTTGTTAGTGTCTTTGGCGTTCTTATAGACCTCTGGTGTCAGCTGAGGCATGGTAAAAGAACTGTAACTGCAAAGGTAAGAGAACTTGTCGAGATGGGCAAGACCATTGGCAAGTGCTTGGTTTCCTCCGCGTGAGAAACCGCCAATCGCACGATGATCCTTATCGTTGATAGTGCGATAATTCTTTTCTACAAACGGCATAATCTCGTCAATCAGCGTGCGGCTGAACAGGTCTCCGTATTGGCGAAGGTCGGTTCCTTTAGGGAAATACAGCGATGGATTGCCGTAAGGCATCACTACAATCATCTCCTTGGCTGCACCTTCAGCAATCAGATTGTCGAGTATAAAGTTCGTGCGCCCCACTTTGAAGTACACCTCTTCTGTGTCTGTCGTACCGCTGATGAGGTAAAACACAGGGTATTTCTTCTTAGTGTTCTTGTCGTACTGAGGCGGTGTATATACCACGAGTCTGCCGTAGCGGCCCATGATGTCAGAGTAATAGTCAATGCAGTCAACGCTTCCATGAGGCACGTTCTGCACGGAATGAATCTGAGGTTTATCGTCCCTGATGTCTAAAAGCGAGTTCTTGAAGCCTTCGTTAGGGAACCAATCTGGGTTCTGAGGGTCGGCAACGCTCACTCCATCAACAATAAAACAGTAAGGATAGATGTCGGGCGCAGTAGGGCCAAGAGTGACTGTCCATACTCCCTGGTCGTTTTTCGTCATGTCCTTTGTACCAGCAAACTGCACATTGACTTTCACGTCCTTGGCAGTCCTGCTTACAAAGTTAAACGTAACACTTTTGTCTGCATTTACTACAGGCGACGGAGCAGAAGGGCCCCATCCCCCTGGTTGCGCCGACACTGAAAAGCATGTCAACGCAAAGATGAATGTGCTAATGAACTTTTTCATAATTTACAGCTTTTTGTTTTTTAATGTATAAAATATATTTTCTTTAATCAAATTCGCAGCGCTTGGCTGGTTGGCTTTCGTGAGGTGAACGCTATGCTTTCCCGAGACGACCTTTATACTCGGAGAAAAACTGTAGCAGTTTTGGATCGAAAACTGTAGCAGTTTTGACTTGAAAACTGTAGCAGTTTTTTTTCGGTCACTTCGTTCGATGCAAACAACGCAAGCGTTGATGCACCTCCTGCTTATGCGTTCGTTCCACAGGAGTTGATATATGCTTCTGCTTTGGCGAAATCCTCTGGCGTGTCAATGCCAATGGTCTCGACATCGGTTGTGGCAACACGAATACGGTATCCGTTTTGCAGCCATCGCAACTGCTCAAGCTTCTCGGTAAGTTCGAGTGGCGACTGAGGCAGGCGAGTGATCTCGGCAAGCACAGGAAGTCGGTAAGCGTAGATGCCAATGTGCTTGAAATAGTGAGTGCCATACTTCTCAATGTCGTCAATCCATTGAGTGCGGTCGCAGTTGCGGTTGTAAGGAATAGGACTGCGACTGAAATACATGGCATGGCCAGTGACATCGGTAACAATCTTCGGCGAGTTAGGGTTCTCAACTGCTTCAATACCATTCTTCAAGGTAAACGGTTTGCCAAGAGTTGCAATGTCGGTCTGGTTGTTGTCGAAACATTGGCAAAGCGATTCAATCTGACTTTTGGCAATAAAAGGCTCGTCGCCTTGTATATTTATTATTATGGTGTTGCGGTCGTTCTTGTCAGTTGCACCAATCTTTGATGCAGCCTCAAACACCCGATCCGTTCCGCTCTGATGGTCGGGTGAAGTCATAATGGCTTTCCCCCCAAAGCCAACAACGGCATTAAAGATGCGTTCATCATCGGTAGCAACATACACATCATCAAGCACAACGGAGGCTTTTTCATAAACTCGTTGTATAATTGTCTTGCCGCAAAGCACTGCCAGAGGCTTGCCTGGAAAACGCGTTGAAGCATATCTGGCTGGAATGATACCTATAAATTTCATAGTCTTAAAGTTTATTTACGTTTTGCAAAAGTACAAAAAAAATGTTATAGTATTTGTATGTTTCGGTAATTTTATATAAATTTGTGCGAATTTTTATACAAGAACAGGACTTATATGAACATAAAGCATGTATTTTTAATAGTGTTGATGCTTGTTTCGTCAGCGTGTTTTGCCCAAACTCCAGAGACAGATTTGAGCAAGTCATCATCTAATATTATATATGGAAGGCTCAACATTGTTGAGGCAAAAGTAAAGGGAATCTACGAAGGTGACATCTTCAAACGCAAACCTTGGGGCAAGGGTACAGTGATGTTTGAAAATGGTGATAAGTATGAAGGAGAGTACTACAACGGCAAACGCAACGGCAAGGGTAAATATACTTTCTCTGACGGAGAGTACTATGAAGGCGATTGGATGAACAATATGCAGCATGGGAAAGGTGTGTTTGTCTTTCAGAACAAGAACAAATATGACGGACTTTGGTATAAAGACTATCAGCAAGGACAAGGCGTAATGTACTATTTCAATGGCGATAAATACACGGGCAATTGGGTGAAAGATGCACGCGACGGACAGGGAACATATACTTATGCCAGCGGTGCATATTATAAAGGAGCGTGGAAAAACGATAAGAAACATGGTTATGGCGTGTTCAACTGGGGCGATGGTTCGGAGTACAAGGGCATGTGGGCTGATAATATGATAAACGGTAAAGGCACGTTTGTCTATGCCACAGGCGATACATATACCGGAGAATGGAAAGACGATAAGCAGAATGGCCGTGGAATTTACACCTTTGCCAATGGCGACAAGTACGATGGAGACTATGTCAATGGTGAACGCACAGGCACAGGAATCTTCACTCTTGCCAGTGGTGACCGCTATACAGGGCAGTTCCTCAATGGGGAAAAGTCGGGGCGAGGCATATTCCGACTTGCCAATGGCGACATCTATGATGGTACGTGGAAGAATGACAAAGCCAATGGATTCTGCAAACTTACTACAAAGGGTGGCGACATACTTGAAGGAGAGTTTTCCGATGGAAAGTTGAACGGTATGGTTACTGTGCATTATCAAGACGGAAGTAAGTTCCGTGGAACATTTGCAAACGGCAAGAAAAACGGCAATGCTGTTGAGGAGGACAAAGAAGGAAACCGTTTTGAAGGAACATACGTGGACGGAATACGCGACGGAAACTTCGTTGAAAAAGACCGTAATGGTGTTGTAACAGCCACGGGTAACTATATAAGTGGTGTGAGAAAAGTTACACAATAATATATTTAAAGACTATAGATTATGATTATCGACAACTTAAAAAATCTGGAGAAGTACGTTTCTCTTAATCCTTTATATAAGGATGTGATTGAGTTTATCAAGACAAACGACCTCAATGCTTTGCCTGAAGGAAAGACTTTCATTAAGGGTGACGACCTGTTTGTAAACATTCAGATTGCCAAGGGAAAGACAAAGGAAGAGGCTGTTATGGAAACACATAACAAGATGATCGACATTCAGATTCCTCTTGACACGGAAGAAGAGTATGGCTATATCGCTCGCGAAGACTTGCCAGAAGTGGAGTACAATGCAGAGAAGGACATCACTAAATATCCAGGCATCATGGGCATTTGTTATGTAAAAGCAAAGCCAGGTATGTTCTGTATCTTCGACACACAGGATGGTCATGCGCCTTGCGTAGCACCTCAGCCAATCAAGAAAGCTATATTCAAGGTTAAGGCATAAAGCTTTGGCAATAACAATATATAATGGCAAAGAAGAAACATATAGGTATCGTGCAGCGCGATAGTTGGTTGCAACCATACGAGGATGCAATCTGTGGTCGTCATGATTATGCGTTAAGCAAGATCGACAAACTCACTCATGGTGGTAAAATGCAGCTGAAAGACTTTGCCGATGGGCATCATTATTTCGGCTTGCACAAGACTGAACGAGGTTGGGTCTTTCGTGAATGGGCACCAAATGCAACCGAGATATTCCTCATCGGCGACTTCAGCGACTGGAAACCTGATGAGAAGTTCCGATTGAAACGCATTGCCGGTACAGATAACTGGGAACTTAAAATGCCTGAAAATGCCCTCCATCACGGCAATTATTATAAGATGTTCGTGCGGTGGAACGGTGGTGAAGGCGAAAGAATCCCTGCATGGTGTCGCCGTGTTGTTCAAGATGAAACGACACATATCTTCTCTGCCCAAGTGTGGAATCCCGACAAGCCATACGTCTGGCGAAAGAAAACCTTCAAGCCTAACAAGAGTCCTCTCCTTATATATGAATGTCATATAGGAATGGGACAAGATAAAGAAAATGTTGGAACATATAAAGAATTTGTGGACAATGTCCTACCTCGTGTCGTAGCCGATGGGTACAACTGTCTTCAGGTGATGGCCATACAGGAACATCCTTACTATGGAAGTTTTGGTTATCATGTTAGCAGTTTATTCGCTCCGTCAAGTCGTTTCGGCACACCGGAAGAACTGAAGGAACTTATCGACAAGGCAGACATGCATGGGCTTGCTGTCATCATGGACACTCTCCATTCCCATGCGGTGAAGACTGCGGCTGAAGGACTCGGCAATCTATGCGGTGACCCTAATCAGTTCTTCTATTCCGGCAGCCGCCACGAGCATCCTCAGTGGGATTCTCTTTGCTTTGACTATGGCAAGGATCAAGTCATTCATTTCCTTTTGTCCAATTGCAAGTATTGGATTGAGGAATTTCACTTCGATGGTTTTCGCTTTGACGGCGTGACATCGATGCTTTATTACAGTCACGGACTCGGTGAAGACTTCTGTGGCTACGCTGATTATTTCAATGGACATCAGGACGACAATGCCATCTGCTACCTTACACTTGCCAATATCCTCATTCATCAGGTTAACAAGAATGCCATAACCATTGCCGAGGAGGTCAGTGGAATGCCTGGACTTGCGGCTAAGTTTGACGATGGAGGCTATGGTTTCGACTATCGATTGGCGATGAATATTCCCGATTATTGGATTAAAACCATCAAGGAACATGACGATGAGGAGTGGAAACCGAGCAGTATTCTATGGGAAACTACAAACCGTCGCAGTGATGAAAAGACCATAAGTTATTGCGAAAGTCACGACCAGGCACTCGTCGGAGACAAGACCATAATCTTCCGATTGGTCGATTCCGACATGTATTGGCACTTCAAGAAAGGCGATGAAAACGACGTTGCACATCGTGGCATAGCCCTTCACAAGATGATTCGCCTCGTTACTGCAACGACGATGAATGGCGGATACCTTAACTTTATGGGCAATGAGTTCGGTCATCCTGAATGGATTGACTTCCCTCGTGAGGGCAATGGATGGAGCCACAAGTACGCTCGGCGTCAGTGGAATCTCGTTGACAATAAGGAACTATGTTACCATTACCTCGGTGATTTCGACCGTGAGATGCTCCGAGTTATCACAAGTATAAAGAGTTTCCAACGCACAAAAGTCGTTGAAATATGGCACGACGATGCCGACCAGGTGCTTGCATACATGCGTGGAGGTTTGGTTTTTGTGTTCAACTTCTCGCCTACAAAGTCTTATTCTGACTATGGTTTCCTTGTGCCAAAGGGCAAATACCGCGTTGTGCTGAACACTGACGCAAAGGAATTTGGCGGTTTTGGTTTTGCCGATGATAGCGTAGAACACTTCACGAACTACGATCCGATGTATGAAAACGATGGCAAGGAATGGTTGAAACTATACATTCCGGCACGCAGTGCAGTAGTGTTGACCGTCAGTTAACGGCTGATGTTTTATGGAAAATGGCTGATGACGAATAATGCTTTTGCCCTTTCAGGGCGCACAAAACTCAATCCTATTACCCAGGGCGATGCCCTGGGCTATGTGGTTTTTGCCCTTTCAGGGCGTTTCCAAGACTTGAGAAACTCCATTAATTCATTATGAAATTCATTTGCGACATCATATTCAGCGTGTTTGTTTTCTGCTTTGTGTTCTTCTCGCAGGCAGATATAATCGCCGTGGCACAGCACATCCTTTCGGGTGGACAAACGCATTACAACCATGTTGTGGGCGCAATACTCATCACAATCTTCCTTTTCGCCATGCAGCGGTTAGTGTATAGGCTGACCAAATTCACGAATAAAATTTACTCGCTCACCTATATTCCTTCGTTCCTGCTGCTGATGTTGATGACCGACATCGCGGGTAACGTTGCCATTAGCAGCACTTGTTGGCACCTGTGTTTTACCATTCCGTTGGCTCTCGCAGCCGCATACATTATTTATAAGGCTGCATATAACATACCGAAATACAAGAATCGTTTGCAGACGATAGCAATCCTTTCGCGTGAACTTTGGCTTAATATCCTTCAATTGCTTGTGATGATGTTGCTGACATTATGGGCATGTAACACCAACCGTGACGACCATGCAGCGGTAAGTTCACACCTCAGAAAGATAAATGCCGACATAGAACTTGCCCGACAGCAACGCATCAAAGCCGAACAGGATTCGTTACGCGAGATATTTGTCCACGATAGTATTCTTGCAGCCAAGGACTCAATACGCAAGGAACGACTGCGCATCGACTCCTTAGAAAGGCTAAGACACTAACATGTCCAAAACATAAATCAGATATGAAGAAGTTATTTTCCCTTTTGTTTCTTATAAGCAGTTGTCTGCTTTCAAGCGCACAGGAACATTACCTGACCGATGCGCTCAATGAAGTCGTTGGTATGAAATGGTCAATGGGTAACGTCGAAGCCAACGAAACATCGCAGTACATCATATTCCAAAACCAGGACTCAAGGAGCAATGTCTCCTTTGACGACCTCCCGAAACTCGTGCTCTCCGACGGCAATTGGGTGCTGGAAACAGTTGGGGAAGAATGTCAAATGACTGATGTGCGCAACATTCTTTTCCGACCTTCAATCAAGGGCGATGCCAACTTGGATGAGGCTGTTGACGTTGCCGACATTACTACTCAGGCGGCTTATATTTTGGGAGACCAGCCAAAGGATTTTTTCAAGGAAACAGCCGACGTAAATAAAGACGGAGTGATAGACGTGGCAGACATCACTGCAACGGCTCTGATAATACTAAGCAAACCAAGTAATTAGAAAGGTCGAACGCTTGTTTTTTTTACCCCTACGCTTAAGGTCGAAAAAAAGTTGTACAACTTTCGTCTGAAAGTCGTACAACTTTTCAGTGAAAGTTGTACAACTTTTTTCCGAGTTAAGCGTTCGTCCCGAGCAACGCTTACGTTCAAGTCTTGTTATGGTAAACGAGAAAGTCGTTGAATTGAAAACACGAAAAAAAGTCCTCAATATATGTGAGCACATATTGAGGACTTTTTACGAATGATTTACAAATAATAACGAAGCGTCTTTTTGTTATATTCGTGTTGTTTTATCTTACATAGCTCTACAACTAACATCAACGAAATTTTACAACTACGCCCAGAAAAGTTGTAAAACGTTTTGCCCAATTCGGAAAAAATCATTACTTTTGCATCCGTAAAACTAACAATGAAATGAAACTTGCAAAACTAATTTCTCTCACCATCATTTGCGTGGCAACGAGTGCTACGGCACAAATAGTAAACTTCAGCAACACGAAGATGTTCCACAACGAAGCGTTTGAACTCAAACTTTCGGCATCAAGCAGCGACTACAAAATCTATTACACCCTCAACGGCACACGCCCCAATACGACAAACGCCAGGCAATACACGCAGCCGATAAAGATAACGACCACCACACCCGTGAGTGCCGTATGCGTTGACGGCAACGGCAATGTGTATGACGTCATGACGAAGACTTACATCTTCCTCAACGATGTATATCGTCAACCGGCAAAGCCAGAAGGCTACACGCAGAACTGGAGTCGCAAGGATGGTAAGTCATATTGGCCGGCAGACTATGCAATGGACACGAAGATTACACTGGGCGAGGAGTACCGCGACTTGATGGACAGTGCCATGCTTGCAATACCGACCGTATGCATCACGACCGACATTGACAACCTCTTTTCACCAAGCGACGACCCCGACAAAGGCGGAATATACGTACACACAGGCAAGGATGCAAGCAAGGTGGGCGATGGATGGGAACGACCAGCATCGATAGAATACTTCGATCCAAAGACCAATGGACGCTTCACATTGAACTGTGGACTGCTGCTTCATGGGGGGAACAGTCGCAATCCGTCGAACACGGCAAAGCATTCTTTCCGCGTATCGTTCCGCAAGGAATATGGAGCCGGCAAGTTGAAATACCGTCTTTTCGAGGACGAAGACGCTGTGCAACGCTTCGATCACCTCGTGCTCAGGGCAGGATATAACTACACATGGATGAAGAATGGAAGTCCTACGCTCTATCCGCAAAACATCATCCAGCGTACAAATGCGCAGTATATCTACGACTCTTGGGCAAAGGAAGCACACCATGCAATGGGAAATCCGATAACCCATCGCCGCTTCTGCCACCTCTATTTGAATAATCTCTACTGGGGATTATATGAGATTTGCGAGAAGATAAACGACAATTTTGCCTGCGATTACCTCGGAGGAGTGGATGAAGACTACGATGTCATCGACGTTACAGAGCAGATCGACGGCAACCGTGACGCATACAAGAAGATGTACGACACGGCATTGAAGGTGGGCACAAAGCAGAACGACAAGTATTTCAAGCAGCTCATCGACGAAAAGTTGCTCGACATTGAGAACTATATTGACTACATGTTGGTCAATTGGTACATAGGAAACGACGACTGGGACAACAACAATTGGCGTTGCATAAGGAATAGGGTAGAGCCTGAAAAGGGTTTTAAGTACTTCGTCTGGGACGCAGAAACGGCGTTTACTGATGTCAGCTACAACAAGGTGGCGAAGAAAAACGGCAACCCAACAGCGATGATGGAAGTGCTGAAAAAGAACCCCGACTTCAAGGCAATAGCACAGGAACGCATATTGAAACATTTGACAGGCAACGGAATACTCACGCCTTATTATGCCGCAAAGCTATACGAACGCATTGCCGACGAGATAGATTTGCCGATTATTTGCGAGAGTGCACGGTGGGGTGACTATAGAGTTTCGACAGGCGATGCCGAGGAAACATACACCCGTAATGACCATTGGCTGCCACGAAAGCACGACCTTTTGCAAAATTATTTCCCTAATCGCACCGAGTATATGCTTTCCCACTTGGCATCGTTTGGCTTGTTCGACCCAAGCGGAATTGAGGAAATCGTTGAAGCAAACGCCGAAGGAAGGCAGTCGGATGCCATCTACGACCTGCAAGGACGCAAGGTTTCGACCACATCAACCCCAAGCCCTCTACCGCCAGGAGTCTATATCCACGCCGGTAAAAAGTACCTGATTGGCAAATAGGAGATTTTCAAAATCAAGCAAAAGAGAATAGCCTGATAGGCTTACACCTATCAGTCCAGAGGCAAGCGCAGCGACGCCCTGGGGGGTATATCGACGCAACATGCCGCGCTTTGCAAGAGCAAAAGCATTTGGCACACCCGATAATCTTGCGTAATCATATAAAAGAAAAAAATGATATGATGTATGGTGTGCTTCATACTGAAGCCCATGCCGTTGTGGGGTGTGCCGGTGCTTAAGAACAAGTTCTTGCACCACCACACCACGCAACGCCACCACTATCG
>JAKSIZ010000052.1 GCA_024398515.1 Bacteroidaceae bacterium | reverse complement strand
ACCTATAACCAAATATTATTTTTTATGGCCAAAGGCCACATTTTTTACCGTAAGGTATTTTGTCTTTGTTATTGTCTTCGGCATCTATGAGTGGCAGTTCATCAGCATAGCCATGAGGTATGCAGATGAACTGACGCTCATAGATGCCAGGGATGCATTGCAAATGCAGACCTAAACAAGAAGACAATGACAAAGTATTTTTATCCTCTCTTGTTATTTTACCCCACATCATTCTTAAACTAACTTCCACGGAAGATTTCAACTGCGCCCTTTTTCCCCCTGTGCAAATACGCAAAAATTGTAATTTATAGATTGCCTGATTGAAATTTTTTGGAATTGTTGG
Source organism: Bacteroidaceae bacterium (assembly GCA_024398515.1). Classification (GTDB taxonomy): domain Bacteria; phylum Bacteroidota; class Bacteroidia; order Bacteroidales; family Bacteroidaceae; genus Prevotella. The sequence continues at coordinate 16,088 of JAKSIZ010000052.1, read as the reverse complement.
TCGGAGTAATCGAAAATTTTATTATCTTTGCAGCCAAAATTATAACTAAACACTTACCTGATAATGAAAAAGCTGAAAAGATACAATGGTGTAGTAGTTCCGTTGGTATCGCCTGTGACAAAGGACGGCAAGGCTGACACGGCCGCCGTGGAGAGATTAGTGAACAACATTGCGAAGTATGGCGTATCGCCTCTCCTGCTTGGTACGACTGGGGAAGGCAACTCGGTTCCAGTGGCAGAGGCCGTAAGGATGGTGGCGGCTGCAAAGAAGGCTGCTGCCGGCAGGGTGACGGTATATGTAGGTCTTGGCGGCACCTGCATCGCCGAACAGTATGAGGCAGCGAAGCTTTACATTGAGGCAGGCGCAGACGTGATTGCTGCAACATTGCCAAGCTACTATGCGCTTACGCCAGAGCAGATGTATGAGTACTATAAGAACCTTGCAGACTTCCTCACGATTCCGCTGATGCTATACAACATAACGATTACTACCCACTTGAGTATTCCGCTCGACATAGTGGAACGGTTGAGCCATCATCCGAACATTGTAGGCATGAAGGATTCGGAAAACAACCTTCCTCGCCTTGAGGAAGCACTGAGGATGTTTGCCGATCGCGATGACTTCTGCTATTTCTGCGGTTGTGCAGCAAACTCGGCTGTGGCGTTGAAGAATGGTGCCGACGGCATTGTTCCGTCGGTAGGCAATTTTGTTCCAAAGATGTACCAGGATCTTTATGAGGCAGGCATCCGTGGCGACGAGGCAGAGGCAGAGCGCCTTCAGCAGGAGACGATAGAGATAGGAAAGATAAACACCGACGGTCTTACGCTTGGTGAGAGCCTTGCAGGATTGAAGGTGATCTGCAGCATGAAGGGCCTCTGCGACACATATATGTGGCCTCCGCTCACGGAATTAGCCCCAGAGGTGGTAGAGAGAATAAAGAAGGAAGCTACTCCTGTAATAAAACAAACATCTAACACATAATAATCAAACACAAAAACTTTCTATGGGAGCACAGTTACATTGGATTGATATGACGATAGTTGTAGTGTCGGTGATTGCTGCAATTGTCGTGGGAGTTTATTTTGCCAATCGTCAGAAATCTACAGCCGACTATTATAAGGCAGGCAGTCATATACCGGCATGGGCAGTGGGAATGTCTATGTTTGCTACGATAATAAGCAGCGTGACGTTTCTTGCATACCCTGGCAATGCCTTCAAGGGCAATTGGCTGAACCTCGTACAAGGCTTGATGGTGCCGATTGTTCTGGTCGGCATGGTGTGGTTTATCGTACCATTGTTCCGCAGGGTAATCAGGTTGAGCACGTACGAATACTTTGAGCGTCGCTTCGGATTGGTTGCACGTTACTGGAGTTCAATAGCATTCCTGCTTGAACATTTCACCAAGATGGGAGCTGTGTTGTATCTCATGGGACTTGCAGCAACGACATTCCTTGGCATCGACATACAGGTGATCATCATTGTTATAGGTATAGTCGTGATACTCTTGACGTTCCTTGGCGGCATGGAAGCCATTGTCTGGATGGATGTAGTGCAGGGATTCCTGCTTATCTTCGGAGGACTTCTGGCAGTTGGGATGCTGTTCTACCTCACTGATGGCGGAGCTGCAACGATATTCAAGGTGGCAGGAGAGTTCAATAAGATTGACGTAGGACCATACGATTGGGACTTCCAGCAGAAGACATTCTGGGTACTCGTGTTCAACGGAATGTTCTATGCACTGCAGAAATACGGCACAGACCAGAGTATGGTGCAGCGTTATCTCGTTGCAAAGGACGAGAAGAGCGCAAAGAAAGCAACATATCTCGGCGTGGCAATGAGCGTACCGACTTGGGCACTGTTCATGTTTGTCGGCACTTGTCTGTTCGTTTACTATCAGGTAAACACAGGTTTGCTGCCTGAAGGCATAAAGGGCGACAAGGTATTCCCATACTTTATAGCAAATGAAATGCCAGTAGGACTTGCAGGACTTATCATAGCAGCACTCGTTGCAGGTGCCATCTCGACGATTGATGCCGACGTAAACTGCATTTCGGCTATATTCGTAGAAGACTACTATGCGAAGGTGAAGAAGAATGCAACCGACAAGCAGAAACTCTATGTAGGCCGTGTAGCAGTACTCGTAACCGGAGCAGCGTGCATCGTCCTGGCACTAATCTTCAACAAGATGGGCAACGAGAGCATACTCGACTCGCTGTTTGTGCTCTATGCTATAATCTCGGCAGGTATTGTGGGCATTCTTGTGCTGGGCATCTTTACCCGTCGTGCAAACTGGAAAGGACTTTACATTGGTCTTGCAGCAACGTTGATATTCACCATCTATGCACTCCTGACGGGTGCTGCAGCAGGCGACAGCGAACCAATACTTAATCTTGGCGACTGGAACTTCACGCACCACAAGATGATGCTCGGCGTATATTCGCACATAGTTGTAATCGTGGTTGGATACATAGCAAGTCTCTTCTTCAAGGAGCCATTGGCTGAAAAGAACTTGACGGTATATGCCTTCCTCGAAGAACGTAAGAACATCGAAAACTCGAGTACTCGAAATCTCGAAAACTCGAAATCGTAAAACCGCATAACCGTAATAAAGATGAAAGGCATTACATTGATGCAACCGCAGAAGATTGTCTTTGGCACAGGTTGCATGCAGCAGTTCTGCAAGGACTATCTTGCAATGGGACACAAGCGGCTGTTCATACTGACCGCGCCAGTTTTGAGGGCTATGGTTGAGAAATCAATCAAGCCACTCGAAGGAATTGAAATAGAGATTTACGACAATATCAACGCCGAACCATCGGTGTCGGACTTCAAATGTGTGCTTGCTAAAGCACAGGCGTTCGATGCCGACAGCGTTATTGGCGTGGGTGGAGGAAGCGTGCTTGACCTTGCAAAACTTGTAGCAACGCTCTTGACAAGCGAACAGAAAGTAGAAGATTTGTTCGGCATCGGCTTTGTGTCGAAGCGTGGTGTATGGTTCGCATGTGTTCCTACTACGGCAGGAACGGGTAGCGAAGTGTCGCCGAATGCCATTCTTCTCGATGAACGCGACAACCAGAAGAAGGGAATTGTAAGCGAACATCTGATGGCAAATGCCGCATATATTGACCCAGAACTTACATGGACTGTTCCTGCAAAGGTAACTGCAGAGACAGGCATGGACGCTCTTACTCACTGCATAGAAGCCTATACAAATAAGTTTGCACATCCGTTGGTTGACATGTATGCCATGATGGGAATAAAACTTATTGCAGCAAATCTGTTGCGTGCGGTGAAGGATGGAAAGGATGTCGAAGCTCGTGAAGCAATGGCATTGGGCAGTATGTATGGTGGTCTATGCCTTGGACCAGTCAACACAGCTGCCGTTCACGCATTGTCCTATCCTATAGGTGGCGAGTTTCATAAGAGTCATGGACTTTCAAATGCAGTTCTCCTGCCTACGGTGATGCGCTTTAATATATCAGCAAACACGAAGAAGTATGCAGAGATTGCCGTTGCTTGTGGTTGTCCCGTTGGAAAGGATGACACTGAGACAGCAGAGAATGGAGTTCGTTTCATCGAACAACTCTCGAAAGATTGTGGCATTCCGCAGTCACTCTTAGAGATAGGCATACCGCAGACAGCCGTTGATGGTATGGCAAAAGCCGCAATGGATTGCCAGCGTCTGCTGAAGAATAACCCTCGCGAAGTAACAGAACAAGACTGCCGCGACATTTATAATGCACTATATTGATATGATGAGACCGAAGTTGGCAATTACTATGGGCGATCCTGCAGGGATTGGACCAGAGATAATAGTTAAAGCATTAGAACAGAAAGAAACCTATGAGAAGTGTAATCCACTTGTTACTGGCGACTCGAAGATAATGCAGTTGGCAGTTGAGCAATTAGGCTCAGCACTCAAGATAAACACAATCCATAGCGTCAGCGAAGCAAAGTTTGAGTATGGCACTATCGATGTATTCGACCTTGATTGCATTGACATTACGACATTCAAGCAAGGGGTTGTGCAGGAACAATGCGGAAATGCTGCGTTTACTTACGTCACCAAGGCAATAGAACTCGCAATGGCAGATGAAGTTGACGGCACGGTTACCGCTCCATTAAACAAAGAAGCATTGAATCTTTCCGGTCATCATTTCGATGGACATACTGAGATTTATGCCCATTTCACCGATACAAAAAAGTATGCCATGCTTCTTGCCGACAAGTTCCTTCGCGTAATTCATGTCTCTACACACGTGCCTTTGCGAGTTGCTTGCGACAGGGTGAAGAAAGATAGAATCATTGAAGTAACTGAACTTATCACTGACGCTTGCCGGCAATTTGGCATCGAGAATCCTCGTATAGGTATCGCAGGACTCAATCCACATGCCAGTGACGGTGGTTTGTTCGGTTGGGAAGAAGAGAAAGAGATTGCTCCGGCAGTGGAAGAACTCAAGGCTCGTGGCTTCAATGTTGCTGGTCCTGTGCCTCCTGACTCATTATTTGCCAAGGCTCGTTGCGGTCAGTTCGACGGTTGTGTGGCGATGTTCCACGACCAAGGACACATTCCTTTCAAGGTTTGCGGTTTTCAATGGGACGCAAAGACAGGCAAGATGGAGAGTGCCGAAGGCGTGAACATCACGCTTGGATTGCCGATAATCCGCGTCAGTGTTGACCATGGTACAGCCTTTGACGTTGCAGGGAAAGGCATTGCATCACCATCAGCAATGCTTCTTTCCATTGACTATGCTACGAAGATGGCAATCTCACGTTTGAAAGCTAAAGCATGATTGTTATTGCTGACGACATAACCGGTGCGGCAGAGATTGCTGGGATGGCATCTGACGGAACGAAAGTCATTGCCACCGACACGCGTTCGCTTACGCAAGAAGAAGCCGTGGCAGAAACAAATAGGATTGTCGAAAAGCATAAGCTAACAAAAGATTTACAGATATTCAAGAAGACAGACTCTGCCTTGCGAGGTCATATCGTGGCAGAGTTGTCTGTTTTGATGCAGAAACTTGGCTACAGCAAATGTCTGCTTCTGCCGCAGAACCCTTCAAAGGGACGCATAATCCGTGGAGGCAAGTATTATATAAATAATGTATTGCTACACGAGACATCGTTTAGGCATGACCCTGAATATCCTGCCAATAGAAGTGACGTGACCGGAATGATGCATGGTTGTCACTATCTTTCATTGGATTCACAGCTGAAGGAAGGCATAAATATTGCCGAGGCCACTTGCATGAATGACATAATTGTACAACTTGCAAAAGCCGATGAGGACACTCTTCTTGCCGGTGCTGCCGATTTGTTTAGGACGATATGCAACAAAAACATCGAGACCTCGAACTTTCGAGATTTCGATATTCCAAAGCCTCTCCTCATAATATGTGGTTCAACGCAAAGCAAAAGCCTTGCTACCGAACCAGTACTTGAAAGTCTTGGTGCAGTAGAAATACCGATGAAATCGGATGTTTTTCACGGTGAGGTATCAATTGACTCTTGGATTGAAACGCTTAAAAATGCCTACCTTTCAAGTCAAGCATTGATAATGACAATAGGTCATGAACCAGTAGGAGGAAAGGATTATGCTGTAAGGTTACGGGAAGATATGGCTATTGCTGCCGCTGAACTATGCAATGTTCTTCCGCCACATACCATAATAATAGAAGGAGGAGCAACTGCTTTCGCCGTTCTTTCGGCTTTAGGCTGGACACAATTCGACATGGAATATGAGTTTGCTCCAGGAGTTGTTGCTTTGCGGCACGAAGTAACCGACAAAGTCGCTTCGCTTGTCGAAGAAACTATTGTCGTTCTTAAACCAGGAAGTTACCCTTGGGGAGGCATATTTCAATGAAATGAGGCAATACAAAACATACATCTTCGACCTTGATGGCACACTGTTGGACACTCTGCAAGACCTTACGAACAGTGTAAACTATGCCCTTCGCTTTTTCGACATGCCAGAAAGAACGCGCGATGAAGTGCGTCAATTCGTCGGGAATGGTGTGCGTCTGCTTATTGAACGTGCCGTACCCACGGGGACAAAAGACGGAATTACCATAAAAGTGTTCGAGACTTTCCGCAATCATTATCTTGAGCATAGTCTCGACAACACAAAACCATACGAAGGAATCATTGAAACCCTTGCAGAACTAAAGCGTCGAAGTTGCAATTTGGCAATAGTAAGCAATAAACTGCAACCAGCGGTCACAGAACTCAACAATCGTTTTTTCAGTCAATACATTGACATTGCCGTTGGTGAACGAATTGGCATTCGCCGTAAACCTGCGCCAGATATGGTAAACACTGTTATCAAAGAATTGGGAGTGGATGCAGATAATGCTGTTTATATTGGCGACAGTGATGTGGATATACAAACAGCAACAAACTCCAATCTCCCATGCATCAACGTACTTTGGGGATTTCGTGACGAGAAATTTCTTGTGCAACATGGTGCGACAACATTAATCTCATCTCCAAAAGATTTGATTTTTTAGAACAGTTTTCGTTCGTTAGAAATAATTTATTAACTTTGCAGAAAATAAATTTATAATAAGATGAAGAATACAACTTTTATTTTTATAATTGCTTTGCTTGCAATTATTAACGTTAACGTCTCCGCACAAGAGGTATCAAAAGATGAGGCAGAGTTGAAGGCAAAGAACTTTTTCAGTTCAAGAACATTCAATGCCAAGTCGAATTCAAGCGCACAGGAAATAACTTTTGCCCATGAAAGCAAAACATCAAAAGGCGCACCGGCATTCTATATATATAATAATGGTAATGACGATGGCTTCGTTATCGTTTCTGCTGAAGAAGGAAGTCGCAAGGAAATTCTCGGATACTCCGACAAAGGACATTTCGACTATAACCAAATGCCTGACAATTTTCGTTGGGTTCTTGATAAATATGTAAAGGGTATTGATGATTTGAAGAATGCCTCTCCTGCAAGCCGACTTCAGAAAAATCGCAATCTTGCAAAGGCAAAGGCTACAGGCAATGCTGCTGCTCCATTGCTCGGCGAAATAGAATGGGGACAAAGGTCGCCATATAATGACTCTGTGCCTATGGTAAATGGTGAACATTGTCCTGCGGGATGTGTTGCCATTGCAGCAGGTCAAATCATGTTCTATCACAAATGGCCTGAACATGGTACAGGGGAAGTAAGTTACACATGGAACGGTACGAGGCTCACGGCTGACTTAAATCAGTCAACGTATAGATGGGATTTAATGGCTAACAACGCCATTGAATTCTTTTCCACTGAGTCAAAGAGTGCTGTCGCCACTCTGATTCGCGACCTTGGATATGCGTTCAAGATGGATTATGCCCCTGGAGGAAGTGGCACAAGTTTTATGCCTGTTGCGATGCAAAATAACTTTGGATACGACCGTGACATGAAATATCTTACGGCCAACTGTTGTACTACCGAAGACTGGGAAAACGTGTTGCGCAGCGAAATCGACGCCAAACGCCCTGTGACTTGTAGCGGATTTGAAAGCGATGGGGGCGGTCATCAGTTTGTTTGCGACGGCTACGATGCCAACGGATATTTCCATTACAACTTCGGATGGAACGGTAAAGGCAACGGATATTTCCTTAGTACTGCCACAGGTTACGATATATCGCCCGACATTGACTACAATATAAAGAAGGACGAGGGCGGTAAGGGTTGTCTTTCCCTCATGTCGCCAACTGATTTTCTATATGAAGGAAACAACTCCTTCTCTTGTGAACTCTATATTTACAGCCGTACAAGTGGAGAAGAAACACTGACAACGGGAATGGCACTAAAGAATAAAAATACCGATGAAATCGACTATTTTGCGTTAAATACAAGAGCCATGTCGGGTTATGTAAGCCTAAGCAGTTACAATTTCGACGCTGATGTGCCCGACGGAGAATGGACCATATATCCTGTGGCGAAGTATGGCGACGGCGACTGGCAACGCTTTTATTTTGCCGAAAACCGTCAAAGCGAGCTGACCTTGAACGTTGTAAATGGCGTGAAGACCTTTATAAACGACAATCTCTATAATGATGTGGATGAAGGAAAGGTCGCAATCGACAATGTTTTCTACATCCTTAATGAGCGGCGACATACTGCAACGGTCACTTACAAGAACTTCCATTACAACTCATACAGCGGTGATGTTGTCATCCCAAGTACGATTGATTATGAAGGAAACACATACGTAGTGAACTATATTGGCGAGGATGCTTTCCGCAATTGCACCGAACTCACCTCGGTAAAGATTGGCAAGAATGTCGAGATTATATCGTCATATTCCATGCGTGCCGTGCCTTGCAATGTCACTTTCGAGGAAGGTTCGAAGCTGAAGACAATAGAAAGCTATGCGTTTGCAAAATCAACAATGACGGAAATGAAGATACCAGATGGGTGCAAGACCATAGATGAAGGAGCCTTCTCGTCGTGCAAGAAACTGGCACTTCTTGATATTCCTGCAAGCGTCACCACTATATCAAAGCTTGCATTCGAGTCATGCACAGGTCTGAAAAACGTTTATGTTTATTGGACAGACCCCGAAGCCTATCCTACAACCATCTTCCAGAACATCAATTGCGCCAAAGTAAAACTCCACGTTCCTCTGGGCACGCAGGCTGCATACAAGCAACTTCTTCCTTGGAAACAGTTTAATATCGTCGAGGAAAGGGGCGATGCCAACGGCGACGGAAGCATTGACGTTGCCGACATCACCGCCATCGCAGCCTACATACTCGGCAACAACCCTTCGCCATTCAACGCTACCGCTGCCGATGTGAACATGGACGGAAACATCGACGTGGCTGACATCACCGCGACGGCACAAATAATCCTTTCACCGGCGAAGTAACAATCCACGGCCAAACAACGCATCGTGCGCTCGGGTTAAGGCATTGATTGCCACGACTTGAGCGCATGTTTTGTTATACCTCACGTTTATACCCCAAAAAACATTGCAGCAATGTTGACTCTAACATTGCAGCAATGTTGGTCCGAACATTGCAGCAATGTTTGAACGAGTTAAGCGTTCAATCTTCCAACTCATAAATGAGAAGTCGGGAAAAGAATAACGCCGACTGAAAAAAGAAGAAAATTTTTGTTGAAGAAGTATTAAAAAATTTGCAAAACGCTCTTTTTTTTATTATCTTTGCACCACGTTTTCAATTAAACCGAAAACACCGGACGCTCCGGAAATTCCAGAACCTCCGGAAAACCTGTTAGACAATATGAGCAGTAACATACTAAGCAAAGGAAGAAAGGGCGGCATGCAGATTGCCACGCTGTGCATGAGCACCACTATGGTACTCGTGCTCGTAGGCATGATAGCATTCTTTGTGCTGATAGCACGCAATGTGTCCGACTCGGTGAAGGAGAACCTCACTGTAACGCTGTTGCTATCCGACTCGATAAGCCAGAACCAAGGACACGAACTCACACGCACACTATATCACCGGCCATATACTCACTTCATAGACTATGTGGGCAACAAAGAGATACTGCGCGACGAGACCAAGCAACTCGGCATGGATCCGTCGGAGTTTCTCGACGAAAATCCGTTCAGTTCGACCATCGAGTTGACTCTGAAAGCCGACTATGCAAACGAGGATTCGCTGAAATGGATTGAGAAGGAATGGAAGAAAGAGAAGGCTATCATGGACATAACATACCAGAAAGACCTGATCAAGACGGTCAACGACAACATCCGACGCATTAGCATCGTGCTGCTTGTATTGGTGGTTGTGTTCCTGCTTATATCCATTTCGCTCATCAATAACACTATCCGGCTCGGAGTTTATGCGCATCGTTTCAAGATGCACACGATGAAACTCGTCGGCGCATCATACGGATTCATACGCCGACCATTCATGTGGAGAATGCTTCTTGTGGGCGTTCTATCATCGATATTCGCATGCATACTGCTGTCAGGAGGCTTGTATGCGCTGTTTTCATTCGAGCCCGAGACGCAGGAAATCATTACTCCCGACATAATGATAATGGTGGCTGTGGCGATTTTAGCACTCGGTCTCATCATTTCACTCGTTTGCGGATTCTTCTCAGTAAACAGATTCCTGAGGATGAAAGCAGGCGACTTGTACAAGATTTAAGAAACAAATTTACATAGATTATTATGGATAAAAAGAATTTTGCGTTTGACCGCACCAACTTTATACTGCTTGCCGTGAGCATGGCAGTGGTCATTATTGGCTTCATATTGATGGCTGGCGACAGTTCTACAGCCGAGAATTACAATCCGGAGATATTCAATGCCATGCATACAAAGGTTGCTCCGATAGTATGTTTCGTGGGATTTGTATCGATGATATACGCCGTAGTCCGCAAACCAAAAGATAAGAAAGAGTAACGATGAACGAATTACAAGCTCTAATACTCGGACTTATTCAGGGACTTACAGAGTATCTCCCTGTCAGCAGTAGTGGTCATCTGACCATCGCTTCGCATCTCTTCGGCTTGGCAGACGGCGAGTCGAACCTCGCTTATACGGTCGCCGTACACGTTGCAACCGTTCTCAGTACGCTTGTCATACTGTGGAAAGAGATAAGTTGGCTCGTCAAGGGACTGCTGAAATACAACGACTCCAACCGCGAAAACATAAAGGGCGAGTCGGCATTAGCACGCATAAACCCTGAGCAGAAGTATGTGCTCAACATACTTGTATCGATGATTCCGGTAGGTATAGTAGGCGTTTTCTTCAAGGATTACGTTGAGGAAATCTTTGGCAGTGGCTTGGCAATAGTCGGCGCAATGCTCCTCGTGACTGCCCTTTTGCTTGCACTTTCATATTTCCTAAAGCCAAAACAGAAGCAGGAAATAAGCATAAAGGACGCTTTTATCATAGGACTTGCCCAGGCAATAGCAGTGATGCCAGGACTTTCACGCTCGGGCAGCACCATCGCTACGGGCCTCATACTCGGCAACGACAAGGCAAAATTGGCACAGTTTTCGTTCCTCATGGTAATACCACCGATACTTGGCGAGGCATTGATAGATACATACAAGATGGTGAAAGAAGGCGTGGCAGCAGTGTTCAGCGACATTTCAGTGTCATGTCTTGTTATCGGTTTTGCCGCAGCATTCGTTTCAGGATGTATAGCCTGCAAGTGGATGATAAACATTGTAAGGAAAGGGAAACTCATTTATTTTGCAATATATTGCGCATTAGTAGGTATAGCTCTTTTAGTTTTTTAGGACTCAATGAACTTTCACAAAGGGGAAGTCATCTTCCTGAATAAGCCATACAGGATGTCGAGCTTCGGTGCTTTGGCGTTTGCACGTACAAGATTGTCGAAGAAACTTGGCGTAAAACGACTCAAGACAGGCCATGCCGGCACCCTCGATCCATTGGCAACTGGAGTGCTGATACTATGCACCGGCAAGGCAACAAAGCGTATTGAAGAGTTCCAGAAATGCACGAAAGAATACACGGCAACGCTGCAACTCGGTGCGACAACACCAAGTTTCGATATGGAACATGAGGTGGATGCAACCTATCCAACGGAGCATATCACCCGCGAATTGGTTGAAGAAACACTGAAAAAGTTTGTAGGAACGATAGAACAAGTGCCGCCAGAGTTCTCGGCATGTAAGGTCGGAGGCAAACCAGCATATAAACTTGCAAGAAAAGGCAAGGAGGTTGAACTCAAGGCAAAGACGCTTGTGATAGATGAGATAGAACTGACAGACTTCGACAAAGAGAAGATGCAGATGTCAATTCGCGTGGTTTGCAGCAAGGGAACGTATATCCGAGCCTTGGCACGCGACATAGGTCAGGCATTGAATAGCGGTGCATATCTCACCGCATTGTGCCGTACAAGGATAGGAAATGTGAGAATTGACGACTGCCTGACGTTCGACAATTTCCAGGAATGGTTAGATAATCAAGAAATAGAAGACATAGAATAACATTATGAAATTATCAGAATTTAAGTTTTTTTCGTTGAAAGACGATGATGTCGCATTATATCCACCAATGCATCGCGACGAGTGTAAACTCATGGTTTTGCATAGGAAATCACAGAAAATAGACATGTTCAGGGAAGATGGGAAGACGTATCTTGACTTCCGTAACGTTCTCGATTACTTTGGAGAGGGCGATACGTTCCTGCTCAACGACACAAAAGTATTCCCGTCACGCCTATATGGAACAAAGGAAAAGACGGATGCAAAGATAGAAGTGTTCTTGTTGCGCGAACTGAATCCAGAGATGAAACTCTGGGATGTGCTTGTAGAACCAGCAAGAAAGATAAGAATTGGAAACAAATTGTTCTTCGACGAAAGTGGTACGATGGTTGCCGAAGTCATCGATAATACCACAAGCCGCGGTCGTACGTTGCGCTTCCTCTACGACTGTGACCACGAAGAATTCAAGGAATCACTCTATTCTCTTGGCGAAGCACCACTGCCTGACTATATCATTGAACGCAGAAATTCTGAACCGGAAGACTTGGATAACTTCCAGTGCATATTCGCAAAGAACGAAGGAGCCGTCACTGCTCCTACAAGTGGATTGCATTTCACCCGCGAATTTATGAAGCGTATGGAGATAAAGGACATCAATACTGCTTACATTACTATGCACTGTTCGTTGGCGAACTTCAACAATATCGATGTTGAGGACCTCTCAAAGCACAGGATGGACAGTGAGCAGATGTTTGTCAGCGAAGAGGCTTGCAAGATGGTAAACGGCACAAAAGACAGCGGACACCATGTGATTGCTGTCGGCACAAGTGTTGTCCGCGCATCGGAAACGGCTGTTGGTACCGATGGATACCTCAAGGAATATGAAGGCTGGACAAACAAATTCATCTATCCTCCATATCAATTTGGTGTTGCTGACTGCATGATTGGTAACTTCTATCATCCGCTTTCTACGCAACTGATGACTGAATGCGCCTTCGGAGGCTACGACTTGGTACGCGATGCATACATGCTTGCGTTGGAGAACGGCTATAAGTTTGGGTGTTATGGTGACGCAATACTTATTCTAAATGACTAAAACTGACGGGTGAAATAATGGATAAGAAAATTTATACATACGATGAAGCGTTTGCTGCTTCGCTTAAATATTTTAATGGTGATGAACTTGCTGCCCGCGTTTGGGTAAACAAGTACGCGATGAAAGACAGTTTTGGAACCATCTTTGAGCAGTCGCCAGAGGACATGCATTGGAGGATTGCAAACGAGATAGCGCGTATTGAAAAGAACTACAAGAACCCAATGTCGGCGCAGGAAATCTTCGATTTGTTGGATCATTTCCGCTATATCGTACCGGCAGGAAGCCCTATGACTGGCATCGGAAATGACCATCAAGTGGCTTCGTTGAGCAATTGCTTCGTCATTGGCATCGATGGTGAAGCCGACTCATACGGCGCAATAATGCTCTTGGACGAGGAACAAGTTCAACTCATGAAGCGTCGTGGTGGAGTAGGGCATGACCTTTCGCAGGTTCGCCCAGCAGGTTCACCAGTCAAAAACTCCGCACTTACTTCAACGGGACTTGTGCCTTTCATGGAAAGATACTCGAACAGTACACGCGAAGTTGCGCAGGATGGACGCCGTGGAGCACTGATGCTTTCAGTCGGCATAAAGCATCCTGACAGCGAAGCTTTCATTGATGCAAAGATGACAGAAGGCAAGATAACGGGTGCAAACGTTTCTGTAAAGATTGACGATGAGTTTATGCAAGCCGCAATGAACGGCACTCCTTACACCCAATGCTTCCCTATCGACAGCGCAAATCCTGTATTCAAGAAGGACATAGATGCCTCTGCACTGTGGAAAAAGATTGTCCATAACGCTTGGCAGAGCGCAGAACCTGGTGTGCTTTTCTGGGATACAATCATTCGCGAGAGCATTCCTGACTGCTATGCCGACCTTGGTTTCAAGACGGTTTCAACCAATCCTTGTGGCGAAATACCGCTTTGTCCATACGATTCTTGCCGTCTGCTTTCGATAAACCTTTACTCTTACGTGAAGAATCCGTTCACTGATAAGGCTGAGTTCGACTATGATCTTTTCAAGTCTCACGTGGCAAAAGCACAAAGAATCATGGACGACATCATCGACCTTGAGCTTGAAAAGATAGTCGCTATAATAAATAAGGTGTCCGCAGATCCCGAGGGAGAAGAGGTGAAAATGCGCGAACGCCACCTCTGGAACAAGATATACGAGAAGAGCGGCAAGGGCCGTCGTACCGGCGTTGGAATCACTGCCGAGGGCGACATGATTGCTGCAATGGGCTTACGATACGGCACTCAAGAGGCAACAGACTTCTCCGTAGGCATTCACAAGACGCTTGCACTGGCTGCATACGGCTCTTCTGTTCAGATGGCAAAAGAGCGTGGAGCATTCGAAGTCTATGATGCAAAGCGCGAGGAGAACAATCCTTTCGTGCTCAGGATAAAGGCAGAAAATCCTGAACTCTACGCTGAAATGGCAAAGTATGGCCGCAGAAACATTGCATGTCTTACGATAGCACCGACCGGAACCACGTCGCTCATGACTCAAACCACCAGTGGTATCGAGCCAGTATTTATGCCAGTGTATAAGCGACGCAGGAAAGTAAACCCTAACGACGTCAATGTCCGCATCGACTATACAGATGAAGTAGGCGACTGTTTCGAGGAATATATCGTCTATCACCCTAAGTTCCTTGAGTGGATGCGAGTGAAAGGAATAGACACAGAAAAGAATTATTCACAGACAGAAATCGATAATCTCGTGGCACAATCGCCTTACAACAAGGCCACGGCGAACGATGTAGATTGGCTGATGAAGGTGCGTATGCAAGGTGCAATACAGAAATGGGTTGACCATTCCATCAGTGTAACCATCAATCTTCCAGCCGATGTTGACGAGGAATTGGTCAATAAACTCTATATCGAAGCATGGCAGTGTGGCTGCAAAGGATGCACCGTATATCGCGACGGATGCCGTTCGGGCGTGCTCATCAAGGCTGATGACAGCAAGAAGAAAGCCGACGAATCGCCTTGCACACCGCCTGAAGTGACCGAAACTCGCCCTAAGGTGCTCGAATGTGATGTGGTTCGATTCCAGAACAACAAGGAAAAATGGGTGGCATTCGTAGGCTTGCTCGACGGCTATCCATACGAAATCTTTACCGGATTGCAGGATGACGAGGAAGGAATTGCCCTGCCAAAGTCCGTAGTAAGAGGCAAGATAATCAAGGCAGAGAACGAAGACGGCACTCACCGCTACGACTTCCAGTTTGAAAACAAACGCGGATACAAGACCACGGTAGAAGGTCTGAGCGAGAAGTTCAACCCTGAATACTGGAACTATGCAAAGCTCATCTCGGGCGTTTTGCGCTATCGTATGCCAATACACCACGTGATAAAACTCGTAGGTTCACTCTCACTTGCGTCTGAAAGCATCAATACCTGGAAGAACGGCGTTGAGCGTGCACTGAAGAAATACATCGTTGACGGCACTGAGGCAAAGGGCAAGATATGCCCAGTATGCGGTCATGAGTCGTTGGTTTATCAGGAAGGATGCCTGATTTGCAAGCATTGCGGAGCATCAAGATGCGGATAGAAACAGTCGAAATATCGTTGCATGATATGCAATTCCATGCTTTCCACGGCGTATTGCCAGAGGAAAGAATGTGCGGAGGGGACTATACAGTCAGCCTCCGCTGCACTTTATGCAAGCCGCAGGAAACGATAGAACGCATCGCGGAGACCGACGACATTGCCGACACCGTGAACTATGCCGAACTCTATGCCATAGTTGAAGACGTGATGTCGAAGCCATGCAACCTCATCGAGACCGTTGCCGCACGCATAGGGCAAAGTATAGTCAACCAGTTTCCGACCATTATGAAGGTCACGGTCACCATAAACAAACACAATCCACCAATCGAATATTCACAAGGCACAACAGCCTCAGTCGCCATAACCATGGCTAAGTAACAAGCCTTTTCATTGGTCTCGACGCGCAGGTTGTTGGACTAAAACCATTCGTTTGAACGCTTAAATGAAAAATGAGGGTGTGTCAAAAGTGGCACATCCTCTGTTTTTTTTATTTTTTAAAC
>JAKSIZ010000051.1 GCA_024398515.1 Bacteroidaceae bacterium | reverse complement strand
GCTATGCAGACGAACAGCCACTCACAGCTGCCAAAGACAATAACAAAGACAAAATACCTAACGGTAAAAAATGTGGCCTTTGGCCATAAAAAATTTTTTTGGTTATAGGTTTTAGGTTAAAGGTTATAGGTTCCACAACCGATAAGTTACAACCAAACTCCATTTTTTACGAACGAAGTGAGATATTTTTTATGCGTTAGCATATTTTTTATATGATGTATGGATGGCCACGACAGTGGTGTCTGTGTGACGTGTGTCGGCGATTGGAACTTGTTCCTAAGCGCAGACACACGTCACACAGACATGGGCTTCAGTATGAAGCACACCATACATCATATCATTTTTTTCCTTTTTTGTTAATGCGTTTTTTTACAAGTGACACTCAGACATTCCACGGAAAATTTAATCTATGATGCTTTTTTCTCGTTGCCATAATAGGTACATTTGCTGACATTGATGCATACACTTTTGGCAAACGAACGATACCCCTCTACAATACGTTCTGTTGGGGGTGAAAAAAGTTGTACAACTTTCGTCTGAATGTTGTACAACTTTCGAGTGAAAGTTGTACAACTTTTTTCCGACTTAAACGCTCGTCCTAATCAAACTAACCGAACAACCCTTAAAACGATAACGCAAAGTTATGCGCAGTGTAATGAAAAAATATGTGAAGTTATGCGGTGAATGCAGATATTTTTTGTATTTTTGCAGAAAATTTCAATGCAACGATGATGAAAAAATCAATTATCATTACAGGCGGCGCCGGCTTTATAGGCAGTCACGTCGTAAGACTATTCGTGAACAAGTATCCAGAGTATAACATCGTAAACGTAGATAAACTGACCTACGCAGGCAACCTTGCCAACCTGAAAGATGTAGAAAAGATGCCAAACTATAAGTTTGTGCGTGCCGACATCTGCGACTTCGACCTCATGCTTCGGCTGATGCAGGAGGAAAAGGTTGACGGCATAATACATCTCGCAGCAGAGAGCCATGTGGATCGTTCAATAAAGGATCCGTTCACGTTTGCACGTACCAATGTGCTCGGAACACTCTCGCTCCTGCAAGCCGCAAAGCTCTATTGGGAGTCGTTGCCTGAACGATATGAGGGAAAACGCTTCTATCATATCTCGACCGATGAGGTGTATGGCGCATTGCAGATGACTCATCCTGAAGGCATAGAGCCACCGTTCTCGACGATTGCATCGTCGAGTGAGCATCATTTAGCGTATGGCGAAGACTTCTTCTACGAGACGACCAAGTACAATCCACACTCGCCTTATTCAGCATCAAAGGCAAGCAGCGACCACTTTGTACGTGCATTCCACGACACTTACGGTATGCCGACAATCGTTACAAACTGTTCAAACAACTATGGACCATACCAGTTCCCAGAGAAACTGATACCCCTTTTCATCAACAATATACGTCATCGCAAGCCATTACCAGTGTATGGCAAGGGCGAGAATGTGCGCGATTGGCTGTTTGTAGAAGACCATGCACGTGCCATCGACCTCATATTCCACAAGGGAACAGTGGCTGAAACATACAACATCGGCGGCTTCAATGAGTGGAAGAACATTGATATCATCAAGGTTGTAATCAATACTGTTGACCGTCTGTTGGGACGTGAAGAAGGAGAAGACATGAACCTCATAACGTATGTTACCGACCGTTTGGGCCACGATGCACGCTATGCCATCGACTCAAGCAAGTTGCAGAAGGAACTCGGATGGGAGCCTTCGCTGCAGTTTGAGGAAGGAATAGAGAAGACAGTACGCTGGTATCTCGATAATCAAGCGTGGATGGACAACATCACAAGCGGCGACTACGAGCGATATTACGAGGAAATGTATAAGAATAGATAACCCGATAGTCTCTATAGAAAACTATAGTACCTATAGAATCTGCAAAAAAAAACATGCAAGGAAACAAAGCAACTCTCGAACTTGGAACGAAGCCAATAGGCAAACTACTGTGGCAATACGCCATGCCAGCCATTATTGCCATGACGGCATCGTCGTTGTATAATACCATTGACAGCATCTTCATAGGGCAGAAAGTGGGAGCCCTCGCCATATCAGGACTGGCAATCACGTTCCCGCTGATGAACCTCAGCGCAGCTTTTGGCGCAATGGTCGGCGTAGGAGGCTCGACGATTTTGTCGGTCAGATTGGGGCAACGCGACTATTCTACGGGCTGCAAGATATTCGGATCGTGCTTGTCGCTGAACATTATGACGGGTGTCATCTTTATGGCAGTGTGCCTTGCCTTCCTCGAACCAATACTGAGATTCTTCGGCGCATCGGACAATACACTGCCATACGCACGCGATTACATGACGATAATACTCATAGGTAATGCGTTTACACACCTCTATTTCGGTCAGAACGCCCTGCTCCGGTCGATAGGAAAGCCGAAGTTTTCGATGCTTTGCACCATCATAACCGTTGCCATAAACCTTGTCCTCGCACCACTCTTCATCTTCGTTTTCGAGTGGGGAATACGCGGTGCAGCCCTTGCAACCGTCATTGCGCAATTCTTGTGCATGTGCTGGCAGATGAAGATATTCTCCAATCCTGACGAGATTATCCATTTCAAACGCGGCATCTACAAGTTGGAAAGTCGCATTGTGAAGGACATTCTCGGCATCGGACTTGCACCTTTCCTCATGAACTGCTGCGCGTGTATCGTGGTTATATTTGTCAATAAAGGCCTGTTCCAGTATGGAGGCGACCTTGCAGTAGGAGCATACGGAATAGTCAACCGCATAGGTTTCATCTTTGCAATGATAGTAATGGGGCTGAACCAAGGTATGCAGCCGATAGCCGGATACAACTTCGGGGCACAGTTGATACCACGCCTGATGAAGGTTTATTATTATACCATGATACTCGCAACCGTAGTTTGCTGCATTGCATTCTGCTTCGGAGTGCTGATGCCAGAGACGTGCGTGCGACTGTTTACCCACGACGAAGAACTTATAGCCATTGCAACACCGGCAATGGTGCTGTATAACTGCACGTTCCCTGTTATCGGTTTCCAAATGGTGACGACAAACTTCTTCCAGAGCATAGGCATGGCGAAGGTCAGCATCTTCCTCTCGTTGACGCGACAAATGATTTTCCTTTTGCCAGGATTAATCATATTGCCGCTGTTCTTCCAGTTGAATGGTATATGGTATGCCATTCCTCTTTCCGATTTGCTGTCGTCGGTATTGACTGCAATCGTGTTCTTTATCTACAGAAATAAATTCAAACATTATGAATGATATATTTTCCATCACCGTAGGCAGAGAGTTGGGCAGCGGTGGAAGAGTCATTGCCAAACTGCTGGCAGAGCGTTTCGACTGTAATTTCTACGACAGCGAAATACTTGCTCTTGCTGCAAAGAAAAGTGGTTTCAGCGAGAAATTGTTTGTTGATCATGACGAACATCACAGTCGTCTTCACAATCTTATTTTCAGCAAAGTGCCTATCATCGGACATGCAAACTACTACAGTGAGCAGATTTCACAAGGGTCGCTGTTCCAGTTTCAGAGTGAAGTGATATGGCATGAGGCGAAGGAAAAGCGTTGTGTTTTCGTCGGTCGTGGTGCCGACTATATATTAAGGAAGAAGGAAAACAAGGTGAGCGTGTTTGTTTATGCCGATATGGATTACAAGATTGAGCAGGTGATGAAGCGACGCGAATGCACTGCCGAGGAGGCTCGACGGTTCATTGTCAGTGGCGAAAAGACTCGTGCGAAGTATTACAATTACTATACCGGACAGACTTGGGGCGCAAAGGAGAGTTATGACATCTGTATAAACTCGTGCCGATTAGGTTTGGAAGCAACGGCTGATTACCTTGCCGAGTTTGTAGAAAAGAGGTTAAAGGTTAGAGCTTAGAGGTTAAAGGTTAGAGCTTAGAGGTTAAAGTTTATAGGTTATGATACTAACCTAAGATTTTTATTATATCTATCGCAATGAAAAGAATAGGCATCATAAGCGACACACACGCATTCTGGGACGAGAAGTACGTGAAATATTTCTCGACTTGTGACGAGATTTGGCACGCTGGCGACATTGGTTCGACGGAAGTTGCCGAGCGACTGAACGAGATTTGCCCACTCCGTGCAGTACATGGAAACATTGACGGAGGCGATGTAAGACTGATGTATCCTGAGATTTTGCGTTGGAAATGCGAGGATGTTGATGTGCTGATGAAACATATTGGCGGTTATCCTGGCAGGTATGATGCGAGCATTGCGCATAAGATATACAACAATCCGCCGCAGCTTTTCATTAGCGGACACTCGCATATATTGAAGGTGAAGTATGATGAACAGTTGCATCTGCTGCACATAAACCCTGGAGCCGCAGGTCTTAGTGGTTGGCAACAGCAGCGTACACTCGTAAGGTTGACCATCGACGGCAACGCTTTCAAAGACCTTGAAGTGGTGGAATTGAATAGATAAGCATGAAATCCTACTCTCTATACGAACTCAATAATCTCGTGAAAGGAGTCATAGATGGCTCTTTTACAGGTGAGTATTGGGTGCAGGCAGAGTTGTCGGAATGCTATGAGAAGGCTGGACATTGCTATTTGGAACTGGTGGAGAAAGGTCCGAGGGGCAATACTTTCATCGCAAAGGCAAGGGCTATCATCTGGGCTGATACGTGGTCGTTGCTGAGATATTCGTTTGAAAAGACCACAGGTCAGCGTTTGGCTAAGGGCATGAAAGTGCTCATGCAGGTTTATCCTAACTTTCACGAGGCGTTTGGATTCTCGTGGATTGTCACTGATATTGACGCAACTTATACCATTGGCGACCTTGCCCGAAAGCGTCAGGAAATAATAAGGCAACTTCAAAGTGATGGCGTCTATGACATGAACAAGCAACTTTCCTTGCCTCTGTTCTGCCAGCGCATAGCAGTTATTTCGAGTGCAAGTGCGGCTGGATATGGTGATTTCAGCAATCAACTTGCCAACAATCCATACGGTTTTCACTTCGAGACAACGCTTTTCGAGGCTGTGATGCAGGGTGAAATGGTGGAAAAGACAGTCATCTCAGCTCTTGATGCGATATATGGAAGGGTTGATGATTTCGATTGTGTGGTAATAATCAGGGGTGGGGGAGCGTCGAGCGACCTTAGTGGCTTCGATACTTATCCGCTTGCAGTCAACGTGGCGCAGTTTCCTTTGCCTGTGATTACTGGTATCGGACATGAACGTGACGACACGGTTCTCGATATGGTTTCGCATACAAGGGTGAAGACTCCGACTGCCGCAGCCGAATTTCTTGTGTCGCAGTTGAAGGAAATAAGCGATTTTCTTGACTACTCCTATAATATTATAAGGAAAGCGTGCGACCAGACAATCCGTCGGACAGAGCAACAATTGCTGTTGTTTAACAATAGACTTGGCGAGGTTGTTCGTATGATTGTCGAACGAAAACGCCAACGGTTAATGATGGACGGTGCAAAACTTAATGAAGTTGTAAGATTCGCGACCGAACGGAAACGCCAACGACTTCAAGTGAACGAGCAAAGACTTGCCGAGTCTGTGCCATTGTTGTTTGAACGGAAACGCCATCGCCTTGAGTTGATGACGCAAACGCTTAAGGCTCTCGACCCAAAGGTTTTGCTGAAACGAGGCTACAGCATAACCACATTGAACGGTAAGATAATGAAAGATGCCAAGGCTTTGTCCTCTGGCGACGAGATAGAAACACGTTTAAAGAACGGAAAAGTAAAATCAATAGTTTGTTGAGGTAAAACATAAAAACAATGAAATACGACGAAGCAGTAAAGCAGTTGGAGCAGATAATCCAGCACATAGAGCGAGAGGAAATGGACATTGACGACCTCAGTGAGAACATCAAAAAGGCGCAAAGCTTAATAAAACTTTGCAAGGATAAACTCACAAAGGCCGAAGAGTCAATAAAGCAAGTCATGGCAGAAAGTTAAATTATCGTTGATTTATTTGTTATTATCAAATTTTATTATTACATTTGCAAAAAAATAATGATAGTATGAATCAGATAATTCTAACACTTGAGGACAATACTTTGCTTGAAAGTCTTTGCAACGTATTAAACTCCATGAAAGGAATAACGTACAAGTTGTCAACGACGAATCGAACTAAGAAGAATGAACTTGACTTGGCATTAGATGATATAGAGAAGGGAAATGTCATCGAAGTAGGAAGTGTAGATAACCTAATGTCATATCTAAAATAATGTCATATCGCATTTTTGTTTCTGGACGTTTCAGACGAGAATATAAGAAATGTCTTAAAAGAGGACTTGATGAGAATGCTTTCCTGAAGGTCATTTCCATATTGTCTGCTACAGGAACCTTGCCACCAGAATATAGACCTCATAAGCTTGTGAGCAATTACAATGGTTGTTGGGAATGTCATATTGAACCTGATTGGCTACTTATTTGGAAGCAAAACAATGACGAATTGACCTTACTTCTTGTTGCAACTGGTTCACATTCTGATTTGTTTGGATAGGTTGCAAATGTCATACCCTATTATTTGCATTGGCAAATTAGCAAAATAGAAATATAAATTCATTTGTTATGTCAAAGCTGAAGACAATCTTTTTTATATTTTTTTGTTTAATATTTGTGTCTTCTTGCAAGGAAGAGGACGATGTGTATAACGTAGAGATAAGCGATGCTACGGAGGTTACGGCTTCGTCGGCAAGCGTTACGGTGTATATTACCAACGCATTGAAACGCGATGGGTCTTCGTTTGGGGTGATGTACTCGAAGGACAAGAACAACGTAACCAGGGGCAAGACCATCGGAACAAGTGAGATGAAAAACCAGCAGACGTTCAGTCTCTCCAGTCTCGATGCCAATACTACCTATTATTATATAGGTGTAGCGACTATCAAAGGGCAGCAATACGCCACTCACACCACGAAGTCGTTTACCACAAAAACAGATTCAGAACAATAAAAAATAACCTAATAAATATGAAACTAAAAGCAATAACAATGGGAATCTTCGCATTTATCGCAACCGTTTTAGGCTGCAAGGGACAGACCGTGGACAGCGGTATTATTGATTGTAACAAGGCAAATAAAAAGGTGGTGAAAGAGGCTGTGATTACCTATACGTCGCCTCACGGTGTCAACTTTGAACAGCATTATTTCAAACATGCTTCGTTAGGAATACGCATAAACGACACGTGGCTGTATGTAGATCCGGTTACAGACAAGGTGCAACCTGCGACAGACTACACGAAAATGCCTAAAGCCGACATCATTCTCGTTACTCACGAACATGCTGACCATCTTGATGCAAAGGCTATTGAGCAGCTTACGAAGGACGGAACTGTGCTTATTGCCAACCCTCGGAGTGCGGAAATCCTGGGCGGAAATGCCGATGTGATGCGCAACGGCGACACAAAGAAACTCAAGGATCTTACCATCGAAGCCGTTCCGGCATACAATACTTCTGCCAACAAACAGCAGTTTCATCCAAAAGAACGCGACAATGGTTACGTGCTGACGGTGGATGATTTGCGTGTATATATCGCTGGCGATACCGAAGACATCAATGAAATGAGTGCATTGAAGGACATTGACGTTGCTTTCCTGCCATGTAATCTGCCTTTCACCATGTCGCCAGAGCAGTTTGTCCGTGCGGCAAAGGCTGTGAATGCGAAGCTTCTGTTTGTCTATCATTACGGTCAGACCGACACGAAACAGGTGCTGAAACTGCTTGAGGATAATGGTATCAAAGCAATAGTTCGCCCATATATGTAATCGGAACGACATGATGAAACGTATATTTCCTTTGATTCTCTCGATAGTTTCTACCGTTGTCTTTGCTTCAAATGGCATTGACCGCGATGCAATCCGTGCCGTGATTGAACGGCAAATGACCGCTTATCCGCAGTCAACCTTGATGGATTATTACAAGAATCTCTTTCAAGACGCATTCGGTCCAGGGCATTTGATTGGCGAAAACGACGATGCTGAAGCCTCTGCTCGCAACTATCTGTTGGCGGAATGCAAGGCTGCAAAGGGCGAAAACGACCTTTATGCCGACTATGAACCAACGGGTATCCACGGTAGGTTCTGCCGTGTAAACCTTTCAGTCGTCAATGATGGGCGCGTGCCTTTCGACGTATTCTTTGCAGCATTCATGCAAAGCGCTCGTCGGTTTGTGCTTCCAAGTGTGGCAGAATGGGCGAAAGAGTGGAAGGAAATAAGCCGTGAACTCCGCAAATACAAGCGCAAGATTGCAAATTTCGACGCAGATTGTGCCGCGATAGATGCGATGCTTGCAGCTGGAAAGTACGTTGTACACCACAGCAAACAGTATTCTGATGCCTATCATCCACACTACAGACTCATCGAAACCAGCATATTCGAACAGCAAATCAAACCATTATTACAGTCAAAAACATCGAATAATATGAAGAAACAAGACCTTTCAGTCCTCGGAAATGAGGATGTTTTCAAGCTGATAGGCGAGGAATGGATGCTCGTCACGGCTGGTACAAACGACAAGTTCAACACTATGACTGCCTCGTGGGGTGGCTTTGGATGGCTATGGAACAAGCCTGTGGCATTCATCTTCATCCGTCCTGAACGCTATACACACGACTTCATCGAGCAGAACGACAGGCTTACTCTCTCGTTCTACGACGAAGATTATCGCAAGGCATTGCAGATTTGCGGCACAAAGTCGGGGCGTGACATTGACAAGGTAAAGGCAGCAAACCTTACTCCTCAGCCGATGGAATCGGGCACGATGACCTTTGCCGAGGCACGGATGACGCTTGATTGTCGCAAACTTTTCAAGACAGAAATGACCGAGGCATCGTTTATCGACAAGGAAACCCTCGCACGTTGGTACAACAATCAACCTGGTGGCAGCCTCCACACGATATATGTTGTAGAGATAGAAGGGGTATATACTGGCGAGAAATAACACAAAAGCAATCGAAACTGCATTAAAGAGAAGAGGCTTTGCAAGCCTTTGATGGAGAGAGGTTGAACGCTCTCATTCGAGAACTCGAGAACTTGAAGTTTCGAGATTGAACGCTTAACTCCGAAAAACATTGCTCCAATGTTGACTCCAACATTGCAGCAATGTTGAGTCGAACATTGGAGCAATGTTTTTCCGACTTTAACGCTCAACCTGGGAAGTCATTCCCAACAATCGAGGTCAGACTTAATGTCGTCTAACGTGGAACGATGGAACGTTGGTTCTTTTCCTTCCTTTCTCTGCTGCTTGTAGTCGTTGAGAAGTCGCCACACATACTTTGACAACATCAGCACCGCAATGAGATTGAACACGGTCATCAGTCCCATCATCAGGTCAACGTAGCCCCACGCTTCCTGCAACGTGATGGTTGCGGCTGTGAAAATCATGATGCCAGTGACGATGCGGAACACGTTGACCACCTTCTTGGAATGCGTGATGAAAGCAATGTTGACCTCGCCATAGAAGTAGTTTGCGATGATGGTGCTGTAGGCGAAGAGGAAGATGGCGATGGTGATGAAGTATCGTCCGGCACTTCCTATCTCGCTTTCGAGGGCATGGGTAGTGAGTATGATGCCGTCGGCACCGCTATCGTGCAGACCAGAGATAAGGATAATCATGGCGGTGCAAGTGCAGATGACGATGGTGTCGATGAATACTCCGAGCGACTGCAAAAGCCCCTGTTTAATAGGGTGGGATGTCTCGGCAATGGCTGCGGCGTTAGGTGTAGAGCCTTCGCCAGCCTCGTTGCTGAACAGTCCACGGCGTATTCCCTGCATGATAGTCGCTCCAAACAGTCCGCCTGCAACCTGCCTGATGCCAAAAGCACCGTCGAAGATAAGGCGGAACACGCGTGGAAGTTCGCCGAGATTAGTGGCAACCACGTAGATCGCAACAATCAAATAGCCTATTGCCATGAAAGGAACTACCTGCGCAGTAAAGCGAGAGATGCGTCTTACACCGCCGAAGATGATTATCAGAGTGAGTATTGTCAGTGCTGCACCAAGGTAGATTTTTGGTATGCAGAACGTCTCGTTGAGCGAGTCGATGAGTGTGTTCGACTGCACCAATTGGTTGGCAACGCCGAAAGTAAGCGTTATCAGCACTGCGAAGACCACTCCCATCCACCTGCGATGAAGCCCGTGCATCATGTAGTAAGCAGGTCCCCCATAGAATGAATCCGTGCCCCGACGCTTGTAAAGCTGTGCGAGCGACGACTCTACGAATGCCGTTGCAGAGCCGAATAAAGCCATTACCCACATCCAGAATATGGCACCTGGCCCCCCGACGAAGATTGCGCTTGCCACTCCGGCAAGGTTTCCGGTGCCCACACGACTGGCGAGTGAGACGGTGAAAGCCTCGAAGGAACCGATTTTTTTCTTTTCTTTTGTGTCGCGGCCAAGGGTGATGCGAATCATGTCGCGCATGTTGCAGAACTGCACGAAGCGTGAACGTATGGTGAAATATACGGCACAAACCACCAGCAGTACGATAACCACCGCCCAAAGATATTCGTTTATGGAGTTGATAAGAGAGGTCATAAGCGTTTCTGATATAAGTTTTTCGTAAGTTATAAATTCATCGTTGCATAAATATTATAACAACAATGACCAACAATATGTCTGCCTGATTAATCCTGGTTATTGCTGGTGGTCTTGATGAATTCCACCTTGTCTGGGGCATATAAGATTACTTCTTTGTCGCCTTTTTTCACCTTTATTGCCGGACAGTCGTCGCAAGGTTCAGCAAGTTCGCCAAGAAGTTCGGTGATAGTTTTTTCGTATGTGCAATTGAAAAAACCGCCATGCCAACGGGTTTTGCTATTTATGGGTTTGTCGTTTACCAACCATGCGGAAGGTAATTTAAGGTCAGCGGGAGATCCTGGTCTGCCAAACCACTGCAAAGTCTCATCACCAAGTATCAATGATCCCAAGAATGTTACAGAAGTCTCCGAATTACAACCGTGGAAGGTCTCGTCATCAATACTCGTCACTGCATTGCCCAAAGTGACTGATTTAAGATTTGTACAGCCGAAAAATATCATTTTTCCAATATCGCCAGCTTTTATAGTTGCGGATTCCAAACTGGAGCATCCATCGAATGCATTGTTTCCAATTTTAGTCACCATGCTTGGAATGGTTATCGAAGTTAAACTTGTACAACCATAAAAAGCATTGTCTCCGATTGTTGTCACCGAGGCAGGAATGGTAATGGAGGTTAATGTGGAGCACCCCATGAAAGCGTCGTTTCCAATCGTAGTAATGACATCATGAAAGGTGATGGTGCCAGTATGGGTCTCTTGGTCATAATAGTGCGAGTCGATGGCAACACCGCCGAATTTACCAATGAAAACATACTTATCACTCAACTTCTCCGTTGCCGTATAGGTTATAACAGATCCTTGCGCCCACAATCCTGTGCTCAGCGTCAGGGCGACAAATAATAAAATTAGTTTTTTCATATTTCTATTTTTTTACTATTATTTAATTTGCTAATATTATTTCAATTCGCTTGCAAAGTTACAGTTTTTTTCTTATTCTGCAAAGTGATAGAGTGATTATTTTGGGAACGATATATTTTGCAACAAAGAATAAAAATACCAACTGGTATAAAAATAATTGTCGAAAAGTGAAACTTTCGAGTGTTAAAAGAATGATTATTTGTATGCGCGCGCGTGCGTGCGCGCGCAATATTAATAAGGTGTAGGTTTGCGGTTTTGTGTGGGGTAAATCTTAAAAAAAACTAAAAGCGCAAAGGTAATGATACAAGGAAAAAGAGTTTTTTGTAACTTTGCAACTATAGATGACTTTTACTAAAAATAATTTGAAAACCTAAAAAAGAAGACTTACTTATGAAAGATCTTAAAATGTACATCAACGGCAAGTTCTGTGAAAGCCGTTCGGGAAAGTGGATTGACGTGTTGAACCCATCTACAGAGGAGGTTATCTCACGCCAACCAGAGGGAACAATTGAAGACGTAAACGAGGCACTTGATGCAGCAAAGGCTGCTCAGAAGGCATGGGGCGCAACTCCATCAATAGAGCGTGCTGCCTACCTCAAGAAGTTTGCAAATGGCATTCGTGCACGTCAGGACGAGTTCATCGACATCATCATGCGTGAACAAGGCAAGACCCGTAGTTGGGCTACAACAGAAGTTGTTGTTACTGCAGAGTACTTCGACTACATGGCAAGTTTCGCTCGCCACATCGAAGGTGAAATCATCCAGAGCGACAACCGTGGCGAGACTATGTTCCTTGCTAAGCAACCTATCGGTGTAGTTGCAGGCATTCTTCCTTGGAACTTCCCATTCTTCCTCATTGCACGTAAGGCAGGTGCTGCCCTGATTGCAGGTTGTACTATCGTTATCAAGCCATCACAGTTGACACCAGAGAACTGTACGGAATTTGCAAAGGTAGTTGACGAGGCTGGTCTGCCAGCAGGTGTTATCAACATCGTTACTGGTAAGGGTTCTGTCATCGGTAACGAAATGGCAGGAAGTCCAAAGATTGACATCGTAAGTGTTACTGGTTCTGTTGCTGCTGGTGAAAGCATCATGGCAGCTGCTTCAAAGAATATCACAAAGGTAAGTCTTGAACTCGGTGGCAAGGCTCCTGCTATTGTTATGCCAGACGCAGACCTTGAACTTGCTGCACAGGCAATCCTCGACTCACGTATCGGCAACAATGGTCAGATTTGCAACAATGCAGAGCGTTGCTATGTTCATAAGGACATAAAGAAGGAATTTACAGAAATCCTGTTGAAGAAGTTCCAGGCAGTAAAGGTTGGCAATCCTTGCGAGGACGACAGCGTTGACATGGGACCATTAGTAGAAAAGCGTGCATTGGAAAGTGTTACTGCAAAGGTTGAGAACGCTATCAAGCAAGGTGCAAAGGTGCTTTGTGGTGGCAAGCCTGTTGGCGGTAAGGGTTACTTCTACCCAGCAACTATCCTTGATGACGTTAAGCAAGACTTCGACATTGTTCATGAAGAGACATTCGGTCCAGTGCTTCCACTCATCGAGTTTGAAGACCTCGACCAGGTTATCGCATGGGCTAACGACTGCGAGTACGGACTTGCTTCATCAGTATTCACTAACGACATCAACACAGCAACAAAGGTTTGCCGTGAACTCGAATTTGGTGAGACATACATCAACCGCTTCCACTTCGAAGGTATGCAGGGATTCCATGCAGGCATGAAGAAGAGTGGTATCGGTGGTGCTGACGGCAAGCACGGAATCGAGGAATACCTCATCACTCACGTAACTTATCTCCAGACTAAATAATGAAGGTAGGTTTATTCGTACCTTGTTATGTGGATGCTCTCTACCCTGAGGTAGGAGTATCCACATACAAGTTATTAAAGAGCCTTGGCATAGACGTTGATTACCCTGAAAAGCAGACTTGTTGCGGTCAGCCTATGGGCAATGCAGGTTTCCAAAAACTTGCAAAACCATTGGCACAGAGTTTCGACGATATGTTCAAGGACTACGACTATGTTGTTGCACCAAGTGCAAGTTGTGCGGCATACGTAAGGTTCTTTCACCCAAACATCCTGGGCAAAGACCATAAGTGTGAAGCCGCTGGCAAGACAATCGACATTGTTGAGTTCCTGCATGATGTAGTAAAGGTGAAGTCGCTGCCAGCGAAGTTCCCGCATAAGGTGAGCGTTCACAACTCATGTCACGGAGTGCGTGAACTCGGACTTTCTTCGCCTTCGGAAAGAAACGTGCCGCAGTTCAACAAGATTATCGACCTGCTGAAACTCGTTGAGGGAATAGAAATCTTCGAGCCAGAAAGGAAAGACGAATGCTGTGGCTTTGGCGGAATGTTTGCCATTGAAGAACCAGCAGTAAGCACGCGAATGGGGCAAGACAAGATACGCCGGCATATTGCTACCGGTGCAGAGTATATCACCGGTCCTGATTCATCATGCCTCATGCACATGCAGGGCATTGCACAAAAGGACGGCTCTCCGATTAAGTTTATTCATGTTGTTCAGATACTAAGCGCAGGATTATGAGTACACAACATTCAGCAAAAGCAATGGCGTATCAGAAAAATCCTGATATAGTCACGCATCACGACCAGACATTCTGGAATGTTCGCGCCAAACGTGATAATATGGCAAAGGCCCTCCCTGAATGGGAAGACCTGCGCGAGACGGCAAACTTGATAAAGAAACATACCATTTCGCACCTTGACGAATACTTGCAGAAGTTTGAAGCCGCAGCAATCGGCAATGGTGTCCACGTTCATTGGGCAAAGGATGCTGAGGAGTATAACGAGATAGTTTATGAAATCCTGAAGTCGCATGACGTGAAGAAAGTGGTGAAGAGCAAGTCGATGCTTACTGAAGAATGCCATTTGAACCAGAACCTTGAGGCAAAAGGTATCGAGGTTGTTGAGACTGACCTTGGTGAACGCATACTTCAGCTTATGGAACTTCCGCCTTCGCATATCGTAATGCCGGCACTTCATGTGCATAAGGAAGACATCCGCGACTGCTTTATGGCGAAGATTCCTGAATACGAAGAGTTCAAGAAGAAATACTTTGAACTCAATCCCGACCTTTCGCCCGACACAACAGACACTGCCGACCCAACGATGCTGACATTCATCGCACGTCTGCACCTGCGTCATCAGTTTATGACTGCTGATGCCGGTATGACTGGCGGCAACTTCGGCATTGCAGAAACGGGTGATGTCGTAGTCTGCACCAACGAGGGCAATGCCGACATGAGCACGTCAATACCTCCGCTTCACATCGTAAGCATCGGATTGGAAAAACTCATACCAAACTATAAGGCAATGGGCGTGTTCCAACGTCTGCTTGCACGTTGCGGCACAGGTCAGGAAACTACCGTATATACCTCTCACTTCCGTGGCCCTAAGCCTGGCGGAGAGATGCATATCGTCCTCGTCGATAATGGTCGCAGCATAAATATCGGCAACGAGGAACATTGGCAGACACTTAAGTGCATGCGATGCGGTGCTTGTATGAACACATGCCCAGTATATCGTCGTTCTGCCGGTTACTCTTACACCTATTTCATCCCAGGCCCTATCGGCGTGAACCTCGGTATGCTTCGCGACGAAAAGAAGTATTCGGACAATGTCTCGGCATGTTCACTATGCATGAGTTGCGACAATGTATGCCCTGTAAAGGTCGATCTCAGCAGTCAGATCTACCGTTGGCGTCAAGGACTTGATGCTATCGGAAAGGCTGACCCTATGAAAAAGGCTATGTCGAAGAGCATGGGCAAACTGTTCTACAATCCGAAACTCTATACCACGGCACTCAAGTTTGCACCATTGGCAAATCATCTGCCTTCGTTTATAATCAACATAAAACTCAACGCATGGGCGTATGGCCACAGGATGATGACCTTCCCGAAGCAATCGTTCCATGCCCTATGGAAAAGCGGAGAAATAAAATGAGCAGCAGAGAAGAAATCCTGAAACGTCTGCACGATAACGTGAAAGAGCGTTTCCCTATGCCTGAGATTGCCATCAATGGCATTAAGTACGACGACCCCGTAGATCAATTCATCAATGCCTGCACGTCGATATCTGGCGCAAAGGTATGCCTTGACGCTCCTCCTTCAGTCGATGAACGTGGCGAAGTCTCAACCGTGCGTGGCGACATCGCCGTGGCAGAGAATGGCTGCATCTGGATACCGCAACGCGAGGACGACCGTTCGTTCCTCTTCAAGTCGGAACACCTTAATATCATAGTCTCGCGCAACAGTGTGGTCAGCAACATGCACGAAGCCTACGAACGCATAGCAGCATCAGCCGACTACTTCAGGCAATACAAGTTCGGCACCTTCATAAGCGGGCCGTCAAAGACCGCCGACATCGAGGGAGCCCTTGTCTATGGAGCCCAGGCAGCACGATCCGTCACAGTATATATCGAGAAGTAAGGTGAGCGGGTGTGAGGTTGTGCGGTTAAAAACGTAAAACCATAAAAAAGAAAGGCGAACGTCAATTTCGATGTTCGCCTTTTTTTTTTGCATTATTTAGCAAAAAGTTGTTAAAATTTCTCACAAGACAACACGGAAATGACAGGGATTTGAAAAGATTTTTATATATTTGCCGACAAAAGTAGGCCAACGGTTAGCCTGTGGCGCATTTGCAACGTATAAGAATGAGCAGATTCAAATACCCAGTAGATACTGACCAATTCCAGGAAATAAGGGAACAAGGTAAGTTGTATGTTGACAAGACCGATATGGTATATAATCTTGTCAACGAATATAAATATGTTTTCTTGGCTCGTCCTCGTCGCTTTGGCAAGTCCTTGCTTTGCAACACCTTCAAGGCTTATTTCAAAGGACAGAAGGAACTGTTCGATGCCTGTCCTGAGTCTGAGTTTATGGTGAGCTCGTCGAACCAAAGGGGACTGAAGATAATGGAATTGGAGAAGGAGTGGAAGACGTATCCTGTGTT
Source organism: Bacteroidaceae bacterium (assembly GCA_024398515.1). GTDB lineage: Bacteria > Bacteroidota > Bacteroidia > Bacteroidales > Bacteroidaceae > Prevotella. Next base: position 1,470 of record JAKSIZ010000051.1, on the reverse strand, counting down.
GCATTTCGACATGAGCATAATGCGCAACTGCAGTAATATGGATGGTTATCGCGAAGCACTTTCCGACGTACTTGCAAGATACGAAAAGCAGTATGGCACTACCAAAGAGGCAGAAGAATTTGGTACACGCTTTCATCAGTTGCTTCGCCACATACACGATACCCAAAGGCAGAAAGTCGTTGTCATCATTGACGAGTACGACACTCCTATGATGCGCAACCTCTATAACGAGGACGTGCTGAAAGAACTTCGCACAATGCTCCGAGGATTCTATCAGACGGTAAAGCTCGATGGTGAATATCTACGCTTCGTATTCATCACCGGCGTAACTAAGTTTTCGCAACTCAGCATCTTCTCGGAACTGAACAACCTGAATCAGATTTCAATGCTTGATGATTATTCAGGTATCTGCGGCATTACACAGGAGGAACTTGACACCGTGCTGCGTCCATGCGTTGAGGAATATGCGGAAAATCTGGAGATAACCGTTGATGAAGCATACGCCTTGCTGAAAAAGAACTACGATGGTTATCATTTCTCACCAAAGAGCAAGGATGTCTATGCTCCGTTTAGTCTGCTGAGGGCACTCGACGGTAAAAATACATACCATTATTGGTTTGAGTCAGGAACATCGAGTTCATTACTGGAGCATCTCAGGCATTTCCCGATTACCCGTGCCTTGGATTATGACGGTGTTGCAGTGAGTGAGAACGAGTTCAGCATCCCATGTGAGGATGCCGAAACACCGATGCCTTTGCTTTATCAGAGTGGCTATCTCACCATTGCTTCATACGACCGATTGCTTCAGCGTTATGAACTGAAGATTCCAAACAATGAGGTTCGCAAGGGGCTTATTGACTGCTTGATGCCGATTATCCTGAAGCGTCCGGTAGCTGACAATAACAGTGTGGTAACTGCAATCGCTAAGGCTATATTCGACGGAAACCTGTCTGATGCCCTTACTGCCCTTCGTTCCTACATTGCCAAGATACCTTACGACATCATAACCAAGGAGGAATGGGAGGACAAGGAAAAGCGCGAGTCGTTCTACAAACTCCTTATATATATGGTGTTCTCCTTGCTCAACTCCATTGTCGATACCGAAGTCAAGAGCATCCTCGGGCGTGCCGATGTAGTCATAAAGACCGACACCGACATCTTTGTGCTTGAACTGAAGGTCGATGATTCAGTGGAGAATGCCCTTGCACAGATTGACAGTAAGGGTTACGCCATTCCTTACGAGACCGATGGACGCAAAGTTACCAAGTGCGGAGTCTGCATCAGCAGCGAGCAGCGCAACATCACCCACTGGCGTAGTGTTGACGTTGAGGGGAAAGTCATTGACGAACAGAAATTCTAATAATATACACATAAGATACAACTATGTACAATAGCTTAATAATCACGTGTTTATGTAGGGGGGGGTAGAGCGACCTCTCCAAAGACATGATTACATATTGCGAGCCTGCT
>JAKSIZ010000050.1 GCA_024398515.1 Bacteroidaceae bacterium | reverse complement strand
CGTTTACTATACGGTCAAAGAGACGGCAATAAACGAGATTGATAAAGCCGTTGCTACGGCTAAAGCAAGTATCGATAATGCTACATCAGAAGATGATGTTAAGGAAGTTATAAAAACTGCCCAAAACAAATTTAATCAACAATTGGCAAACGTTCAGGATTATTATAATAAACTGCAAGCCGCCAAACAAGCCGCTAATGTTGATGTTGATAATGCAGCCGCTGATGCTGAAGTCGTAATCAACCAAGCAGCAGAGGGTTATGGGAATATAGAAACGGTACAACACGTTGTAGTCACATACAAAACACAAATTAAGAGTTTAAAAGATAAAGCTCAACTCTTGATTAACGCAGAAACTAATTTGGATGGGGTTGGGCAGTTGAAAAAAAACAACATCAAACAAATAAAGGAGATACAAGACAAAGCAGTGGGAGAAATCCAAACCGCTATCCAAGACTTTATCGCATTGCAACAAAATGCTATTGAGGAGGTTGAGCAGAAAGCCGCTACTGCCAAAGAGGAGATAGACGGATTAGGCGTTGATGATAGTGATAAGAGTGATGCGAAAGCCCAAATAGGCAACATCGTAAATACGGCTAAAGCCGCCATCAATGCAGCCACAAGTAAAAACAAGATTGACGAGGCTAACACAAAAGCGATTAGCGAAATCAATAATGTGGTACAAAACCTCAAGGATATGTGGGTTATCGTCCGCACCGATGGCAAAAAAGACGATTGGAACACGATCTGCTTGGAGCGCGACATCACCGCTATCGACGGTGCTACTTTCTGGACAGTTAGCGGTCAGGATGCCAACTCGTTCATCTTGGACCAAGTGACCGAACCACAAGCGGGTCAGGGCTACCTCATCCGCTTCACGGCTACCGAACTTAAAGTGAAATATGGTAACCAAGTGGCTGCAACACCTGTTACGGCTACCTCCGACAATCCGGTACAAGGTACGTTTGAGCAGATTGATGCAGCCGAAACGAATGTCTTGGTAGGCAACTATGTGGTCTATAACAACAAGCTCTGCTCCGTAGAGGCGTGGGTAGGAATGAGAGGGCATCGTGCGTACGTGGTAGCGGACCTTGTGCCGAATAATGCCTCTGCCCCTGCGCCCGGCCGTGCCCGTGCGTATATGCCAAAACCAGACCAAACCCCAACAGATATAGAGTCAGTTGACGGTTCACAACGCACAATACGCAATGGCAAGTTCCTCCGCAATGGTCAACTTATTATTGTGAAAGATAATAAAATGTATAACGTTCAAGGTATGAAATTATGAAAAAGGAATATATAAAGCCCCAAATAAAGGAGCATCAAATTTGTGCTTGTCGATTAATGGCTGATTCCTCAACTACCATAGAGAAAGGTGGACCCTTAAATGGAGAGGAATCCGAAGGTATTTATGTGTAATAGGTGAGATTTTGGGGGCTCACCAGCGAAACGCTGTGTCTAGCTTCGACCCCAAAAGTGTGAAGATAAGGAAGACCCCTCCTGACCTCCCCTTGAAAGTGGAGACTTCATAGACACAGGAATTCCTTAACTTTATACTAACCGATGGCTGAAAGCCGTCGGAATGCGTCCTCTGCTGCGCATGGGCGTGGTTGAAGGCGGAGGAAGACGTGGGACGGTGACGGGTGTGTGGGATTATTGATGCTCTGGGCGGAGGAGGTCGTTGACTGTCTTGACTGGATTGAACGTAATCAACGGTACTTCAACGAAGATGGTGTTCCAGTCGCTCATTGCTCCATTCCATAGTCCTGGCAGCTCTAATGCGCGGAGTTCTTTGCCGCCTTTGCTCTTCGACGAGATGAAGCCCGTTGTCTTGTCAACATAATCAGGCAGACAGAATGGTTTGCCTTGATAGTCCTTGATGGCGCAAACAAGGTCAACTGGGTTGAAATGTGTGCCCTCGGTGAACATCTTCATGTATTCAGCATTGTCCTTATCAATCTGACTACTTTCGAGTATTTGTAATGATATTGTGCCGTCTTGGTTGTAAGCGAGGAACGGTCCACCGCCAGGTTCGCCTACATTCTTCACAACTCCACATACACGCATTGGTCGGTTGAACTTCCGATGCAGGTATTCTGCCAACTGTTCATCGTTGTAATCCTTTGCGTTTATGTTTTTGCAGCATAGGTCTTGCTCAAGGAAAGCGAGCATTTCATGCAGCGATTTGCTGTCGTATTCGTGTTTGTCGAGTTGTTTCAAATAGTTGAATACCTTAGCCTGGGCATTGACGAGTATGCCTGCAATGAGATTTTTGTATTTCACAGTAGTATCCTTCAACCTGTCAGGCACTACGTTGTCAATGTTTTTTATGAATACAATGTCGGCGTCAATGTCGTTGAGATTTTCAATCAGAGCACCGTGTCCACCTGGGCGGAATACAAGATTTCCATCATCATCACGGAATAGTTCATTGTCCAATGTGGCTGCAACGGTGTCTGTGCTTGGCTTCTGTACGGAGAAAGTGATGTTGTATTTCACGCCAAACATCTTTGAGAAGTATTCCTTTTTAGCCTCGACTTTGCCTTTGAAATAGTCCAAATGTTCTGCGCTGACGGTAAAATGCAGGTTCACTTCGCCATTGCTTTGTGCATAGAGAGCACCCTCAACGAGGTGTTCTTCCATTGGTGTACGAGCACCATCAGCATACTTATGGAACAGCAACATACCCTTTGGCAGTTTGCCATAATTCAATCCTTCGAGCATATTTGCATCGACCTGCTTGTATTTTCCTTCGTTGATGAGTGCGTCAACGGGTTCTATGGCGTTGAGTTCGTCGAAGAAAGCGAAGTCGTGAATTGAGTTGAAGTATTGTTTTTCGAAGTCTGTCGTAGGCTTATCATAGTCGGCGTCGATGAATGCAAACATATTCTTGAACATTCTCGATGCTGCTCCGCTTGCTGGAACAAACTTCACAATCTTGTGTCCAGCCATCTTGTAAGCCTCCCACAACTGAATGAATTTGTCCTTTTCATCCTCGTTGGGAGCAAGAATACCGTTGTCAATACTTGCAGCAGAGTCAAGTCGGAGGAATGGAAATCCATTCTTGAAGTCGTTCAACTGCGCTGCTATTTGCTGTTCACTGATGCCTTTTTGTGCCAATAATTCAAGGTCTTGCTGTTTCATGTCGGGTTAGTTTTTATGTTTTCGAGTTCTCGAAAATTCGAGAACTCGACTCTTAATCTTTATTTTCCTATAATCAAATGGCGAACGAAACCAGTAATTTCAGGCTTGACATCGTACCGTTTGTCCATTATATCTGTGCGAACGGTATATACTTCGCCCGACTTGATTTTGTCCAAATCGATTACTCCGTTGAATGCTGGCAGCTCTCGTCCTTCGATGGTAAATACGTTAGAGACGCATTTTCTTGGTATCTGGAAGTCATTGTTTATCTCGCCAATCTGTATTTCTCCAAGTGCAACCGATGCTGTAATGAACGGATATTCAGGTTTGTTTACATTGAATTGCAGGAAGTGAGGGATATTAAGCCGGCACTTCGAATAGAGCACAGGTATGCTTTCCTGCAACTGCGTGTAGTAGATATAGGTGATGCGGTTGCTGAAGAGTTTGTATTGATATTCGATGATATCGCCGACCTTTACGTCAGGAATGCGCACATGGCGTATGCAATAATAGTCGTCGATGCGTTCGTCGGTGATGTTCTTTCCTGTGATTTTTCTTTTCTTAACCTTGCCATCTACCTTGCTGAACACTACAATACTCATCTCGTAGAACTCGTCGTGTATGTTCATGTCGTTCTTGTCGTTCAGGGTGATGATGTCCATTGTAGTGTATTCTGTACCTGATTCTTTAAGAACCTTAGTGCGCACCTTGACGTCGTAAATCATTGAGGTCGTTTCAGGATCCACATTCTTTGACGTGCCTGTAGCGGCAAATCCGCTATCGTCGATGCTTCCGTCGCTGTTGCTGCCATGCGAATTATATCCGCTGGACAACTTATAGTTAACATCGACAGACTTGTAGAGTATAACTGCCGGTGCATCAGGAGCATAACTTACGCTTGTAAGATTCCACTCATCATTCGAAGGTTTTCCGAATTTTGCATTTTGTGCGTTGCTTGAAATAGTCATCATCAGCGCAACGATAAGTAACATGATTCTATTCATATAAATGTGTTTTAATTGGTTTAATTTGCCACAAAGGTACAAATAAATTCCAGTATCTCCAAAAATAATACTATAAAATTTCGAATTTACGTTCGGGTTTTGTTTGGTTGGGTAGTCGTTTGGTAAGGCATCAACGATTGCATTGGTTGCGACAAACGAAGAGGCTGAAAAAAAACTGTAGCAGTTTTGTGGTGAAAACTGCAGCAGTTTTAGATCGAAAACTGTAGCAGTTTTTCTTTGAGTATTACGTTCATTCTAAAAAACACATCCGCTCGTGTCATGATAAATGTCTGGTTGATGGTTGACCCCATAACCTATAACCTAAAACCAATTTCCAAAAATTTTAACCTTATTATTTTCAAATCTTATAAATTTTCTATACCTTTGCAGTGGAAATTCCGTTGACGTATGAGTGAACCGTTAGCAGAGAGGATGCGTCCAAGAATGTTGGATGACTATATCGGACAGAAACATCTGGTCGGTGAGGGCAGTGTGTTGCGCAAGATGATAACATCTGGGCGCATCAACTCGTTCATCCTATGGGGACCTCCAGGAGTAGGAAAAACTACACTGGCACAGATTGTTGCATCGTCGTTGAAGGTTCCTTTCTATACATTGAGTGCCGTGTCGAGTGGCGTAAAGGATGTGCGCGACGTGATAACAAAAGCCGAAAGTACACGGTTCTTCAACTCTGCAAGTCCTATACTGTTTATCGACGAAATACATCGTTTCAGCAAGTCGCAGCAGGATTCGTTGTTAGGTGCAGTGGAGAAAGGCACCATTACGCTCATCGGAGCAACAACAGAGAATCCATCGTTTGAGGTGATAAGACCATTGCTTAGTCGTTGTCAGCTATATATATTAAAGGAACTCGCGCGTGAAGACCTGTTGAAACTACTTGACAGGGCAATCACTAAGGACAAGATACTGAGCCAAATCGATATAGAACTGAAGGAAACCGATGCACTGCTTCGCTATAGCGGAGGCGATGCGAGGAAACTTCTGAACATACTGGAACTCGTGACAACGCAGAACTCGCAGGATGGTAAATTGGTCATTACCGATGAACTTGTGAAATCAGCACTGCAGACAAATCCGTTGGCATACGACAAAGATGGCGAGATGCACTATGACATTATCTCGGCATTTATCAAGAGCATACGTGGCAGCGACCCTGATGGTGCGCTTTATTGGATGGCACGGATGATTGAAGGAGGCGAACAGCCAGAGTTTATTGCAAGGCGTCTGATAATAAGTGCGAGCGAGGATATTGGATTGGCTAACCCAAATGCACTGCTTTTGGCAAATGCAGCATTCGATGCTGTGATGAAGATTGGTTGGCCTGAAGGCAGGATTCCACTTGCCGAAGCTGCTGTCTATCTTGCCTGTTCGCCAAAAAGTAACTCGTCGTATCTCGGTATCGGTGCAGCACTTGCCGAGGTTCGTGAGTCGGGTAATCAGCCTGTGCCGCTTCATCTGCGCAATGCTCCGACGAAACTTATGGCAGAATTGGGCTACAGCGACGGATATAAATACTCACACGACTACCCAGGACACTTTGCTCCGCAGCAGTATCTGCCTGATGAATTAAAGGATTCACGTTTCTGGTATGCTCAGCACAATAGTCCTAACGAGGAGAAACTATACGAACAGATGCTGAAATGCTGGAAGGAAAAGTATAAATAATGGCAATAACAAAATCCCCGAAAACTCGTAATCTCGAAACAAAATATGATTAAATTAAATTTCAAAGGAACGGAACTCTCAATGTTAGGGTTCGGACTTATGCGATTGCCAACTGTTGATGGCAAGATAGATAAAGCACAGGTAGAAGAGATGATTGACGCTGCAATCAAAGGCGGATTGAATTACTTTGATACAGCTTGGCCATATCACAATGGCACATCGGAGAATGTTATTGGCGAGATAATGAAAAAGTATCCGCGCGAGAGTTTCTTCCTTGCAGATAAATATCCGGGACATCAGCATTTTGCAGAGCATCATCCAGACCGTATCTTTGAGAAACAGTTGGCAAAGTGTCAGGTTGATTATTTCGATTTCTACCTCTTGCACAATGTTTGCGAGAATAGTCTTGCTGACTATCAGGACTCTCGTTGGAAGATTCTCGAATACTTTGTAGAGCAAAAGCGGCAGGGGAGAATACGCCATCTTGGCATGTCAACACATGCAAGTGCCGAGACACTGCGCGAGATTCTCGATTCCGATTGGGGAAAGGAGATTGAGTTCTGCCAGATACAACTCAACTACATGGATTGGACTTTGCAAAATGCCAAGGAAAAGGTCAAGATACTCAACGAACGAAACATACCTATTTGGGTGATGGAAGGACTTCGTGGCGGTTTGCTTGCAAAGGATGTTGAGTCATCTTTCCGCTGGTTGCAGACGGTAGAGGGAGTGACTATGATTCTCAGCGGAATGTCGAATTTGCAGCAGATGAATGATAACCTGAGGATATTTGCCGAAAGGAAACCTTTGGAGGAAAAAGAGTTTGAACGTATGGCAAACGAATGTTCGATGCTGAAAGACCTTGTACCTTGCACTGCATGTCGTTATTGTGTCAGCGAATGTCCACAAGGACTTGACATACCTTCGCTTATCCAGTCGTTGAACGATATGGCGCTGACTCCAAAAGGCGAAATAGCATTTACTCCGGTAATGTATCTCGAATCGTTGGATGATGACAAGCAACCGAAATCATGTCTCGGTTGTGGCGCATGTGCATCAATGTGTCCACAAGGCATTGACATACCAAAGGCAATGAGTGATTTGGCAGCAAACTATGCCAGTTCTAAGAAGTGGTCGGAAATCTGTGATGAACGCAACCGTGCCAATCCAGAATAAACCCAGTCGTCCTGAATGAAAAAGACTATATACGATAAATTCGATAAGACAAAACTATCACAACTACCGAACCTTGTGTTTCCTGGACGCATCTACGTCATAGTTTCTGAAAGCGAGGCAAAGCGAGCCATGCACTATATCATGTCGTTACCACTTGTAGGAATTGATACTGAAACCCGACCTTCGTTTTCCAAATACAGGTCATACAAGGTGGCATTGCTGCAAGTCAGCACAGAGAACGAATGTTTTCTTTTCCGCCTAAATCATCTCGGCATTTCGGCATCAATAAAGAGATTTCTTGAGTCGGAAACAATTAAGGTTGGTGCATCACTTCACGATGACATTCACATGATGAGCGCAAGGGAAAAGTTCACGCCAAGGAACTTCGTTGATATTCAGAAGTTGGTCGAGTGTCTTGGGATCAAGGACAAGGCATTAAAGAAATTGTATGCAAACCTTTTGGGAAAGAATATCTCAAAGGCACAGCAACTATCTAATTGGGAAGCCGACATCCTGACCGATGCACAAAAACAATATGCCGCCACTGATGCATGGGCATGTATAAATTTATATAAGGAAATACAGAGACTAATAGAGACAAAAGACTACGAATTGATTATAACAGAAAAACCAGATAATGAAGAAAGTATATCTTAAGAAAGGAAAAGAAGACAGCCTTAATCGTTTTCATCCATGGGTGTTCTCGGGAGCCTTGTTTAGGGTTGACGATGGCATCGAAGAAGGCGAACTTGTAGAAGTCATCACGTCGGCTGGCGAAAAGATATGTGTAGGTCACTATCAAATCGGCAGTATTGCCGTGCGAGTGCTGACGTTCGATGGCGAAGAAATCAACGAGAACTTTTGGCAGTCGCGACTCCGTTCTGCCCTAAACATGCGTCTGCGTATCGGAATGGCAGACAATCCTCAAAACAATACCTATCGTCTTGTTCATGGCGAAGGCGACTTATTGCCAGGTCTGGTTATCGATGTCTATGGCAAGACGGCAGTCCTTCAGGCACATAGTGTAGGCATGCACGTTTGCCGAAAGGCTATTGCTGAAGCATTGATGAATGTAATGGAGGGTAGGGTTGAGAATGTTTTCTACAAGAGTGAGACAACTCTTCCGTTCAAAGCAGACCTTGGTCAGGAGAATGGTTTTATATATGGTGGCAGTGACGATAATATAGCATTCGAGAATGGACTCAAGTTTCATGTGGATTGGCTTCGCGGACAGAAGACTGGTTTCTTCGTTGACCAACGTGAAAACCGTTCATTGCTTGAGCAATATGCCCGCAACAAGAGCGTGCTCAACATGTTCTGCTACACTGGTGGATTCTCGTTCTATGCTATGCGGGGCGGTGCAAAGTTGGTTCACTCTGTCGATAGCAGCGAGAAAGCCATTGAACTCACACGCAGTAATGTGCAGCTGAACTTTCCTGACGACAAACGCCATGAGGCATTCTGCGAGGATGCTTTCAAATATCTTGATAGGGTAGGAGAGAACTACGACTTGATTATACTCGATCCACCTGCATTTGCAAAGCATCGTGCAGCACTCCATAATGCTTTGAAAGGCTACACCCGACTCAACATGAAAGCCTTTCAGAAGATTCAGCCAGGAGGAATAATCTTTACGTTTTCTTGCTCACAGGTTGTGACAAAAGACAATTTCCGTAATGCTGTCTTTACCGCAGCAGCACTCGCAAAGCGTAAAGTTCGCATACTTCATCAACTTCATCAACCTGCAGATCATCCGATAAACATCTACCATCCAGAAGGTGAATATCTGAAAGGACTTGTGCTGTATGTTGAATAAATAGTACATTGTAAATTAATTCATCCCCCTTTGGGGGGACAGAGTGGGGCTTTTATATGTTGAATAAGGTACGCCGATACATCGAAACCAACGACTTGCTTACGCCAAAGGGCAGGTATATCGTTGCCTTAAGTGGTGGTGCTGACAGTGTGGCACTGCTGCTTATGATGCTTGACATGGGTTATAAGGTCGAAGCGGCTCACTGCAACTTCCACCTGCGAGGCGACGAAAGCAACCGCGACGAAAGGTTTGTCGCATCGCTCTGCAAGTCATTTGACATACCATTACACATTGAACATTTCGACACCATCGCTTACAGCAAACAGAAAAAGATAAGCATCGAGATGGCTGCACGCGAACTCAGGTACGGCTACTTCTCACGCCTGAAACGAGAAATCGACGCCGATGCTATCCTCGTGGCACATCATAAAGACGACTCGGTGGAGACAATACTCATCAACCTCGTTCGTGGTACTGGTGCGAAAGGACTTACTGGCATACGTCCAAAGAACGGTGATATTATCCGACCGCTGCTCTGCATTGGGCGAAAAGACATACTCAACTATCTCGAAACGAAGCATCAGGATTACGTGACAGACAGCACAAACCTCGAAGATGATGTGGTTCGCAACAAGATACGCCTTAATATCATCCCCCAGTTGGAAGCTATAAACCCAGCGTTTGCCGACAATGTGATGCGCACGGCAGGCAATCTTACTGATGCACTTGAAGGCAGCAGCGAAGACGAACTCTTCAAGATGTTGCAGGCATTCGGGTTCAATGGCAAGCAGATACGCCAGGTTTCAACCACCACGCATAGCGGAAAGGTATTCACTACGCGCAACTACGAACTTCTCGTTGACCGCAATCGGTATATTATTACCCCCCGTGCCTCACAACTTCAGAACCTCAGAACCTCAGAACCTCAGAAGCTTTCATCCCCTCTTGGAGGGAATGAGTGGGACTCATCCTCCTTTTCTGTTGCTTGCTTCGATGCTAATCTTGTAAAACTACCATTGCGAGTACGCCGCGTACGCCAAGGCGACAAGTTCGTGCCCCTTGGCATGAAGGGCAAGAAACTGCTTAGCGACTTTCTTACCGACCAGAAAGTGCCTTTGACCGATAAGCAGCGCCAACTTGTTGTAACCGATGCTGACGACAACATCCTCTGGGTTGTCAACCGACGCATTGACAACCGTTATCGTATCACCCCCGATACCGAACAGGCCCTTGTAATTACAGCGGAAGAAACCGATCTTGTTGATTCGTTTGCCGAAGAATAATTCTTGTTCTTCCGTTGCAAGAATCTGCGCTCTGTAAGAGCACAGCATTAAAACGCAATGCCCCAAGGAAGCTTTTGCCCTTACAGGGCGTGACATTAGAAACATACACCTTACCCAGGGTGTCGCTGCGCTTTGCCCTGGGCTGATAGGTGTAAGCCTTTCAGGCTATAATTTTGCGGGCAACAATAATATGGAATGAACTTAATAGTCGAAAAAAAACTGTAGCAGTTTTGGATCGAAAACTGTAGCAGTTTTGACTTGAAAACTGTAGCAGTTTTATTTCGGGTATAAGCATCGTTCTTGAAAAGCATAGCGTTCAAGTCATCAAAGCCGACCAATCAGTTGCTCCCATTTGCTGATAAAGAGGAAAACGGATGAACCAACTTTTTACTTTGTCACTTTGTTACTTTTTTGATGGATTTATCCATTTTAATGATATAAAAAACCATGTTTTCGGCAAAAGATTTTGTTATTTGGAGAAAAAATAGTAACTTCGCGACGAATTTTATACGTATAAAGATTTGTTTTAGGAATGAATAGGAAGATAATAGTTTCTGACATTACAATGACAATCGCCGAGGGCGCCGCCGCTGCACAAGCCCTGACTTTCCGCCAGAAGATAGAACTGGCTAAGTTGTTGGAGCGTCTTGGAGTGTCGGTTATCGAGACAGGTGCTTTGAAGAATGGCAAGCAGGACGAACTGATGGTGAAATCGCTTGCAACAACAATAAGGAACAGTACGGTATGCGTCACGGTCGATATAAACGATGTCAGTAGCATCGACAACGCAGTAGCAGCCCTGAAGGATTGTAAGCACAAGAGGTTACAGGTGTCGATGCCCGTGAGTACGGTGCAGATGGAGTATGTCTGCCATAAGAAACCATCGGCAATGCTGGCATTGGTAGGCGACTTTGTAAAGAGATGTGCCGACGTGTGCGACGATGTGGAGTTTGTTGCCGAGGACTTTGGGCGTAGTGAGCAGGACTTCCTGACGCAGGTAATAGACACTGCAGTGGAGAATGGCGCAACGACAATATCGGTGTACGACACGGCTGGAGTGCTGTTCGACTATGAGTTCTTCAATCAAATAAGCGAATTGCGCAAGCATCTGCCTGAAAGCGTAAAGCTCGGCGTAAGGTGCTCAAACGAAATGTACATGGCCGACAACTGCGCTATTGCAGCAGTGAGAGCAGGCGTTGACGAGATTAAGACCACATCGTACGGAAGCGTGACAACGTCGTTGAAACGATTTGTAAAGATATTGACACTGAGGACAGACGTTTGCATGGTGCAGTGCGACGTGAAGCAAATAGAGATGGCGCGCATCCTGCAACAGATAAAGAACCTTTGTGAGGTTGACAGGAAGAAGCCATTGTCGTCGCTTGATGGTGCAAAAAATGAGGAACAGGAACTGCAGTTGTCGCTCAACGACGACATACATTCGGTATTGAAGGTGGCTCAGCAGTTGGGCTATGAGCTTAACGATGAGGATGGTCAGAATGTGTATAAGGCATTCCTGAGCCTTGCATCGAAGAATGAGGTGGTATCGATGAAGGAACTTGATGCCATCATAGCATCGGTTGCATTCCAAGTGCCGCAGACGTATAAGCTTGAAAACTATATCATCAATTCGGGAAATGTCATCACTTCAACGTGCCATCTGATACTGCGCAAGGGCGAAGAAGTGCTGGAAGGTGTGAGCATAGGCGACGGTCCTATCGACGCTGCGTTTATAACCATAGGCAAACTCATCGGTGGACAGTATGAACTCGACGACTTTCAGATACGGTCAGTATCAGAGGGTAGCAAGGCAATGGGTGAGGCTATCGTGAGGCTGCGATATGAAGGAAAGGTTTATTCCGGCAGAGGTATCTCGCGCGACATCGTCGCATCAAGCATAATGGCATACCTCAGTGCAGTGAATAAAATAGTGTATGAGGAGGTAGATGCATGAAACTTTCGTTTTCTACACGTGGATGGAAAGAACTCTCATGGAATGAGATACTGGAAAGTGCCTGTGAGATGCGCTTCGAGGGAATCGAGGTGTATAACGTATATAAGGCACATCGCTTCACGGATGTAGGCGAACCATTCAATAAGTATTCCATCAGTCGTTCATATCGTGAACTGAGGGAGAAGGGGAAGAAGATACCTTGTTTTGACACTCCAAACGATATAAGTTGCCCTGACAAGGAGATGATTGCCGAGATGAACAATCTTATAAGCTTGGCATCGAGCATGCATTCGCCTTTCGTTTCGGTTTTTGCAAAAGAGAATAATCCGGAAATAATAAGGCAAAACCTCATGGCACTGATACCAGTGGCAGGGGAGAAAAATGTAAAGATACTTGTAAAGACAAGTGGCATCTATGCAGATACAGCACTGTTGCGCGACTTGCTCAACGAGTTTGCCAGCGACCAGTTGGCTGTGTTGTGGGATGTGCATCACCCTTATCGCGACAAAGGAGAAAGTCCGGCTGAGTCGATAAAGAACCTTGGAGCATACGTAAAGCATGTTCACCTGCGCGACAGCAACGATGCCGACACATATAATCTGATAGGAGAAGGAACATTTCCAGTTAAGGAGGTGATGGATGCGTTGAGGTCTATTGACTACGACAACTTCATTTCGCTCGAATGGAAACCTGAATGGATGGACGATATTACGTCGAAGGACATCATCTTTCCGCATTTCGAAAACTATATGCGTCGCTTTGAACGTGACAATGACAAGAAAGTTGACCTTTACCCAAACCATGACGGAACGGGGTATTATGTTTGGAAGAAAGATGAACTCATCCGCATGACTTTTGCAAAAGTGCTCGACCGAATGGCGTACGAGTTCCCTGATCAGTATTGTTTCAAATATACAACCCTTGATTATACACGCACATACAGTGAGTTTCGCGATGACGTGAACGATTTTGCCCGAGCTTTGGTTTCGCTTGGAGTACGACCAGGAAACAAGGTTGCCGTCTGGGCAACAAACATACCAGCATGGTATATCTCGTTTTGGGCAACAACAAAGATTGGTGCAGTGCTCGTAACAATGAACACTGCATATAAATCGCATGAAGCAGAATACTTGTTGTCGCAGTCGGACACACATACACTTGTGATGATTGACAAGGTGCTGGATTCAAGTTATAAGACGATAATAAACGAACTTTGCCCCGAACTGAAGACCAGCGAAGCAGGAAAACCTTTGCATTGCAAGCGATTGCCATTCCTTCGCAATGTCATTACTGTCGGTTTCCGTCAGAAAGGTTGCCTTACGTTTGATGAAACCATGGCAAGAAAGACACTTGTTCCGCTTGAAATAGTAGAACGAATGGCTGATGAGGTAAAGGTTGACGATGTGTGCAATATGCAATATACATCAGGTACGACAGGATTTCCGAAAGGCGTCATGCTGACACATTACAATGTAGTCAACAATGGCAAAGCGATAGGCGACCGCATGGGATTGTCAACGGCAGACAGGATGATGATACAAGTACCGATGTTCCATTGCTTTGGCATGGTGCTTTCGATGACGTCATCAATGACACATGGAGCAACGATGTGTCCAATGCCATACTTCTCGGCAAAGTCATCGCTGGCTTGCATAAACCAAGAGCACATAACATGTTTCAATGGAGTGCCTACAATGTTTATAGCAATGTTCAACCATGCAGACTATCGTAAGACGGATTTCTCGTATATGCGTACAGGAATTATGGCAGGAGCGGGTTGTCCACCAGAATTGATGCGACGTGCCGCACAACCTGACGAGATGAACATGAGAGGCATTCTCAGCGTCTATGGACAGACGGAATCTGCACCGGCGAATACAATGTCGTCGTGGACAGACACTCTTGATGTGCGTTGCGATACCGTAGGCTATGATATGCCAAACGTGCAATGCAAAATAATCGACCCAGAAACAGGACTTGAAGTGCCTGATGGGACGAATGGAGAATTCTGTTCAAAGGGCTATAATACAATGAAGGGTTATTACAAGATGCCGGAAGAGACCACCAAAACCATTGATGCTGACGGTTGGTTGCATTCTGGCGATTTGGCTTGCAGAGATGAAAATGGCAATTATCGCATCACTGGTCGTTTGAAGGATATGATAATCCGTGGCGGTGAAAACATCTATCCAAAGGAAATAGAAGAATTCATTTACACCCACGCTAAGGTAAAGGATGTGCAGGTGATTGGCGTTCCCGACAAGAAATATGGCGAGGAAGCCATGGCTTGTATCATCCTAAAAGACGGCGAGACAATGACGGAGGATGAGATGCGAGAATACATGGTGGCACACATAGCAAGACATAAAGTGCCGAGATACATTGAATTTACTGACTCTTTCCCGATGAATGCAGCGGGTAAGGTGTTGAAATATAAAATGCGTGAAGACGCTGTAAAGAAATTGAATTTATAGAGACATTGTAATGAAGAAACAACTGGTTACACTTGATGGAAATGAGGCAGCAGCCAACATAGCATACGATTTTACCGAAATAGCGGCAATTTACCCGATTACCCCTTCTTCGCCAATGGCAGAACATACCGATGACTGGTCGGCACGTGGAAGGAAAAACATGTTCGGGCAGACCGTTACGCTTACCGAAATGCAGTCCGAGGCAGGTGCTATTGGTGCAGTTCACGGTGCTGCACAGACAGGTGCATTGGCAACGAGCTATACTTCGAGCCAAGGACTGATGCTGATGATACCAGTGCTACATCGCATTGCAGGCGAACGATTGCCAGTTGTGTTGCATGTCGCAGCACGCACTGTCGGCACTCATGCCATGAGTATATTCGGTGACCATTCCGATGTCATGGGATGCCGTAATACTGGTTTCGCTATGATTTGTACCAGTAGTGTGCAAGAGGTCGTTGACCTTGCTGCCGTGGCTCATCTTGCAGCAGTCAGAGGTTCAACGCCTTTCATGCATTTCTTTGACGGATTCCGCACTTCGCACGAAATAAACACCGTTGAAATGATTGACACCGAGCGACTCCGCAGCCTTATGGACATGGAAGCACTCGCAAGATTTCGCGATCATGCCTTGAATCCTGAGCATCCGCTGATGAGAAGCACGGTGCAGAACCCTGACATTTTCTTCCAGATACGCGAGGCAAGCAACCCTCATTACGATGCTCTGCCAAAGATTGTAGAGGATTATTTCTGCGAGATAAACAAGATAACGGGACGCGACTACCACCTATTTAATTATTATGGTGCAGAGGATGCAACCGACATCATCATTGCCATGGGCAGTGTTGCCGGTACGGTTAAAGAGGCTGTTGACCATCTTAACGGGCAAGGAAGGAAGACGGGCTTCATACAAGTTCATCTCTATCGCCCATTCAGTGTTGAGTATTTCCTCAATGCAATGCCTTCGACGGTAAAGAGAATTGCTGTTCTCGACCGTACTAAGGAACCAGGAAGCACGGGTGAACCGCTGTACGAAGATGTTTGCACAGCACTATCACAGGCAAAGAAAGACATATTTGTTATCGGTGGTCGCTACGGATTGTCGTCAAAAGACACTGATCCAGGACAGATTGTTGCTACATTTGAAAACCTTGCATCAGAGAATCCAAAGAATAGTTTTACTATTGGTATCAATGACGACGTGACATTCCTTTCGCTCCCAGAGGTTGATTTCAATGCCGCAAGTTCATGTTATGCGTGCAAGTTCTGGGGACTTGGAGGCGATGGAACTGTCGGTGCAAACAAAAACACCGTGCACATTGTCAGCGAACACGACGGAATGTATGGCCAGGCATACTTTGAATACGATGCAAAAAAATCGTTTGGCGTGACTAAGTCGCACCTGCGTTTCAGCAATAAACCTATCGAAAGTTCGTATTATGTCAAGAAAGCCGACTTTATTGCTTGCCACTGCCAAAGTTATATCGGGCTTTACGACATCGTTTCCGAGGTGAAACGCGGAGGTTCGTTTCTCATCAACTGCAACAAACAGGGCGAAGAACTCTATGCCTGGCTGCCTAACGAAGTCAAGAGAACTCTTGCACAGAAAGATATAAAACTATACGTCATCGACGCTACTTCCATTGCTGTTCGCCTTGGTTTGGGCAATCATCCTAACACTGTACTTCAGGCAGCCTTTTTTGCCGTGACTGGAATCATGGACAAGACCGTTGCCCTTGAAGCTATGAAAGAAGCTGCAAGGACAACATATTTCGCAAAAGGCGAGGAGGTTGTTTGTAGAAACATTGAGGCAATAGAGTGCGGAGCAAACGAAGTGCAGAGGATTGACGTCGATCCAACATGGGTAAATCTGCCCGATGATCCGAAAGAAGACCTCTCTTATCTGCCTGGAAAGATACGCAAGATGCTCATTCCTGTAAACCATCAGAAGGGCGACTCGTTGCCTGTAAGCATCTTCTCCAAGTATTTGGATGGCACGGTGAAACTCGGTCTCTCGGCATACGAAAAGCGTGGTATTGCCGTCAACGTGCCAAAGTGGGACGTTGACAAGTGCGTTCAGTGCAACCGATGCTCACTTGTATGTCCTCATGCTGCCATTCGTCCTTACTTGTTGACTGACGAAGAGACGGCAAATGCACCTGTTGGACTTCTCACAAAACCTGCTATTGGCAAGGCAAAGGGACTGCAATACTCTATCGTTGTGTCGGAACTCGACTGTACAGGTTGCGGTAGTTGTGCCGCTTCTTGTCCGTCTGAGGCACTCTCAATGCAGCCTTTCGTCAGCACTGATGAGAATAAGGAATTATTCAAATATGTTGATTCCTTGCCTGAAAAAGAAGATATATTTGACCCCTACACCATAAAGGGAAGCCAATTCCGTAAGCCACTCGTTGAGTTTTCGGCAGCATGTGCCGGCTGTGGCGAGACGCCATACGCCAAACTCCTGACGCAACTCTTTGGTGACCGCATCTTCTGGGCAAACGCTACCGGCTGTTCTCAAGCGTGGGGAGCAGCAATGCCAGGCATCCCTTACACCACAAACAGTCGTGGATTCGGACCTGCATGGTCGAACAGTCTTTTTGAAAACAATGCCGAGTTCTGCCTTGGCATGTTCCTCTCCATGCGTCAGCGTCGCAACGGTTTGCGCGAAAAGATTGAAGCATTTGCCCTTAGTGCCGATGCCGATATGAGGCAGACTTGCGAAAAATATCTCAACTCGTTCGATGACTTGCAGCTTTCACGCAGTGCTTCCGACGCATTGATTGAGAAACTTCAACAAGCCAACACCGCCGAGACTAACGAATTGTTGCTCTCGCGTGACCTGTTTGCAAAGAAAACCTTCTGGATGTACGGTGGCGACGGATGGGCATACGACATAGGATTTGGCGGACTTGACCATGTCATAGCAAGCGGTGAAAATGTAAATGTATTCATTGTCGATACCGAAATGTACTCAAATACAGGTGGTCAGAGCAGCAAGGCAACCCCAATGGGAGCCGTTGCAAAGTTCGCATCCTCAGGCAAGAAGAGTTGCAAGAAAGACCTTGGCGCAATCTTCATGACCTACGGAAATGTCTATGTCGCACAGGTGGCAATGGGTGCTGATCCGGCACAACTCATAAAGGCAGTACGCGAAGCTGAGGAATATGACGGACCGTCGATCGTTATTGCCTACTCGCCATGCGCCTCTCATGGACTATGTATTGGTATGCAGAACGTGCAGAAGGAGATGCGGCGTGCCGTTGACAGTGGCTACTGGATACTCTATCGTTACGACCCTCGCAGGGAACAACGCCTTCAGGTTGACTCGAAAGCTCCAACGATGCCGTTTGTAGATTTCCTCGACGGCGAGGTGCGATACGCATCGCTGCGTCGCACGTTCCCTGAGAACGCCGACCGACTCTTTGCCCAGAGCCAGAAAGAAGCCGCCCTGCGCTACGACAAATATAAACACATGGAGAAATAAAAGTTTATAGTTTATAGTTTAAAGTCTAAAGTCTAAAAGCTTTTAGTACGCTCGCAAAACAAGTGTTATATAAGAAAAAAATACATTTCATTATGTGTGGTCTGCCTTTGAGCAGCCTTGATGTGGTGGTTCCGCCTGTGCTTATATGAACAAGTTCATAACGCGCAGCCGCAACCACCACATCGCTCTT